>JBBRWR010000141.1:0-18910 GCA_038249085.1 Opitutales bacterium
ACTCATGAGCTAGGGTATTGCTGCCGCCGCGTATTTCAACACGCTTGGCGCTTACCAAGCCGGCGGAGGCAGGCCTTGCGCCTGCCAATCACAGCCACATCAATTCCCCTCGCTCTTGGTTCCGGCTCCGCCGGGTTGGGGGTAGGCGGGTTCCCAGAGGTGCGGATCGCGGACCGCCACCAGCGCGGTAACCTGATCGCGGGCGCCGGCGGCGAGGCGGATGGGAACGGTGGCTGCGGCGGCCACGCGGCCCTCGCGATCGACGACGCTCAGCGTGACCGAACCGTCCACGGCGGCCGCGTTGCCGTTTTCGACCTCGGCGGTGATCTTCACCTCGGCGAGATCCCGGGTGAGCGAGATCGTGCGGGCGTAGATGCCTTCGGTCTGGAGATTGGCGTAGAGCGGGAGGGTGACGTGCAGGGGATCCAGCACCTGCAGGCGCACGTTGCGGTAGATGCCGCCGTGGGGCGGATGCCAGTTGGGGTGATGCCAGGGAGTCGCACCGGCATAGAGCTCGTGGTCGAAACGATTGTCGGCGCGCACGACGAGGACGTTGCGCCCGCCGAATTTCAGGTGGGGTGTCAGATCGAAGCCGAAGGGGATGAAACCGGTCTGGTTGCCGCCGAGCTTGTGGCCGTTGAGATAGACCTCGGCGAGCTGGCGCACGCCCTCGAACTCGATGAAGACGCGCCGGGCGCCGTCGCCAGCCGGGAGGGTGAACTCCTTCCGGTACCAGGCGACGCCCGTCCAGAGGTCGGATTCACCCTGATGGCCGCCGCTGCCGAAATTGTTGAAGGTGTCCACGTCGTTCCAGGTGTGCGGCAGGCTGACGTGAGCCCACTTGGAGTCGTCGAAGTCGGGGCGCACGGCCTCCGGCGCGTCGGCGCGCAGAAAGCGCCAGTCGGGATTCAGGTTGTAAACCTGCCGATCGGTGGTGGTGGCCGCGAGCGAACCGGCGAGCACGGCCGCGGCCCCGAAACCGAGGGAAACGAGGGGACGAATGATCATGAAAGGGACCGGCCAGCCCCGGGGCCGGCGATCACCCCGGCGGCCTTCGGCGGGCAAGGCCGCCGGGGCGGCGGTGGCTTAGAAATCGAACTTCGTCGTGAGCTGCCAGCGGCGCGGTTCGCGGAGGAAGTAGGAGGAGGGGACGAGGTCGGCACTGGTCGGCGCGGGGTCCCCGGGAGCGATGATAGCGGTCCGCATGCGGCGGACGATTGGGTCGGATTGATCGAGGACATTGAAGACACTCAACTGGAACGTGACGGAGATCTTCCTCAGCCAGTCCAGCCTGGTCCGGTAGCGGAGCGACGCATCGTAGGCCATGGTGCTGTTGCCGAAGATCGGAACGGTATCCAAGAGGGCCCCGGAGGCGACGCCGCCCGTGCGCACCTCGTAAGCGCCGGTGTAGGCGCCCGCGTTGTAGCGGGTGCTGACGGTGGTGCCCCAGCCCTTGAGGCGGCCGGAAAAGTCGTAGGATCCGGTAAAGTTCACGTTCATCTTGCCGGCGCCGAAGTTATTGCTCAGGGAGTCGATGTTCTGCGCCAGGCTGGCGTCGATTTCATCCAGCAGGCCGGCGACGGTGGTGCCGGGATTCGCGGCGGTGGCCAGCGCGCCGACTTTGATCCCGGGATTCTTGGCCTGCAGATCCGCGATATAGGTGTGCAATTGCGCGACCATGGGCAGGGTGAATTTATACAGGTTTTCGCGATTGCGGGTGGTCTTGGAGAACGTGGCGCGGAGGCGCAGGCCCTTCATCGGGTTGGCGGTGAGGCGGGCCTCGTAGCCGCTGCTGGCCTGATCGAGCATGTCGGCGTTGGCGTTATAGACCGGGCGAACCAAGGGGTAGGCTGCCATCAGCGCCGTCACGGCCGCCGCGTCGCTCGTTTTGAACAGCGGGGCGGTCCCGGCGGGGTTGTTGAGGATCGGGAAGACCAGGTTGTAGTCGCCGCGGATGCTGCCGGCCGAATTGAGGTTCATGGTGAGCACCTCGGTGACATCGTTGTTGGTGGTGTCGAAATAGCCGAGATCGAGGTAGAGTTTGCTGCCGAAGAGTTCAAATTTCAGGCCCGCGTCCAGGCCTCGGCCGGCCGTGTTGGGCGGGGTGAGGGCGTCGGGTCCGACGGTGTTGCCGCGGGGCGGGCCGAAATTGCTGCTCTTGTTGGCATAGACCGACATCCAGTTGGTCACATTGTAAACGGCGCCCAGCGTCCGGGTCGGGCCCTGGGTGGTGGTCTGGGCCACGGCGGTGGGATCGAGGATAATCAGACCGCTGCTGGCCTCCCAGCCCGGCGGTTTTTCCGTCGTCTGGCCGAAGACGTAGTCGGTGGCCTTATCGACGCGATACCCGGCGGTCAACACGAGGTGGTTGTTGAAGAACCGGCTTTGGGTCGCGAAGAGATAGGAGAATTGGCGGGCGGTGCGATAGCCCGGGCCCTGACTCACCCAGCCGGTGGTAAGCTTGCCGCGGGTCGGGCTGGTCCACGTGACGGTGGGCAAGTCGCGCCAGTCGGGGACATAGAAATTATCGGCATCCAGCGGCGAGGCATAGCCGCGGCGGAAGACATTGTTATTGGTGTTGGTGGGGCTGGCGTTGAAGGGCGCGTAGAGCCAGGAGTCACTGAAGCTTTCACTGGCGGCGGTGCTCTCCATATAGGCGGAGGTGCCCACAATGTGGTGGTGGCCGAACCAGCGGCCGAGATCGAATTCATAGGCGAGCGTGCCCTGGATGATCTTGCGGGTGTTGGCCTGCGTGCGGTGCAGCCAGCGGGACTGGGTGTAATACGAGCCGGCAAAGGGATTGATCAGCTGGCCGGACGCATTGGTGGCGAGGGCGGGGCCGCTGAGGACCTGCGCCTGGGCCCCGTTGGTGAGGGTGGCGTTGGCATCGGCGAGGATGACGGCCCCACTGGCGGCGCCGTTCGCGTAGGCCTGAAACGTGTCCGCGCGGTTGCTTTCGCGTGAACCGGAGATGTTCAGGTAGAGTTTCTCGGCGAATTTGTGATCGATGGCGAAGTCCAGGATTTGACGATTAACGCCCTTGCGGCCGCCGGGGCCATTGATGTTGCCCTTGGGGGTGAAGAAGCGCGGGTCGAGGCTTTGAAAGCTGGTGGCGCCGTTGCTGCCTTGAGCCGGGTTGGTGAAGAGCGAACTGACGGCGTTGAAAACATAGGCCCCACCACCGGACTGGACCACCATGGGGCTGACACTGGTGTAGTAGATGAAGGCGGGGGGCGACCCGGCCGGATTGGCAATCGTGTTGCGGGCCGCAGTGGCGAGGGATTCCCAATTGGTGGGCAGGGCGATCACGGGGGAGCCGCGATCGACCCAATTGGTCAGGTAGGCACTGATGAGATGCGGACCGGGGTAGGCGACGCTGCCGGTCGTGTGCTCGATCTCGAACTCGACGCGGACTTCGGTCTTGTCGCTCACGCGCCAAGTGGTGGCGAGTTGGAGCCCGTCGGTGTTGTTCTGGAAGTTGGCCCGGTTTCGCTTGGTGCGCTCGGTGAGGCCGTTGACCCGCAGGGCGAGGGTATGGGGGATCAGCACCTTGTTCACATCCAGCGTCGCCCGCCGGCTATTGTAGCTATCGACCGTGAAATCGCCGCCGAAGGTGTCGCGGTTGAGCCGGCCGCGCTTGGTCGTGACGTTGACCACGCCGCCGGCGCTGCCCAGACCGAAGAGAATGGCGTTGGGGCCGCTGGAGTTGTCGATGCGCTCGACGGTGTAGAAGCCCGGGCGGGAATCGGTCTGCAGGTAGTTGCGGGCCATGGTGCCACTGAGGCCGCGGGTCCGGAAGTTGACGTTGATCTGGGCGCCCGGGTAGATCGTGTTGATCACGCCCTGGCTGTCAAAATCGCCGTTATCGACCGCGAAGTTGGTGGAAAAAACCAACGCTTCTTCCAGGGTGGTGGCGCCGATGTCGTCGAGAAAATCCTTCGTGAGCACGTCGAGGACGCCGGGGGTTTCCTTCAGGCTGGAATTGAGCCGGCTGCCCGCGAGGGTGTTGGTCGCGACGTAGCCGGTGTCCTTGTCCGACGTGACGTTGAATGGCGAGAGTTGCACGACGGAGTTGTCGGTAGGGACCGCGGTGGAGCCCACGGTCGACGGGGGGCTGGAAACGGTTTGGGCGGCGAGCGGGCCGCAGGCGGCGACGAGGACGAGGAGGAGCGAGAGGCGTGCGGGGCGGTTCCGGCGGTAGCTGGGTGATTTCATGATGCGATGACGGGATGGTTGGGTGAGGAGTGCAGTGGTTGGCGGGATGGAAAGGCGTGCGGTTCGAGATGAGGCGATTCAGGGGGATCGAGCGGAGGAATGTGGAAAACCTGATCTCGCGGCTTGGTCTAGCCCCGACGCTGCTGTGCCGAAGCCGGCCGGTGATTTGATTCAACTACATGGCGCAGCGCGGCGGCGTGGGGATGGACGGAGTCGGCACGAAGCGATGGCGAGTCGTCGGTTTCGCAAAAAAATGTTCCGGCCAACGACAGGAGCATGATCCGGTGCGGGCGACGCCTTGATCGGTGCGACTCAGAAATCAATTCTGGTGCTCAGGCTCCAGCTACGCGGGTTGACGACCCAGATGTAGGTGGGCGGGCCGAGCGGGGGAATGGCGGCGCCCGGGGCGATCTTGTAGGTGGAATAACGACGAATTTCAGCGCCGTTTTCATTCAGGAGATTTTCGACGTTGAGCTGGAAGGAGAGTTTGGTTTTCCGGCCGAAGATCTGGTTGCGAGTCGTATAGCGAAGCAGGGCGCTCCAACTGGTCTGGCTGCCTCCGAAGACGGGGATCGTATCGAGGATCAGGTTGGGCTTGGCCGCATCGACGATCTGATAATTGGCCACCACCCGGCCAGACTGGTAGCGCATACCGAGGCCCGTGCTCCAGCCTTTGAAGCGGCCGGGCAGATCATAGGAGGCATTGAAATTGGCCCGATACTTGGCGCTGTCGTAGCCGCTGCTGTCGGCCGCAATGGCCTCCTGAATATACTGGTCAATGGCGGCAACATTCTGGTCGATGGTCAGGGTGGTTTTCCCGGCGACGTTGGTCAGGCTGCCGACCGTCGGGCGAGTGCTCTTCAAATCGGCCAGGTAGTTTTTCAGCTGGAGGAAGGCTTCCTGAGAATAACTCATTTGATTTTCCTTCGCGACGTTGGTGATCGAGAAGGTGGCGCGCAGCCGCAGACCCTTGAAGGGATTGGCCAACAGACGAGCTTCGTAGCCTTTGCTGGCCCGGTCACCGATGTCCGCATCCGACAGCCAAATCGGCCGGATGGCACCATACTTGGCGGTGACGGCGTTGACGGCGGCGGGATCTTTGATGTTGAGGACCTGGGCAGCTCCGCCGTCCGGGTGGTCGAGCGTCTCGAAGATGGCGTCCCACGCCCACGGAACCGTGCCGTCAGTTTTCACCGATAGGTTGAAGCGCCCCGAGGAACCGACCGTGGAAGTATGGTAGTAGCCGAGATCGAGGGAAACCTTGTCTTCGAACAGCTTGAATTTGAGGCCCCCGTCGAGGCCTTCGCCCTGCTGGTTGGGTCCGCGCAATCCGTCCGGTCCAAATTTCCAAGCGGCAATGGGACTGATGGCATTGCTCTTGTTGCCATAAACCGAGAGCCAGTTGGTGAGGCGGAAAACGGCGCCGAGGGTTTTGGTGGCGCCGGACAGAACCGTTTTGTCGACCACGCTGTCCGCATCGATCACCGAGAGTCCCGTGGAGGTTTCATACCCGGGTGGCTTGATGACGTGCGGGAGGAACTGGTAGGAGTTTTGTTCGTCTTTGCGGAAGCCGATGGTCGTGATGAGGCGGCGTTTGAAAAAAGCGCTTTGGGCTGCGACCAGGGCGGAACGATCGCGATAGTCATTCTGAGCCGGTCCGTTGAGGATCCAGCCGCTGGTCAGATTTCCCTTGGTGGGGTGTTGCCAGGTAAGACCCTGGGTCTGCATCCAGGGAACGTTGGTAAAGTTGGCGAGGTTTCCGCCCGCGAGATACGAGCGCCGGATCACGGCATTGGCCACGGCAGTGGCATTGTTATTAAACGGCGCCTTGACCCACATTTCGTCATAGCTGGCGGATGGGGTGCCGTATTCCGAGTAGGCAACATTGGCCACCACGTTGTGAGAACCGAGCCACTTGCCGGCGTCGAACCCCCACGCGAGGGAGGCCTGCACGGAGTCGCGGTGACTGTCCTGGGTGCGTCGGCGCCAGCGGCCGTCGAGATACCACTCGCCCGCGTGCGGGTTGATGATCTGGCCGGCGCTGTTGGTCGAGAAGGTGCGGCCGCTCAGGTTGGCGAGGGCACTCGCGTTGTTGAGGGTCGCATTCGGGTCGGCGGTGAGGGCCGTGGCGCCGCCGCCGGTGCCGCGAAACGATTGGTAGGTGACCGCATCGCCGCCTTCGCGGCTGAGCGAGAGATTCGCGTAGAGGCTCTTGGCCAGTTTTTGGTCGAGACTGACCGCCAGCAGGTGACGGTTGATTTCCTTCAGCCCACCGGGACCTGAGACGTTGACCGTGTAAGGCAGCAGGGCGTTGTCGGTAAGTTGTCGGTTGGTGCCGGTGGAACGTAGGGCGTTTTTGCCGTTCATCATGTAGGGCTGGTTACCCGCGACATAGATCGGCAGGTCCGCGGTGCCCGAATTGTCGATACCCATAGACGTATAGGAATTGAGCAGCGTAGTGCGCGCGGCGGCGGTGATCGTATCCCAATTGGTGGGCACCACGACGGTCTTTGCTCCGCTCGCAATCCAAGTGGTGATGCGCTCGTCGGTGGTGCGGGGATCGACGATGAGGCCGGTCGAATGATCGAGTTCATACTCGACGTTGATCTCGGTATGTTCGAACGGGCGGAATTTCAAGGCGAGTTGGGTGCCGCTGAGATCGTTGTCCGAGTATTCGCGAAAACCCTGGCCGCGGCTGGCGATCGCATTGACGCGCAAGGCCAGCTTTTGGGGGATCATGACGAGGTTGGTGTCCACGGTCGCGCGGAGGCTGCGGTAGTTATCGGTGCGAAAATCGACCGAGGTTTCGAACTTGGAGAGCTTGGCGCGTTTGGAACTGACGTTGGCGACGCCGCCGGCGCTCCCGATGCCGAAGAGGATGGCGTTCGGACCGCTGCTGTTATCGATGCGTTCAATGGTGTAGAATTCCGGGCGGAAGCTGGTGGCCAAAAAATTTCGAGCCAGGACGCCGCTTTGACCGCGGACGTTGAAGTTCATGCCCTGGTTGGCACCCGGGTAGGCTGAATTGACGCCTTGATCGCCAGCAGAGTTGTCCTCGAAATTTGCCGAGAACGCCAGGGCCTGATCCAGAGTCGTGACCCCCATGTCATCGAGAAATTCCTTGGTGAGCACGTCGAGCACCCCGGGGGTGTCCGCGAGACTCGAGTTCATGCGGCTGCCCGCGAGGGTATTCTGGGCCCGCCAGCCGGTGTCTTCAGCGGCGTTCACGGTGAAGGGGCTCAGTTCTATTATCTCCCCGGCCGAGCCGGCTCCGGCTGCGGCCGGGACGGTGGATTTCGGGACGGGGTCGGAGGGGATGGCTTCGGATTTAACCGTCTGAGCGGTCAGCGCATTGGCTGCGATGAAGAGCGAGACGACCACGGCAAGCGGTCGGTTTTGGGTCCATTGGGTTGTCGATGGGTTGGTCATGTGTTGGTAGTTTTCCGATGCAAAAATGGCGGAGTCGATTGATGGGGTAGCCCGGCGGAATCACTGCCCCGCCAGCCTGACTTCCAGCAGGCCTTGCCCGTTTTTGAAGACAGACGCGGGAACCCGGATCTCCACGCGCTTCAGGTTCTTGATGGTCTTGTCGAGTTTCGACGGCGGCGGATCCAGCGAAACCACCGTCACGGGCAGGCCCGGCGGCGTGAGCACCGCGAGGCGCAGTTCCCTGCCCTCCTGCCGGAGGAGCGCGCCGTTCTTTTCCGGCGCGACCGCGGCGACGGTAATCAACTGCCAGACGATCTCCTTGGTGAGCGCGTTGGTTTCGAACCGGTCCTGGATCAAAATCGAGCGGTTACTTTCCTTCGCGAAGCGGCGCTGCCATGAGCTCACCTGACCGTTGAGCGCCGCCGACAGGTCGATGGTCGCCTCGGATTTTTCGCCCGTCTGGAAAGCGACGATCGGGGCGGGTCCGGTGACGTTGAATCGCGCGCCGTTTACGACCACGGTGCTGTGGCCGAGGTTGCTCTTGGTCAGCAGGCCCCAGCGCTGGCTATTCTGCGTGTAGTCCGAAAGGGGAAATCCGATCCGGTTGAGCGGTTCGTAGTCCTGGTTGCCCGGATCGACGACCCAGCGCACGCCGTCCAATTCGAAGATAAACGTGCCGGCATCCATGTTGCCGTGGCTGATCTGGGCCATGCCGCCTTTCGCTGCGAGGTAGAGCTGGCCGGTGTCGCTTTTGGCTCCGCGAAAGACCGCGACCGGATTGGCGCCGCGACCGCGCCATGCCAACGGCAGCACGCTTTTCTTTTTTTCGGTGAACTGACTGAGCCAGACCAGGCCCGGGCCCGCCAGCCGTTCGGCGCGGGTGGGCTGTGCGAAGAACGGTCGATCGAGATACAGGCTGTCGCCAGTCTGGGCTGCGAACCACGCGAGCAGGACGGAACTTTCGCCATCCGGCCGGGTGTCCGAGTCAGCGAAGTTGAAACAGTCGCCCGAGGGCGCGGTGGCTTGCAGGCGGAAATTCGCGCTCTCCAGAAATCCCGGACTGGCCGCGAGGCCGAAGTCGCTCCCGAGGGCGGTTTGCAACACATTCGTCGCGAGGACGGAAAAGCTCGTGCCAAATCTCCAGTAGCTCGGCCCCTCGGGATGCGCGCCGTCGGGCGCATATTCCTTGAGCGAGTGCGGCAGCATTTCCAGCGCGCGCGAAATCGTCTTCGCCGCCAGCTCCGGATCGACGTCGGCGATCGCCAGCGCGGCGACGACCATGCCGCCGTGGCAGACCGAGTTCCAGTTGTTGTTGCCGCCGATCCACTGCATGCGCACGCCAGACGTATTGAAGCTCGGGCGAATTCCTTTTTCGATCAGCGCGGCTTTCGCCCGTCTCACGGTTTCGGCCGGCAGGGCTTCGCCGGTCCAGTCGAGCGCGAGGGCCACCCCCGATGACATCTGCGAAACGTCCAGAAAATGTGGGGGATTCCAGTCGGGAAAATCGCACACCGTGAGCAGTTCGGTGTTGATCCGGGCGAGCAGTTCCGGGCGCGGATCCAGTCGATAAACCATCGAGAGGATGCCCAGAGTTTTCATCATGCTGAAGGCGACCGGCATTCGGAAACCGACGAGGATGTGCTGCGCCGGCGGTTGCTTCAGGAGTTCCGCGGCCTCGGTTTGGAGATAGCGATAGTAGCGCTGAACCAGCGGATCGGATCTCAGCTTAACGCGGACTTCCGCTTCGATCGCCGGGGTCAGAATCAAGCGCGGCGAATTTTTGGACAGATGCTCCTGCAGATAGGCGGCTGTGATGGGGTTTTCCAACCGGGTAAGTTCCCGGCTGGCGGCCTTGCGCCCGGCGGTGGGAGCAGGATTTTGGGCCATGATCGGAAGGAGCAGCGCGACGCCGGCGAACCAGACGAGTAGGGGACGAAGAGGGTGTTTCATGAGGGGTGAAAGCCGAGGGCGCGGGAGTCTCTTGGGAGGGTGGTCGGGGTTAGGTTTCAGGAAGGATTCTCACGGTCAGCCGTTGCGGGGCCCCGATCCACTTTTCGATTTGCAGATGCTGGGTGCCGTCGTTCCAGCGCACCTGCGCGGCCTGATCGCGATCGATGGCCGTGGCGGCGCGCACGGGGCGAAGCGTCGCGGCGCCGGGATCGAGGGCCAGCGTGAGACCCGGGCCGATCTCGACGCGAAAGCCGCGGGGGTAGTGGCGGTCCGCCGGCACAAAGATTTCCGTGGCGCCCAGCGCGGGATCGGAAGTGAGCGTCAGTTCAAGAACGCGGGCGGCAAAATCATTGGCATAACGCCCGACGCGGCCGGCCACGACGAGCGGGCGCGGGCGCGCCAGCACGTCGGTGATGTAGGTGCGTTCGACGCGGCCGGCGGGCGAGTCGTCCGAGAAAATCGCCCACGTCATCCAGTTCGGCGAACCTTTGACGGGAATAGTCGAACGCGTGCCGCAGAACCACGCTTTGATCGCGCCGATGCCGCGGGTGTCAAGTTCGTTGGCGGTGAATTGGTAGACCTTGGTGAAGCGCGCCTGCTCGGCGGGATTGCCATCGGTCGTCGAGCGCGTCGGCGAGCCCCACTCGCCGAGCCAAAGCGGCGCCTTCGCAAGCGCGGCCTGCTGTTCAAAATCGTCGAGCATCGGTTTGATGACGGCGAGGTCCATTTGGTAGAGATGCGGCGCGTAGATGATGCGCTCCCGGCCGAACGCCTCCTCGATGGCCACGACGGGATTCTTTCCGGGGGCCCACTGGTCTTCCGGCTTGCGCAGCAACGGCTGATAGAGCGCCCATTTCCCGGGATTGATCTGGTGCATCGCGTCACTTAGGCGGCGCAGCAGCGGCAAATGTCGCTCCCGTTGGGTGCGGGCGTAGTCGAGGTCGAGCCCACGTTGGGGCTCGTTGAGCAGATCGTAACCGAAGACCGACGGTTCGTCTCTGTAGCGCGTCCAGATTTTCGCCCACGCGGCCACGAGCGCGTCTTGGCGCCCGTTGGTGTTGCGCCAAAGCTCATCCCACTGCTCGTTGCCGAAGGGGCGGATGCCGTAGACGACCAGCTTAAAAACCGTGCGCAGGCCGGCCTCCCGGCCCATGCGAACCATCGCGTCGAATTGCGCGAGCGCATCGGGCTTTGCCGCGACACCTGACCAGCCACCGATTTCGCCCAGCGGCATGCGGATGACCTGAAAATTTGCGCCCATGCGCACCATCCGCCGGTAGTCGTCCGGCGTGTAACGGACGCTTTCCAGCGCGACGAATCCGCCCGGGATGAGCTGGCGTCCCTGCTCGTCGCGGACGATTGCGTTGGCGGTTTCTTCTGCGCGCGCCCGCGCGGGCCCAGCCACGGCGAGACTCACGGCCACGATCAGGAGAAATCGGGTGAGATCTTTGCCGCGCAGGTTACCTACCACCCAAAGAGCGAGCGTCCCCGGCAGGAAACCGATACGAGAGATTTTTTCCATTTTATGGCGATTACGGCTGATCGGAAATATACGAGCTCGGATGGATGGAGCGGGGTGGAAGTGGTTGATTCTATCGTGGCAACTGACCGGCTGTTACCGGCGGCCAGACAATCTGACTTGGAGCAAGCCCGACCGTCCTTTGACGGTGTAGGCGGGAATCGTGATTTCGAGGCGCTTGAGATTCCTGACCGGCAGGTCCAGCTGAAGCGGCGGCGGATTCAAGGAAATGACGGAGACTGGCAGGTCTTGAGGCGCAAGAATCTCGAGATTCAGTTTCTGACCGGCTTGCGTGAGGATGGCGCCATGCAGGGTGAGCGTCACGTCTGCCACGGTCATCATCTGCCAAGTCAGGTATTCGGTTTTCTCGTTCGTGGTGAACCGATCCTCAATCAGGATCGACTGTTCGCTCTCTTTGACGAAGCGCCGTTGGAGCGAGCCGACCTTGCCGCCGAGAGTCTTGGCGAGGTCAAGGGTGACCTCCGGCTGGGCCCCATCCTTGAAGTCCGTGATGGCCGCATGTCCGGTCACGTCGAAGCGCGCTCCGTTGGCGGTGATGGTGCTATGCCCGAGATTGTTTTTGCTCAGAAGCGACCAGCGAACGGAGGCTTGGTCGAAGGTGTATATGTCGAGCCCGGCCCGATCGAGCGCCCCATTATCCTGGTAGCCCATATCGATCGACCAACGCACCCCGTTCAGTTCAAAGATAAAACTGCCCGCGTCCAGATGCACATGAGTCGTCCGCGCGGAGCCACCCTTGATGCCCAAATAAAATTTTACGGCGTCGCCCTTCGCTCCATGGAAGACCGCTACGGGGCTGGTGCCGTTCCGCGACCAAGCCAGGGGAAGTTCCGTCGTCCGCCCGGGAGGTTTTTGAGCGGCCAGCCAGAGCAAGGCCACTCCCGTCAAGCGCCCCGTGCCACCATTCGGGTTTTTTAAAAATGTCCGGTTGAAGAAAAGTCCGTCGCCGGTTTTCGCCGCGAACCACAGGAGGAGGAGGTTGGTGTCCGCATCGGTGTTCCCATCGGAGTCGGCGAAGTTGAAGATTTTTCCGGAGGGAGCCGACAAGTGCAGTCGCCCAGCCGCGCTCTCGATCAATCCCGGATCGGCCGCGATACCAAAATCACTGCCAACGCACTGTTCAGCATACCCATATCGGGAGATGAGATCATGTTGGTGTTGGTTGGCGGAGGGAGAAAAGGGGCGGAGGGTGCGCATGGGGGGCCGCCGAAGTTCGATCAAAACTCGAACGAATTCGACAGTTCGTAGGTGCGCGGCGGCGCCACACCCCAGATGGGCGAACCGTCGGGGTTGGCGCGAATCACCCGCAGCCCGTGTTCGCCGAAACAATTCTGGGCGTTGAGCTGGACCCTCCAGCGGAGGCGGTCGCGAAAGATCTTGCGCGAATAATTCGTCATGAGGCCCCCGGAAAGGGTCGACTTCCCGAAGTAGGGCTTGGTGCGATCGGCGATGAATCCCGGCACCCCGTCCAAGCCGCCGACATTAAAGGTCGTGTTGGTCTGCTGGTATCCGATACTCTTGGACTTTTCCCAACGGAGGTTGCCCCCCACGGAAACCCCCTTCAAGCGCCCGGCCGCGAAACGGTAATTGGTCACGAAGCTCGCGATGTATTCCGGGACGCCCGGGTTGGAGGTGCCTTCGGTGACGATGTTGCTGACATAGTTGATGGCCACGGTATCGCGAAAGCGATCGCTCAACAGGGTCGAGGCCGTCGGATTGGTTTTGTTGGTGCCGTCCTGGCGCAACCCCTCGGCGAAGAATTTACGGTAAAAATCCGCGCGCGCCGCGATGAAGTCGCCCAACTCCCGGCCGATGTGAGAGCTCCGGTTGTCCAGCTTGCTCAGGCTCGCCGCGATGCGCCAGTTCCGGGTGGGATTGTAGACGGCCTCGGCTTCCCAGCCCTTCGAGACGGAGTCCTCGCTGGCGGAGATGTTCAGGGGCTTGTCGTACTGGTTCGTGCTCTTTTGCCCGTCGGGTCCGATGGTGGACCATTCGGACAGGCGGCCGGCCGATTCCAGCGCGGTATAGAGGGCATCTTCGACGGCCTCGATCCGGAGGTTGGCGGTCCCGGCGGCGGCCCCGCTCGTCGCGTAATTTTGCGACGACTGGTAGGCGGCGGCGCGCAACACGAGCTTGCCGTCAAACAGGGTGAGACCGAGGCCGACCTCTTCGGTCTTGCCGCTTTGCGGCGGGATCGGGCGGAACAGATTGTCGGTGCGGGGCGCCGTGGCCGCGAAGTTCTCCGAACGGTTCGCGAAAATCCGCAGCCACGTGGTGGCGTGGAAGACGATGCTCTGGGTCGAAGTCGCCACCGAGTCCGCGAAATCCGGCACCTGGTTGATGAGGTAGTCGGCGCGGGTCTCGCCGAGGTAGGGGGGGTTGGCGGTGGGCAGGCTGTGGGTGAAGGATTCCACCTTGTCCTTGCGGTAGCCAAAGAGGGTGACGATCCGCCGGTTCCAGAAGAAGCTCTGGAGGGAAGCGCCGACCCCGTCGTTATTCTGCTCGGTGAAGTTGCGCCCGTTTTGGAGGAGGGAACGACCGACTTGCAGCGGCTCCGGCGACCGCTTCCAGGTCCGGGAGGTGTTATCGTAGTAAGTGTAGGCGTAGGACTGGCCGGCGAGCGCGGTCACCGCGTTCGGCAGGCCGGTCAGGTGCAACGAGGTGTCGCCCGGCTTCACGGCGTCGCCGATATACCAATACTGGTAGACATGCAGGGCGGCGTTGTTTTCCGGGACATCCAGCACATTGGGGATGCGGTTGTTCAGCACCTGAAAGTCCCAACGGTAGCCCTGGCGCTCCTGCGAGGCCTTGGTATAGAGGGACGTCAGGCGGTGAAAGCCCATCCAACCGAGGCGATCGGTCTGCTGCTTGAAGTCGAAATCGTAGTTGGCCTGCACCACCACATTTTCCGCGAGCAGGTCGTCGTAGCTGCCGATGGACCGTCCGTAGATGAAGGGGCGCAGAAAATTCGGGTTGGTCCGCCCATCCGGCAGCTTGGTGTTAACGTCGATCGAAATCTGCTGCTGCTGGGAAATCGGACTGAACCCCTGCTCCTGCTTGAGCTTTTCCTTTTGGTAGGCGACGGACAGGTAGAGGTTGTCAGTGACCTTCTGGTCGAGCGAGAGGTTGATCTTGTCCCCCCGTTCCCAGCGGTAATTGCCGGGCAGCGATCCGATTTCGTACTCGTTGTATGGGAAGATGCCCTTGTTGGTGACCTGCGGGTCCATGTATCCGGACGTGTTTTCCCGCGGGCTTGCGGAGCGCGCGAAGTAGGTGCGGGTGTTCGTGGGGGAGGCGGCGGCTCCCGTGGCAGTGCGGGTGCCCACCAGGGTCGCACCGCCGAGCAGCGGGGTGTTCCAATTGCGGTTGTCGTAGAACAACGCGGTCGCGTTGTCCTTTCCGTCCATGGTGTGCCGAATCACGCCGAGGTCGACGGTCTGGCCACCCGCGGTGATCACGCTATTGGCCGGAACCCCGCCCGGAGGGGAGGCGACGGACGGATCCCAGTAAAATGCCGCGGCCAATTGGGCTGGAGTCAGGACGCCGGCATATTGGTTATAAAGGACCAGCCAGTCCGAGACATTGTCCTGCACCGTCCGGTAGTTGGGGCGGCGGCCCAGGAGGTCGGTCTTTTCATAAAACGCCCGCACGGTCGTGTTCTTCAGCGGCTTGGAGGTGACGGTGCCAAAGAAACGTTTGTCCCGCTGAAAGGCATCTTTCACCTCGTAGCGGCGGTCCGAGTACAGGCCCACCCCGCGCACCGCGAGGCGGTCCTTCAGCAGGACCCGGCTGACGTCGAGCACGCCGCGGGTGGAGCCGAAATTATCCACCTTGGTATCCACCTTCACAATATTGCGCTGCAGGTTGGCCACCTTGGTCGAGTAATTCATCAGGCCGGCCGGCTCGGCCAGACCGAACAGGATGGAATTCGCGCCGCGCAGAAACTCGCTGCGATCGATGTTGTAGCGATCCGGGGAGCCCAGGACCTGGATGTAATTGGCGGTCGTGGAAGCGCGGCCCAGGCCGCGCACCCGCACCTCGCCCGATCGGGTGTTGGTGTCGCCGAAATCCCCCCCCACATAGCCCTGATTAAGGCTGTTGGTGGTGGTGGGGTCGCTCGTCAGGTCGTTTTCGGCGCCAGCGACAAACGCCAGAGCCGAGGAGAGGTCGGTGGCCCCGAGATCATCCAGAAATTCGTTCGTCAGCACCGTGACCGACGCGGCCACGTCCTTGAGTTCGGTTCGGAGGCGACTGCCGGCCAGGGTCGACGTCGCGCGGTAGCCCTCGTCGCTGGTCGAATCGACGACAAAAGGAGAGAGGACCACCGGATCGGCGTTGCCGAGGGTGGGCGCGGAGCCGGGAGCCGTGACCTGCGCGGCGGCCAAGGCCGGAAAAAACGCGGTGAGAAAAACGAGTCGACGTGGGGTTGGGATGATCATGGGGTGGGTTCGGTGGGAGGCAACCGGGGGACAATTGCTACGAATCGAGTTGACCGGACGATGAGAGAGACCGGTCGGGGTTGAGGGACAACGGGGTGGTTATGACAGAACCCGAGCGTAGCATCCACCCGGCACGGTAACAATGGACAAGTGGGGAATCTCTTGTTGTTTTGCATCCTGTGGCCCGTTCCCGACCCATCCCCCCGCCGGCCGGCCAGCCGACCCCTCCGCGCAGCCGCGAGGCTCCCGCCGTTTGCCGGGCGGGTTTGTTCCAATTCGCCGCGCAGCAGCAATTCACCAATGCCTGCGTGCAGAGCCGGGCACTCTTTTGGTGCAAAAGCGGACGCGGAGAGTTCGTCGTCGACGGGGTGAACTACCCGCTCGAGCCGCATGACCTCTATGTGCTGCCGTGGAATCGCTGCATCACCTACCGGCCGTCGGCGCGGGAGCCGATGTACACCGCGCATGTGCACCTCGTGCCGTGGTACCGGCCCGGCGCGCCCTGGGTCCCCAATGTTCCCCACGAAGCCGACGAACCGGAATTCGATTCCCCCGATCGCGCGGATGCCGCCTGGCCCCTGGGACTGAGGGTGGTCCGCCTGCACGCCCTCGCGGAGGAACGACTGGGCCACTTGATGGACTATACCATCCGCTGGTACCTGGAGTCGCGGCGGGAGGAGGCGGAGGCGCGCGCGTTGGGCATGCTCCTGGTCCGGGAGGTCCTGCGGACGTCCGCTGCCGCCTTGGTGCCCGTGACGAGCCGCCCCGAGGAATTGCGCCGCCTCCTGGTCCATGTCGATCGCGGCTTCCAGCTCTCGCCCAGCGTGAAGGACTTGTCCGCCATGATCGGCCGCAGCCGTTCGCATGTGCTGAAGCTGTTCCGCCAGCACCTCGGCGTATCCGCCAAAGAATACATCGTGGGCCGGCAACTGAAGGAGGCGCGCGAACTCCTGCTCAGCACGACCCTCCCCATCTCCGAGGTGGGCAAGACCGTCGGCCAGACGGATCCCTATCATTTCTCCAAGCTCTTCCGCCGGCACGTCGGGCTCCCGCCGCGCGAGTTCCGGGAACAACATGGTCCCTTTTCGACGCCGCCGCGGCCCTCCAGCCATCAGCCCATTCCACCCCAGGGACGCGAGTAGCCTGCCCCACCCGCGGCCTCAATAATTCTGGCCCAAGGCCTGGCGCGTCGCCGCCTTTAGCCCCGCCGGATAAAACGCTCCTTGATGGAGCACCAACGTCTTGCCGTCGGCCCACGTAAGCGTGAAGCGGAACACCCGCAGGCTGTTCGAGATGGTCACCAGCCAGCCCAGGCGGGGATCGCCCGATTCGAGCGGCGGGGTCTCGCCGTGCCACCGGCCGGTGGCCGCGAGTTGCGGCGCCGCGTCGTCGACCAGGGTCAGGGCGGCGGTGTCCGACACATCTTCGACCAGCACGCGGCGCAGCGCCCGGCTGCGGCGGTCGGTGCATTCGAAGACGTAGAGAATCTTTTTCTCCGCGTTGAGCGTGTAGCTCGCGAGGTTGATCTGCACACCGTCCTCGTTGGTCAGTTCCGGTCCGCCACGGCCAAAGGGCACGCGGATCTTCTCGCCGCCGACGATCGTGGCGAGCATCGCGATGTCGCCCGTCGCGCAACCGGCGAACCCGAGCAGCACGAGGCCCGCCAGCAGGAGAGCCGCCCCGGGCCGCCCACCCGCAACCGCACGACGCGCACCACCGGAGGACGGAAAAAGAGAGAGCAAAGACACGCCTTGAGTTGCCAACGGCGGTGCCGGCTGACGAGCTTTATCCCGGGAGGCCGATCCTGATGGGTGCATCTGTCGGGTGGCCGTGGAGCCTCTGGGAGTAGCGCCGCGTCTCTGACCGGCGGGCGTCAGTCGGAGACTGGCGCTACGGGAAGGACCGAGCTCAACGCCACCGTCAACTCGGAGATGCGCCCAATCCTGATCGGACCAGGCTCCCGGGAGCCGCAACTGAGACCATCGGCGAGACGGCTTCAGCCTATTCCACGACCACGGCCGCGTCTTCGACGATCACGCCGTACTTGTAGCCGGATCCGAAGTCACGGTCCGTGGCGAGCTTCCCGGTGACCAGCACCAGGTCGCCGACCTTGACCTGGGCCGCCGTGGTCACGGTCAGGTCATTGGTTCCCTCCGCTCCGGAACCGTCGCGGAGGTGAAACCAATTCTTGCCGAGAATCATCGCGTTGAACTTCACCACCCGGCCCCGCACCCCGATCGCCTTTCCGGCCAGGCTCGCCTTGCCCGCATGGATTTCCGCCACGGTCTGGCCGTTGGGCGCCCGGATGATCCCGGAAAGATCGGGAGCCGCCGGGGCGCCCGCCCCGCCGATGGCCGGATGACCTTGCGGCAATTCCGCGGCCGCGCCCGCCGCCCCCGGGCTCTTGCCATTCACCGTCACGGCGCCGCTGAAATAAACGACCTCGAACGTGCGATTCAGCGTCTTGCTGCGGTAGTTTTGCATCGGCATCGCTTCGCCGGCCGCCACCGTGTCGCCGACCTTGACGGCAAACTGCGGCGCCGCCACCCACGTCTTCGCGGCGCCCGTGGCGAGCAGCACATAGGTGTAGCTGGCGGCATTCATGGTCTCGACCACCTTGCCGGCCAACGCTCCCGGCTGCGCCGACGCACCCGCGCCGGAGGCGCCCGCGGTGGCCGCGAGCCCACGCCCGCCAACCAGACCAAGAATCAATCCCATCGTCAGGCACGTTCTTTTCATCAGGGAGCAGGGAGGACGAACTCCGGCCCGACTTCAAGACTCACCGGTACGAAGATCTTCGCGGAGTTTGCCCGCTGGATCGCCCGTCCCAGCGGCATGTAGGACTATTCGGCCGCCGACGGCCGCCGACGGCCGCGATGCGGGCCCCGCCGGCGCAACCGTGGGTGGCGACTTGTTGGCCATTCTCCGAAACGGGACGGTCTCACCGCTACATGAAAATCCTTTGCTCAATAGTATGGGCCTGCTCATCGGCGCGCCATCAACGGCTGGAAATCTCGTATGACGGCGCTTCGCTTCCTCCACCCGAATCTCGCAAAGTGCGGAGTAAACATCACCCAACAACCACATTCTTGCCTTGCGGTTATTCATAAGATCGCCCGCGGCGTGACAGATCCCGGCGTTGGCCGTAGCGGCTGGTTCAGGAGTCGAGTTGTCGGCTGCGCGACAACTCAACTCTCAGGGTTAGCCTTCTTTTTGGCTATTTCAGCCGCCAACTCATCCAGACTCCGATACATCTGCACCTCTATCTGAAGCGTGCTTTCGGTAGCCAATTTCTCGCGAATAGGCTCATATAATTCATGCGGTGGATTCATGCTGC
>JBBRWR010000142.1:0-18667 GCA_038249085.1 Opitutales bacterium
CAAACCGAGGTCGAGCCGAGGGGGTTGGAGCTTCACCTTGTAGTTGGATCTGACCGGGCGCGTGCGGTAACCACCCGACGATTTTCACCAACCCAACCCGGGGTCGTGACAGATCCGTCCTCGGTTTGTCCTCGGCTCGACCTCCTGTGCCAATCGTCTGGTCCCGATCCCCGGAGTTGCACAGGAGAACAAACCGAGGCCGAGCCGAGGGGGGATTGAAGCTTCACCTTGTGATTAAGTCAGTCTGAGCGCGTGCACAAACAACCCGCAGCTTTCCGCAAAACCAACCCGGGGTCGTGACAGCTCCGTCCTCGGTTTGTCCTCGGCTCGACCTCCTGTAAAAATCGTCTGGTCCCAATCCCCGGAGTTGCACAGGAGGTCAAACCGAGGTCGAGCCGAGAAGACCCAACCAATCCGCTATCCCGTCGCCCAAGATCACTGGGCAATCACCGGATCGATCGAGGACCGGGAAAAGCGCGCTCGTTCTCGGTTTCTCCTCGGCTTGGCCTCCTGTGCCAAGGGTTTGGACTCAGACCCGCATGGCGCCTCGGGCAGAGGTTCGTTTCTCTCAATCAATCGGGGGCCACACCGAATCGGGTCAATGGGCGGGCTTAACTCCGCGCCCTTCGGGTCAAGCGCCGCGCGACCGCGCCGTCAGGCGTTTGCGCAGGCGATGGATCGCGACCCCCGCCGCCCCGCACAGCACGCCCGCGAGGGTCAGCATGCGCCAGTCTCCGCGCATCATGGCGTCACCGGCCAGAATGACCCCTCCCAGATAGAGGGCGGGCACGAGAATGGAGATGAGCAGGTAGATCCCGAACGGCACGCGGGCGAGGCCGAGCACGTAGCTTTGCAAAAAGAACGGCAGCCCCGGAATGATGCGCACCAGCAGCGTGATTTCCCAGGCGGTGCCCGCCGGCAATTCCGGCAGGGTATAACCGAGCCAACGGGCCAGCCGTGCCACCAGCGGGCGCAGGGCGTGGGCGGCCAGCCCATAGGAGAGGGTCACATTGACGGCCACCGCCGCGATGACACAAGCGATGACCGCGCCCACGCCCATCGTCGGACCAAACACGGGACCGGCGATCACGGTGAACGGAGAAAGCGGGAACCCCACGAGCGGCAGCAAGGCCATCGCACTGAAGAAAGGTAGCGGTCCCGCCGCGCGAAAGAACCCGACACAGCGTCCGGCCCACTCCCCGAGGTGGGCGTGCTGGGTGGCCAGCGCCAGGGTGGCCGCCACCCCGAGGAGGAGAAACATCCGCCGCGCCCGCCTGATTCTGGAGTCGGCCATTTCCCGCACTCTGCGGCCGCGCCATCCCGGGCGCAACCCGGGCGAGCTGAAGTCAGGCCGGCCCCACGGCGGATTTTTTGCACGGCGAACTGGCCCGAAAATGACTCGTCGGATTCCTCTTGTAGGAGCGGCTTGATGCCGCGATTCAGCGCGGGCGGATTTCCATCGCGGCATAAAGCCGCTCCTACCGCGCGACCGACCGTGCAAAAATCCGCCGTAGGTCGACCCGCGGTCGATTTGCGCTCGCCTCCGATCCGCTGCCGCGTAGAAAATCGCCTCGTGCTTCCCCACCCGCTGCTCCCCGAGCATTACACCACGCCGGAGGCGAAGCCGGAGTATGTCGATCGGCTGTTCGACCAGGGGGCAAAACACTATGACGCCGTCGTCGACTGGGGTTTTCTGCGCAGCGGCGCCGGCTACCGGCGCTGGGTGCAGCAGCGCCACGGCCTGAAGCCGGGGCATCATTTGCTCGATGTGGCTTGCGGCACCGGTTTGGTGGCCGTCGCGGCGGCGAAGATCCTCGGCACCGCCGAGCATATCACCTGCCTCGACCCGAGCGAAGGCATGCTCGCCGTGGCGCGCACGAAACTCGCCGCCCGCTTCGTGCGCGGCCGGGCCGAGGCGATGCCTTTCCCCGACAACTCGTTCGACTTTCTGACCATGGGCTACGCGCTCCGGCACGTCAGTGATCTGGAAACCACGTTTGGCGAATTCCGGCGCGTGCTGAAGCCGCAGGGCAAGCTGCTGATCCTGGAGGTGACCAAGCCGGCGGGACACGTCGCCCGTTTCTTTTTCCGCCTGTATTTCGGCCGGATCTACCCGGCCCTCACCCAGCTCTTCACCCGCAGCCGCGACGCGCGCGACATGATGCGCTACTACTGGGAGACGATGGAGGCCTGCGTACCGCCCGCCGCCGTGCTCGCCGCCCTGGCCGGCGCCGGCCTCGGGCAGGTGAAACGCGACACCTCCCTCGGCCTCTTCAGTGAATACACCGCCGTGAAACCTCCCGGTACCTGACCCGCATGCCCGATCCGCTCATCACCCGCCTGAAAATTCTCATCGTCGAAACCCTCCGGCTCGAAGACGTGCGGCCGGAAGACATCCCCGACGACGAACCCCTCATCGGCTCGCCGCGTTTCGGCCTCGACTCGATCGACGCGCTGGAGCTGGTCGTGCGCCTCGAGAAGGAGTTCGGCCTCAAGATCGGCAGCAGCGAGGAGTCGCAGCGCGCGCTCGCGAGCGTCGCGGAACTCGCCGCCTACATTCGTGCGCATGGCGCCGACGCGGGCGCCTGAGCGACGCGGGCCATGAATCCGGCGGCGGATCATTTTCCGGCGGGCATCGCGGCGTGCGACTGCCTCACCCCGCTCGGCGATGCCGACGCCACGGCCGCCGGACTACTCGCGGGGCGGCGGGCGCTGCAGCTCTCGCCCGTGCTCGGCGCCGACGGCGGCGACCTCGTGCCGCTAGCGCTGCTCGGGCCGATGGATGAGACCCTGCCGCCGCGCTGGCTGGCGGCCCTGCGCGGCCTGGTCGCGTCGATCCCGGCGGACGACTGGGGCTCGGCCCGCCGGCCGGTGGTGATCACGAGCAGCAATTTCGGCGTGGGCAGCCTGCATGCTTTCACCCGTGGCCGCGATCCCCGTCACCTGCTGCACGGCCCGCCCCACGCCTGCGTGGAGATGCTGCGGCGCGAGTTTGGGTGGGGCGAACAGGTGCAGATTTTCTCGCTCGCCTGCGTGTCGGCGCACCTGGGCCTCGCGCACGCCGCCCGCCTGCTGCACGCCGGCTTCGCCGACCGCGTGCTGGCGCTCTCGTTCGACTTCGTGAGTCCGTTTGTCGCCGGCGGTTTTCACAGCCTGAAGATTCTCAACGCCACGCTGCCCGCCCCCTACGCGGCGCGCGAGACGGGCGCGATCGGCCTCGGTGACGGCGCGGCCTTCGCCGTGCTCACGCGCGACGCGACGCCGTACCGCCTCGCCAGCCACACGTTGCACAATGAAATGTACCACTTCACCGGCAACCGGCCGGATGGCGCGGGGTTTGCCGCGGCCGCGACGGCGATTGCCACCGCGGCGCGCGGGCGCCGCGTCTGGGTGAAAGGCCACGGCACCGGCACCCTCGACGCGGGCCGGCTCGAGGCCGAGGCGTTGGCGCGCGCCGTACCCGGGGCGCCGCTCGTCTCGTGGAAGGGCAGTCTCGGCCACACCCTCGGCAGTTGCGGCCTCGTCGAACTCGCCGTCGCCCTGGCCAGCCTGCGCGCCGGCCGCATCCCCGGCACGGTCGGGGGCGCGGCCCCAAGTTTCACCGACACCGTGGCCCTCGCGCCGTTCGCCGCCGCCGGTTACGACGGTGCCATCCTCGCCAGCAACGCCTTCGGCGGCGCCCACGCCGCCCTGCTGCTCACGCATGACTGATCGTTTCATCCACCACCTGCGCGTCGAACGTCCCGTCGCCGGCGAAGATCCCGCCGCGGCGCGCGCGCGGCTGGGGGATAAATTTCCCCGCCCGGCGTTGCGGCGGATGACCCACCTCGGCCTGCTGGTCGGCGCCACGCTCGACGGCCTCGGGCTCGGGCCGGAGGACGCGCTCGTCTATGCCACGACCTTCGCCGAGACGCGCGCCCTGGAGGATTACCTCGCGAGTTTTCCCACGCCGAGCCCCCTGCTCTTTCAGACCTCCATCCATCCCAGCGCGGTGCAGCAGGCGTTGATCGCGCGGCAGCAGCCGCTCGGACGCTTCTGGCCCATGAGCGGCCGCCATCGGCTCGTCGAGCACGCCCTCCTCACTGTGTTCATGGAGCCCGCGGCGCGCGTCATCCTCACCGGTGGCGAGGAACGCGGCACCTGGATGCTGGAGCACCACCTGGCCAGCGATCGCGCGTTCGCCTTTGCGCTCGCCCTGACGCGCGAACCCGCCGGGGCGATGGGGCGGGTGAGCTTCGAGGCGGGGGTGGGTGCGGAAACCGCCGCGACCTGTCCCGCCCTGGACGAGTTCACCGACGTGCTCGCCGGGCGCCAGTCCCTGCACTGGCAGGGTGCGAACGGCGCCTGGACGCTCGTCTGGTCGTGAGCGCCCCGGCCGACATCCCCCGCAACCTCGGCCCGAGTTGGGGTTATGGTTTTCTCCTCTGGGCGGAGCGCTCGTGGCCGGGCTGGATTTTCCGTCCCGCGTTCATGCTCGGCACGTGGGTCGCGCTGCCGCTCCTGCCCGGGCCGCGCCGCCACTCCCGCGCCTTCCTGGCTGTCGTGCTCGGCCGGCCGGCCCGGCTCATCGAGGTGTGGCGGCACTTCTTCACCTCCGCGGATGTCCTGATGCTGGCCCTCCGCATCGCCCGCGGAGTACCGCACCACTGCCGGCTCGACCCGGCGCTGGGGGGCGACTTTGCCGCGCTGATCGCGTCGCGCCAGCCGGCGCTGTTCGGCTCGTTCCATTTCGGTCATTCCGATCTGCTCGGCTACTATCTGGGGGACAGCAGCCGGCCCGTCGCGATGATCCGGCTGCGCGTCGGCAATTCCGACGACACCCGGCTGCTCGGCCACCTGTTCGGGAAATGGGTCTCTTTCATCTGGGTCAACGATCCCGCGAATCTGCTCTTCGCCCTCAAGGACACCCTCGCGGCGGGCGGCTCGCTCGCCCTGAAGTGCGACCGGCTCGGCTACAGCGCGAAGATCGAGCCCTTTCACTTTCTGGGCTGCGCGCGGCTCTTTCCGTTCACCATCTATCATCTGGCGCTGCTCTTCGACCGGCCGGTGGTCTTCTGCCTCGGGGTGCCGGGGGCGGCCGACGAGACGCTGGTCCTGGCCTCGCCCGTCTTCACACCCGACGCGGCGGCGGGCCGCGACGAAAACCTCCGCCGGGCCCGGGTACATTTCCAGGCGGTGCTGGCCCAGTTGGAAGCGTTGGTTCGACAACATCCGTTCTTTTGGTTCAACTTTGTGCCCCTGAATCCCGAACCGCCGGCCACCGGTGCTGTCCGTCGCCCTGGACCCCTGGCATGACGCACGCCCTTCTCACCGTTTTTCACCCGTTGGCCTACTACCTCTCGTTTTTCGTTTTCGGGTTGCTGGGCCTCGCGCTCAGCGTGGGCTGCCTGCTGCTCGCCTGGCTGCCCGCGACCCCGCGCGTCGAGCACTTCTGTCAACGCCTGGTGCACCGGCACTGCGCCCTGTGGCTCGGGTGGCTCGCTTTCACGCGGCTCGTGCGCGTCCGGTTCGAGGGGTTTGACCGCCTGTCCGGCGACCGCGGGCTCGTGTTGGTCGCGAACCATCTCGGGCTCATGGATGTCCTCTACCTGTTCGCCCGAGTACCGGAAGCCCTGTGCATCTTCAAGCCCGCCGTCCGCCGCAATCCCGTCCTCGGCGCCGCCGTCCGACGCGCCGGCTACCTCTGCAGCGACGGTGGCCACGACCTGGTCCGGTTGGCGGCGGAGCGCGTGGCCGCCGGCGCCACGCTGATCATTTTTCCGGAAGGCACCCGCGCCCGCGCCGGCGTGCTCAACCCGCTCAAGCCCGGTTTTGTCCTCATCGCCCGCCGCGCCCATGCGCCGGTCCAACTCGTGCGCATCGCCTGCGACTCCAACCTCCTCGTCAAAGGCCGCGCCTGGTGGAAACTGCCGGGGCTGCCGGCCCACGTGACCGTGTCGCTGGGCCCGTGCCTGCCGCCGCCCGACCGGGAAAAGAACAGCGCCATCATCGCCCAGGTCGATACGTGGTTCCGCAGCGGACCGGCGGCCGACACCGCGGATCGCTGGCCGGCGGCCGGCGCGGCCTCGGCCCACCCGCAACCCGCGTCATGACCGCGTCCGCCACGCAGGTCGTGCTGTTGCCGACTTACAACACCGGCCCGCGCCTCCTCGGCGTGGTCACCGAGGTGCTGCGCCATTGGCAGCCCGTGCTCGTCGTAGTCGACGGCAGCACCGACGGCAGCGAGCAACCGCTCCACGCCCTCGCGCAGCACGAGCCGGGCCTCACCGTGCTCGTGCTCCCCCGCAACTCCGGCAAGGGCGCCGCAGTGCTCGCCGGCATCCGACTCGCGCACGGGCGCGGCCTCACCCACGCGCTCGTCATGGACGCCGACGGCCAGCACTCCGCGGCCCATCTCGCCGGCTTCATGGCGGCCTCCCGCGCCCAGCCCGACGCGATGATCCTCGGCCGGCCCGTCTTCGGCCCCGAGGTGCCTGCGGTGCGTTTGCACGGCCGAAAGCTCAGCGTCGGGATGGTGCGGGTCGAGCTGTTGGGGGCAGGCGTGGACGACCCGCTGTTCGGCTTCCGCGTCTATCCCATCCCGGCGCTGCTTTCCACGCTGGGCCCGCGCCGCGGCGGGCGACGCTACGATTTCGACACCGAGGCCGCCGTGCGGCTGGCCTGGGCGGGCGTGCGCCCCGTCAATCTGCCGGCGCCGGTGCGCTACTTCAGCCGCGCGGAAGGCGGCGTTTCCCATTTTCACTACGTCCGCGACAATCTTACGCTGATCTGGATGCACACGCGGCTGGTCGGTGAACTGTTGTTCCGGCGCTGGCCCGCGTTGCTGCGGCAGCGGCGCCGCTGGCGCGCAACCGGCGCCAGGGCCGGGTCGCTGCGCCCGGGGGGCGCGCGTTAGCATGACGCGCCTGGCCCGTCTCGCCCTGTTGCTTGCGTTGACGCTCCCGCCCTTGATCCGGGCGGCCGCAGTCGATCCGCTGCTCACGCCCGACCACCGGATCGAAGCCGGCGACCCCGCGTGGCGCGACCTGCTCGCGCAAATGGAACAACGGCCCGACGCCGAAGCCGGTTTCGAGGAGCGCCGCTGGTTTCCCTTCAAGAAGCTTCCCACCCTCTTGAAAGGGGAAGTCCGCGTCTCCACGGCGCGCGGCCTGAGCCTGCACTACACGGAGCCGGATGAGCGGATCGTCATCATCGACGAACGCGGCCTGCTCCTGCGCGCGGCCGGCCGCGACTCCACGCCGCCCTCCGATCCCCGGGCCACTGCCGTCAACACCGCCCTGCTCCACCTGCTGCGCTTCGATCTCAGGGCGCTGGCCGGCACGTTTGAAATTTTCGGCGAGCGCACAGGCGCCGCCTGGACGCTCGCCCTGGTGCCGCGCGACGAGTCGCTCCGCCGCACGCTCGGCACGATCGCGGTGGCGGGTGAAGCCGCCGTCGTGCGCCGCATCGAGATGCGCCGCTCGGCGACGCAGCGCGTCGAGATCCTCGTCGGGCCACCGCGCCTGCCCCCGACGGCGTTCACGGCCGAGGATCAAAGCCGGTATTTTCGCTGACCGATGATCCCGTTTCGTCGCCGCCAACGGATCGGCTGGGGCCTGCTCGGAGCCGCCGCACTGCTGGGGGCCGCGTGGCTGGCGCAACTCGACTTCGCGCAGAAGATTTCGACCGACGTGCTCGACCTGCTCCCGGCGGGTGAGCGCGCCCCGGAGCTGGCCCTCGTGCGCGAACTCGCGGGCGAGGCGGAGGCGCGCGTGATGTTGTTCGAGCTCACGCTCGCTGGCGGCGCGCCCGCCCCGGCCGAGGCCGCCCGGCGATTCGCGGCGGCGCTCACCCGTTCGCCGGCGTTCGCCCAGGCGCAGTCGCTGGCGGACACCACGGCGCGCGATGCGCTCGGCCGGGAACTCTTTGCCCAACGCTTCACGCTGCTCTTCCCCCGCTGGCTGCGCGAACGCGAGGTGGCCTACGCCGCCACCGGGGGCGAGCCCGCCCGCTTCACCGCCTGGCTGGCCGCCGACACCGCCGCCGCCCTCAGCCGCTTTCTCGCCGCGCCCGAGGCCGTCTCCCTGCAGGAAGTATTGCCCGCCGATCCGTTGCTGCTCATGGCCGGCATGCTGGCGCGCGGGCAGGACAGCCTCGCCCTCCTGGAACCGGCCGCCCAGTCCACGACCGCGCCTCCGGCGCTGGTGTGGGCGCGCATCGCGGCCCCGCCGCTGCGCGAGGAAGGCCAGGCACCCGTGTTCGCCGCCATCGCGCAGGCGGCGGCGGCGCTGCGCGCCGACCTGCCGGGCCTGGTCGTCGCCGACACCGGGGTGAATCGTTTTGCGGCCGCCAGCCGCGCCCGGATCGAACGGGAGTTCGCGTGGCTCAACGCACTCTCGCTCGCCGCCGTGCTCACGGTCGCGCTGGTTTTCATCCGCGGGGCCCACCGCAGCCTGCATCTCGTGCCGGTGGTGCTCCTGGCGGTGCTCGGCGCCTGGGTGGCCACCACGCTTACGTTCGAGCGGGTGCACATCCTGGTGTTTGTCATCGGTTCACTGCTCACCGGCGTGGCGGTCGACTACGGCTTTTACCTGTACATGCAGCCGCCCGCGACTCCCGCTGAAGATTACTGGGAAAAGGTGCGGCGTCTGCTCAAGCCCCTCCTCGCGAGTTGCTTCACGACGGTCGCCGGCTTTGCCCTGCTGACCGGTTCCGAATTGCCCCTCATCCGCCAGCTCGGCGTCTTCGTCGGCACGGGTCTCGTCTGTGCGCTCGTCGGCGCGGTCGTCTATTTTTCGACCGTGCGCCACGCGTTTCTCGAGAGTCGCCGCTGGCGCGGGGGCCGGACGCTGCCGGCCGGACTGCGCCGCGGGCTGCGCCAGGGGCTGGTCGTCGCTTGGGCCGCCACGCTCCCCGGCCTGCTCCTGCTGACGTGGCGCGACGACATTCGCGAACTGGATATTCCCTCGACCGCCCTCAAGCGCGAGGACGCGCGCATCCGTGCGCTCTTCGGGGACCGCGAAGACCGCGGCGGGCGCACGCTCTATCTCACGCACGGC
Organism: Opitutales bacterium; assembly: GCA_038249085.1. Lineage (GTDB taxonomy): Bacteria > Verrucomicrobiota > Verrucomicrobiia > Opitutales > Opitutaceae > ER46. The sequence goes on from JBBRWR010000142.1 coordinate 9,039, forward strand.
GCCTCGGTGGTGGAAGCGCGCGCCGCGCTGGAGAAATTCGAGGCGTGGCTGCGCGCGGCGGGGGGCCCGCGCACGCAGTCCGCCAGCCTCGGCACCGTCGTGCCCACGGCCGGGGAGCACGCGCGCGCAGTGCGCTTTGTGCGCGAAGAAACCGGCTTCGCGGAACGGCTCCGCGCCGCCCTGGCCGCCGCCGGCTTCGACACCGACGCGTTCGCGCCCTTCTTCGAGGCGTATGCGCGCCACGCGGCGCAGGCGGGCGCCGCCGATCTCGATCGGGCGGTGCGCGCGCTGCATGCCGGGCTCGGCGGCCCGCTGGCGCTGCTGCTGCACCTCGGGCACCCCCTGACCTGGTTCGTCACGATCGTGAGCGAGGCGCCCACCGCGACGCCGCCCACCGGGTTGCACACCAACAGCGCGGGCCAGTTGCAGTCGCTCAACGAGATCTTCTCGCGCTATCGCGTGTCCGCCCTGCACCTGAGTTTGATCGGCTTCGCGATCGTGGGCGCGGGGGTGCTGCTCACCTACGGGCTGCGCGACGGCGTGCGCATTTTCGCGATTCCCTGCGGGGCGTGCGCCGGCGTTTTCGGGCTCTTCGGCTGGCTCGGGCAGCCACTCAATCTGTTTCACCTGCTGGGGGCGTTTCTGGGGGTTTGCCTCACGCACAATTACTCGATCTTTTCGGTCACGTCCGCCTACCGGCGCGAACCGCCGCCGGTGTCGGTGCGCTTGTCGGCGCTCACGACGGCCGCCTCGTTCGGGGTGCTCACGCTCAGCAGCATCCCCGTCGTGCGCGCGCTGGGCTCGACCGTCGCCCTGATGGTGATCGCCGCGCTGCTCGTGCTCGAGTTCGAACACTTCGCCTCCATCGTTCGCAAATCATGAGTCACACCTTGCTGCAGGCCTGGGAAAAAACGCTGCACCGCCGGCGCCACGACCAGGCGGTCGCCGGGGCCAGCGACGGACGCACCTGCACGTTTGGCGAACTCGACGCCCGCGCCACCGCCTGGCTTGCCACCCACGGTCCGGGCGATCCGCGGACGTTGCGCGGCCGCGCGGTGGTCTTTGCGGAGCCCAACGGGATCGGCTGGCTGGAAATTTTTCTCGCGCTGTTGCGCGCCGGCGCGGTAGCCGTGCCCCTCGACGCCGGAGAACCACCCGCCGCCCAACGCCGGCTGGCCGGGGAATTGCGCGCCGGTTTTTGGTGGGACGGCGCCCGCCTGGTGCCGCTCCCGGGCGCGCGGCGGTTTCGCGACCGCACCGTAACCCTCATCAAGCTGTCGTCGGGCACGACCGGCCGGGCGCGCCCGCTCGTGTTCACCGCGCCGCAATTGCTCGCCGACGCGCGGCAGGTCACGGCGACCATGGGGATCGGCCCCCGCGACGTAAATTATGCGCTCATCCCGCTCGGCCATTCCTACGGCTTGGGCAATTTGACGGTGCCCCTGGTCGCGCAGGGCGTGCCCCTGGTGTGCGGCCATGCGCCGTTGCCGCACGCGATCGCAGCGGATTTTGCCCGCTGGCGGCCGACGGTGTTTCCCGGGGTCCCGGCGATCCTGCGCGCGCTGGCCGCCTCCAGCCTTGACCCGACGGCGCTGGCCAGCCTGCGCCTCGCGATCTCCGCGGGTGCGCCGCTGCCGCCGGAAGTGGCCCGCGATTTTGCGGCGCGCTTTGGCCGTCGGCTGCACAACTTCTACGGATCGAGCGAGACGGGCGGAATCTCCTTTGACCGCACCGGCGCGGCGACCCTCGCCGGTGGCGTGGGACGTCCGTTGCGCGGGGTGCGGGTGACAGCGTCGCGCGGGCAACGCCTCGCCATCAGCAGTGCGGCCGTGTTTACGCAGGGCAATCGCCGCCGGGTGGGCCGGTGCGGCGGCTGGACGCCGCCGGATCGGGCCACGCTCGATGCGCGCGGCGAACTCACGCTCCTGGGTCGGCGAGGGGCCACCGTGAAGATTGCCGGCCGGCGCGTGAATCTCGCGGAGATCACGGCACGGCTTCACCGGCTGCCGGGAGTGCGCGAGGCCTGGGTCACGGCGAGTGCGGGCGGCGACGCTGTGCTCGGCGCGGTGCTGGCCACCACCCGGCCGGTCGCGGAACTGCGCACGGCCCTGCTCGCCGACACCGCGCCCTGGAAAATCCCCCGGAAATGGGCGGTGCTGCCCGAATTTCCGATGACCGCGCGGGGCAAGACCGATACGCGGGCGCTCCGCGCCCTGCTGAAGTGGTAGGGCGCGGACTCCGCTCCGCGCCGAGGTCACGGACCGGGTTTCATCACGATCCTACGGCGCCGAAGGGACTCGCCGCCCTACCCAGGCGTCGCCGAGGGAAAGTCCAAATGCGAACGGATGTTGGGATAAAACGTAATTCAAGTTCAAGCCGCCACCAGGGTCGCTTCGATCTCGACGTTCAACTCCGCCCGACAGATGTCGGCCTGCAGCCAGATGATCTGGTCCCCGGGTCGCAGCAGCGCGTCCTGGAGCCGGGCGGCCACCACGGGAAAATCGGCGGCGTGGCGGAGGTACAGCTTGAAATGCCGTGCGTGGCCGATTCCTGCTCCGAGGTCAGGGCCGAGTCCCGCGGCGCGCGAGATGAGCGTGAGGTTGTCGAGCGTACAGGCCACCTGGGCGGCGGTGTCGCCGCGACCGATGGAAGCGTGCCCGGTGATGGCCGAGGTGCCCGACACGAAGGCCATCCGGCCGTCCGCGGACACAGTGGCGCGGGCGAAACTGGGCGCGTACGGGCCGTGCTCCGCGGGATACCGGTAGGCCGCCGTTTGCGCGGGATTCTCGTAGTGGCGGGGCGCATCCGCGGCGGCGGCGAAGACGACCGAGAGGCACGCTTCGGGCGTGCCGACTGCGGAGGCGGCACACAACCGGGCGAACTGGCCGACACCATATTCCGCCTCGAACGCGAGGGCCCGCCCCCGGCAGAACGCACGATAATTTTCCTGGCCGTCGACGTGCGCATTGATGTGCGGGACGTAGTTCCAGAGCCGGCACAGGTGCCGGCCCCGCACCGCCTCGAGGAGATCCTGGTAAAGCGCGCGCGCCACGGCTTCCATGCCGGAACGGCCGACGGGCAGGAAAGCGCAACCGAGCAGCCAGTCGCCCGTCTGGTGCAGCGCAAAGGCTCCGCCGGTTCCGACCGACTGTCCGGGCGGAAAAAGACTTTCCGCGTGCGCCGCGCCGAGCACCGGCAGAGGAAGGCGCAAGGCGGCCGGCGAGGTATCGCCCGCCGCGTGGTCGCCAAAGCGGATAAGGAAGGGAGTGGTGGCCGTCGAGATCATGAGGACGAGGTCGCGGGGCCGACGGTTCCATGAGTCATCATCGCTGCGACACGTTCGCACGGAGGTTGAGGTACGAGAGGGGACGCGGTGAGCGCTGGCCTAAAGGTGGATTTCAAATGGCAGGGCCTTACGACAATTTGCGGCGGGCAGATGTCAACGTCGGCCCGCCCGGCTCTTGCCGACGGGACGCAGCTGTGTTTGGGCGGTGACTTTGTGCTCCGGGCCCCCGGTAGCGCATGTCTTCGAGTGGCGCCCGCCGGTCAGAGACGCGGCGCTACTCCCAGAGGCATCACCGCCAACCTGGAGATGCGCCCTTTCCGGCATTGGAGGGAGGAAAACGGCGGATCGCTGCCTGCACGGGGCGTACGCGCGAGTCGCGCCCCTGCACCGGGCACGGCTACCCGGGCGCCGTCAAAGTCGATCGGCCAATCTTTCTCGTTCCTCTTTATCGTTCTCTTTCGTCAGGGTGTCTCCGATGGAGAGAAAGATGAAGAGAAAGAGGAAAGAGAACGACTACGAGGCAAGAGAACAACTTTGACACTGCCTTGTCCGGCTACACCGGGCAGGATGTCGCCGGCGGGGCGAAAGGGAGTGGCCGATGGAAGGGAGACGGCTTAGTCGGCGCGGGCTTTGTAGTAAGACGCCTGGAGACGATCCCACGCGAGGGTCACGTTCTTCTTTGCACTGTCCCACGTGGCGGCGGTCGCGTCCCCCACGGCGCTCAACTTCTCCTTGTAGTCGGCCTCGGCGTCTTTGAGTTCCGCCATGGCCGCTTTGCGGCTCGCGCTCGCCTTCGCCTCGGAATAGTCGGCCCGAAGCTGGCTGACATCCGCGTCCAGTTTCGAGGTCACGGCTTTGACCCCGGCGGTGAAATCGCTGCGTTTTTCCCAGGTGTGGTCCTTTATTTCGGCCCACGCCTTGGCCATGGCGGCCTTGGAGTCCGCGTAGGAGTCCTTGACGGTGGCGCTGACTTCCTGGCGGTCGCCCTTGGAGCAGCCCGCCAGGGCGGCGCCGCAAGCGAGGCCGGTGGCGAGCAGGGAGATTGAGAACACGGTGGAGCGGTGGTTTTTCATAGTAACATGGGTTTTCCGGATGAGACGAGTTTTGCCCCCGGTCGCAGTGATTCCCTGACCGAAGAGCCGGTTGATGGCTGGGAGCACGGCCTACGATATCCGAAAACGAGGAAACGGGTATGGGGTGTAACCCGGCGCTTATCCCACATCTCCCGCACAGGGGCGGAATGCCTCCTCCACGCGAAGACCGGACGCTCCGCCCGTGGGTGTGGTCGCGGGGCTCGAGCGGCGCAAGTGCCCGTGGCCGGGGGCGCTCGGAGTTTCCCTGCCGCTCCCGTCGCCGCCCGCTCAGCGGCGCGCCCGGGTCAAGCCGGAACCGGAGATCCGCGGCCGCGTGGTGGCCGGGAACGGCAGCCGGTAAACGATCGCGCGAGAATGGCTGGCCGGAGCGACGGGATCGCTAATCGACCACCAACGTTACGGCCGCGTCGCCGCGCAGGGCCTTGGAATAGGGGCAAGTCTGGTGCGCCGCCGTCATGATGCTTTGCGCATCGACCGGGCTCACTCCGGGAATTTTGGCATGCAGCGCGACGCCGAGGTGGTAGCCGTGTTGCCCGTCCTCGCTGAGACTCACGATGGCGCGGACCGTCGAATCAGGTCCGGCGGCGGGAAACTTCTTCGCCGCATTCAGGAGCGCGCCGTGATAGCACGCGGCATAAGCCGCGGCGAACAGCAGTTCCGGATTGGGGCCGCGTTTTTCCAGCCCGGGCTGGAGGGGATTGCCGAGCGTGAGCTGCAACAACCCTCCGGGACTGGAAATGCTCCCGGACCGGCCGCCCTTGGAGATGGCCTCGGCCGTGAAGAGCGTCTGCGTTGAGTGGGGGCTGGCTCCGATGGAGTTATCGGGGATGACAGCTTTCGGCAGCGGGTTTTTGTTCATGTGAGAGGGAGGACGGAGGGGGCGAAGGCACGCGGGGCGGCGCCAACTTTCCGCCGGCCGGAGTTTCGCGTTCAAAACGACAAGACGGCGCTGACGTGCCCGCGCTGATGGCGGCGGAGATCGGAGACGCCGCTCGGCTTGAGCTGCCAGCCGTAGACGGCCCGCAGGTTGAAATTTCCCCGGAGGTTGTAGCGGAAACCGAGTCCCGCGCTCGCCAGTTCCAACCGCTGCGGCTCGCCCGGCAGCCGTTGGTGGCTGGCGACGACCCCATAGTCGAGGAAGACCAGGGGATCGAGCCGGTCGTTCGTCCGACCGCGGGCGATCGCCCCGACCACGGGGAAGGGCGGGAAGTGAATTTCGTTGACGAGCGTGAACCCATCGTCGCCGTTGGCCTCGCGGTCCTCATAGCCGCGCAGGCTGCTGGCGCCGCCGAGACCGAGTTGCTCACTGCCGAGGAGATTGGCGCTGGCCAGTTGGGCGGTGCCGCGCGTGATCCAGAAAAGACCGGCCGGCAGCTTCGTCCGGCGCTCGAGTTCGAACCGCGCGTAAACGTAGTCGGGCCGGGCGAAGGACCGCGCCGCCTGGTAGGCGCGGGTGCGATTGCCGGTCGTGAGACCGCCGGGACTGACAGCGAGGGTGAACTCGCCCGAAGTCATGCCATGGAGGTCGGGGTGACTCGCACTGAAGACGGCGTTGCCCTGGATGACATCGTTTTCCGCCGCGAATATCCGGGTGCCGCCGAACGCAAGGTTGTTGTTACTGCGCTTGACGTCCACGCCGAGCGTGAGGGCCCGGGTCGAGGCCGTGCTCCCGCTGGCCAGCGGCAGGCGATAGCGCGCGCCGGCCTGCCAGGCGCGGCCGTCGAGGGCAAAGAGCCCCCCGGCCAGCACGGGCCGGCTTTCGGCGTAGCTCCCAAAGACGGTGAGCGTGTGACGCCAGGCGGCCAGGGGGACGATGTAGCTGCCGGAGTGGGCCACCAGTTTTTCCAGGTCCGGGCTGGCGGTGAGCTGATAATTCAACTGCTCGTTGCGGTCGAAAGCGTTGCCCCAGTTGACGCCGAGCAGCACGCGATCGAAGCCGGTGAGGGCGTTGCCGGAATCCTCGTAGCCGGTGTAGAGGCGCAGCGGACGAAGATCGTAGGTGCGCAGGACGACGTCGGTTTCGCCCGGCTTGCTCCCGCGGGTGAAAACGAGATCGACCTGCCGGAAAGGATTCCCATTGATCCACGCGATATCTGCGAGCAGCGGACCGCCCGCGATGACCTCGCCGGGGCGGGCGCGGATGGCGGAGGAGATCTGCCCGGCGGTAAACCATTTATTGCCTTCGACCCGCACGCGGCCGAGCCGCCCCTCGACCACGAGGATCTGCACCGTGCCCGTGGAAACGTTCTGCTCCGGCACCAGCACATCGACCACGGGCCGGCCATGCCGGCGAAAATAGATCACCACGTCGCGCGTGAGCCGGTTGAGCGCCCGCAGCGTGAGTGGCCGGCCGAGATACGGCGTGGCGAGCGCGCGGAACTCCGCCGTCTCCAGCAGGGCGATACCGGTGATCCGCAATCCCTCCACCGCCACGGGGTCGCGCCGCCCCGCGTCCGGATTGGCCACAAACTCCAGGCCGCGCAGCACCGGCACGAGCACGCGGTCATCGGCCGCCGTCGCGGGAGCGTCGGCCCCGGGCGGTTCGGGCAGGGCCGGCACCGCCGCCACGGCCGGCGTTTTCGGCGCCACCTGCTCGTAGGTTTGGGCTCGGCCTGGCGCGGCCCAGCCGAGCGTCGCCAGCGCGGCGACCGCGGGCCGCACCGCCCCGATCACGGCGGAAAGAAAAGCCGGCCGACGACGCAAGAGGGGACGACGGTTCATAGTATGCCTCCCGGGTTGCCCTGAGCCGTCGGAACTGCGGACTTGTTTCCGGCCTTGGCGCGAACGAGTTTTGCCTGCGCATTATCCGCCTCGGAGAAATCGCGATAACTCGAGCCGCGGGCGGTGTCGTTCCCGGCCGGTTGGCTCAGTTCGGCGATCGTCTCGCGATAAACGACATTGAACCCGCCCATGTTCACGCTTGATTCCCGGAACAGACCGGGATCGTTGATCTGGGCCGAGCTGAAGCCGGTTCCGCCGCTGATGATCTCGGCGGGGTCGGTGCGGCCGGAGAAGGAGGAGACGATTTCGAAGCCGCCCGTGTTGGGCTCGCCGGCCGCGCTGGCGCCGCCCACCGTGGCGCCGCGAGTCACGGCGGTGTTGTCCTGGAAAACGGGCCAGCCAGTGATGTCGCTCAGCACGCCGGCGAGCCATTGGCTGACGGCTGGCAGGGGCAGCGGTCTCGGGCCAACCGGCACGGTGGGTGCCATGACGTGCAGCGTGCCAGAGACGAACGCGAGCAAGTAGTTCGCCGCGGTCCCGCCGAGAGGCGTGATCAGATAATCGCCGGCCGCGCTCGTCGCGGTCGCCGGGGTGGCGAAGGCAAGCCCGCTCACGACTGCGGCCGTGTCACCGTTGACGAACCCGCGGAAGATGCCGGCGAATGCAGGATTGGCCGCGCCGAATTCGCGCGCGGCGTCCGCGGCGGTCAGCGTGAGCGCCGCGCGCTCGATCGTGAGCGTGCCGGGCACGAACGTCGGCGCATAGTTTTGCGCCGCGGCCCCGAAGGAGGTGATGGCGTAGCCGCCGACACCGGAAGCGGACGTGGCGGACGTACTGAACTGCAGGCCGGTCACGACGGTGGGAGTGTCGCCATTGACGAAACCACTGAACGCGCCGGTGAACGTGGGATTCGCGGCGCCGTAGAGCCGGGAGGCGTTGCCGGTGGTGAGCAGGAGCGCCGCCGGATTGATCGTCAGGGTGCCGGGTACGTAGCCGACGAGATAGGAGGAAGGCGCGGTCGCGCCGAAGGGCGTGATGGCGAAGGTGCCGACGTTGCTGCCGATCGTCGCGGTCGTGCTGAACTGCAGACCGGTGACGCTCGCGGCGGTGTCGCCGTTGATGAAGCCGGCGTACGTCGCGGTGAAGGCGGGCAGCGCGGCGCCGTAGAGCTTGGCCTGGTTGTCCGCGGTGATGACCAGCGCCGCCTGCGTCCCGATGGTGAAGGCGGTGGCGTTGCCCGGAGCCTGCACGAAGAGATAGTTGCCGTGGTTCGCGAGCAGGCCGGAACCATTGATCGGATACAGGCCGGCCGGACTTGCCGTGACGGCGGTGGTCGCGAAGACCCGCGCGCCCGTGGTCGCCGTGGCCAACGTCTCGCCGGCCACGAAGCCGGTCACCGTGCCACTGAAAGCGGGGTCGGCCGCGCCGACGAACCGGCTCGCCGGCGTGGCGACGTAGGTCAGCGTCGCCGGGTTGATCGCCAGGGTGCCGGGCACGAAGGACAAGGTATAGTTGGTGGCCGTGGCACCCGAGGGGGTGATCCCGTAGGCTCCAACGTTGGATGCGGTCGTGGCGGAGGTGTTCAGTTGCAGATTGCTGACGACCGCGGGGGTGTCTCCGTTCACGAGACCGGCAAAGCTCGCACTAAAGACGGGGTTGCTCGCGCCATAGATGCGCGACGCACTGTTGGAGGCGATGGTGAGTGCGGCGGGGTTGATGGTCAGGAGCCCGGGCACGTAGGCGAGCGTGTAGCTGGTCGCGCTGCCACCGAACGGGGTGACGGTGTAGGCTCCGACATTGGAACTGACGGTCGCGGTCGTGCTGAACTGCAGGCCGGTGACGACGCCCGATGTGTCGCCGTTAAGCAGGCCCGTGTAGGTCGCGGTAAACGTGGGCAGCGCCGCGCCGTAGATCTTGCTCTTGGCGTCGGCCGAGATCGTCAGGAGGTTTTGGCCGATGGCGAGAACGCCGCTGACGTACGTGAGGGTGTAGTTCGTGGCGAACGCGCCGGCAGCGCTGATCGCATAGCTGCCTACCGGAGAATTCAGGATGGCGGGCGTGGCGAGGGCAAGGCCGGTGACGACCGAAGAATTTTCGCCGTTGACGAGGCCCAGGTAGGTGGCGGTCAACGCGGGGTTCGCCACGCCAAAGGCGCGCGACTTGCTGTCGGCCATGATCGTGAGTGTGGCCGGATTGATCGTGCTCGTGGTGTTGGGCGCCTGGGTCAGGGTGTAGTTGCTGCCGCCATTGCCGTCGCTCACCGCGATGCCGGCCACCGTGACGGTCTTGGTGCCGAGCCCGACATCCTTGGTCGTGAAGGCAAAGGTGCCGCCGGTCAGGCTGTCGGTCCCATACAGCGTGCCCGCGGTGACGACCGCCGTGCCGGCCGCCGCGGTGGTGCCGGTGTAGGTCCGGACGACGTTCGCGGTGCTGGCGGTCAGGCTCGCCGCCGTCACGCTCACGGACGATCCCGCGGTCGCCAGGCCGGTGTAATTGGTCGCCAGCGCCGCGCCGGTGTTGCCCACACC
>JBBRWR010000143.1:0-18638 GCA_038249085.1 Opitutales bacterium
ATGATGTCGGAAGGTCGCGTCATTCAGCGGGTCACAGGGGCGGGCTCGGGCGCTGGCACCGAGGCGAGGCGGTTGCCATACGAGATGACGAGAATGCCGATGACCATGCAGGCCAGGCCGGTGTAGAGGCGGTTGCGCGCCGACGCCGAGGCCTGCTGCCACTCGCCGACCACCAGACCGCTGAGAATGGCGGTGACCACGCACGAGGTGTTGAAGATCGCATAGCCCACCGTATTGCCCACCGCCCCGAGCCGGAAGGCCGCGTACGCAAACACGGCCGAGGCCGCGTAATGGAAGAACGCCATGAGGAGGATGAGGCCGAAGTTGCGCCCGAAGGCCGGCGTCCGGAAGGCTGCCCACGCCTGCTTGGCCGTGAGCTGCCACGCGAAGTAGCCGGCCATCACGACGCCGCCACTGAGAAAGATCGGGAACATCACCGCCAGGGCGGTCACCCACTCGGGGTTGCCCTGCGCCAGACTCGCCGCGTGGAGGGGTGGACGGCCGACCGCGTTGGCAAAACTGAAACCGGTGGCGAGCAACCCGCCGACGACCGCAATCGTGATGCCCGCCGCCATGGACTTCCGGCCGCTCTCCCCGGCGCCACCCTTGGCCTGCTCGTCACGGGCGCGCGCGATGCCGGCCCGGCCGTTGGAGACGACCCCATATAGCACGAAACCCAATCCCACGCTGATCGCGCCCAGGGCGCTGGCCCCGGGCAACCCGTCCACGATAAACGGCAACAGCGAACCCACCAGGATCACCGTGCCGATGAAGAGGGAGAAGCCGAGCGACACGCCGATGTGATGGATGGCCTTGCCCCACATCATCACGCCCACCCCCCACAGCACGCTCGTCAGAATCATCTTGGGCAAAATGGCGCGCACCTCCGGGGTGCTGAAGATCGCCCCGGGACCCTTCATGATCGCGAGGGTCGCCACGATGGGCACGACAAACATCGTGAGCATGAAGAAGAGCCCCCAGGTGTTCTCCTCCTTGAAATCCTTCGTGAACTTGTTCGGCAGGGCGTAGAGTCCCAGCATGAGGCCGGCAAGGACGGCCCAGGCGATTCCGATGATCATGGATGGCAGGGATTGGGGGTTTTCAGGGGGGAAATCATGAAGCATGGCCGCCGCGCCCAGCCGGTGAGTTTAACGATCACCAGCGGACGCTCGGTGCGCCCTCCCCGTGTTTTGCATGCAATATACAGATTGTAAAGAAAAACCTTTCGGGTGAAAGGATTACCGCGGGGGCCCGCGCCCACCCAGGCCATGCCCCCCTTGGTGACACCCGCACTCCTGTTTTCCAATGTAAGGCACGGCGCAATTGCCTTCGCGCCGCACCGAAGTGATGGTCTTGAGCCTCCCCCATTTCACGACTCCCCGTCATGACCACCAGACCCTGCACCCTTCGGCTCGCGCTTTGTCTGGCGACCCTGGCCTTCGCCGGCACGACTCCGGCCCCCAGCGCCACCGCGGCCGTCGATTCCCTCCAGCGCCGCAGCGGCCATCCCTACCTGACGTTCTCCGACGCCAACATCGCCCGCTTGAAGGAGCGCGTGCAACGAGAGCCCGCGGTCGCCGCGGCCTGGAGCCTGCTGCTGGCGAACGCGACGCGCTCGCTCGACACCCCCGCCCGCCCGCGCGGCGGTCGCCGCGGGGCCGGCCGCGACTACGAACTCCTTTGCCTGGCCTACCGCATGACCGGCGACCGCAAGTTCGGCGAACGAGTCCGGCAGGAACTTCTCACCCAGGATCTCGGCGGACGCAGCGACGCGCTGCTGCTCCTGCGCGATCCGCCGTGGCATTCGAGCCTCGGCGCCGGCGCGGCCTGCGCTGACTTCGGTCTCGCCTTCGATTCCGTCCACGATCTCCTCTCGCCCGAAGAGCGCCGGGCGCTCGCCGCCCGCCTCGCGGAAAAGGGCATTCTCCCAGTGCTCGAAGACTGGGTGCTCGGCGCGAAGCGGATCCACTCCCTCGACACCATGGGGCACAATTGGTGGAGCGCGATCGTGTTTGGCGCCGGCATCGGCGCGATGGCGATCCTCGACGACGATCCGCGGGCCCGCGGCTGGGTCGAGCGCGTCGGAGCGGCGGAAACCGAGTGGGTGCGCTACGCCGGCAGTCTCCTGGAGAACAAACCGGCGACGTTCGACGCCAATGGCGGCTTTTACGAAAGCGTCAACTACGCGAGCTTCGCGCTGCGCAGCTACCTCCCGTGGCGACTCGCGTGGCGCGATGCGTTTGTCACGCCGCCGCCTCCGCTGCCCGGGCTTGACCGCATCGCGGAATTTTTCCTGCACGCGAGCTACCCGCGCTCCGCCGGCGCACCGTGGTCGCTGAACTTCGGCGATGGCAGCCTCTCCGCCCATGGCGCCGGGGTTGTCCAGCTCCTCTGGAATCTCGGCGACCGCAAGCCCGCGAATCTCTGGTATATCAACCAGTTTCGCGGCGAAGGCGGCGCCCGCGCCGAAGAACGGGGCGCCGGCCCGCCCGCGGGCGCACCCGGCGACCTCCTCTACTCGGCAACCGCCGCCGAAATCGCGGCGATCCCGGTCACGCCCGACCTGCCGACTGCGCAGATCTTTTCCGACATGGGCTGGGTAAGCTGGCGCTCGTCCTGGGGGAAGGACGCCACGCTTCTCGGCATCAAGTCGGGATACACCTGGAACCATGCCCACGCCGATGCGGGATCGTTCATCCTCTTTCATCGCGGCAAAAACCTGCTCGTTGATTCCGGCAACAGCAGCTACCCCACTCCGGAATACGACGACTATTACCGCCAGAGCACTGCGCACAACGTCGTCACCTTCAACGGCCGGGCCGAAAACCCCGAGGACACCTACTTTGGCTCCCAATTTCCCGGCACCGTCTCCCACCTGATCGCAGCCGGGGACCTCCGCTACGTGCTCACCGACGCCACCGGCCCGACCTCCCGCCATTTCATCCGCAATTTCCGGACGTTTCTATGGGTCGGCGACGTGATCCTCGTCATTGACGATGTGAAGAGTTTTGAACCCGGCCAGTTCGAGTGGCTGCTCCACTTCAACGGCGAGGGCCAACGCAAGGGCCTCGATGTCCACCTCACCGACGGCGACGCCAGCGTGATCGTGCGCCCGTTGTTTCCCGAACCCTTCCCCGACGCCGGCCTCCCGACGGATTACCCCGAGCGGATGCGGCTCATCGAAAAGACCGGCTTCAAGGACCACGAACCAAAAACCCCGGTGAGGTATTACGCGTTCGCCCCGGCCGAGTTCACCCGCCGCACCAAGTTCATCACCGCCATCATCCCGGTGCAGGACACCGCGGCGCCGCTCCCGAAAATCGAACGCTTCCGCACGCTCGAGGTGAACGGGGTGCGGATCACACAAAACGGCACCGTGACCGAAATCACCCTGAATCTCCTCGCCGACGGCAGCATCCGCCACCGCAACGCGAACCTCGTCCATCAGAGCTGGGAGACCGACGCGTACCTCACCGCGCTCACCTGGCCAGAGGGGGCCAACCTCTCCGACCCGGATGCCGCTTCCCTTATCTTCGTCGCCGACGGCAGCTATCTGCGCCGCAGCGGACAGGTCGTGCTGGATTCACTCTCCAAGGTCTATCTCGCCGCCAACAGGAAAGGCCCCCACCTCGATGTGATCCTCCAGGGCCAGCCCGTGATCAACGCCGAATTCCGCGCCGTGCGGAAACCCGGCACCGTCACGCTCAACCACGAACGGGTGGACGCCCGTTACAGCGAGGCCAACCAGGCCGTCACCCTTTCAACCTCCCGCTGAGCACCGCCGCGGAATTAGCGCCTAGAACGAAAAGGTATTGGAGATCGCGATGGAGCGACCGGGATAGGCGGTCAATCCGGTGGAAACCGTGGGCGAATTGAAGTTGTTCCGGTCGATGTTGAAGATGTTTCGTTTCACGAACTTGTAGTCATCGAAGAGATTATTGACATTGACCTGAGCCCGCCACCTCACGCTCCGGCCCCCGAAGTTCAGATTCCGGGTGTAATTCCAGAAGACGTGGGTGAAGAAGGTCGCCGAGGTATGGTAGGGATGATCCAGATTATTGGTGCCGTCCGGATTGAGGAAATAGCTGGTCACCATCGGGCTGCGCCAGGCGAAATTCACTCCCGCGTCCTGGCCTTTGAGCCAGCCATCGGTGAAGCTGTATTTGAACAGGGCTTTGACGGCCCAAAGAGCCGCATTGATATTAGCGAGGCCGTCCTTTTGATCGCGCGAGAGCAGGGAATTCTTGGCATTCGACAGCGTGGTCGTCGCATTGAGGCTGGTCGGATTGAGCAGGTTGGTTGCATTGGGATGCGACGTCACAAAGGCTTCAATTCCGGCCAGGTTCTCCCTCCACCAAGGCATGAAACTCGATCCCAGATTGCTGGCGGTCTGCTGATTGTAGCTAACCGCGATCCGCGCGCTCAGACCCCGCACGGGACTGCCGGAAATCGTAATCTCATGCCCCTTGGAAACAAAGTCGCGATTATCCCAAGTGGCGTAATCCTGAAACACATTGACGGTCTTCACGCCCGCCTGGATCATCATTTGCCACAGGTCATTGGCCTGATCCGCGGGAATACTGAGTGAGGAAGTTTGCAGCTCCTGATTGGCCACCGCCGTTGTATAGCGGGTATATTCAACGCGCAGCCGTTTCTGAAAAAGGTTGAAGCGAAGACCGTAGTCCTTGCTCTCCCCAATCGCGGTGGCGAGCGGAACGCCAAAAACACCCACGCGGCCGACACTCGGGGAGACATTGTTGGATTTGTTGCCCACGAACGCGATGTTCGGAGTAACCTTCACAATCAGACCCGCATTCTTCGCCACGCCTTGGAAAGTCTGCCAGGGATCCGTCGGGAGGACGGTGGGGCGGAGGTCGTTCGTCTCGAGGGTCTTCAGCAGGGCCACATCCCCGGCCTGAGCCTTGGTATAAGGCTTATAGAATGTGCTGCGACCGCCCATCGCGGGATTAACAAAACTATTGAGCTGATATTGGGTGACATCCTCCCGGCGGTGGCCGTAGTTTGTGATGATCCGATTTTTCAGCCAGCTGCTTTGCAGCACGGCCATATAGGAATCATTGTTAACCTTGGACCAGGCGGGACCACCGATCCCGTCCACGAGTTCCCAGCGGTAACCGCTGGCTTCGTAGCCATCCCGCAGGACATAGCGGGTATCCGAGAGCGTCTGCCCCTTCGCGGGATCGACGTATTCGCGGAAGGTCAGCGCCTCCGTCGCCAGCGCGTTCGGCGCATGGTTCGAATCGGTGGGTGTCTTCACCATGCGCATCGCCTGGCGAACCTGATTGGTGAGTTCGCTCACGTACGAATACATGGCCGCGAAATTGTGCTTGCCCAGATACTGGAGAAATCTGCCGTGCTTCTCCAGGTTCAATTCGTACGCCGCCGTCAGCGTCACCGTCTTGGTGTCCTTCGTATTGTCGATCGTGTTGGGGCTGTTCTCCAGGTAATATTGGCCAAAATGCGGATTCAAGGTCCGGTTCGGCAGATAATAATTGGTCTCGATATTCAACGCGCGCACCCGATTGGGGAGCAACAACCGGGAGGAATTGATATCTCCGGCCGCCAGCAGCAGGTAGAAGTCGTCGGTCACCTTCTGCTCGATGCTGAAGTCAATCGCCCGGCCCCAAACCTCCGCGCCGCCGTTAAGACCGGTCGGTCCGACATCTGTGGGCCAGATATAGGCGGGAAAGTTGCGCTGATTGGCCAGCGCTGCGGTGTTGGCCGCGAAGGTCGTGGAGGCGGATGAACCGGCCAGGTCAACCAGGACACCGTCAATGACCCTGGGGGTGGAGGCGGTAAACGAAGTCATCCCAAAAGTCCCCAGCGCCTGTTTGCTCAGAGTCGCCCCGTTGGGATAGCGCAGATCGAACTGGGTGTTGGAATATCCGACACCGCGCGCGACGGTGCCAAGGCCGGTCGTCAGCGTCGCCGGGGAGCCGGCTTGCGACCAGGCGGAATAGTTGTCGATGATGGTCGTGATGTTCGAACCCCCGCGATAGGCGTGTTCGCTGCGGGTTTCATAGCTGGCATTGATGAGCGTGCCTTTGAACGGGCGGTAGCCGATCGTCACGTAATACCCGTTACGATCCTCATAGGCCGGGTGAAGTTCGAACTTCTTGTGGTCGTTGAACGCCGCCGCAAAGATTCCCAGCTTGTTCTTGATCAGGGTGCGCGTGAAGTTCGCCTCGCCGCGCACCGAGCCAAACCCGTCGGCGGACAGCTTGACCGTGGCCTGATCCTTGGCGCCCATCTCATAGCGCTTGGTGAAATAACTGATCGAACCGCCGCCGGGTCCGGCCCCAAACAGAATCGCATTCGGCCCCTTGGAAGCGACGAAGCTGGTGGAATTGAAACTGTCAAAAGACAGGTTGCCCTTCAAAAAATTGCGCAGGCTGGTCACACCGACGAAACCACGGATCGAGTACGAGGCGCCGGATTCATAGACGGCGGAAAGGAAGAAATCACCCCGGGTTTCCATGTTGGACACAATGTCGAACATGTCTTCCTGCCGCGTGATGTTGAAATCCGACAGGATCTCGGGCGTGATGACGTCCATCGGAATACTGACGTCCTCCAGGGGGAGCCGAAGCCGGCTGCCGACCACCGATTCCTTCGCCTGCCAGCCGGAGTCCGACGTGGCGCTCACGGTAAACGGCGAGAGCTCGATCACTTCTCCCGCCTTGCTGGCTGAGGAAGGGTCGGTTTTTGCGGTTACGCTTTGGGCGAACACAGCCAACGGGGCAACCAGCACGCCAAATAACAGGGTGGCGCAGAACGCGGGACGCGGCAGGAGAGGACGGCGGAGTTTCATGGGGATTAGGCGTTGCTCGGAGGATCGCTCGGATGAGGCGAAACCGGGATTCAGGTGTCCGGTCTCTCTTGTCGGCCGGAGGGAAGTGCCGGTCAATATCCCCCTAAGTTTCACTGGTAACAAGACCGAGCCAAGGCGGCACGGAAGGCGAAGGATCGAATCTTTCCTGGGTGCCCCGGGCGCGCAGGGTTGGTTCGGGGCCAGCAGCTCATGGGAGCACGGGCACATAGCGAACGGTGATCAAGCCGTCGCGAATCGGCGCGACGAAATCCAGGCTGATCCGGGTGGGCGTCCTGCCGCTCCCCATCTGCACCGGAATTGGCTCCGCCGTGATCTTCAGCGCCGCCCCCCGGCCGGTGAATTCCACTCTCACCTTGTGGTGTTCCGTGGTCAGCAGGACGGTGCGGGCATCGATGATCTCGTACGGCGCGTAGGTGGTGATTGCGGTGCCGAACGTGAGCGGAGTCGAGGCTGAGAAATGATCCTCGATGGTGACCGCCCCTACCCCGGATTTGTCATGCTCCAACGTGCGGACGAGTAGTTCCAAGCCGCGTACTTCGTAGGCCGGTTTGATATCCATGACGACCCGGTCCCGGGCGGAGGAAAAATCCGTCTGCAGGATACGGCCGCAAAAAGCGCGACCGTTGGATTGAAGGTGGTTGGCGATACGGGGCACCGGATGACCCCACGAACTGCGGGCCGGATTGTCGGGGTCAAACGCGCCGGTCTTGTAAGACGGGCTGCCCAAGTCGCCGCCGACATAGTCCCGGTCCAGCACCAGCGAATAGCTGCCGACGTCGCTGTGATTGTGATTCTCAGCATTGTGGCCGGCCTTGATCGCGACGGAAAACGGCGCCGCCTGTCGGCCGCGGGAAATCACGATACCCGAGTCGTCGAAATAGGTGGTCGCGGGCAGGGCCGGCGCGCGCCCTGCGGCCATCGGGGAAAAGCCTGCCCATTGAATCAATTGCTCGACCGCTTCTTCCTGGAGGGCTTCGAAGGGGGTTCGAGTCATAATACCTGGCCGCCATCGCCCTGGCGAAATTGCCGGAATCGGCGCCCACCTTGATGTGGCTGTCCGAGAACACCGGGAAGAGGCCGTGTTGGATCTGATAATCCGCCGTAAAGTGGGCCACCCGTTTCAATTTGGCGGGATCGTCGAAGGCGAACAGGTCGATCCGGCCTCCGGTGTAATCGTGCAGGACCTGCGCGAGCTGGAGGTAATGGCCAAAGCCGTAGCCCCAATAGCCGACCCCTTCGGAGCAATACCCATCGTCCCCGAAGCCGGTCAGATAGTGCTTCATGCTGTTCAGGGCGGTGCCCACGGCGGCCCGCCGCTCCGTCGCATCGGGCGAGGACGCAATCGTCGCGAAAACGGCGCCGCTCGTGCACACGGCATTCCAATTGCTGGATCCGTCGATCCACTGGTTGTCGTTCGCGGGGTGCTTCAAGTAGGGCAAAATGACGCGGCGACGCACTGCGGCGGCCATCTCCTGGCGCAAATCATCCGGCAATTTGCCCCCCAACAACACCTCCGCCAACGCCAGGACCGCGCCGAATTTCCGGGCGCCCAAATCGATCCAAACCTGGTTGCCATCAAGCACCGCATTCCCATTGTCGTGGTTCGGATGCAGCCATGATTTCATCGCCATGATGGCGCGGAGATAGACGATGATCTGCGGCAGGAACCGCCCCCGGTCCTCCATACACTCGGCCAGCACATAAGCCTCCAGCCGGCCCATTGTATCGTAATACTTCGGCTTGTACAAGCCGCGGCTGCCCGTCTCGTTGGCCTTCCGGTAGGGGTCTCGTCGGAGATGGGTACCTGGGGTCTCCGATCGATGGCCGACTGAGCCCGCTCGCGCCACTCCCGGCCGGTCGCCGTCACGGCGATGTGGCCCCAATAGGTTCGGTCGCTGATTGGCGGGGCGGGTTGAAAGGAATTATCGGGCACGGAGGATTTCAGCATCTCCATCTGCCTGGCCGAGGGGTAAACGCTTTCAGCCTCGGCATACTTCAGAAATTCGCCGATGGGCAGTGGCGCATATTCCGCCGCACCCCCAACGCGTCCCGCGATGAAAACGACCAGGAACCCGGCCCTGATGGCGTGAAAGAACCGGCGCTTGGTCGTCCCAGCAGGTTCACTCCCGCCCGACCGGCCGCTGGCGATCATCTGGCCGTGGCCTCCACCCGGTGGACGTAATTGTAATACACTCCGCCCAGTTCTTTACCCGCGGCGTCGAAAAACCACGTCTGCACCATCGCCGGGCCGGCGGGCAGCGAGCGAATCGTGAACACCGCGCCGTCGGAATCCGGATTCACCGCCTGCTTTTCGTCCGCATAGGTCTTGTCGCCATGCCAAATCCGAATCCGCGCGGCCCGAATGGCCAGCGCCTTGCCCCTGGTGCGTTTGTACTTGCCGTCCCGCCCTGCACTTCCGACCGGGATGGGCGTGCGGAGTTCGGAGGTGACGGTGGTTTCGCCGGCGATCTCCTTGGGCCAGCGCCGCAGATCGAAGGTGTAGTCACCGCTGGCTCCAAACGCCACGGCGCTGAAGCCATTGTTGTCCGGACCGGCGGCGATCATTCCGTGGTTCCACGGAGGAAGGTGCTGATAGGCGTCCGGGTTGTCGTAGCGGTGGGGTCCACCGCTCCAGAGCGTGTCTTCGTTCAGTTGCAAATGCTCCTGCTCAATCCCTCCAAACACCATGGCCCCGAGGCGCCCGTTACCGATGGGCAATGCCTGGAGCCATTCGGTGGCGGGTTGCCGATACCAAAGCGTCAAGGCTTTCGAGACCTCTTGCGCCGGTGCGGTGGTTTCTTTTTCAGCAGCAGAACCCAAGTTTGCCAGGATCAGGATCATGCCCGTGATGATCCGGGAACTTCCGGTAACTGTCTTTGGCGGCTGGGGTGATTGCCTGGGTTCGAGGTTTGGGGTGGTGGATTGCCTGCTGACTCCCTTGGTTTGCGCTCGGTTGATGGTCGCTGATTTTTTCCAGGTTGGCATTCGTGGCTGATATTGATCGGCGCTTTCCCGACGGTGCGCGACCCAGGGGGCGGACACCGCCTCGCGCCCGGCCCGCCGCGCCCGCGGCAAATTCGCAATCGGCTTTCCGCCGTCGTCACGGCTCCGGCTTCAACTCCACCTGCTGCAACGTCACCGTCTGCCAGCCCGCTTGCTCGGGAATCAAG
The DNA here is from genome assembly GCA_038249085.1 of Opitutales bacterium. Classification (GTDB taxonomy): domain Bacteria; phylum Verrucomicrobiota; class Verrucomicrobiia; order Opitutales; family Opitutaceae; genus ER46. The sequence goes on from JBBRWR010000143.1 coordinate 10,024, forward strand.
CGGAGCGTTTGCACCGCGCTGCCTTCCACCTTGATCTTGCCGAGGCTGACCGTGTGTTGCACGACCTTGTCGACCACCGTCGTATCCTCCACCTTCACTTCGCCGACGCTGGAGGAGGCGCCGAGCTCGACGCGCAACTTCCCCGTGCCGCCGCCGTACACGATGGCGCTGACCGCGTAGGTGCCGGATTTCGTGGCCCGGAACTTCCATCCCAAGCTTGTCTCCGGCTGCACCCATTCCGCCACCCAGACGGCTCCGCCGGCCGCTTTCAGCTTGGTCGGCTTGGCCCCCGGCACATCGCGGATCTCGGCATCGGCGACGTTCAGGGTCAGTGAGCCATCCCCCTGCTGTTCCGGCCATGCCGGGGCGACGTCGAGGGGACCGCTGAATTTCACTTCGATGACGCTCGCGACCGCATCCGGAGCCTGGGTCGGCAGCGCCAGAGTGGTCCGGCCGGCTTCGGTCGTGATCGGAACATTGCGGCCGTTGGCGAGCAGGTGGGCTTCGACCACTTTGCTGCGCAGCCCGGGCAACACGAGTTGTCCTTCCTTCGGCCACTCGAACACCGCAAGATAAAGCGAACCGCCCTCCGCCCGGCTATTCAGAGTGCAACGCCCCCACTCCAGCGGCGGGAACGGGCTGGCGGTCGTGCCGTAAATCGCCGCCCCATTCACTTTCATCCATGCGCCCAGCGCCTGCAGCCGCTCGACTGCGGCGGGCATCAGGATGCCTTGGGCCGTCGGGCTGACATTGAGCAGGTAGTTTCCGCCCTTGCTCGCGATATCCACCAGATTGCGGATCAGCGTCTGGGCCGACAGGAATTTGGTGTCGGAGCTCTTGTAACCCCAACTGCCGCTAATCGGCATGCACACTTCCCAATCCTGCCCGACCGCACCTTGCGCCGGGATCCTGCGTTCAAACGTTTCATGATCACCGCGATAACCTTCGCCCAGACGATCATTGGTGATGAGGCCGGGCTGGAGCGCGCGCAGGGCGTAGAGACCGTCGAGCGATTCCCTGCTCATTTTTCGTGGTGTGTCCCACCAGAAAATTCCGATGGGCCCGTACTCCGTCAGGAGCTGCCTTACCTCGGGAATGGCTTTGGCGCGGACATATTCGTCGGTGCTCACGCGCTGCATGTCCTGGTCCCAGGTATTGCCCATGCCGCCGGGATGATTCCAGTCCTGGGCCTGGGAATAATAGAAACCGAAACGAAGGCCCTCTTTCGCACAGGCGGCGGCGAGCTCCTTGAGGACGTCGCGCTTAAAGGGCGTGGCCTGGACGATGTTGTAGGCGCTGGCCTTGGAATCGAACATCGAGAAGCCGTCGTGGTGCTTGGCGGTGATGACGAGGTAGCGCATGCCGGCCTCCCGGGCCTGCCGTACGAACGCCTCGGCGTTGAACTGGGTGGGATTGAACTGGGCCGCGTATTTCGTGTATCCCGCGATCGGAATCCGCGCCTTGTTCATAATCCACTCCGCGCTGTTGGGCTGGGTCTTTCCCCCGTATTCGCCCGCGGGCACCGCATAGATGCCCCAGTGGACAAACATCCCGAACTTCGCCTCGCGCCACCACTCCATCCGGGTGTCGTGCCGCTGCTTGGTTTCCGTCTGGGCCCGCGCCACCAACGAACTCCCCATCAAGGCGAGCAAACACGCCGCCGGTAGCTTGAGATTCATCTTTTTCATTTTTTTGGGAAATCGGTTGTCTTCGCTGGGGTCGAATAAAGTTGGGTTCGGCGCGGGAAACTTCGCGAACGCTACGGAGGCTGGACGGCGGTTCCGGCCTCGCGCCGTTCCGCGCCGCGCTTCTGGTTGGCGACCGCGTAGAGCACGGCGCCGGCAAGGCCGATGACGCCGCCGACGAAGAGGAAGCACAGTCGGCCACCGAGGCCATTCGGCACCAGCATCAGCAGCAAAACAAAGGCGCCGTAGATCATGCACAGCACGCCGAGCATCCGGTAAACGGGCTCGTCGCTCATCGCGGCGTCCTCCTTCGGCTTGAGCGGCGTGCGGAGTTTCGTGAAAAAAAGCCCGGCCCGCGCGCGGTCGGCGGCGGCGTCGGGTCGGCCGTAGAAAAACGTCGAACCGAAGAAGCACATGCTTCCGAGCAACACCGTGCCGAGCGCGGTCACGATGAGAAGCAGATCGGATTTTTCCGGGCCGGTGAGAGGGCTGCCCGGATTACCCAGCAGATCCCGGAATACGGCCGGCATTTGGGCGAGGAGATCAGGCGAGTCCAGCTGCACTCGGAAAACAAAATTGGCCCACGCCGAAAAGGTAAAACACACGAGCGCCGTGCCCCATGCCGACCAGCCGGGCGTCCGCGTATAGAAGAGTCCGAGAAAAATGGGAATCGTGAGCGGCAGTCCCACGCTCACCATCACCTGGTTCAACAGCGTGAAGACATCCGTCGAGCGATGGGTGTTAATCAGCAGCCCGAGCACGATGATGATCGTGCCGAAACCGATGGTGCAGAGCTTGCCGACGGCGAGCAGGTGCTTCTCGGGCGCGTCGGGTCGGATCATCGGCCGGTAAAAGCTGCGGACGAACACACCGACATATTTGTTCACCGCTGCGTCCATTTGCGTGAGGGTCGCGCCGAACATCGCGCACAACATCAACCCGATGAGCCCGACGGGCATCACCTTCAGCGCCACGGCGACGAACGCGCCCTCGGTCGGCTTTGACAGGTTAGGAAACACCTTTGCCAGGTCCGGAAACATCACCGTGGCCGCGAGCGGCGGAATGACCCACAGCAGCGGGCCGATGAGCCCGCCCACGAGCGGAATCGCGACCATGCGGCGCGCGTGCGGCTCGCTCTTCGGCATCAGGTACATCGTCGAATACTCCATGCTGTTCAGCTCGGCGAATTTCACGCAGAGGAACGCGAAGCCCCACCCGATCACGATCGCCGGGCGAAACGAAAGCCACCACTGGAAATGGCCGGGATGTTGCGCGTTCACCTTGTCGATGAGACCGGCCAGTCCGCCGATCTCCGGGTGGCGCAACGTCAACACCACGGCGAGCGACGTGATGGTCATCACCAGCAGCATCTGCACGAAGTCGCTGGCGAGCACCGCAAACGCCCCGCCGGCGAACGCCACTAGCGTGATCGTGACGCCCAGCACGAAAATGACCCCGTTGACCGGGACGTCGAACACCGCCGCCATGAACACCGAGATCGTCATGAGCCCGATGCCGGCCTTCATGAGTTCGACGGGCACCTTGATCCACGTGTAGAATTGCTCGCTCGCCGGGCCAAAGCGCTCCCGCACCGCCTCCATCCAGGTGACCACGCGCATCCGCCGAAAACGCACCGCCGTGATCCACGCGACGAGGATGAGCGGCGGAATCATCGCGAAGAACAGCAGCAGCACCTTCAGGCCGGACTTGTAGATCTCGGAAGCCGCACCGACGAACGTCCACGCCGAGAACGTCACGAGCCAGGCCGAGGTGCCCGTGATCCACCACGGCATCGAGCCCCCACAGCGAAAGTAGTCGGAGGTGTTCCGGCTCATTCCCCGGAAGGCCACGCCGAGTGACAGCATGAAGACCACGTAGAAGCCAATCACGGTGTAGTCGTAGCCGGTGATCATGAAGCGAAGTCGCGGGGATGAGCGGTCAAGGTGGCGCCACCCGGGGCATGGCGGCAAGCTGATGGACGATTACACTGGAAACAAGGCGAGTCCGGCCGTGCCCCAAGGGGGCCAGTAAAGTCCGTTCCGTCGGCGGCCCATCAACGCGGCGCATCGTCGCGGCCGTTGTTGCGCGTGAGGTTGTCGCGCGTGACGACGCGGCGGCTGCCGTCCATCAGGGTCGCGAGGACGAGGCCGGCGCCGTCGTTGCCTTCGGCGAGATTGCCCTCGACGCGGAGGTTTTCGCAGTCCGAGGCCCGGATGCCGTGGAGGGCGTTGCGCGCGGTTTCGTTGCCGGCGACAATCACGTCGCGGCTGAAGCTCACGTCGATGCCGCAGCCCCAGGGCGAGGTGTCGAACTGCCCGTCGCGCACCTCGAAACCGATCACGCGCGTAACGTATAAATTGTGCAGCAGGCCCCCGCCGGGCGCGACGCTACCGCCGCTGTCACTGATATCGCAGGCGATCACCGCCACGCCCGCTGCGCCGCCGATCACGACGCCGTGATGGGTGCAATTGCGCACCGTGAGATGTTCCAGGCGGATGTTCTGCATCTGGCCCGCGCGCTCGGCTGCGAAGGCGATGCCCGCGCGCCGCGGCGCTTTTTGCGAGGCGCGTTGCCGGCGTTCCTGGTTCGGGTCGCTGCCGGGGGCGCGCGTAGCGACCGCGGCGCCTTCGAGGACAAAATCGCGCAGCGTTACGTCGTGCAGCGCGGGATCGGCATTCACGATGGCGGTGGCGGAGATCGAGGCCGTGCTCGCAGGATCGAGGATCACAATCGTGTCGCGGCCCTGGCCGGCGAGCGTGACGCCGCTTGGGATCTTCAACGTCGCCGGCAAAACGTGAACACCCTTCGCGAGCACAACCCAACCGCCCTTTCCGGCGGCGGCATCGAGCGCGGATTGGATGGCCTGGCCCGGTGCGACTGAAAGGGCGCCGGGCGGTGCCGCGGCGGTGGGCGCGGCGAGTGCACCCGCCTGCGCCGCGATCGCGCTGGGGCGCACGGGCGCGAACGAGGCGATGGCGGGCGGCGGGCCAGGCGCGCGGGTGGCCGTAAGTAGCTTGAGACCGGAGGTGGGCGCGGTGGCGGCGACGGCTTTTGCGGTGAAGGGCAGGTCGAGTCCTTTCACGATCCGATAGTGATCGTAGGCGGACAAATAAATGTCGCTGAAGCGCCCGGGCACAGAGGGCAGGCCTTTGATCGGCACCGGTTCGCCGGAGAGGTACTTCGCGGTATACTCGAGGCCGAGGGCAAGGCGGTTGTCGGCGGTGGCGTAGAGGTCCACGCCCTGCGTCCACGCGATTTGGCAGACGATGGCGAGGTAGCCGAGACCGAGCTGCGTATGGGCGGCATCGCGGGTCGTCTCCTGACACTGGCCGCTGGGGTAAATGTATTTGGTGAGTCCGCCGTTGCCCGGCCCGCGCTGGAAATGCCACACGGTGCGGTCGAAGATCACGCGGTCGTCGAGAAACACCGCGAGGCTGATCTCCGTCGCCATCATGGCGGCGTCCCAGTTGCCATTGGCCTCGGGAAAATAGTTCTCGATCAACGGGTGATAGACGGTGCGGAGCATCCGCTTGAATTGCTCGAGTTCGGCGGGCGGCCAGCCGGAGTCACCCGCGCGAAGGAGCTCTGCTGCGCCGCACCACTGGTAACCGGTCCAGCCGGCGAGGAGCTTGGCGTCGTTGTAGTCGAAATCCCAAAGCGTCGCCGACCAGGCGTTGATAATTTCGATGGCCTTGGCCGCGTATGTCTTTTCGCCGGTGACAAACCAGATGAAGGCGGCATCAGCCGCCGCCTCGGCGCTGGCCGAGAGCTCGGCGCCGCCGATGGACGGACGACCGTAGGCGCCACGCACAACATGGGCGAACGGCTGCGGCTTGAATTCGAGCAGCGGCACCGCCGGTCCGCCGCGACGGTGCTCGGTTGCCGGTGTGCGCAGCCGTTCGAAGGCATCCTTCCACGGCTGTTCGCCGGCGAGGATTTGCCGTTTCACGAACGCGAGATCCGCCGCCGACTGCAGCAGTCCCGGATGTTTGAACGCAGCGGCGGGTTCGGCCGCGGGTCCGGCGGGACGCAGGCAAAGGACCGCGGTGGCGAGAAGTGCGAGGCGGGCAAGGCGTGATTTCATGGGCGTGGGGTGACGGATATTTGCGTCCGGATGGTTTTAGTTCCGCACAGCAGTTCCGTCGCGGAGGCGGGAATTTACCACCAACTGGCCGATCCATACAATCGCCGGCTCAGCGCCTCCATGAAGAAATAGTCGCCCCAACTGGCGTAGACGCTCTGGGCCTTGATGGTGCCGGGCTTGTCACCGGGGCCGTCGCCGACTTCGGCGTGGCGGAGTACGCCCGGGCACGCGAGATTGCGGTCGAGGTAGGTTTCGCTGCACAGGCGCAGGAGGAGAGACTCGGCCAGCTCACCGAGCACGGGATCGGGGCGGTGGGCGAGGAGTTCATCCAAACCGCACACGAGGATCGCAGCGGCGGACGAGTCGCGAATCGGCGGGCTGCCGGCGGGGAGGTGGAAATCCCAGAGCGGCACGAGTTCAGCATCGAGGAGCGAAATCAGTTTACCCGCGAGACCGGCAGAGGTGTCGAGGAACCTGGCGTCGCGGGTATGGCGGTAGACAAGCGCGAAGCCGTAAATCGCCCAGGCGGTCCCGCGGGCCCAGTGCGAGGTGACGGAGTAGCCGCAGTAGTTTTCCGGACGCAGCGGCCCGCCCGTAGCACGGTCGAACCGAAAGGCGTGGCAAACGGAGTGGTCGGCGCGAACGAAGTGGGCGCGCGCGGTATCGGCATGTTTCTCCGCGATGTCGCGGTAGGATCGGTGACCGGTCTCCCGCGCGGCCCAGAAGAGCAACGGGAGATTCATCAGGCTATCGATGATGGCGAGGCCCGCGTAGTCAGTGGACGTTTCATCCATGCGACCCCAGGCGCGAATGTAACCACCGGCGGCGACGAAGCGTTTCGCGAGTTCGTCCGCCGCCAGGAGGGCGGTGCCGCGATGTTCCCGGTCGCCGGTGAGCCGGTGCCGCGCGACCGAGTAGAGCGAGTAGAGAAAGCCGAGGTCGTGCATCGTGTCCATGCGCGCGCGGGTCACTTTCTCACCGTAGACCTCGCGGAGGCGATCGACCTGCCGGATGAGTTCCGCCTCGCGGGTGGCTTCAAACGCGAGCAGCGCCATGCCAGTGAGGAAAGACGAAGTCCAGTTGCCGATGTCGAAAAATGATTCGGGAAACGCGAAGTAATCTCCGTCCGCCGCGAACGCGCCCGACACCGGGCGGTCGGCGAGGCGCACGATGTTGCGGCGCGCCTTCTCGATGCAGAGCGCATGGGCGCGGACTTGGGCGAAGGAACTGACGTTGCCCGCGACCGGTGCGTCGATGGGCCTGGCGTGGGACGGGTTCATGAAGGAGGGAAGGACAAGACCGACGCTCCGCGAACCGGGAAGCGAAACGCGGGTGGCGGCTGAAGAGGTGGGCGAACGGGAGGATTACTTCAACCTCTCCGGCGGTTTCACTGGTAAGCCGGAGCTCCGGCGAGCCCGCGGAGCCGCGCCGACGCCGTCTTTGCCCTCGGCGCCGGTTTTGCTTTGATTTTTATTTACACTGGTAAGCGTGCGCCCACCTTCGCAACCATGGCGCCGGACGAACCCCTGAATCGCGCGCGTGTTTCGCTCCGCGACGTTGCCCGCACCGTGGGCGTTTCGCACGTCACCGTGTCGCTGGCGTTGCGCAACGATCCGCGCGTATCCGAGGCCCGGCGGGCGGAAGTGCAGGCGGCGGCGAATCGTCTCGGTTATCGGCCTGACCCGATGCTCTCGTCGCTCTCGGCCTACCGGCACTCGAAGCGGCCGATCGCGGTGCACTCGACCATCGCCTGGCTCAACCAATGGCCCGACCCGCGGGCGCTGCGCCGGCTCCACGAGTTTTCCGCCTACTGGAGTGGCGCCCAGGAGGCCGCCGCAGCGCTCGGCTACCGGCTCGAAGAGTTCGCGCTGGACCGCGACCCGCACGGAGCCCGGCTCCAACAAGTCCTTACCACGCGCAACGTCCGCGGAATCCTGCTGCCGCCCCACGTCCATGGTTTCAGCCTGCCGGATTTCGACTGGAACCTGTTTTCGGTCGTGCGGTTTGGGGTGTCGGTCAAGGAACCGCGGGCCCACGTGGTCACCAGCGATCAGATGAAATGTGCGACGCTCGCCTTCACCAAAATTCGCGAGCGCGGCTACCGGCGGATCGGCTTCGTGTCGTCGCGCACCTTCGATCGCAACACTGGCGGGAACTTCCGCGCCGGCTACCTCGCCATTCAGGATGCGCTGTTGCAGGTGCCCGAGCACCTCGAGCCGCTAATCCTGGAAGAAACCGATGCGGTGCTGGACGAGCGCGCCCTGCGCCCCTGGCTGCGGCGCTGGAAACCGGACGTCATCATCACCACCGATCCCCGGGTGCCTGCGATGCTCTCGGACTTCGGACTGAAAGTGCCGCGCGACCTGGCCGCCGCTACGACCAGCATGCTCGACGGCAACTTCGACGCGGGCGTCGATCAGAACTCCCACCAGATTGGCGAGGTGGCGATGCGCACGCTCGCCGGACTTATTCACCAAAACGAGCGTGGGGTGCCGCAATACTGCCGGCGCATCCTCGTTGAGGGCCGCTGGGTAGATGGCGCGAGTCTGCCTCCGGCCAGGCGCTCGCCGCAGGGCCGCAAGACCGGTCACGCGGCGCGCCAGTAAGGAGGATCCGTCCGTTGCCCCTACTTTGCCCCCGCCCGGCGCCGGCGCACGGCTTCGGGCAGCGGAAAGGCGAAATACACGTCCGGGCTGACAAAAGTGTCGCTTTCCTTCAGCGCCGGCTCGTTCACGTCGCGGCTCAAATCGCAGTCGAAACGCGCCAGGATGCTGTGGCTCTTGCGCTCGGCCGCACCCAGGTTCCGAAAGTGGCACAAGCCCCAGGTGATGCCACGGCCATCGCCC
>JBBRWR010000144.1:0-18575 GCA_038249085.1 Opitutales bacterium
CACCCATTGGGTTACATTACCTCTGAGTTTCCGCGGTGCGCGGGGGGCCTGGACGCCGTTACGCCGGGCGGCGGCGTCAAAGATGGCGGGCCAGCAGGCGGCGCAGCACGGGCCGCACGGTGCGCGCCAGCGTGCCGTTGGCGTACCCCATCCACGCGACCGGCGTCGTGGTGTCGAGCGGCGCGCGCAACGGGCGCCCGTCCGGCGCCTCGATCACGCACCCCGCCTCCCGCGCAATCAGCAGTGTGCCGATGTCGTAGGGATGGCAGCACAGGGAGGCGCTGGAATATCCAAGTTTCGCGTACACCATCGGCCGCAGATCGCCGAGCATCCGATCGTGGCCGGTGATGAGTTCGTAAAGCTGCCCGCCGGTGGAGAGGTATTGGTCGTCGAAGACGAGCTGCCCGCCGTTGCGCCCGAGCAGGCCGAGTTCGCGCCAGAGATCCTCCTCGATGGTCGCCAGCAGGGCCTTTCCTTCCGGAAAGAAGCGCGCGATCGACGCAAAGCCGTGCTCGAAATCCGTCGCCTGCGACGGGCGCGGTTTCCACCGGCGGCGGGTCCCCCGCGTCAACTCCACCGTCTCCGCCACCACGCCGCGACCGGCGACGGCGCTCAACTGGTCGGCGCAGCCCTGCTTGGTCGTCGGCAGCTCCGTCATGGCGGCGACCACGATGTCGCCGAGCTGGTTCCGTCGCCCGCGCTGCGGGGCGAGGCCCGCGAGGATCCACGCCGCGCGCTTGTCGTACATGAGGCACCGCGTGCCGTCGATCGGATCGAGCAGGCACTTCCAGATCGTTCTTTCCGGCGGCGTGCCGCGCGGGATCGTGGTCGATCCGTCCGGGAGCCCCTCCATCACGATTTCGACCGGCCAGGCCCGCGGCCAGTGCCGCTCAAACCAGTCCAGGATCGCCTCCTCGCTGAGCCGATCGACGTAGTAGATGGTGTCGGCGGCCGTGACGGCGGTCACTTGCGCGAATTTCCTGCCGTGGCTGGCCCGGGCCGCGACCAGGGTGTCGCGGATGTGGTCCTGCAACGCGCACAACAACCGGCGCGCCCGGACAAGTTGCGCCCCGGTCATGGCTCGTGAAGCGTCGCTCCGTCCGCGGTCTGGGTGTGGAGGCTATCGGGTGGCGTGCCAAAGCGGGCCGCAGAGGCCGCGACCACCTGCCGCGCCTGCGCTTCGCCAAAATCACCCGAGGTCATCGCCATGACGGCGCCGCCAAATCCCCCGCCCGTCAGCCGCGCGCCATACACGTGCAGCGACCCCACCAGTGCATCGACGAGAAAATCAAGCTCCGGGGTGCTGTTTTCGAACAGCGTCTGCGAGCTGCGGTGCGAAGCGGTGAGCAGTTTGCCCACCGCCGCCAGATCGCCACGGCGCAACGCCGCCACCGTCGCCTCCACGCGCGCAATCTCCTCGACGATATGGCGCGCGCGCCGGCCCGCAACCGGCGACAACCGGCTCAGGCCCGCCGCGAGTGCGGCCGGCGTCACCTCCACCAGCAGCGACACTCCGAGCGCCTGCGCCGCCTCCATGCACTCGCGATGTCGCGCGGCGTAGAGGCCGTCGACCAACGCGTGCTTGGTGTGGGTGTTGAAAATCCAAAAATGCGCGCCCCCGGGCAGGGGCACCGTCTCAAAGCGCGGACCCCGGCAGTCGATGAACACCAGGTGGTCCCGCTGGCCGAAACCCGAGACGCCCTGGTCCAGGATGCCGCAGGGCACGCCGACAAAATGATTCTCCGCGTGCCGCGCGGCCTTGACCAGGGTCTCGCGCGACGGCGTTTCCCCCGCGAGCTGCGCAAACCCCAGGGCGGACGACAGCTCGATTGCCGCGCTGCTGCTGAGCCCGGCTCCCAGGGGGAGATCGGAGATCGCGAGGTAATCGAACCCCTCCGGCACCCGTAGGCCGAAGTGCGGAAAGGCGGCCAGGACCCCGAGCGGATAGTTGGCCCAGCTCTCCGGCCCCTCGCGCCGGACCGGTGGCCCCGCGGGCACGGTGATGACCTCGCCGCGATGGTCGCTTGCCAGTCGCCGCTGCCCGTCGCTGCGCCGCGCCAACGCCACCCAGACGCCCCGGTCAATCGCCGCCCCCAGCACGGGGCCGCCATTGTAGTCAGTGTGATTTCCAATGAACTCAATCCGCCCCGGCGCCCGCGCTACGATCTCAGGAGCCCGGCCGTGAATGTCGCGGAATTTTTCGATGAGCGCAGATTTCATATTGAGTCTGGAAACAAGAGATCGATCGCGGAGATCGGGTCGATCCCGAAACGCCTCCCCGCCTGGTCGGGGAATCAACCCAACGCCCGCAGGCCTGTCCCGGGTTTGAAGCGCACCGTCTTTACCGCCCGGATCTTCATCGGCATTTTCGTATGCGGGTTGAATCCGTTGCGCGCCGGGCGGACCGCCAGCGCAAAACATCCGAAGCCGACCAACGACACTTCCTTGTCGCGCCGCAACCCGCGCTTCACCGCGGTCAGAACGGCCTCGGTGGCGCGCTCGGCGGCCGCCTTGGTGCTGCCGGCACCCAGGAGTTTCTGCACTTCGTCAACGAAAGCGGCCTTGTTCATCGGGGTTGGGGAGGTCGCAGCGAAGAACCCTCCGCCTCCGCGGTCAAATCCAATCCCGCGCCCGAGGCCCCGGCCATCAGAGTTTTACGATCACCCGCCTCCGGGCTCCGTCCGCCGCGTCGGCTCGACCAACCGGGTCGGCACCTCGCCGGCCCGTCCTTTCACCACCACCTCCAACAAGCCCTTGAGCGCCTCGACCCGCGAAATCCCCCGCTCCACCGCCAACTGGCCGGCCCGCTTCAGCAATTGCGTCGCCATCGTCTCCGCCTGGGTCGCCGACGCGCCGAGCCGCTCGCACAGCCGCGTACAGTGTTCGAGTTCCGTCATGGTTCCTCCAATAAGTGCAGGGCGGGGCCACCGGGGGCCGCAAACGCGAGATCCGCTCCGACCATTACATGCATGCGCGTGAGCATCGCCAACCCAATCCAGCCACCCGCGCCATCGCTGACGGCCGAACGCAGGTCGCCCACCCCACGTTCCCCGGAAAAGATCGGGGCGGGTGTAGCCGGGAAACGCTCCCCCGGGCCGCCAACCCGCACCAAACGCCGGCGCACCTGGCCCATCGCCTTCAACCGGGCCATGACTTCCTGCCCGAGATAACAACCCTTCGTGAAAGAAACCGCCTCCGCCTCGAGCCCGGCCTCGTTGGGCAGGTCGCCCGGACCGACATCCCTCGGCACGGCCGGGATTCCCGCCGCTATCCGCGCCCGCAGCATCGCTTCGTCGCCCAAGATCGGACCACCCAGGCGGGCCAACCATTCCGTCGCGCCCTCCGCTAACCGGTACACGCACTCCACGTGGTCGCCCCGCTGGCGGCGTCCCGGGAACACCCGCGCCTCCGGCGGGGCGGCCCCGGTCACGAGCGCCGCCGCACCGTCACCCAGCACACTCACCCCGGCCCACTCCGCCGTGACGTCCTCCACCCCGACGTCGTCTGCGATGATATGGCTCTCCAATCTTTCGCGGATGACTTCTCCCGGCGAATAATAGCTCCCGATCCAGAACTCATTCCCGCTCGATCCCCGCATCACGAAACTGTCCGCCAGCACTTTGCCCTTCAGCGTGAGCCATAGCCCGTAGATTGCCGGCACTCCAGGCTGCCCCAGCTGCCGCAGGTCGTTGGAAAACTGGCCCTGGAGAAAAATCGCCGCATCTTCCCCCGTCACCCGCAGCCACGCGGTCGGTCGCCAGGGGTAAATCCCCTGGGGAGTAGAAATATTGATATGCATTAACATTCTTACGCGTAGTTGGTTAGGAATAATTATGATAGATTGTGAAAACTTGTGTTGACCCATCCCACGCCAAAGGTATCTCTCTTCTCATCAGTTTAACACTTCTCCCGCCTAGCGGGAGTTTTGGGGTAACTAAGAAAGCAAAGGCCGGCCGCTTAGGGGTAAGCGGCCGGCCACTTTTTTTGACTTTTTGCCCGGCACCGGCGGACGCGTCCGCATCAGGCCGGTGAGGGACCTTAGCCACCTCGATCGACCGACCGGCCACCACCTCTGGCGAAACCCCAGGCGGGAACGGCCCTACATTCTGCGACGGGAGCGACATGCGGCTTGCTCCTCTGCCCCGAAAGAAGCTTTTTGCGAAGCAAAAAGCTCTCATGCAGACCACCTCCGACATCCATGTCGTCGAAACGCGCGCCCTGCCCTCGCCGACGGCCTTGCTGGCCGAATTGCCCAAGACCGAGGCCCAGGCCGAATTCGTCAACCGCGCCCGGCGCGAGATCCATCGTCTCATCTTCACCGACGACAAACGTTTCCTCCTGATTGTCGGCCCGTGCTCGATCCATGATCTGGCCGCCGGCCGCGACTACGCCCGCCGCCTGGCCCAACTCTCGGCGCAGGTGTCCGACCGGGTGATGATTGTCATGCGGGTTTATTTTGAGAAACCGCGCACCACCGTCGGCTGGAAGGGGCTGATCATGGATCCTCATCTCGACGGCACCCACGATATCGCCGCCGGCCTCCGCCTGGGTCGCTCCTTTCTGCGCGATGTGCTCGATCTCGGATTGCCGACCGCCACGGAGTTTCTCGATCCCATCACCCCCCAGTACGTCGCCGACCTCGTGTGTTGGGGGGCGATCGGTGCACGCACCACCGAGTCCCAGACCCACCGCCAGATGGCCTCGGGCCTCTCCATGCCGCTCGGTTTCAAGAACGGTACCGACGGCTCCTTCCAGGCGGCCATCAACGCCATCAAGGCCGCCGCCCAGCCCCAGACTTTTCTCGGGATCAACCTCGACGGCGCCGCCTCCGCCATCGTCACGCGGGGCAACGCCGACTGCCATGTCGTGCTGCGCGGCGGCGCCGGGGGCCCCAACTATGCGCCGCCGGCGATTGAGCGCACCGAACAATTGCTCGCCAAGGCCGGGCTGCCGAAATCCATTTTGGTCGACTGTTCCCACGACAACTCCGCCAAACAACCCGAGCGCCAGCCCGAGGTGCTGCGTGCGCTCCTCGGCCAGATCGGCGCCGGCAACACCTCGATCATGGGCGCCATGATCGAGAGTAATCTGGGAGCCGGCAGCCAGCCCTTCCCCCAACCCCGGGAAAACCTCCGCTACGGCGTGTCCATCACCGACGGCTGCATCGACTGGCCGACCACGGAGAATCTCGTCCGTGAACTCCACGCGGCACTCGCCCCGCAGTTCGCTCCTGCACCTGCGGCCCCCGCCCAGAGCGATTAGTTCCCGACTCACCTCCGGGGTGAATCACTAAAAACACCCCGCCGCCGTTTTTCTTCCGTGTCACCGCGTGGATCGTGCTGTAAGGTATTCTCTCCTATGAATACTCCCATTCGCGTCGCCGTCACCGGAGCCGCCGGTCAAATCGGCTACTCCCTCCTCTTCCGCATCGCCTCCGGCGCCATGTTCGGACCCGACCAACCGGTGATTCTGCAGCTGATCGAAGCCCCCATCGAGAAGGCCCTGAAGGCCCTCGAGGGGGTGGCGATGGAACTCGACGATTGCGCGTTTCCCCTGCTCAAGGGGATCATCCAAACCTCCGATCCCGCCGTCGGCTTCAAGGATGCCAATTGGTGCCTGCTGGTGGGGGCCAAACCCCGCGGCCCCGGCATGGAGCGCGCCGATCTGCTGAAGGACAACGGCAAGATCTTCATCGCCCAGGGCCAGGTCATCGACCAGGTGGCCGCCGCCGATGCGCGGGTCGCCGTCGTGGGCAATCCCGCCAACACCAATTGCATGATCGCCGCCTCGCAGGCGAAACGCCTCGCCCCGGATCGTTTTACCGCCATGGTGCGCCTCGATCAAAACCGGGCCCAGACCCAACTGGCCAAAAAGGCCGGCGCCGACCTCACCACCGTGAAAAACATCTTCATCTACGGCAACCACAGCCCGTCGATGTTCCCGGCCTTCGCCCATGCCACCATCGGCGGCCGGCCCGTGCCCGAGGTGATCACCGATCAGGCCTGGCTCCAGGGGCCGTTCTGCGAGACCGTGGGCAAACGCGGCGCCGCCATCATCGCCGCGCGGGGCGCCTCCTCCGCCGCCTCCGCCGCCAACGCCCTCGTCGATCACGTGCGCTCGCTGGTCACGCCCGGCACGATTCACTCGGTCGCCGTCAAATCCAATGGCGCCTACGGCTTCGACCCGAACGTCTGGGCCGGCATGCCGGTGCGCACGACCACGCCCGGCGCCTTCGAGGTCATCACCGATTACGCGATGGACGACTTCGCGAAGTCCAAGCTGGCCGTCACCAACAAGGAACTCGTCGATGAGCGCTCGTTTGTCGCCGGGATGATCACCTGACGGCGAACCCCACCGGTTGCCTTCGCCCCTGCCCGCGGCGCCCCGATTCGGGCGCCGCTTTTTTTCACCCAATCAGGCCGCGCAACATCTTGCTGATCTGAAACGCCTCGCGCACTCCGGCAAAGGCGTCGACCAGTTCCGCGGGTCCCCCCGCGCGGGGAAAGACGATTTCCAGCGCGCCGCCCGAGCAACGCACCGCCGCCTCAACCTCGTCGACGCGGATCGTGCACTCGTGGCAATCCGACGGAAAGTTCACGCGCAACCCACCGTTGCCGTCGAGTTCTTCAATCGCGTCGATCACCGCTTCGACCTGCACTCCTTTTTTCAGGGCAAAGAAGATCTCGGTGAATTTGCCGGCAAAGATTCCCTCAAACTCCGCCGTGCGCAGGAGCTCGGCGTTGTGCAGCTCCGACAACGTGGTGGTCACCGCATAACGCGAGGGATCCGCCTCCTCGAGCGCATAGGCGATTTCCCAGGTGAAGTCCTTCGCGGTGAGCGTCGCAACCGGGCTGGTCACGCCCAGCGACACCTGCCGCCGCCGGTAACCAAGGCCCGCTCGCACCTGCTGAAAGACCTCCTCGGCCTGCGCCGCCAGTTCGCTGCCGCAGATCCGGCCGAGAAAGGCGTTGGTCGTCGCGTTGGCGGCATCGGGCACGGAGTGGTGCCCCTTCTTGAATCCGTCCAACGATTTCACTGTCCCCCCGCTTCGGCCGATGAAGCCGATCGCTGCGATGACGGTTGAGGGTAGTGGACCCTTCATTCAACTCCACGCAATCGGGCCGCCCGCCGTCGCGCCAGCTTGAATCGAGGTCAGCGTGTCGCGCCCGCTGGATCCTCCTGCACGTTTCCCGCCCTGGGTGGGCCAGCGCCTGCCCGGGTGCAAATTCGTCAGCTGAAGGTGTGAGCCGGATCCGTTCCATCAAGGCCCGCCTGACGCAGCCTCAGGTGTTCACTTGCCTCCACCCCGCGTCAAGCCCGACCCCACCTCATCATGCCCAATCCCTACACTGTAAAGGAAACCCCCATACCCGCGAGGAAGTGCGGGAGCGCCGGCACTCCACCCTGGCCCGGGGCCACGCGATCATCGCCGCCGGCGCCGGCACCGGCATCAGCGCCAAGTTCATCGAGAAGGCCGTCGCCAGAGCCCACGTCGGCACCACGGTCGGCGGCAGGATCGGCGTGAAGAGCGCTGTCGTGAGTTGGGCGCACACCCTCAAGACCACCCAGGATATCATTCACGCCGCGAGCCAGGTGCGAAAAGACCTCTTCTTTCTCGCCCACGGCGGCCCGATCAACACCCCCGAGGATGCCGCTCGCGTCATCGCAGGCACTTCCGCCGTCGGCTTCGTCGGGGCCAGCAGCCTCGAACGCATGGGCATCGAGGAGTCGCTCGCGAACCTGACCCGCAAATTCACTGCGGTGAAACTGCCCCCGTCACGTTTCTCATTCCCCGCCGGACCCTCAGCGTCATCAGCGCCGCCGGCCAGCCCTTCCACGATCCCGCCGCCGCTGCCGCGCTCTTCTCCACGTTGCGCCGCCATCTCCGGCCCGCCATCCCCGTCGTCGAACTCGATGTCGAAATCAACGACCCCGCCTTCGCCCGCGCCTGCGCCGGGACCCTGCTCGCCGGCCTGGCCCCCAGGCCAGGATCAATAGTCACCCACCTCCGGTACAAGTATTGGCTTGGAAATCCCGGATTTCAGATGCCCGATTCTCGATTTCAAGATCTCCCAGACTGCCCGCCCTTTCAACGCCCCATGAAACTCCCTCCTGCCTTCCTCGCCGCCTGCGTTCTCCTCGGCACCCTCGCGCCCCAACGCACCGCCGCCGCCCCCGCCCCGCTCTTCGACGGCCAGTCTCTCTCCGGTTGGGAAGGCGATCTCAAATGGTGGCGCGTCCAGGACGGCCTGATCACCGGCGGCTCCCTCACCGAGAAGGTCCCGCGCAACCTCTTCCTCGCGACCACCCGGTCGTTTCAGAATTTCGACCTCCGCCTGCGCCTCAAACTCACTGGCGTGCCCAACACCGGCATGATCAACAGCGGCGTGCAGATCCGCAGCCTCCGCGTGCCCAACAACACCGAGATGAGCGGCTACCAGGTCGACGCCGGCGACGGCTGGTGGGGCAAACTCTACGACGAGTCCCGCCGCCGCAAGGTCATCGCCGAGTCACCCCATGCGGCCGCCGTCACGGCCGCGGTCAAACCGGACGACTGGAACGAATACCGCATCCTCACCGAGGGCGCGCGCATTCGCTCCTGGATCAACGGCGTCCCCGCCGTCGACTACACCGAGACGGATCCGAATATCGCGCAGGACGGCCACATCGGGATCCAAATCCACGGCGGCGGCATGGCTCTTGTGCAGGTGAAGGAGATCTCCCTGGAAGAGCTGCCTCCGACCCCCGGCGCACCGACGTGGGCCAAGGTCGGACCGCCCCCGCCGGCGCCGCCCCCGAAGAAGAAGGGCGCCCCGAAGAAGTAGCCGGCCCTCACGCCGCTGCCGGCTTCGCGCTGAGCTTCTTGATCAACGCAATCAGGCCCACGATCAGGAGCACCGGAATCCAGATCGGGGCGAGCACCCCGGCCAGCGCCACGCTGGCCACCATCACCACGGCCACAATCGAGAGACCGAGCAGCAGGAGGCCCGCCAGCAAGAGCCCGAGTACACAGCCCAACGCCAGCGTGACCGGCAGGAGTTTCACCGCCACAATCGCCACGACCACCAGCAAAAGGACCTTGAGAAAGGTATTCATGCCCTGAAAACCCGGCTACTTCCGAAAAGTTGCAGTCAGAACCCGGCGAAAAGTGGGAAAGCCAGGAATCAGGCGCGGTCCCATTTTGGAGTTTCCCCTGATTCCCTGATTTCCACATTTGTCTTGGCCCGTTTATTCGCCGACTTGGAGATCAGCTTCGCCTCGTTTCCGTATGCCCGATTCTCCAATGCCTTTGACCCCACTCCCGGTTGTCGCCGCGGTCATCACCGACTCCGCGGGTCGCGTCCTCCTCGCGCAGCGTCCGGCCCAAAAACACCTCGCGCTGAAATGGGAATTCCCCGGCGGCAAGGTCGAGGCGGGCGAAACCCCCGAGGAAGCACTCCGTCGAGAACTGCGCGAGGAGTTGGGCATCGAGGTGGCGATCGTCCGCCCGCTGCCCCGGTTCACCCACGATTATGGCACGGTCGTCATCGCAATGCAGCCGTTTGGCTGTCGTCTCGCCGCCGGCAGCCCCCCACCCTATCCCTACGAACACGTCGCCCTTGCCTGGGTCGCCATCCATGACCTCGGCGCCTACGATCTGGCCCCCGCCGATCTCCCGGTGGTCGCCGCCCTGCGAGCGGAAGGAACCGTGATCAGTCATCAGTAATCAGTGACCGGTTATAAGTCGTCAGGGAAGTTTTCCGTGAGCAGGTCTGGCGGCCCGGAAATCCCAGCTTCCAGATGACCGATGCCCGATTCCAGATCTGCGAAATGTCCGCCCCGCTTTCCTCGTCTCGCGTTCTTTCCCCGTTTCTCCTTTTTGCCGTTTCGAAGGTTTCGTCTTTCTCATCCGCTTCCCTGTCTCGCGTTCTTCCCTCGTCTTCCCAATCTCGCGTTCTTCCCCGTCTTCCTACCGTGCCCCTTCCGCTTCACGCCATCTCCCGCCTCCCCGCCCCGGGCGACAATGTGGCGATCGCCATCCGCCGGATCGATGCCGGAGAGGTCATTAAGTTTGGCGCCACCAACCGGGCGCTGCCGCATACGGTGCTGGAGGGCCATCGGTTCGCGGTGACCGCCCTTGCGCCGGGCGAGTCGCTCCTCTCGTGGGGACTGCCGTTCGGACGCGCCACCCGCCCCATTGCGCCGGGCGACACCGTGTGCAACCGCGCCATGCTCGAGGGACTGGCCGTCCGCCGACTCGATGGCGCCACCCTGCCCGCCCAGCCCAACTTCGAGGATTCCCTGGATCACTTTCGGCTCGAGGAGGCGGCAATCCACCCCGCTCCGCCCGTTCCTCGGGCCACGCCCACGCGCACGTTTGCCGGCTACCGCCGCCCCGGCCACCGCGGCGTGGGCACCCGCAACACCATCGTGATCCTCGGAACCTCGTCGCGCACCGCCAGCTTTGCTCGCCAACTCACCGCGCGCCTGCAGGCCCTCGCTCGCGTGTATCCAACCTTCGATGGCATCGTCGCCATCGCGCACACCGAAGGCGGTGGCTCCGGCGAACCCAACAATGCGCTCGAGGTCTTGCGTGCACTCGCGGGCTTCCTGGTCCACCCCAACGTCGGCGCCGTTCTCGCCGTCGATTACGGGGTCGAACCGATCACCAACGCGCGCCTCCGCGACTTCATGCGCACGCACGACTACCCGCTCGATGCCGTGCCGCATGCGTTTCTCACGCTCGATCGCGGCCTGGCCGCCGGCTTCGCCGAGGGCGAACGCCTCGTGCGGGCCTGGCTGCCGGAGGTCGCCGCGTTGCCGCGGACCGCGGAGCCGCTCAGCGGCTTGCGCCTCGCCCTGCAATGCGGCGGCTCCGACGCGTTTTCGGGCGTCTCCGGCAATCCGCTCGCCGGTGCCCTCGTGCACGAGGCCATCCGCCACGGCGCGACCGGCGTGCTGACCGAGACCGACGAGTCGATGGGCGCCGAAGCGTACCTGCTAAAAAACGTCCGCGACCTCGCGACCGCCCGCGCCTTCATCGCCATGCTCGATCGCTTCCGGGAAAAACTCACCTGGCATGGCCTCACCCCGGAAAGCAATCCCTCCGCCGGCAACCGCTTCCGCGGCCTCTACAACATCGCGCTGAAATCCCTCGGCGCCGTACACAAAAAGGATCCACGCACCCGCCTCGACACCCTCATCGAGTACGCTCAACCGCTGCGCGACCTCAGCGATCCCGGCTTCACTTTCATGAACGGCCCCGGCAACGACCTCGAGGGCATCGCCGGTCAGGTCGGCGCGGGCTGCAACCTGATCCTCTTCGTCACGGGCAACGGCTCGATCACCAACTTCCCGTTCGTGCCCACGCTGAAGATCACAACCACCACCCGCCGCCATCAGCTGCTGATCCACGAGATGGACCTCAACGCCGGACGCTACCTCGACGGGGAACCGATGGAGACGGTCACGGCTGATGCCTTTGAGGACCTTGTCGCCACCGCCTCTGGCCGCCGGACGCGGGGCGAGCACGCGGGGCATTCGCAAGTCTCAATCTGGCGTAATTGGCGGCAGACCGACACGTCGCAGCTTGCTGCCCTCCGGTCGCGCACCGAGCCGGACGGCCTGCCGCTCGCGCTTTCACCTGGCCGCGACGAAGCGCGCCAGCCCGGTGGAGAGACGCCCGCGAACCCGCTGCCGCTCCGACTTTGGCGCGCTCCGGATGGACGCCATGCCACCGAACGCCTCGGCCTCATCCTGCCCACGAGCCTCTGCTCCGCGCAAATCGCGCGATTGGCGGCGGAGCGGCTCAACGCGAAACTGCTGGGCCGCGCCGCGGGCCTCTCGCGTTTTGTCGGCTTCACCCACACCGAGGGCTGCGGGTTCGGCGGGGAAACGATGTATCATCTGTTGCACCGCACCTATCGCGGTTATCTCACCCATCCCAATGTGGCCGCCGCCCTGCTGCTTGAGCACGGCTGCGAAAAGGTCCCCAACGACGTGATGCGCCACCACCTCGCCGCTGCGGGCGTCGCCCCCGCGCAATTCGGCTGGGCCAGTGTCCAACTCGACGGCGGGATCGAACGGGTACTCGGCAACATCGAGCGCTGGTTCGAGGAAAAACTCGCCACGCTCCCTGCCGGCGCCCCGGAACCGGCCGGGTTGGGCTCTCTCTCTCTGGCCCTCCTCACCGCCGCTCCTGTCACCGCGGCCACCGCCACTGCCCTTGCCGCCCTTACCCGGCAAGTTGTCGAGAGCGGTGGATCCGTGCTGCTGGTCGAAAGCGATCCCCTGCTCGCCCATCCCGTCTTTCGCGAACTCGTGCTCGGCACCACCGCGCCGCATGCGACCCTTCCCTACGGCGAGCCCCTGGCCCGGCCCGGTCTGCATGTGGTCGCCAGCGAAACCGAACATTGGGTCGAAAACCTCACCGGACTTTGTGGCTGCGGCGCCCACCTTGCGCTCACCGTCGTGGTCGACCACGCCCGGCAGGGCCACCCGATCCTCCCGGTGCTCCAGGTTGCCGAAGCCGACCAGCGCGGCCGCGTGAACGCGACCGACATCGATGCGTTTCTCACCGCCGACGCGACGGCTGACGAGGCGAAACTTGCGCATCTCCTCATCGCAACCGCGCAGGGCGATCGTCCGCCCTCTGCCACCGCGCAGGGCTTCGTCGACTTCCAACTCACCCGCGGCCTCCTCGGCCTGACGACGTAAGCTCGAATCATTCGTCGAGAAGGCTCCAGGTTCCATGCACGGTGATTTTTCAACCGCCATTAGCGCGTCCCGTACCCATCCCATCTGGCGAGTGACACATAAAAAATTGGGGGTTGACGCAATTGACGGTCGCTAAGCTGAGGTGTTCCCCCTCCGAAATCTCCAATTTGTGGCGCATATCGTAGCCAACTTATCGCAAGAGACCCAGGAGACAGCCCAGATTTCTTGAAGAAAAATACTTGGAATATTTACTTACTCTCGGAGATCTTTCGCGAAGTGAGCTGAACGTTTTAGTGCATCTCCAACACCTGACAGATCTATCCTTCTGTCCAGCAGACCTCAACCACTGGAAACTCCCAAACGCTGACGAGCGCCCTGACTCGATACTCTTCGCCGTCTTGATCGATCCCACGCCGAACCAATGCGGTGACAACGGCGCTTCGCACCGACGAAAGCCGAGGTCCCCATTCTTGGCGACCGGCTTCCGATAGCGCCGCAATTGGAGCGCCAGACATGGTCTCGATCTGGATCCACTTGCCCCGCCCCACGAGACGAACCGGATCCCCCGTCGACGTGGCACGAATTGCCTTATGGACCTCACTGGTGTCGGTCATCCCGGCGGCATAGCTGAGAAACAACTCGGTTGGGTGGAGGATGGCGTAACGGCGCGAAGCCGGGCTTGGCCGCGAGCTCGGTTCAAACACCCGCGGGGTGCGATCCATCATCTGGTCGCCGGCCATCTCTGCCGGGTAGGGAGTGCGCCGGTCTTTTTGCACCATCACCGTCAACGTTTCCATCGCCCGCGTCGCCGCCACATAAAAGACGCGCCGCTCCTCTTCCATTTGTGCCGGGTGAGGACTCGCCCGCCACCCGCCGTCGGCAATGATCACATGCGGAAACTCCAGGCCCTTGGCCTTGTGCGCCGTCACCAGCACAACACCTTCACCGGTCCGATGGTGGCGCTGCCGTTCGGAGATGGCTTCAGCGAAGAACTCCCGGATCATGGAAACAGGAACTTCCGCTTCCCCTGCTTCTCCCGCCCATTCCGACCAAATTTCGTCTAAAAATCCCCACCACCGGTTCAAAGCGGCCGGCCCACGCAGCAGGGCCAGCTGATGCCTGACCGCCGGGGGCCCCCACGCCTCGTGTTTTGAATTTTCAAGATGAGCGAGCCACGCGTAAACCTCTCGAACCTTGAAGGGAGAAACGGGCATTTCATCTTCCCCACGCCAATCCACCGGGATGCCCGCATCGTCCAGGGCCGCGCGGATGACGACGAGATCATCCCGGGTGCGCGCTAGAACCGCGAAGTCGGAGAACCCTTGTTTGGGATCCAATTTCAACAAGCGCCCAATTTCCCCGGTGATGAACTGCGCCTGATGAAGCGCATTCGAGACAATGGCCCGCTGAACTTTCCCCCGAACTAAAGCATCGAGTGCCTCCCATCTTCCGCCGGCCGGATCAGCATCTCGCGCCCGGTTCACCCGGATGCCTTGCGCGATTTTCATGCGATCCGAATTCCTGGCAATGAGTCGGTTGGCGGTCGCGATGATCGCCTTCGTGGAGCGATAGTTTTCTGTCAGGTAATGCTCGCGCGCCTGGTAGTCCTGCTGAAAACGCCGAATGAACCCGACGTTGGCCCCCTTGAATCCGTAGATGGACTGGTCGTCGTCGCCCACCGCCATGATCGCCAGTTTTCGATCTTCGTCCGCCTCCCTGCGTCCGGCGATGGCCGAGATAAAGGCGTATTCGCGTTCATCCACGTCCTGATATTCGTCGACGAGGATGTGCGAAAAACCGGCGAGGATGCGGTCGCGGGTTTCTTCTCCCCGCACCCCTTCCGACTCCTGCCGGCCCGAGAGCAATTCCGTCGCGTCTTCGAGCAGGCGGCTGAAATCCGGCAACTCCTCGCCGTCCGCAGCCCCGCCCAGACTCCGACCCAGGAGCCGAAGAGCGAGGCCGTGATAGGTTTGAATCATCACCCCGTAGGCATCCTTGCCCACGAGTCGGAAAATCTGCCGCCGCAATTGCAGAGCCGCATGGCGGTTGAAGCAGGCGACCAGGATGCGTTCGCTCCGAACGCGTTCCACCCGCAGCAGAAAGGCACACCGGTGTGCCACCACCCGGGTCTTGCCTGATCCGGGACCGGCGAGGACCAACATATTGGATCCGGCGGGCTCGGCGACGATGGCCTGCTGCACCGGATTGCGGAGGTCGTCGACGATCTTGCGGAAGGAATCGAGACCGGTGGCGCGCTCATAGAGCTCCGGCTTCCCCCGCAGGAAGAGGGCGGCGAAGGCCGCCTTTCCCAGCCCGAAATAGGCCGAAATCAAGCGCAGGTGTGCCCCCAAACGCTCCACCCCCGTCCGGGCATATTCACCCATGACGTGAATCTGAAAGACCTTCTCCGAGTAATGCACTGACAGCGCAGCATAGTCTCCCTTGGTGAAGCGGCGCCACTGCTTGCCTTTCTGCTTTTCCAGCACGCGCAGGCTCATCGCCTGTGAAATCAGCGCCTTGCCATTCTTCAGCTCGATGATGGAGCTGTCGTGGAGATAGACCAAAAGATACTGGATGAAGGCGGACACATCGCGAACGGCAGAAAGGTTGAGGGTCATGTCCCCCCGAAAGGCTTCCATGATCTCCGCTTCCCCGAACTCCACCACGGCCAGCGCCGTTTCAGAATCTGGTTTTGCCTTGGCCTTCCGGATGACGAGGTCGAGGAGGACCGCCGCCGCGGTGCTGCGCAGCGCCGCCAGCTCCAAGATCTCAGTCCACGGTGCGGCCAAGCGAACCGGAGTATGATCCTGACGCGTATAGCCCAGCTCCAGGAGTCCGGCGGGGCGGCCCATTCTTCGACCATCGGTAGATAGGGTCTTGAGCATCCGGATGATGTCATCGGGCAGGCTCTTGTGTCCCTTTGAAATGAGGTGCTGATTCACTCGGCGAAGCGCCAGCGGCACCCAGCCTTCGGGATTTGGTTCTTCGTCCCGCAGGAGTTGAATCAGATCGTGTTCCCGCGCCGCCGCCGTTCGCAGTTGATGTCCCGCATGGCCGGTGCGGCCCACCCGCAAACGGGCGCTGAAAAGCATATCCTTGCTCACCAGGCGAGTCTCTGGCCGCGCCATTTCATTGAGCACATGGAAGACCGGGGCGTAGGGACTCACCCGCGAATCGCTGGCCGCCCGCATTCGCTCGTAAAGATCGCGCATCCGCGGAAGCTCTGCAAAATCATCCAAACTGAATTCCCCCTCGTGGTCTGGAGCCAACAGCCGGTTCATGACATCAAGCCACAGGGCACCCGTGGACTCTGGTAGGTCCAATTGCGCGATGCGGGCCCGGGCGGACTCTTCATCAGGCACCAACGGCCTGGCCTGAAACACCTTCGTCTGATTCTCGTCCCGTTCCAGGAACCCTTGTTTCTCCAACACGGCGAGCGCCGTGCGGACCTTCGTTTTACGTTGCTCCGCGCCATCTTCGACAAAACTGGTCGATTCGACGGGATCATCCAGAATCTCCGATTCCGTCAGGGTGACGTGCTTCCCATCACCCTGATCGGCTCGAAGGATTGCCCGCCAAATCTGGTCGATGTCTCGTTTCTCGATTCGGGCCCTGCCCAGCAATCCGAACTGCGTTTCGAGGTCCTCTGGATTGTAGAGCAGCACGCATTCCGCCGGATCCTGGTCCCGCCCGGCGCGGCCCGCTTCCTGGAGGTAGTTTTCAAGGGACCCCGGAGTGTCCAGGTGCACCACCAGTCGGATGTTCGGTTTATCGATGCCCATGCCGAAGGCATTGGTGGCCACCACCACCTGCAAACGGCCGGCGAGGAAGTCCTCAAGGATACCCTTTTTTTCTTCTGCGGTCAGACCGGCGTGAAATGCGGCGCAGGACCAGCCCTGCCTGGGTGAAGCCAATTGAGTATGGAAGCTCTCCACCCTTTTCCGCGTCGCCGCGAAAACGACCGCTGCGCCGACGCCGTCGCCAATTTTCTCTGCCAGGAGCGCCTGGAGTCGGGCCGGCTTTTCGGGTTCGGTAACCAATTCAATGCGGTAGCTAAGATTCTCCCGCGAGGTGCCTCCGTCGAGGACGACGAGGCGGAGTCCCAACTGGTCCTGGAAGTGTTTGACGATCTCGCCCTTGACGTCGTCCTTCGCGGTCGCCGTCACGCACACGACTGCCGGAACCTGCATCTGCTGTTCTGCGGCCAGCTCCCGGATGAATCGAGCCGTGTAAACGTAGTCCGGCCGAAAGTCATGACCCCACTGCGAGAGGCAATGCGCCTCGTCAAACACCCAGCAGCCGATTTCCCGCTGCAAGATCGTCCGCTTGAAGGAGCTGTTTCGGAGTTGTTCGGGCGACACATACAGGATGCCGACGCTTCCCAACCTTACCGCCTCGCGCACCTCTGCTTTCTCCGGTGGGGTCTGCATGCCGTTGAGCGCGGCAACGCAGGAAATCGACGTCTTTTGAATCAGGCCATCGACCTGGTCCTTCATCAATGCCTGCAGCGGTGTCACCACCACGGTAAGCGCCCCAGTCGTGTAGAACCGGTGGAGTGCCGGAACTTGAAAACAGAGCGACTTGCCGCCCCCGGTGGGGAGGATGCCGAGGACCGAGTTACCGGCCATGATCTGGCGGACCATTTCCTCCTGCAAACTCATCCCAGGACGTTCGGCGAGGGCTGGTTCAGGTCGGAACGAATCGTAGCCAAAGAAACGTTTGAGCTGTTTGGCTGGATTCAATGTCTGGCTGCACCATGGGCAAACGGGGTCGCCACAAGGCGTGCCGCGCAGGTGACGGATGACCGAGGGGGTTTTCGAAAAACGATGCCGAACCCAACTCGGCAGCACCGAGTCGGATCCCGCGACGGGGAGCCAGGCGAGGACGTAGGCGAGCGCTGCGCCGTGCCCAGGGGTTGCCTGTAATTGCGACCATTCCTCTTGGGCAGCGACCGGGCAGGCCAGTCCTCCGGTCTGGTTCTTCCAAGCATCGGCCGCAGCCGCGGACGCCAGACCTGGCACCCCCATTTCGGAGAAGAAGAGATCGAAGCCCTGGGAACCGTTCCACGGAAGTCCGGCCTCTGCGAGCAACCATCGGGTCAGGGCGAGGCGTTCGCTGCCGCGGAAATCTTCCATGGTTGTGCGCAAGGCGGCAGCAGCATCCTCGAAGATTATCTTGCTCGAATCGCAATCCCGGACCGGGTGGTTCTTGGAAGACCGGACCAACCGGTCGTTTTTGGTCAGTCGGTGATAGGGGTTCCGGGGAAAGGCTAACGGGGAAAGGTAGAGCGTATCGATCGCGGACAGCTGACGCAGCTCTGGGATCGCAAACGAGGCATCGAGTGCAGGCAGGTCATGCGCGATGATGTTGTGCCCCGCAACGAAGGGCGCAGACGCGGCCAGACCACGCACTTCCTGAATGAGTTCAGCGACGGCCCGGGGCCCCATCGCTTCCCGGCGAAATGACGAGCCATAGGTTATGCCCAAACCGAAAACCTCCCCTCCGGGCACCGACTCGATATCGATGAATAACCCGTGCTCGGCGGAAAGCGGAACGGGCGTAGGCATGCGGCGCATGGTCACGGCCGGGTTGAGCCATGACAACTCCCCATTCATGCATCCATCAATCCATTAGCCAGATCAGCACTTCCATAACTGCATCGGTGAGCTCACGCTCCTTGGCGGGACGGGCGTATTCAAACAACCCACGAAGCCGGCGTTGTGCGCGCCGACTACCTGACCCCAACCCGGCGGAGCCGGAACCAAGAGCGAGGGGAATTGATGTGGCTGTGATTGGCAGGCGCAAGGCCTGCCTCCGCCGGCTTGGTAAGCGCCAAGCGTGTTGAAATACGCGGCGGCAGCAATACCCTAGCTCATGAG
>JBBRWR010000145.1:0-18566 GCA_038249085.1 Opitutales bacterium
CTCCTGGCCGCTGAGTTCCTCGCCGCGTTCGCTGCGGGTGAAGAGGACGCTGCCGTGGTGCAGGACCAGGCGAAATTCCAGCGGGCTTTCGCGGCGCCAGTCCTCGATGGCGGCGAGGGAGGCGCGGACCTGCATGGGCGTGGCGAGATCGACGGGCCACCAGGCGAACATGGCATCGCCGACATAGCTGTTGATGTGGCCGCCGTGGCGTTCGACGAGCGGGCGCAGGCCCGTGATCCAGCCCTGGAAGCGCTGGAGCGCGGCCTTGCCGCCGAGGTTGGCATGGAGGGTCGAGTAGCCGACCACATCAACGAGCAGGAGCCAGCAGGCCCGCTCCCGGACATCCTCGCTCCGGCGGGTGCGCTCGGGCAGCGTGGCCAGGGGCTCAATCGGCTGGTGCCGGGTGCAGCGGTAGCGGAGGAGCACGTCGCCCAGTCGGATCTCGTCGCCATCCTGCAGGAGCCTGGGCCGGGTGATGGGCGTGCGGTTGACGTCGGTGCCGTTGCTGCTGCGCAGGTCGCTGAGGACAAAGCCGGCCGCCTCGGCGGCGAGGATCGCATGGTGGCGTGAGACCGAGGTGGCCGGCAATACGAGCTGGTTGTCGACGTGGCGGCCAATCGCGGAGCGGCCGGTGAGCCAGAACAGACTGCCGTCGGGGAGTTCGAGCCAGGATTCGGCCAGCGCGGGCCCGGTGGAATCGGTCATCACGCTTTCGGCGCCAGTGGCGTCGGGGCGGAGGGGAAGAATGGGGCGATCCAGTTGATGAAGGGTCGGAGGAAGGGCGGCTCCGTGCGGGTGAACGTCCAGTGCAGTATCAGCAGCATGAGAATCATCAGGAAGATGAGCGCCACCAGCGCGGGATTAATGCTGCGCAGAAACCGGTAGAAGCTGAGCGTCATCATGACCGCGAAGAAGGCGCAGATAACCGTGATGAAGTTGTGCTCGGCGAAGAGGGTCTTGAGTTGTCGCCAGAAGGGCAGAAGGGCCTTCAGTAGCGGGGCGAAGTCGAAGTTCATCGGGTTGGAGGAGATCGATATGCACCCGCCGGCCGGCGTCAAAAGCTTATGCGACCCCTCGAGGGCGGCCGGTACGAGGTCTTTCCCGGTGATTACGAAGGGGACACGCGTCGGAGGACGAACGGTCCTACTTCGCCAG
Organism: Opitutales bacterium; assembly: GCA_038249085.1. Classification (GTDB taxonomy): domain Bacteria; phylum Verrucomicrobiota; class Verrucomicrobiia; order Opitutales; family Opitutaceae; genus ER46. Next base: position 1,156 of record JBBRWR010000145.1, read on the forward strand.
GTCCGGCGGTAGGCTGCCGGCCAGCACGGTGACCATGCGGTCCGGATCAAGCCGGCGCCGGATCGCGGCGTTGACCTCCGCGAGCGGCAGGGCCTGCAGTTGGCTTGGGTAGTCATCGACCCACTCGGGGCCGTGGCCGCGCTGCAGGGCGTTCAGCAGGGTGCCGGCCAGTCCGCCCGTGGTGGCGAGGGCCACCTTGTAGGAGCCCGTCAGGGTGACCTTGAACCGCGCCAACTCCTCGGCCCCGAGTCCCTCGGCGCAAAAGCGGCGGAGTTCACGCCGGGTGGAGGCCAGCCCTTTTTCCAGCAACTCCGGCGCGAACGAGGCCTGGAGCACCCAGGAACCGTCGGCATACGTGTCGGCGGCCAGCGCCGCGCCGATGGAGTACGTCAGTCCCTCGCGGTTGCGGATGATGTCCAGGAGCCGGGCCGAGAAGAATCCGCTGCCGAGCACCGCAGTCGCCAATTCAAGCGGAAGGTGGTCCGAGTCACGATAATGGAGGCCGGAGGGTTGGCCGATGAACAGCGAGACGCTCGTCTTGCCCGGCATCCCGACCTTTTCGATTCGTCCGGCGGCCAGGGGTGGGGCCGGGGCGGCCTCGGGCCAGGCGCGCCCGCCCTGCCAGCCGGCAAAGGCCTCGGCGAGCGCCCGGTCCAGCGCCGCGTCGTCGAGGTCGCCGACGGCGACGAGGCGCGCGCCGCGGGGACCGTAAGACGCGGCGTGAAAGGCCCGCACCTGATCGAGGGTCGCGCTTGCGATGTCGGCGAGGTATTCCTCGGAGGCGGGCGGGCGATTGGGGTGACCCGCCGGGAAGAGGGCGCGGGCGAGCGCGGACTGGGCGCGGAAGTCGGGATCCTCCAGGTTGCGCTGGTAACGGCCGGCGAGCTGCTGCTTCAGCTTGGCGAATTCCGCCGGATCGAAGCGCGGCGTGCGCAATTGTTCGGCGAGCAGGCCGAGCAAGAGCGGCAAATCCTTGCGCAGGCACTTGCCACTGAAGTTGAGCGTATGGGATCCCGTGCCGAAGTTCAGGGTGGCCCCCGTTTGTTCCAGCACTTCGGCGACGGCAAACTTGTCCCGCGGCACCGTGCCTTGGTCGAGCATGCCGGCCGCGAGATCGGCGATGGCGGAATTGCCGGGCGGGTTGAACACGTCCCCGGCGTTGATGACGCCGCGGAGGGTGACGACATCCGCGATCGCCGTCCGCAGCGTGAGTACGTCGAGGCCGGCGAGGGTGCGGCGCCGGACCTTCGGTGCGATGAGGAGTGCGTCGGCCTCGTCGCGGAGGGATCCGGCGGCAGCGGGTGGAGCGCCTCTGTCCCGCGCGCGCCCGGCGCCAGAGCGCGGTGGGGGCACCGCGTCCACAGGTTTCGCGTCCGGATCGCGATAGTAATGCGGCCCGCGGGTGGCCGAGCGGGACACGGCGGTGGGGCCGGCGCGGCGGATCAGGCCGGCGGATTTGCCCGGAGTCGCCGCCAGGGGAATGAACCAGCCGGTCGTGCTCTGGTCCTCGTTGAGGTACGTCCGGGCGACGCGCTGAATGTCGGCGGGAGTCACCTGCCGAAGTTGCTCGAGTCGTCCGGAGTAGAGCGTCCAATCGCCGACCGCGATCGCCTCGTTGAGATCGCCGGCGATGGCGAACGAGCCGTCGCGCCCGTAGGCGATGCCGGCAAGGAGCTGGTTGAGGGCACGGGTGACTTCCGCGGGGGTGACACCGTCCTGCCGGACCCGATCAATTTGGGCCCGCACGACCTGCTCCACCTGATCAGGGGTGACGCCGGGGGCGAGCAGGGCGGACACGTTGAAGAGCGAAGCGTCGTGGAAGAAGCCCAGGGAAGCGTCCGCCTGGAGGGCGAGATTCGGGTCGATCAGAGTCCGATAGAGCCGGCTGGTCTTGCCGGTCCCGAGGACGGCGGCCAGCATCTCGAGAGGGGCGTGATCGGCATGGCGGGCGGAGCAGGTCTTGAAGGCGATCTGGATCGCGCCGACCTCGCCGGGGCGTTTCACGGTCACGCGGCGGGGGCCGGTCTGGGCGGGCTCCGCGGTGTAGATTTGGGGGATCGGATGCGGGGACCGGGGGATGACGCCGAAGGCCTGTTGGATCAGGCGCAGGGCGGTGGCCGGCTGGAAGTCGCCGATGACGGAGATCGTGGCATTGTTGGGCCAGTAGAACGTGTCGTAGAATTCGCGCAGCTTGGCGATCGGGACCTGCTCGATATCGGAGCGCCAGCCGATGACGGGATGGTGATAAGGGTGGGCGAGGAAGGCGGCGGCGTTGACCTCCTTGTCGAGGGCGGCGGCGGGATCGTTTTCCTCGCGCTCGAATTCGTTGCGCACGACGGTCATTTCCGGCTGGCGATCCGCCTCGCGCAGGAGGAGGTGGCGCATGCGGTCGGCCTCGAGTTGCACGGCCAGCTCGAGCTGATCACTGGGGAGATTTTCGTAGTAGTTCGTGCGATCGAGCCAGGTCGTGGCGTTGTTGATGCCGCCGACCCGGTCCATGAGGGTGTCGAAGCCCTGGCCGTTGCCGGGGTTGAACTTTTCGCTGCCCTTGAACATCAGGTGTTCGAGGAGGTGGGTGGCGCCGGTGGTGCCGGTGACCTCGTGGCGGGAGCCGACGCGGAACGTGACCATGAACGTGAGCACGGGGGCCGAGTGGTCCTCGAGCAGGAGCACGTTGAGATCATTGGCCGGGAGGAGGTACTCGGAGATGCCGCCAACCGTGCGGACAAAGGTGACGCCCTCCACGGCGGGCGGGCCGGCCCGAAGCGCGAGGGAGGCGGTGGCGGTGAGAAGGAGGACGGTGAAGCGGAACATGGCGGGGGAAAGGAGAGCGGGAGAGGATGGGGCCAGGAGGCCGGGCCGCCAAGTGGATTGCGGGGAACCGGCGGGCGCCCCGCGGAGAATCGCTTGGAAATTGCGCGGGTCTGGGTTATGAGCATCGGTCGATGTCACCTGAATTTGTCGGCCAACGATGCGTGAGTGAACGGGAGCCCGAATTGGGTCTGGGCTTGGTGGCCCGCGTTGATGTCGCCGCGAAGCGCATCGGCGTGGAATTTCCCGCCACCGGGGAGAACCGGCTCTATGCGCTGGGCACCACGGTGCTGAAGCGGGTGCAGTTTCGGGCGGGGGAGACGATTGCCACCCGCGAGGGCGTGGGGTTGGTCGTCGAGGCGGTGGAGGAAAAGGACGGCCTGCTGACCTATGTCGGCGGAGGGAAATGGGTGCGCGAGGATGCGCTCTCGGATGTCACGAGCGTGGATCTGCCGGATGAACGCCTGCTGGCGGGGCAGACCGATCCCGGCGAGGTCTTCGACCTGCGCCACCGGGCCCTGCAGGCGCAGGCGCGCTTCCGGCAATCGGAGGTGCGCGGCTTTCTCGGTGGCCGCATCGATCTCATTCCCCACCAGTTTTACATCCTGCGCGAGATCGCGGCGCGCAAGCTTCCGCGGGTGCTCCTGGCGGACGAGGTGGGGTTGGGCAAGACCATCGAGGCCTGTCTGATCCTGCAGCGGCTCCTCGCGGTCGGGCAGGCGCGCCGCGTCCTGATCCTCGTCCCCGAATCGCTGACCCACCAATGGTTCGTCGAGTTGCTGCGGCGCTTCAACCTGTGGTTCAGCATCTATGACGAAGAACGCTGCCTCGCCTGCGAGCAGAGCGATCCCGGGCAGAATCCGTTCCTCGCCACGCAACTCGCCCTCGGCAGTGTCGCCTTCCTCGCCCACGGCGCCAGCCGCCGGGAGCAGGCGGTGGCCGCCGGCTGGGACATGGTGGTGGTCGACGAGGCGCATCACCTCGCCTGGGCTCCGGGGCAGATCAGTGCGGAGTATGCGCTCGTCGAGGAGCTCGCCGGGCGCAGCCCCGGCCTGTTGCTGCTCACGGCCACCCCGACGCAGCTCGGCCTCGCGGGCCACTTTGCGCGGCTGCGGTTGCTCGATCCCAACCGCTACGACGACTTCGAGCGTTTTGTCGCGGAGGCGGAGGGCTTTGGCGCGGTGGCGGACATCGCCGAAAAGATTGTCGAGCGCAAGCGCCTGACGGCCCGGGACCACACGAAACTCAAGCTGATCTTCACCCGCGATCGTGACAGCCTGGAACGTCGCCTGGGCAATCTCGAGCAGGGGAAGTCCGGGGCGCGCGAGGACCTGCTGCAGAGCCTGCTCGACCAGCACGGCACCGGCCGCGTCGTTTTTCGCAACACGCGGGCGGCGATGACGGGGTTTCCCACGCGCAAGTTCTGTCCGGCCCCGCTGCAGGAAAGCAACCTCACGCACCTCGCGCGGATCGCGCGCGAGCTCCGCGCGGAGGAAACCGGGGAGGACGCGGCGGTGCGTTATGCGTTCAAGGAGGATCCGCGGCTGGACTGGCTGGTGGCGCTGCTGCAGGAGGATCGCGCGAGGAAGGTGCTGCTGATCTGCAAGTCGCAGCGCAAGGTGATCGCGCTCGCGGCGGCGCTGCAGGAGCGGTTGAACGTGAACGTCGGGCTCTTTCACGAGGGCCTGCCGCTGATCCAGCGCGATCGCAATGCGGCGTGGTTTGCCGAGCCCGAGGGCGCGCAACTCCTGATCTGCTCGGAGATCGGCAGCGAGGGCCGCAATTTCCAGTTTGCGCACCACCTCGTGCTGTTCGATCTGCCGCTCAATCCCGGCCTGCTCGAGCAGCGCATCGGGCGGCTCGATCGCATCGGCCAGACGCAGACCATCCGGATTCACGTGCCCTACGTCACGGGCAGCGCCGAAGAGGTGGTGGTGGCGTGGTACCAGCGCGGGCTCGACGCCTTCGAGACGCCGCTGCACAGCGGCAGCGAGTACGAAAACAAATTCAAGACCCGGGTCATCACCCTGGCGACGGCCTATGCCGAGGAGGGGGCGGTGGGCCGGCCGCAGCTCGAGGCCCTGATCGAGGACACGGTTGATTTGCGCGCGAAGCTGGAGCTGAAGCTGAAACGCGGCCGCGATCGCCTGCTGGAACTCAACTCGTTCAACCGGGAGGTGGCGGAGGCCGTGATCGCGCGGATTCGCGCGGTGGACGCCGATCCCTTCCTGCGGAACATCCTGCTCGAGCTGCTCGATCATTTCGGCGTGCGGATCAAGGAGCACGAGGAGGGCGATGTCTTTTTCGACCCGAGCCACGCGTACATCGAGAGTTTCCCCTCCATCCCGCCGGACGGCATGCTGGCCACGTTTGCGCGGTCGCGGGCCATCGTGCGCGAGGACATCCGGTTTGTCTCGGCCGACCACGCGCTCGTGCAGGACGCAATTGATCTCCTGATCGAGTCGAAGGCGGGCACGACGGCCTTCGGCGTGATGCCGACCGCCGCCCCCAATCTGCTGCTGGAGGCGATCTATGTACTCGAGACCGTTGCCGACACCCGCTGGCACGTGGATCAGTTCCTCGCTCCGACCCCGGTGCGGATCGTGGTCGATCTGCGGGGCGGGGATCTCACCGCCACCCACGCCGCCGCGGTGGTCGCGGAGGGTTTCGCGGATGCCGACATCCACCGTTTCCTGGAGCGTCCGGGTTTCAATGCGGCGCGCCTGAAGACGATGCTGGCCGCGGCGGCCAAGCATGCCGAGGCCCAGGCCACCCTGCTGAAACGCGACGCCGGCGCGAAGGCGGCGGTGGTGCTGGCGGCGGACCTGGAGCGGTTGGTGGATTTGCAGCGGCTCAACGATCATGTGCGTCCGGAGGAAATCGCGCTGGCCCGGGAGCAACTCGAGCGCACCCGGGAGGCGGTCGAGCAGGCGCGGCTGCGCCTCGATTCGATCCGGCTGATCCTGGCAGGTTCGGTGGCGAAGGCGTGAGGGCGCCGATGGAGTCGGGGTGCCCTCACCCCGCGAGGGGGCGCCGTGGGTAGGGCGGCGCGTCCCTTCGCCGCCGCGGTTGTCTCGCGATTTTCGTTCCGTGTTTCCCGGCGCGGGGTGGGGGCACCCCGCCCACAGGGAGGCGACCGCCCCCATCCCCGACCTCAGGTCGCGAGGATTTCGTTGAGCGTATCCAGGTAACCGCGGGCGAGGTGCACGATTTGCAGGACCATGTAGGCGGCGACCAGAAAGTAGACGAGACGCGGGGTCCAGCGGGTCAATTCGGCAAGGCGACGCCGGGAGCGCTCGGCGAACAGGACGGCGAGGCGCTGGAAGGTTTCGTCGAGGCGGCCGGTTTGCTCGCCGGTCTGCCACAGCGCCATCATTTCCACCGGCAGTTCGCCCGTGGCGCGCAGCAGCGGGCTGAGCGGCACGCCGCGGGTTTCGGCCTGATCCGAGGCGGTCCGCAACGTGGTCGCGAGTCGCGGGCTGCGGCAGGTGTCGGCCGCCTGACGCACCGCCGGGATGACTCCGATGCTGGTGCGCGAGAGGAGCGCCAGCGTGCGGGTCAGGTGCCAGTAATCCCACTCCCGCCAGGTGGCGCCGAGGAAGGGCAGCGGTCGCAGCACCCGATCGAGCAGCGCCCCGGGGGCGCGCTTAAAACCCAGGACGAGGGCGCCGGCGCCCAGTGCCACCAAGGCGAGAAAACCGACGGAGGAGACGAGGTAGGCGAAGACGGAACCGCCGGCAAAGAGTGCCGGCAGCGGACCGAGGAAGGCGGTGATCGCCAGGTACACGACGGGGAGGGCGAGCCCGCTCACCACGACGCCGCGCAGGGCGATGACCTCTTCGGTGAAGTCGGCGAGTTCGCGCAGCAGGGGGTCGAGGTGGCCGCTCTGCTCGGCCAGGCCGAGGAACCGGAGGTGGTCGGCGGGGAAGAGGCGGGAGGCGGCCAGCGCCTGGCTAACGGGTTCGCCGCGGGCCAGGCAGGCCGGGATGGTGGCGTTGGCCTGGGCGCGGTCGCGGCGCGGCAGATGCGCGATGGCGGACTCCATCGCGATCTGCACCTGGGCTCCGGCGGCCAGCAATTGCGAGAGCGTGCGGTAGAAGGCGGCGCGGTGCTTGGGAGGGGTCACGCTCGAAGGTCTCCCGGAGCCCGGCGGCGGTCAACCCACGGCGGGAGGGGCCGGCGGGTCCGGGCGCATCTGTCGTTTGGCGGTGATGCCTCTGGGAGTAGCGCCGCGTCTCTGACCGGCGGGCGCCAGTCGAAGACTGGCGCTACGGGAAGAACCGAACTTGACGCCACCGTCAACCTGGAGATGCGTCCGGCGGGTCGCTCAGGGCAGGGTAAACGTCGTTCGCTCGCCCGGTAGTCTTTCTCTTGCTTCTTTCTCTTAATCTTTCTCTCCCGCGGACAAGCCCTGACGAAAGAGAAAGATAAAGAACCAAGAGAAAGATTGGCCAACCGACATTGACCCTGCCCCGGCGATTCGCTCCGCCGCTGGTCGCCCGCGGCCTCAGGCCTCGTCGAATTTGCGCGAAAAGAGCGCCTCGATTTCGGCGAGCATGGCCTCGGCATCGGCGCCGGTGGCGACAAATCTCACCTTCGAACCCCGGCCGGCCGCGAGCATCATCAATCCCATGATGCTCTTGCCGTTGACCTGTTCGTCATCCTTTTCCACCAGCACCTCGGCTTTGAACTTGTTGGTGATGCGCACCACCATCGCCGCCGGACGGGCATGAATGCCCATCTTGTTTTGCACCACGAGTTCCTTGGTGAGGGAACCAGCGGCCGGAATGGCGTCGCTCTTGTTCATCAGGTCGAAAAAGACCCGGGAAACTCCCTGTCGGTGCGGTGGCTTGCAACCCAAAAACCGGTGGTCAGACTGCGCGGCCGATGGCTCCCACCGCAATCATCGTTCCCTGCCGGCTCGAATCGACGCGGTTTCCGCGCAAGTTGCTGCACCGCATCAAGGGCCGGCCGCTGTTGCTCTGGGTGGCGGAGCGAATCGCCCGGGAAGCGCCGGAGTTCCCCTTGTATTTCGCGGTCGACGACGAGCTCCTGCGCGTCTGTCTGGTGGAGGCGGGCTACCAGGCGATCCCGACGAGCCCGGCGCACCAGAGCGGCACGGATCGCCTGGCCGAGGCCAACCGGGTGGTGCGCGCCGACTATGTGATCAACGTGCAGGCGGACGAACCACTGGTGACGGGCGGGCAGGTGCGGATGCTGGCGGCGCTGCTGGCAGAGGGGGCGCCGATGGCGACCCTGGCCACGCCGTTTCGCACCGCGGCGGATTTCCACAATCCCAACCAGGTGAAGGTGGTGCTGGCCCCGGCGGTCCGGCGGGCGCTGTTCTTTTCGCGGGCGGCGCTCCCGTTTGCCCGCGACCACGACGGGGTGATCGACGATGTCTGGGTGGGGGCGAATCCCTGTTTCAAGCACCTCGGACTCTACGGGTACAGTGCCGATCTCCTGGAAAGGTTCGCCTCCCTCCCCCCCGGGCGGCTGGAGCGGATCGAGAAGCTCGAGCAATTGCGGGTGCTGGAAAACGGCCTCGAGATTGCGTGCGACGTCACGGCGGACCCGACCATCGGGGTCGACACGCCCGAGGATGCGGTGCGCTTCGGGCAGTGGCTCGAGCCCTGAGCGGTGAAAGCCGCCGCCCCAGCCCACGATGGGCCGCGACTCGTGCGGTGGTGCGCCCTGCTCGTCGCTGTCGTGGCGTGCTGGCAGGTCCGTGACGTGGCGGGTTACGACTTCGTGGCACTGGACGACGGGATCAACGTGGTCTTCAACCCGCACCTCGGTCCCCCGTCGCGGGAGACGCTGGCCTGGGCCTTTTCCGACCCGAGCTACATGCGGCGCTACGTGCCGCTGGGCTGGCTGGGTTTTTCCCTCGTCTACGGCTGCTCCGGCCTCTCGCCGGTGGGCTACCATGCGGCCAATGTCGCGCTGCACGTCGTGAATGCCACGCTCGTGTTCGCCCTGGTCCTGGTGCTCCTGCGCCGGTTTGCCCGGGACGCCGGGGAGCGCTGGCAGACGGCGTGCGCCACGCTGGCGGCGCTCGGCTGGGCCCTGCACCCGTTTCGCGCCGAGACGGTGGGTTGGGCGTCCGGCCTGCTGTATGGCCTATCCGGATGCGCCGCGCTGCTCAGCGTGCTCGCCTACCTGCGCGCCTGGGCGCCGGGCGCCGGCCACCGGCGCTGGCTGGCCGCGGCGGCGCTGTTGTATGCCGCCTCGATGCTGTGCTACCCGATGAGCCTCGGCCTGTGGGGCGTTTTCCTGCTGCTCGACGTCGCGCACGCCCGCGCCGCCTCCGCCCGGCCCTGGTGGCGGCCGGGACGCGCCCAATTGTGGTTTGCCGTGCCGTTCGGCGTGGTGCTCGCGTTGACGTTGGGCGCGAATTACGGGGCGTCGGAGTTCTGGGGCAGACCGCCGGCGTGGGCCGACTTCGGCCTGGGCCAACGACTGCAGCAGATGGCGACGGCCTGGGCCTATTACCTCTGGAAACCGTGGTGGCCGACCGGTCTCACGCCGGTGCCGACCTGGCTCGTCGATCTCAAGTCGGTCCGGGCGCTGGTGGCGGCCAGCCTGGTCGTCGTGGGTACCGGATCGCTCCTCATGATGGTGGGGTGGCGTCGCTGGCGCGGAGCCGCGCTGCTGTGGTGGGCCCACGCGTGTTTGCTCGCCCCGATGCTGGGCTTTGCCGAGCGGCCGTACTTCGCGTCGGATCGATATCACTACCTGGCCGCCGTGGTGCTGGCGGCGGCGGTGGCCCTGGCCCTGGCGCGAATCCGCGGGCGCGGCCGCGTGCTGGCGCTGGCCGCGGGGGCCGTGGTGCTGGCGGGGCTTGGCTCGGCCCAGCGGGCCCAACTCGGGATTTGGGCCGACACCGACGCCGTGATGCGACGCATCGTCGCCCGGGCGGATCACGCGGTGGTCCGCGCGGACTACGTGGAGCGCTGGGTTCGTTTTCATGTGCAGCGGGGGGAGCCGGCCCGGGCCGCGGCGGTGGCGGCGGAGGCGGGCATGACGGCGGCCGAGGTGGAGCCGACCCCGCCGGGCAGCGTGCCCCTGGCGGCGGCGCTGCACCTGCAACTCGCCCTGGATTTCCGGCGGAGTGGACGCCCGGTCGAGGCCCAGGAGCATTTCCGGCTGGCGCTCGGGCTCGCGCCCGACTGGAACGAGGCGGCCTACCACTGGGCGCTCCTTTATGCCAGCGAGGGAACGGGCCTCGAGGCGCTGCGCTGGTACCAGCGGGCGGTGGCGCCGGGGCGGGGGCGGCCGGTGCCGGTGGCGTCCCGCCAGCGCCTGCTGGCCCTCATCGCGGAGGTGTTTTTCGCGACGGATCGCGCCGGGCTGGCGCGCCGGACCGTAGAGTGGGCGCTGCGCGAGGGCGGGGGCAAGGGGGCGGAGCCGGAACTGGACCGGCAATTACGGGCGCAACTTGCGCGGTAGCGGGTGGCGAGCCTCGAACGGGCACCAAGCCCGACGGTGCAAGCGTGGAGGTTGCCGGCGCCGGGGCTGGAGACCAAGGAATGGGGGCAACGGAATGGAAGGAGGCGGAATTCCCTTGCCCCCATTCCTTGGCCGCAATCGCGACCGCTAGATCTTGCCGGCCTGGCGGGCGGCGACCATCCGGTGGAAGTCGACGAAGAGCGGGTCGGCGTCGTTGGGCCCGGGGGCGGCCTCGGGGTGGTATTGCACGCTGAAGACGGGCAGGGTGGTGTGGCGCAGGCCCTCGACCGTCTGGTCGTTGAGATTGATTTCGGTGACCTTGGCCCCTCGGCTCGCGATGGACTGGGGGTCGGTGGCAAACCCGTGATTCTGGGCGGTGATGGACACCTTGCCGGTCTCGAGGTTTTTCACCGGCTGGTTGCCGCCGCGATGGCCGAACTTCAACTTGAACGTGGTTCCGCCCAGCGCATGGGTGAGCATCTGGTGGCCGAGGCAGATGCCGAACATGGGAAAGTCCGGCAGCAGGTTTGTCACCGTTCGGTGGATATAGGGCAACGCGGCCGGATCGCCGGGGCCGTTGGAGAGGAAGACCGCGTCGGGCCGGTGTTCGCGCACCTGCTCGGGGGTGGCGGTGGCGGGAAACACCTGCACCTCGAAGCCGTGGTGCACCAGCTTGCGGTAGATGCTGTGTTTGGCGCCGAAATCGAAGGCCGCGACCCGGAATTTCACGGCGGGAACGGCGGGGGCGTTCAGCGTGGTTCCCACCGGCAGGTACGGCTGGTTGTGGTTCGCGGGATCCTCCGCCCGCCAGAAAAACGGCTCCGAGGTCGTGACGTCCTTGACGTAGTCCGACCCCGCCATGTCCGGCCAGGAGCGGGCCCGGCCGACGGCCTCTTCGTCGCCCAAGGGCCGGGTGCTGAGGCAGCACTTCATCGCGCCGTCGACGCGCAGTTTCTTGGTCAGGGCGCGGGTGTCGATTTCGCTGATGCCGGGAATGCCATACTGCACCAGATAGTCGCCCAGGGAGAGTTTGCTGCGCCAATTGCTGACGACCGGGGAGAGTTCACGCACGACGAAGCCGCTGCACTTGGGCGCGGTGGCCTCCGTATCCTCGTCATTGACGCCGTAGTTGCCGATTTGCACGGCGGTCATGGTGACGATTTGGCCGAAGTAGGAGGGGTCGGTGAGAATTTCCTGGTAGCCCGTCATCGACGTGTTGAAGACGCACTCGCCGGAAACGGTGGCATCGGCCCCGAAGGCGCGACCGCGAAAGATTGATCCATCTTCGAGGGCGAGGATTGCGGGCTTGGGCGTGGACATTAAAGTCGAACGAAAGGGCCTCGCGCGGTGCCTGCCAAGGTTTTTGCGGCGCCGGCATTCGATTGATGCGAGGTCCGCCGCGGGAGGGAACGAATCGCAACCGCCGTTTGACACCGGGTTTTTGGCGACCTAATTCTTGCCGGAAATAATGGCCTACACCGAAGATCGCGCCGCCTGGTTTGAAGGCCAGGGACTCTGGCAACACATCCCCGAGGGCGACTGGAATGATTGGACGTGGCAGCTCAAGCACCGCATCACCACCGTCGAGCAATTGGAGCGCTTGATGACCCTGACCCCGGAGGAGAAGGAGGGGTGCGAACACGCGAACCACAAGCTGGCCCTGGCCATCACGCCTTATTTTTTCAATTTGATCGATCGTTTCGATCCGGACTGCCCAATCCGCAAGCAGGTGATCCCCCGGGCGGCGGAAATGGTGGTTTCGGAAGGTGAAATGCTCGACTCGCTGGGGGAGGATGAACACTCCCCGGTTTCGGGTTTGGTGCACCGGTACCCGGACCGGGTCCTGTTTCTCGTGACGGACCGGTGTGCGGCGTATTGTCGTTATTGCACCCGGAGCCGGCTGGTTTCCAACGCCCAGGACTACAATTTCCACCCGGAGTACGAACAGGGCCTGCGCTACATCGAAGCCCATCCGGAGATTCGGGACGTGCTGCTTTCCGGCGGCGACCCGCTGCTGCTGTCGGATCGGAAGTTGGAGCACCTGATTGCGCGGTTGCGGGCCATCAAACACGTGGAGTTCATCCGGATTGGATCGCGCATCCCGGTCTTCCTGCCGCAGCGCATCACGCCCGCGCTGTGCGAGATCTTCAAGCGTTACGGCCCGATCTGGATGAGCATTCACGTGAATCATCCCAAGGAGGCCACGGCGGAGCTGCGGGCGGCGTGTGAGCGGTTGGCATTTGCCGGGGTGCCCCTGGGTAACCAGAGCGTGCTGCTGCAGGGCGTGAACGACGACGTGGATGTAATGAAGGCCCTGGTGCATCGCCTGTTACGGATGCGGGTTCGACCCTATTATCTTTATCAGATGGACCTCATCACGGGAGGTGCGCATTTCAAGGCGGACGTGCGCAAGGGAATCGAAATCATCCGGGCGCTGCGCGGCCACACCACGGGTTATGCCGTGCCACAGTATGTGATCGATGCTCCCGGTGGAGGGGGCAAGGTCCCCATCAATCCGGATTTCGTCGAGGAGATCACCGATCGGGAGATCGTGATGCGCAATTACGAGGGCGGGCTTTTTCGTTACCCGCTGGGCATCGTGCCGGTCGTTGAATCCCCGCCGTTGGAGCCATCCGTTCCGGTGGAGGGGACGGCGGCGGGATTCGGTTAAGTCAACTCCGGCGCACAAGCCCATGCAAGGCACGGAGTTTGTGCTCGGATTGTCGTCGGTCCGAACGAGGCGGAAAGAATTCTGAAATTCTCTGTCAGAAAGTTTGAGCGTTTTTCATCTGACCCCGTCTATCCCCCTGTAGTCAGCACTGTCCATAGGGACGGTGATTGTTTGTAGTTCTAACGGTTTGCTTGGTGTTAGGTCACACGAGCCGCCCCTTTACCGGGGCGGCTCTTGTGTTTTCAGCGGTCGCGAACGGCCCCGGTTGCGCCGGGAGCGATCCGCGCGTCAGGGAACCTCGTAGACTTCCAGCAGCGCGACGCCCGTGGTGTCGTTCTTGCCGCTGACCTTCACCGTGTAGGCGTCGGGAGGAAGGGTGATCAGGAGCGCGGCATCTGCACTGTTGGACACCAGCTTGAAGGCCCCGACCGCCTGCGTGGCCGCGTTCACTGCGGCGAGGTTGGAGACGGATTCCCAGCGATCGTTGGTCGCCACCACGGTTTGACCGTTGTAGATCGTCAGGATCGGATCGCGGAGGGCGCCGGCCACCCCGAACGACTCGAGCGTCGGGCCGATCGCCCGCACCAGGATGCGTTTGAACGCCGTACCCTGGATGACAAAGCCTCCGATGAGGACCTCGGATCCGGCTCCCACCTGCGCGCGGGTGGAGAGGTTGGTCGTGCGACCACTGGAATCGAGTTCGTACAGTTCCGCCAAACCCACCCCCGACCGGGCGTTGGGCGTCGTGATTTGCACCGTGTAGGCGCCGGACGGAAGTTCGTTGGCCAGGGCCGAATCGAGGCTGCCGGAGGGCAGGACAAACGCGCCCACGGAGGCGGCGTAGGCGGGCAGCTTGGTGGCGTCAGGACCGTTTTCCCAGCTGGTGTTGCGGAAGAGTTCGATGCTCTTGCTGTTGTAGACGGCCAGTTGCGGATCCGGCACGAAGCCGGTCAGGCCGAACGCCGCCAGAGCCGGGCCGACCCCGCGGACAAGGTAACGCTTGGTCTCGGTGTCGGCGACCACCACCCCGACGATCAGGGCGTTTTCCCCGGCGCCCACCACGGCCCGGCTGGAAAGGTTGGACAGCCGCGCCACCGGTGAAAGCGGCGAAGACGCCGGTCCGCTCATGGCCGAACTCCACGGGCTGCCCGGATAGACTCCGATCCGGGTGTGGTCGTAGCTGCGCACGTGGAGGTTGGACGAGGTCGGCACCGTGAACGGCGCGGAGGTCAGGATGGCATTTGGGGCCAGCGCCCCGCCGAGCGAACGCGGATCCGAACCGTCGAGGGTGTAGGCCACCGCGGTGTTCTCCGGTGGGGTGACGGTCATCGCGCTGCCCGCGGTGCTGACCTCCGGGGCGGCGACCCATTGTTCGTCGATCCATCGCGTCCGGCTCGTAACCCACTGCTTCAAGTGGTCGATTTGCGCCGCGAAGGTGCCGTCGCCGTAGCGGCCGGCGTTGTCGGGCCAGCGGGCCGCGTCGCGGACGGCCGCCGTGCCGAGGTCGGCGCTCAGGGAGTCGATGAGGGTCCCGAGCCGGGGGGAGGCGAGCTCCGTCTCCCGCAGCGCCTGCCAGCGATCGATCCAGTCCTGCATGAATTCGGGATCGCGCGCCAGCACGCCCCACCATCCGGTTTCCCAGAGGTTGGATGCCCCCTCGCCGACCCAGACCTCGTAGCGGAACGATCGGTTGTCCCAATAGGAACCGAGCGAGCGATCGAAGTCCCACACCGGACCCGCGGCCAACCGATCCTTCCGATTCTTCATGAAGTACGCGCTGCGCTGAAAGGCGTCGGGGTTGGCGGCAAGCGTGTTCAGCAGGTGGTGATCGACCCAGGTTGCCCGGTCGATGGTGTCGAGATAGGTGCGATCCGCCCAACCGGTGTTCCGGCTCGCGAACAGGGCATCCTCCATCCGTTGGACGTAGTCGCGGATGTACGTCACCTGGGCGGGGGCGGCGCTACCGGCCCCCGGAGAGTCCAGGATGACGGACGAACCGTTGTTGTTCGGGTAGCCCCGGCTCGTGCGCCAGCTGTTTTCATCCGTGGCCGGGCTATCAAGCTTTAGAATATAACCACCGGTGACATCTGAGCCGGACACCTCGGTCGGTCTGAGGTTGGCGAGATCAACCCGCTTTTTCCCCACTTCGATGCGATCCGTGAGGACATAGATCCCCACGTAGTCGGCCAAGTCGATGTCTCCGGCGCCGGCGTGGAAAAAGACCTCCACCAGGCGGGTGCGGGGAGCCCAGCGCCCGATCTGGTTCGAGAGGGCGTAGATGAAGGCGTTCTTGATGTAGCTCAGGTCGAACTTCCAGGGTCCCACCAAGGCCCAGCTTTCCTGGGAAGGGAGGTCGAGCAAGGTGGGCGAGTCGCTCCGGCCGAGCTCGTTCGTGAACTTGAGGTTGTAGCTTTTCTTGGGAAAATCGGCGGAGGTGGCGCCGCGCACCGTGGTGGTCAGCGGGCTCACCAGGTTGGGGGCGGTGGCAAAGACCGGGGTGCTGCTGCTGCGGGGGATGTAGGCCTGAAGCCACGCGGAATGGTCGACCTGGTCCTTCACCAGCGGCCCCGATCCCAGGCTGTCGATGATCAACACCGGCAACGTGCCCGTGAACCCCGCCAGGGCCGGACTGATCTTCGAATAATAGACGGTGCGCGTCGCTCCGCGGACTTTGCCGTCGGTGGAAAACAGGGCGGCGCGCACGACGCTGGAACTGCTGATCGCAATCGGGGCGGTGTAGAGCGGGGAGGTGGCGGTCGGTTCGGGGGTCGTGGCGCCCGAGGCGGCGGGAGCCACCACGTATCGAACCTGCTGTCCAATCCCGACGCCGGAGAGGCTGAGGGAAAACGGGGCCTGGAACGGCCCGGCGGCCACCGAGAACGCCACGGTTTCCGCGATCCCCGTGGGGCTGGCCGGGGTGTTGGGCGCACCCGGCGTGGGTGTGCTCAGATACACGGCATTGCCCGGCGGTGTCCCGGGAGCGTAGCCGAAGGAGACGTCGCGCTGCTGCTCGGGGAATTTCGGGGCGAACTCCGTCGCGATTGCCACCCCGTCCGGCTTGATCAGGGCAAGGTATTCGCCCTCGATATCGATGGCGAAATTGGTATGGAGTTGCTCCGCCGGGTTGCGACGGTCCTCCACGGAGGCAAACACCACCAGATAGCCTCCGGCGGGCAGGCTCACGGCTGGAAATTGCCACTTCTTCTTGTCCGCGGCGTCGTCGGTCAGGTACCAACCGCTGAGATTCACCGCCACCGCGTCCGGATTGTACAACTCGATCCAGTCGGGAAAATTGCCTTCCTTGTCGGCCAGCGTCGTGCCGTTGGAGGCCATGAACTCGTTGATGCGGGGATCCGCGCGCAGGGCGGTGCACCCCGCCAGCGCGAGCAGCCAGAAAAGGAGAAGTTGAGTGGGAGGTTGGAACACGGCTGGGAAAGGAAACCCTATGACGCCACCGGTGGCCGACCGGTTAAGATCGGGGTGAAATTAACCCTACCCTCATCGCAGAGATTACGCGAACGAAACGTAACCTGATGGGCACTAACGGAGCGCATCTCGTCGGTCTGACTGAGGCGGGACGCCTCAGCCCGTGTGCCCGGCAGGGGCGTGAACTCAACATCTGAAACGAAATGTGCGGAAACCGTGACCACAACCGTAGCCAAGACCAAGGCGGGTGCCGCGAGGCACTCAGCACGAAAGCAGGTGGAGGCAAAGGTCCGACCGTAGGAACACGAACCGGCAGTGAGGCCGCGAGGCGGGCGACGAGCGTGCTGAAAAACGCGAAGTCCAACGGTCACCGAAAGCCGCAGCGGGTAGAGCCGGACGGCCCGGACCGGAAGTTCACGCCCCTTGCCGGGGAGGCCTCCGGCGCGAGAGCGCGGGAGGAATACATCCGCGGATGGTGGGGCTGCTTCCAACTGGCCGAATGGCGCCGGGCAGTGACCGACCTGAGTGGCTGGATTCGCCGTCATATGCGCCAATGCTTCTGGCTGCGGTGGCATCATCCCCGCGGCCGGCTCAGCGCGCTGCGCCGGTTGGGAGTGCAGGGACGGGAACTGGGCATGGCGTATCACCCAAGAGGTGCGTGGGCGATGGCCCGGCACTGGGTGGAGAACAAAGCGCTCGGGAATCGCACGCTGCAACGCTACGGGTTTACCCGGCCATGGGACACGGCGACGCCCTAGCAGCCCGTCGGACTTGGGAAAACCACCCTTGCGGAAGTTCGGCCGCGTGACCGGCGATTTACCGGCCGACTCAGACGGGCTGCTAATTGCCGTGCAGCGCACGGCGGGGGGAACGGGATTTTCGAGTATTTCTTGTTTGGGTACGGCTTTGGCCGGCTTTGGCCGGCGGTTTCAGCCCGCGCGGGCCAGTTTTTGCCCGGCGCCGAGGCGATGCAGCCGCTTGAGGTTGTACGCCAGGCACACCAAGGTCCATTCGGTGGACACCTTGACCGTGCCGCGCAGGAGGAACTGTCTGA
>JBBRWR010000146.1:0-18417 GCA_038249085.1 Opitutales bacterium
AGGTCGGAACTGACCGTGCCGTAGCTGCGGACTTGTTCGGCTCACCGCCCGCTGGGCGGGCACCCGTTCGCTTCACCCTCCGCTGCGCTCCGGGGGCACGCCTGCGGCGTGACCATCTCCGCGCTGCCGCGCTTCGTCCCCGGCGCGGCCGCCGTCGGCCACGGCGATGGTGCTGGTATCTTTGTGGACATCGAGGCCCACGAATCGTTGAATGACTTTCATGTGCTGGTCTCCTGTTTTGGTGGTTGCGGTTAACGCCTCCACTATGCGGCTCGGCTCGCTTTTCGCGAGCAACCCGCGTCCCGGGAGACCAGCACCTTTTTTCGCCACCGCTTCGTTCACGCAGCTATAGTGTCTGGGCAAAGAAAAAGTGGCTTTTCGCAGCTCGGTCGTCAAATTCCAGCCATGACCCGCTTGCAGACACTTACAAGGGAAGCATTGGAACTAACGGACGCCGAGCGTGCAATTCTGGCGTCGGATTTGCTTCGAACTTTGCCAGGTGTGCTGTCCGATAAAGACGAGGGAGTGGCGGAGGCATTACGGCGTGATGTCGAATTGGAGGTCGATCGCTCCGTGGGTATCGAATGGTCCGCGCTGAAAAAGGAGTTGGGCCGATAGGTGCGATGTCGCTGATTTTTCATCGCCTCGTTCAGAAAGATTTGCGCGCTGTCCTGCGGTATTACGAAGAGGAAGGTGGTAGCCCACTGGCGGACCAGTTTTTCGCCGAGCTTGATGCTTTGGTCAGCGAGATTTTGGGTGCAAACGAAAGTTCCATCCCGTGGCACATGGTTTGCGTCGAGCGAATATGTCGAGGTTTCCTTACCACCTGCTTTTCCGAGAGAGTGCAATTGGTGTTCGCGTATTGGTTCTTCGACACCACAAGCGCCATCCGCGTTTTGGGATCGGTCGTGCATAACCTGCCCCAATACAGCCGCTACAGCCAACGCCGGGATCTGTCCCGCCGCGTGCGATCGAATGAAGAACCGAATGGCAACTACGGAATCGAAACTCGAAAGCTGCACGCGGCGCGCCAGCTCCCGTCGTGGCTGACCTCGGACGTTGCCAAAACGCTTCGCGCACGCAGTTGACGCCTTGCCTAGAGCGTCCATCCTTTACCCCATGAAAGGCAAGTTTACCGCCATTATCGAAGAGGCCCCAGAAGGTGGCTACTGGGCGATCTGCCCGGAGGTTCCTGGGGCGAACGGACAGGGAGAGACGGTTGCGGAAGCGAAGCGGAGTCTCCGCGAGGCAATTCGGCTTATCTTCGACGACCGAGTTGAAGATGCGCGCCGTGGCCTGCCCGAAGATGCGATCCAGACCGTAGTTGCCGTCTGATAAAGCGGCGCGAGTTGGAAAAGCGGCTTCGGCACGCTGGCTGCTACCTTAAGCGGGAGGGCGGATCCCACTCACTTTGGATCAATCCGCGGACGGGAGTTGTTGAGACAATTCCGCGGCACACGGAAGTTAAGGAACCGCTCGCATGGAAGATTCTAAAGTCGCTCGGAGCGCGTTAAGGGCCAACCAGCCGCTACAGCCACGCCGGGAGCTGTCACGCCGCGTGCGACCGAATGAGTTTCCGAATGCCAACCATGAAATCCAAAATCGAAGGAAGCACGCGGCGCGCCAGCTCCCGGCGTGGCTGACCTCGGACGTTGCAAAAGCAAGCTGATGGCTGACATAGCCCACATTATTCTATACGTCCGGGACCAGCAACGGAGTGCCGTTTTCTATTCTAGGGCTCTTGCTATCTCCCCGCGACTCAACGTTCCAGGGATGACCGAATTTGCACTCGGCCCGGGTGTGATTCTGGGTTTGATGCCGGAGGATGGCGCTCGACGTCTTCTCGGAAAAGAGACGGTCGCTTCTTCCGATGAGATCGGTTGCAAAGCACGCGCTGAGCTCTACGTATACGTTGATGACGTCCATGCAGCTCACACGCGAGCGCTGGAAGCGGGTGGCAGGGAGCTCAGTGAGCCAGCTCCCCGAGACTGGGGACATGAAGTAGCATACTCTATGGATCCGGATGCTCATGTCCTCGCTTTTGCAAAGGCTGGAACCTGACCCTCAAAGAAAATGGCAGCCGAACCCCGTTTCGATCCCGAGAAAAAGACTAAACTTTCCGGAAGAACCCCCTATCCAGCGGCGCGGTCCCACGGGGTCTGCCTGTTACTTGTTAACATATCCTGAGTCCTGCCGTCTCGGCCGAGGCCGCCAACAAGTAACAGGCAGACCGCACTCGCTCCTGCCGCGTTTGCGCAAGGAGATGCCGGAGTCGTCGCGTCGTCAGCAGGGTGGTATTCATGGTAACGATTGGTGCTCCAGTTGTCCGCTCCAGCGGAGCGGGACCTCAAGGGCAGAACCCTGACAACACTGCCAGGAGAATGAGGTGCAGCCGGGTTCTTCCCGGTACCGTGGAAAGTGGGGCTCCAGGGTTGGCGGGTGAAAGATTGGCAACCTGACCCCCGGAGCGGGCTCCGCCCGCTTGCTTCAGGGGGCCCGGGTTCACAGGGTGATTTTGCCCATGCCTTTCCTCCGACCATTCCGTTGGTTGAGCCGCGTCGCGATCCTTGTTGCGACGAGCTTCCGGCTGCCGGCCGCGGAAGGGGCGACGGCGGCCGCGAGTGAACATGCGGCATGGGAAAACCCGAGTTACGCGGTTTCGCACTGGGAAATGCAGGAAGGTCTGCCGCTCAACAAAGTGCGGGCGGTGACGCAGACGCCCGACGGTTATCTCTGGGTGGGCACGTTCAACGGTCTGGCCCGCTTCGATGGTGTCCGCTTCAAAGTCTTCGACGTCGCCAACACCCCGGCCTTGCAGCACAACGGCATCGAGAGCCTGGCCGTGGACGCCACCGGCCGTCTTTGGATTGGGGATACGTCGGGAGGACTGATCGTCCGCGCCGAGAATCAGTTCACGAGGATCGAGGTGCCGCCCGACTGGCCGGCCCGGCCGGTGCTGCGGATCGCGGCGGCGCGCGGGGGCACGATTTGGGCCATGAACGATGAAGGTTCCCTGCTGGCCCTGCGCGACGGCACAGTGAAGAACTTCATTCGCCAGCGTGCCAGCCCCAGCCTGTTTGCGGTGGACCGCGCGGGAACCGCGTGGATCGCGACGGCCGGGCGGCTGTATCGATTGCACGAGGCCACCGGGCGGGAGCCGGCGGCCCGCCTGCAACTCGACGGCCGCTGGCAGGCGGTATTCCCCGCGCGCCGCGGCGGTCTGTGGATTCTTCACGACGGCTGGCTGCGTCGCTGGCAGGAGGGCGAGTGGGTCGAGGATCGCGGCCGGGCGAATTGGGGGACGATTGTGCTGGCGGCCTTCTGCGAAACCCGCGCGGGCAGGATCATCGCGGGCAGTTTCAAGGAGGGGCTGCGCATCCTCAATGGCGACGGCACAGTCGAACGGATCGACGAGACCAACGGCCTGGCCCACAACTGGGCGTATTGCCTGTTCGAGGACCAGGAGGGCACCGTCTGGGTGGGCACGGGCAACGGCGGACTGCACGGGTTGCATCCGCGGCGCGTGACCATGGTCGACGCGCCCGACCATTGGCGGAGCAGCGCGGTGCTCTCCGTGGCCCCCGCGGCGGCGGGCGGGCTGTGGATCGGTACGGAAGGCGGTGGCATCTACCGGATGCAAGAAGGCGCGATCACCAATCTGCCCAACCGGGAGGGAATCTGGCAGGCGGTCGCCAACTCGGTGCTGGAGGATCGCCACGGCCGCCTCTGGGCGGGCACCTGGAGCACGGGGCTGCGCTACCTCGAGGACGGCGTGTTCAAGCCCGCCTATGACGCGACGGGCGGCCGTAACGTTGTCCTGACCGTGTTCGAAGCCCGCAATGGCGACATCTGGGTCGGCACCCGTAACGGCCCCGGGCGCCTGCACGACGGGCGCTGGACCTGGTTCGATCACCTGCCGGAGCTGCAGCACGCGGTCGTGCGCTGCCTGGCCGAACAACCCGATGGCACCATCTGGTGCGGCCTGGACGGCGGCGGGGCTGTCCAGCTCGGCCCGGACGGCCCGAAACAGTTTCGCGCTCGCGATGGTCTCGCGGGCGACCGGGTGCGTACCATGCTGGCCGATACAGATGGCACGGTGTGGATTGGCACCCGCAGTGGACTCTCCCGTTTTCGCCCCGGGCAGCTGGCCACCCTGACCACCCGCCAGGGGCTGCCCAGCGACGTGATTTGCCAGATTCTCGACGACCGGGCGGGCCATTTGTGGATGGGTTCCTTTGGCGGGCTGTTCCGCGTTGCGAAGACGGAACTGAACCGCTGCGCCGACGGGGAGATCGCGGTGATCAAGTGTCTCGTCTGCGATCACGCGAGCGGGCTCGCGACCCTCGAGATGTCGGAGCAGGGCCAACCCGCGGGCTGCCGCACCCGCGATGGCCGCCTGTGGTTCGCCACCGGGAAGGGATTGGCGATGGTCGTGCCGTCCGCCGTGCACGAAAACCCCCTGGCGCCCCCCGTGCACATCGAGGAGGTCGTCGTCGACGGTGCCCTGCAGGCGATGCCGGCGTCGCCCGTCCGTGCGGTGAGCCTGCGCCTGGCCCCCGGCGGCCGGCAATTCGAGTTCCATTACACCGGACTCAGCCTCAGCAACCCGGGCCGGGTCGGGTTCCGCTACCGCCTGGCCGGGTTGCACCAGGATTGGTTTGAGGCCGGCCCGCGCCGCACGGCGTATTACACCCAGCTCGCGCCGGGCGATTACGTCTTCGAGGTCACGGCGCGCAATGCCGACGGCATTTGGAATGAACGCGGCGCCGCCCTCGCCGTGCGGATCCTGCCGCATTTCTGGCAAACCTGGTGGTTCAGGACCGCCACCTGGGTCGGTTCGGTGGCGCTGGTGGGCCTCGCGGTGCTGGTCGTGGTGCGGCGGCGCGCACATCGCCGGGTGGAGGCGCTGGAACGTCAGCGGGCGCTGGAGCGCGAGCGCGGCCGGATTGCCCGCGACATCCACGATGATCTCGGCAGCAACCTCACGCGGATCGTGATGCTGAGCGAGTCGGCACGGGCCGGCCTCAATCCGCCCGGTGAGGTGGCGGCGGACCTGGCCGAGATCAGCCAGACCGGCCGTGACCTCACCCTGAAACTGAGTGAGATCGTCTGGGCCGTGAATCCCGAGCACGACACCCTCGACAGTTTTGCCAACTACGCGGGCAACCACGCGCGCGCCTTCCTGGAAAGCGCGGGCGTCCGGTGCCGGTTGGATGTCCCGGTCGCCCTGCCGGCCCGGCCCCTCGACGCGCCGTTGCGGCACAACCTCTTTCTCGCCTTCAAAGAGGCGCTGAACAATGCCGTGAAACACGCCGCCGCGCAGGCGGTCTTTGTGACGCTGCAACTCGCCGGCGACCAATTGACGCTGACGGTGCAGGACGACGGCCGCGGTTTTGAGCCGTCGGCGCGGAATCGGGGCGGCCACGGTCTGGGCAACATGACGCACCGCCTCGCGGAGGTCGGCGGTCGCTGTGAAATCGCCAGCACCCCTCCGCACGGCACGCGCGTGGTCTTCACCGTGCCGGTCCCACCTGCGGCGCCGAACGCCGAACGTCATGCGACCCTATGACGTGCGCCCCGTCCCAAAATCTGGTATGAACAAGCGGGTGAACATCCGCATCTGCCTGGTCGAGGACGACGCCCGCCTGCGCGGTATCATGGCCGGCTGGCTCCAGCGCGAGCCCGGATTGCACGTGGTCAACCAGTACGGCAGCGCGGAGAGCGCGATCCTGGCGCTGCCGGCGGATCAGGCGGACGTCGTGCTGGTGGACATCAACCTGCCCGGTCAAAACGGCATCGAGTGCGTGCGGCAATTGAAGCCCCGGCTGCCGGGGGTGCAATTCGCCATGGTGACCGTCTACGAGGACGCCGACAAAATCTTCCAGGCCCTGTCGGTCGGCGCGACGGGTTACCTGCTCAAGCAGACTCCGCGCGGCGAGCTCGTGGCGGCGATCCATGAACTCCACGCCGGCGGCTCGCCGATGAGCACCAACATCGCCCGCAAGGTCGTGCAGTCATTTCACCGTGCGCCCGCCCCCGCGGGCGGCGAGGCCGAGTTGTCCGGGCGCGAGCAGCAGGTGCTCGACGAACTTGTCCGGGGTCTGCTCTACAAGGAAATTGCCGATGCCCTCGGCATCAGCATGGGCACGCTGCACACCTACATCCGGCGGATTTACGAAAAGCTCCACGTGCATTCGCGCGCCCAGGCTGTCGCGAAAGTGACCCAGCATTGACGGCCGGCGCCGCGAATCACAAAGGCGGATCGGTCCCTCGGAGGGAGACGCGGGGCCGGGGCCCGGTTGCAACCTCCTGCGCTCCCGCAGCGTGGTCAGAAGCGCCTGTTTTGCTGACTGCAGAAATCGCCGCACGGCATCGTGATTTCCCATGAATTCGAAGGACCAGCAGTCGTCGCATTCCCGCAAAACCAGCCGTTGATCCAAACCTGCCCGCACTTCAGACCACCGCCCTTGCAACTTCCGTACGCCGGCACCCGTGGGCGCGTGGGGCGAGCCAAAGACTTCCTGCGCTGCGGCGATGGCGCCACCCAGTTCGCGGCGCTCCGCGGCAGCAGACTTGCGCACCGCCGTTAGCTGCCGCTGGTCAATCCGGACGTCCTTCACTTGAGTGTTTTCGGGTCAAACTTGCCGGTGAAACGGGTATAGGCACCGCGCCCCTCTTTGCGGTTGATTTCGGCATCGGCGCGCACGATGAAAGTCTCCATCTCGGCCGGCGTGACACCGTATTCCCGAGCGACATAAGTGTCGTCCCACGCCACGACGTTCACGGGCTTGAGCTGAAAGATCTGATGGCCGCTGATGATGCCCACGACCTTGCCCCGCCCTGCCTCCTGGCAGAGTTGACCAAGGTTTTTCCGTGCCTGCGTCACCGTGAGGGTCTTCATACGCAGCGATAAAAACCGTGATACGCTGCGTAGTAAACGGAAAGAGCGCGTTGAGCGGAAGCCGGGATCGCGGCCTCGTTTCCGTCCGCAGCCAAAGCAGGCGTGTCTATCATAAGCTTCTATGACATGACGCCCGGCGGGGAACGTGCTAGCGTTCGTCTGTCCCCCGCCCGCGGCCGGTCCTCCGGTCGCGGCAAAGCGACTCGTCTCCACCCCCGCCCTCCCTGCCATGAAACGATCCTGCCCACCGGTTTCCGCTCCGTGTCCAGCCCGCGTCTTCCCGCGCGTCCCGCGCCCCGCGCCCGGGTGGGTGGCCTGCGTCGCCGGGCTGGCCGCCGGCGCCACGACGCTGTCCGCCCAGGTGAATCCCGCCCCTTCCGCCGCGGCGAAGGCCGGCGACAAGGACAGCATCATCACGCTCTCGCCGTTCACGGTGACCGCCGAAGCCGAGCAGGGCTACCTTGCCACCCAGACGCTCAATGGCACCCGGCTCAAGACGCCCGTGCGCGACGTGGGGGCGGCCATGACGATCTTCACGGATCAGTTCATGGATGATCTGGCCGCGAGCAGCGTGACCGATCTGGTGAGCTTCGCGCCGAACACCGACGCCTACGTGGGCAACATCAGCGACACCGCCGGGGCGGGCAACGAGTTCCTGACCACGCATACGCCGCAATACGTCACGCGCGGCGGCACGACCGCGTTGATCAGCCAGGACTTCTTCAGCACGCCGAGCATTCCGCCCGATCGCTACAACGCGGAAAACTTCACCTTCACGCGCGGACCCAATGCCATCCTCTTCGGCCTGGGCAATCCGGCGGGAGCCTTCGTCTCCTCCAGCAAGCGGGCCAATTTTCGCGACCGCTATCGCCTGGAGCTGCGGGGCGACGATGCAGGCGGATTCCGCACGACCGTCGATCTCAACCGAATGCTCGTGCCCCAGCGACTCGCGCTGCGGTACGCCGGGTTGTACGAGGATGCGGAGGGATATCGTGACCCGAGCAAGAGCACGCAGCGCCGCCACTTTGTGACCGCGCGCTTCACCCCGTGGGCGAAGACCTCGCTCCGGGCGAACTTCGAGCACGGCAAGGTGCACACGATTGCGATCCGTCCCTGGCCGTCTTACGATGGCATCACCCCCTGGATCGATGCCGGCCGGCCGCTGCTGGCGAAAGCCAAAACGGGCAACACCCGGGTCGACGGTATCCAGAACGCTTACGCGAACGCGAACCAGAGCTTGATCTACATGGCTGACTCCCCCGCGGGCACGGTGGTTCCCCCGATGAGCTGGGCCCTGCAGGGCCGGAGCGCCAACCCCGGGTATCCGAACTATCCGGTCCTGGGCAACGGCTTCCGCTCCCTGGTGGATTCCAGCCCCCTGCCGATCGAGGCGAACGTGA
The DNA here is from genome assembly GCA_038249085.1 of Opitutales bacterium. Taxonomy (GTDB): domain Bacteria; phylum Verrucomicrobiota; class Verrucomicrobiia; order Opitutales; family Opitutaceae; genus ER46. The sequence goes on from JBBRWR010000146.1 coordinate 8,302, forward strand.
TCGGCAACGGCACGTTCCGGGATCTCAAATTCAAGTCCGAGGCCGTCTTCCTGGAGCAGCAAATCACGCGCGATTTCTTCCTGGAGGCGGCGATCAGCCATGTGCAGAGCGACACCCTGGTCGCCTCCGGTATCGGCGGTCAATCCGACCGCATTTTTGTCGACGTCAACGAGCAGTTGCCCAACGGCGCGCCCAACCCCAACGTCGGCAAATATTACGTCGACTCGTTCGTCAACCATCTGCCGAACCGACTCATCAACACCACCAAACGGCTGATGCTCTCGTACGACCTGGATTTTTCGCGACTCTGGTCGGAGCACGGGGCGTGGTTGGGCCGGCATCGCCTCGCGGCGTTGGTGGAGGACGGCGACACCGGCAATTGGGGCAGTCAGAATCCGAGCCAGAATCTCACCCCGTTGCCCGGTTCCTCCCGGGATATTTTCAACCTCCAGAACCGGGTGATCTTCCGTTATTATCTCGATCCGGCCCGGGGTGTGACCAGCGCCGGATCCGACGTCTCCGGCAAATATCCGCTCGTCTTCGCCGGCACGCCGTTGCCCGCGGCCGATCCCAGCGGGGTGACTCCCGGCCTGACCGCCATCTTTGGCGGTACGGCCGCCGCCACCCGGCTGAAGACGCAGATGTTCGCGAGCCAGAGTCATTTTTGGCGGGACCGGCTGATCGCGACCTATGGGTACCGCCAGGATCGGCAGGTCATTTATCGCGGCCAGCAGGCGGACTTCGCGCCCTGGACCGACGGGCGGGGCATTTATCCGGATCCGCGAAACTTCGATGCACGGAAGTATTTCCCCGGCAGCCGGGATGAACAGACGGGGCACACCTACACGCGCGGATTGGTCTTCCACGCCTTCAAATGGCTCAGTCTCTCGTACAATAAATCGAACAACCTGCAGCCCAGCTCCACGGCGCGCAGCATTTCCGGCGACCTCCTGCCCACGCAAAGCGGCGAAGGCGAGGACTACGGACTCAAGTTTGCCTTCGCCGGCGGCCGGGTGGTGGCCGACGTGGTTTATTACAAGAACTTCGGCCGGAATCGCCCGGATAACTCGGTGGCCAACGGCCTCCACGGCAACTTCCAGAATGACATTAACGCAATCTGGACGACGATCGCTGGAATTACGGGCGACCCGAAATACCTCGACCAACCTTACGCGTTCACCGGGTCCACCTGGCAGGATGTCAGCACCGGCTATTCGGATGGCTACGAGGGCAGTATCACCGCCAATGTGACGCCCCAATGGCGGCTGACGGTGAACGGTGGCAGGCGGGGTCCGGGAGAGACGCAGTCGCGCGGCGCGCTGATGAAGGGCTACCTCGCCACCCATCTGCCGCAGTGGAAGGGCAACGCGGGCTGGATGGCGACGCCCCTGTCCGGCAGCACCGGAAGCATCGGGGACGCGGTGGGCCGGATCGAAAACACCCTCGCCAGCTTCAATGCCCTGGCGGAACTCCCGTCGGACAGCCTGCTCTCGCCGGCCTGGTCCTGCAATGTGGTCACCGCTTATGATTTTGCCCGCGCATCACGGTTCCAGGGTTTTTCGGCTGGGGCCACCGCGAACCTGCGCGGCCAGACCGTGATTGGGTTTGCCGAGAATAAAGCCGGGGTGCTCGTGGCCGACCAGCCCTACCACGCCGGCGAGTTTGTCACCACCGGCGCCTGGATCACGTATCGCCGCAAGCTCTTCGCCAATAAGATCGAGTGGCGCCTGCAATTGAACGTCCGCAACGTCCTCGATGAAAACAAACTCTTCCCCAACCGCAAAGTGGACCGCCGCGATGGCACCGGCAACGGGGCGGTCGTGGTTTACCGGTTGAATGAGCCGCGGACCTTCGTGCTGACCTCGGCCTTCAGCTTCTGACGACCGGTCGGATTAACCAGCCCATGGATACACCTTCGCCTCGGATCGCTCCGTTGTCGCGCCGGCAATTTATCGGGGCCACGGCGGCCGTCGGTGTGACTCTCTTCGCGCCCACGCCCCGCCTGCAGGGCCGCGACGTTCCCGCGGACGGTGCCACCGGCCTTCATCCCTTCTCCCTCGACGGCGACTCGCTCGTCGTCCCCGCCGGCCGTTACCCGACGAGCGGCCGCGAGGTGACGGTGGCCACCGCGGCCCGCCTTAATATTCGGCCGGCTGATGTGGCCGCAGTCCGGAAGGAAGAGCTGCTGCTCTCGGAAAAGAAGCCCGGCGGATTCTTTGTCGGCACCCATCTGCAGGGCCCAAAGGCGAAAAACATCGGTGCGTTTCGTTCGCTGATCGAGGCGAGTCTCGTGCTGGAGGATGCCGCGGGCCGGACGCTGGCAAAAGGCACTGACTACCTCGTCTCCGCGCCCTTCGCCCTGCTCGGGATCGGCCCGCACCCGAGCGTCACGACGGCCACCCAAGTCTACGCCAGCTACGCGCATTACCTGCAGCGGATCGACGTGGTCGCCGTTGACGCGGCTGGCCGGCCCTTCCTCGTCCCCGGGACGCCCCGCCTCACGTCGCCCGCCACACCAGCGGTGCCGGCTGGAGCTACCGCGATCTGCCAGGTGTACCGACCCTTCCTCGCGACCACCCTCCAGCCCGCGCACGTTTTTCCGATCACGGCGCGGGCGGGGGACGCGGTGACCGCGACGTCGACCGGCCGCCTGCCCAGGACGCTCCGCAAACTTCAGTCGGGCGAACCGGTGACCATCGTCTGCTGGGGCGACTCGATCACCGTCGGCGCCGATGTGGAGCCGGCCGAGGCCTGGGCCAACCGCGTCGGCCCGGCGGTGCAGGCGAAGTTTCCGCGCGCCCGCCTCACCCTGAAGAATCACAGCATCGGCGGCACCAAGACCGCGCAATGGCTGCACAACGGCGACTATCCCGGCCTGCCGAAACAGAACGCGGAGAAGTGCCGCTTCGACAACGTGCTCGCCGAGAAGCCCGACCTGGTCGTGATGGAGTTCCTCAACGACATCGTGTTCAAGGCGGACGTGTTGCGGGAGACCTATCAGGCCATCCACGAGCAGTTCGCGGCGCGCGGCATCGAATGGCTCATCGTCACACCGAGCCAGAAGATCCCGGAGAGTTTTGATCTCGCGGAAATGAAGGACGGGAAGCCGCGCCTCCTGGATGATTTCCTGCGGCAGTTCGCCCCTGCACACGGCTACGCGCTGGCTGATACCGCCGCGCGCTGGAAGCACCTCCACCGGGAGGGCATTCCGTACTTCGCGCTCTTCAACAACGCCTACAACCACCCCAACGCGTTCGGTCACGGGCTGTTCATCGAGGAAATCATGCAATGTTTTCGCGCCTGATCCGTTTCCACTTTCACGCGCGGATCTGCGCCGGTGTCCTGGGCGCAGCCGGCGTCCCGGCACTGCGGCCCGCGGCCACCGCCGCCCCGGGACCCAAACCCAACATCATTGTCATTCTCAGCGATGACCAGGGGTGGGCGGATCTCGGATGCCAATGGTCAAACGGCGACGTCAAGACCCCTCAACTCGACGCCCTGGCCGCCAGCGGGATCCAGTTCGATCGCGGCTACGTGAGTGCCCCGGTCTGTGTGGCGTCGCGCGCGGGGCTGATGACCGGCCGTTACCAGACGCGCTTCAACATCGAGACCAACGCGGACGGCCCGCTGCCCCCCTCCGAGCAGACGATGGGCGATCGCTTGCGGGCGGCGGGCTACGTCACCGGCCTCGTGGGCAAGTGGCACCTCGCCACCAGCCGGGCCAACTCCGCCCGGGCCAAGCGCGTCCCTCCGAGGGAGATCCTGTGGGGCGACAATGCCACGGTGACGGATCCCAATCTTCCCGGGCGGCGCGGCTTCGACGAATATTTCTACGGGGCCATGCGCAATTACGCCGTGTCGTTCGACCTGCAGGGCCGCACGCTGCCCAACCCACCCGTGCTCGTGAACGACTCCCGCTTTCGCGTGGACGTGCAGACGGAGGCAGCGCTGGCCTTTATCAAGCGCCAGGGGCCGAAACCCTTCTTCCTGTATCTCGCGTACTTCGCCCCGCATGTACCGTTGGAGGCGCCGAAGGAATACCAGGCGCGCTTCGCCGGCGTGACGGATCCGATCCGGCGCACCGCCCTGGCGATGATCGCGGCGATGGACGATGGGGTCGGCCGCATCCGGCAATTGCTGCGCGCGCGCGGGATCGAAAAAAACACCCTGGTGATTTTCCTGAGCGACAACGGCGCGCCCCTCAAGCCGGGCATGTGGGACGGTTCGCTGAACGATCCGTGGGTGGGGGAAAAGGGCATGCTCACCGATGGCGGGCATCGTCTCCCGTTTCTGATGTCCTGGCCGGGCACCCTGCCAACCGGCGGCCATTTTCCTCACCCCGTCATCTCGCTCGACCTCCTGCCCACGGCGCTCGCGGCCGCCGGCGAGAAGATTCGTCCCGAGTGGAAACTCGACGGCGTGAACCTGCTGCCCTTCCTCACGGGCCGTCGTCGCGCCGCGCCCCACGACGCCCTCTTCTGGCGATTCAGCTCGCAGGCCGCGGTCGTGGCGGACCACTGGAAGCTCCTCTACCTCGCACCCGATCGCTGGATGCTCTTTGATCACAACGATCCCGCCGGCGAAAGACACGATGTAGCCGCGCAGCATCCCGAGGTCGTGTCGAAACTGCGGACCCGTTTGCAGGCCTGGTGCGCCGAGCAGACTCCGGCCGGGCTGCCGACCACGCTCCACGCCGTCGACGCGGAGTTTTTCCAACGCCATCTGCCAGCACTCACCCGCTGACCGTCCCGGCATGAACCTGAAATCAGCAGTTGAAACCACAGATTTCACCGATGAGCACAGATAACCAATCCATGGCGAAAAACCGGGCATTCACCTCGGAGGGGAGTTCGGGAAAGCGGCGCAGAAGTCCACTTGGTTTCTGGATCTGTTATCTGTGGTTGGTTTGAACTGCTGAATTTAGGATGAAGCGCGGCGCCAACCTCGAGACTGCCCCGCGGACCCGTCGCGGTCCGGGTCGCAACCCGATCCGGTTGGGACGCCTCCTGCTGCTCGGAGTCCTCGCCGCGCTGCCGGGCACCGCCGCGACGGCACCGCTTCCCGCCGGTGCGCCCCTTTCCGGCACCTACGTGCCCGCGCCGCGGCCCGTGGATACCGGTCGTTACCTGCTCGGCGCGGTGCTGTGTCCTTTGTGGCAAGGCGGCCGGCGCTGGGCCGACCTCACGCCGTATCCCGACCGCGAACCGCTGCTCGGCTACTACAACGAAGGCGACCCGGAGGTGACCGACTGGGAAATCACGTGGGCGCTTGATCACGGGATTTCGTTCTTCCTGGTCTGCTGGTATCGGGCGAAAGACAGCGCCGACGAGCCCACCGTCCGGCCGACGCTGGGTCATTGGCTGCATGAGGGCCTGCCGCAAAGTCGTTACGGCGATCGGATCCGGTTCGCAATCATGTGGGAAAATGCCAACCAGGCGCTGCCCTGTCCCACCTCCGCGACGGACTTCCGGCAGAAGCTCGTGCCATTCTGGATCGAAAATTATTTCCGGCGATCCAATTACCTCGTCCTCGACGGCCGGCCGGTGTTTTCGATTTTCAGCCCCGAGAAATTCGTCGCGGACTTGGGCGGAGAACCCGCCGCTGTCGCCGCGCTCGAGCAGATGCGCGCCGCCTGTGTCCGGGCGGGCTTCGCCGGCTTGCACGTGATGGGCCAGTACTGCTGGGGTCCGCCCCCGGAGCTGGCGAAGAAGGCGGCGCAGATCAAGCGGCTCGGGATGGATGCGTCCTGGGCCTACCACTGGCCGACCTTCACCGGAGCGTTCGGCGGCAACCTGCATCCGACGGGCGCCGAGGCGGCGAGGGCGCAGGAAAGACTCTGGCAAACCCAGCCGCCGCCCAACCTGGTGACGCTTTCGATGGGCTGGGACGAGGCGCCCTGGAAATTCAAGTATTCGAAGATCCAATGGCGCCTCACGCCCGACGAATTCAAGGCGCTCGGCCGGCGCGCCAAACACCTGCTCGATCAGCGTCCCGCCGACGGACTCGCCAGCCGGCTCGTGCTCGTGGATAACTGGAACGAGTTCGGCGAGGGCCATTACGTCTTCCCCACCCGCGAGCATGGCTTCGGCTACCTCGACGCGTTGCGCGAAGTCTTCGCCCCCGACGCGCCGGCTCACGGTGATCTCGCCCCCGACCGCCTCGGACGCGGCCCCTACGACTCGGAGTTTCAGGCGTGGCAGCGCCGTGCGGCCGAAAAAATCCAACCATGAAAGCCATCTTCCGGGACAGAATTCTTCAGTCATGTGGGCGGGGTGCCCTCACCCCGCAATCCCGAACGTTCGCCACCACTGGCGCGCGGGGTGAGGGCACCCCGCCTACAAACGCTGGCAGTCCTCCTTCGCCGCCATGAAAAATCCGTCATCCGTGAATTCCGATCGAAACTTTCGCCGTTCTGCGGTTCGCGCCCTCGTGGCGTTCGGGTTGGCCGCCCTGCTCGCACCGAGCACCCTGGGCGCGGCGGCCCGCCGGCCCAACCTGGTCTTCATCGTCGATGACCAGCACTCCTCGGACATGCTGGGCAGCTACGGTAACCGCGATATCCAGACGCCGAATCTCGACCAGCTCGCGCGCGAGGGTGTCCGCTTCAAGCACTGCGTCTCCAACTCGCCCGTCTGCACGCCGTATCGCGGCATCCTGTTCAGCGGCCAGCACCCGCTGAATTGCGGCGCCATCGAGAACGATCTCCAGATCCTGCCGGGCCGCGGCACCTATCTCGGCGAGGTCCTGCGCGACGCCGGCTACCGGATGGGCTACTACGGCAAGTGGCACATCTACGGGGGCGATCGCAACCGCGGCATCCCGCCCGGCCCTTATCGCTACGGCTTCGATCACGAATTTCTCGTCAACAATTGCACTCTCGTTTTCGACGCCGCCCGGGCCTACTACTGGGATCAGGACGGCCGCACCAAGCAACTCTACGGTGACTGGGAGCCGTACGGCCAGGCGCGCCAGGCGATGGAGTTCATCGACCGCCACGCCGCTGAACCGTTCGCGTTGTTCGTCTCCTGGCATCCTCCGCATAATTGGGGCCGCGCGCATGAGGGCTACGACGCACCGGCGGATCTGCTGGCGCTCTACGATCCCGCCAAACTCACGCTCCGGCCCACGGTCGAGGATACCCCCCGCGTCCGCCGGATGTACCAAGGGCACATGGCGATGATCTCCGGGGTGGATCGTGCGTTCGGTATGGTGATGGACAAGCTGCGGGAACGCGGCCTGGCGGAAAACACCCTTGTGATTTTCAGCGCGGATCACGGCGACCTGCTCCAAAGCTACGGCTGGCCCAACAACAAGGGCCGCGCCGAGAGCGGCTCCGCCCGCGTCCCCCTGCTGATGCGCTGGCCTGCCCGGCTCCAGCCCGGCACCAGCGATCTGTTGGTCGGCACGCTCGACCTGATGCCGACTCTGCTCGGCCTGCTTAACCTGCCCATTCCCGCCACCTGCCAGGGGCGCAACGCCGCCGCCGCGGTGATCGCCGGCCGCGACGACGGCGTCGACGTCCAGCCGCTGCTCTTCATGCCGCTGAACTGGCGCGGCGTTTACACGCATCGCTACACCTACTCCGTGGCGCTGCATTCGCCCTCGGAACCCAACACCCCCGGCGGCAGCCGGACCTTCAACGCCCTTTATGATCGCGCGGTCGATCCGTGGGAAACCCGCAACCTGTTCGGCGCCCCCGAGGCCGCCGCCATTCAGCAGCAATTGCACGCCCAAACCCTTGAGCAGATGCGCCGCTTCAGCGACGCCGGGTTGCGCTGTGACGAAGTCATCCAGCGTGTCGTCCGCGACGAGGACCTCGCCGCCGTGACCACGTCGCCGCCGAAGCGCAAACCCGGCTGGGAAGGCCGCCTCAAGGGCCGCCCGGTCGATCTGCTGGCGATGCCCGCGTCCCGTTGATCCTGCCACCTGCGTACACCCGATGAGAACACCCCTCTTGTTCCGCGTTCTTTGTCCCATGTTCCTGGCCGCTGTCCCCGCCCACGCCCAAGGTGCCCGCGACGTCCTCACCCCGGCCGCGCCGGGCAGCGTGCGTATTGAAGGCTGGCTCGGCCGGAAACTCGACCTGTGCCTGACCAACCGGGTGATGGCCCAGAACATCGAGCGCCTCGTCCAGCCGTTCCGCGACCGCACCGAGGAGAACAGCGGCCATTGGCGCTGCGAATACTGGGGGAAATGGTTCACCTCCGCGGCCCTCGGCTACGCCTACGAGCCCACCGCCGCCCACCGCGCCAAACTCGACGAGGGCGTGCGCCTGCTCCTCGCCACCCAGACACCCGACGGCTACATCGGCACCTACAAACCCGGCAAACACCTCGGCACCTGGGATGTCTGGGGGCGCAAGTACGCCCTGCTGGGACTGCTCGCCGACTACGATCTCACCGGCGACGCCACGGTGCTCACCGCCGCGCGCCGCGTCGCCGATCATCTGTTGCTGGAAGCGCCGCCCGGCAGGTTCAACCTCGGCGAAAACGGCATCGATGTGCTCAAGGGCCTCGCGCCGAACTCGATTCTCGAGGCGATCGTCCGGCTGTATGGGCGCACCCACGACGCCCGTTATCTGGCCTTCGCCCGCGACCTCGTGGCGAATTGGGAAAGACCCAACCAGTTCATGCCGCAGGGCCTGCAATTGATCGCCAGCGCCCTGCGGGAGGTGCCGCCGGAGAAGATCGCCGCGCCCAAGGCCTACGAGATGATGTCGTGCTTCGAAGGGCTTTGTGAGTTGTATCGGGTTACCGGCGACAGCCGGGACCTGGAGGCGGCGGTACACTTCGCCCAGAGCATCCGTCGTTTCGAGCGGATGATTCACGGCTCCGGTTCCAATCACGAATTATGGTGCGACGGCGTCCGCACGCAAACCGAGCGGCTCGAGCAACCGGTCGAGACGTGTGTGACCGTCACGTGGATGAAACTCTGCCAGCAACTGCTCCGGCTGACGGGCGACCCGCTCTGGGCGGATGAACTCGAGGTGTCGCTCTACAACGCTCTCGCCGGCGCCATGACCCCCGACGGCGGTTGGTGGGCTTATTTCTCGCCGCTCGCCGGCCAGCGCGTGCCGAGCCACTTCCAGCATCGCGATGTGGAGATGAGCTGCTGTGCCGCCAACGGCCCGCGCGGCCTGCTGTTGACGCCGGCCTGGGCGGTGATGGGGCGTGCCGATGGTATCGTGGTGAATCTCTACGCGCCCGGCCAGGCCACGCCGCGCCTGCCCGATGGCACGGAAGTGAAGCTCGTCCAGCAGACCGACTATCCCGTGGGCGACACGATCACGCTCATCGTTTCACCGGCGCGCCAGACCCGGTTCACGCTGCGTCTGCGCATCCCCGAATGGAGCCGGCAGACGTCCCTCACCGTCAACGGCGCTCCCGTGGCCTGGCGCGCCGGGAGTTATGCGGCGTTGGAGCGGGAGTGGGCGCCGGGCGACTCGGTGGTGCTGAAACTCGACCTGCGCGGCCGGGCCGTGCCGGCGCCGAGCGGCGCCCCGCAATTCGCCGTGATGCGCGGACCCATCCTGCTGGCGTTGGACAACCGCCTCGACGTAAGCCAGGACGTCGCCGTGCGGTTGGTCACCGATGCGGCAGGCTACGTGGCGCTGCGGCCGGCGGCGTCCAAGCCGGACGAAATCTGGATGGCGTTTGCAGTTCCGTTCGAGGTGCGGCCGACGCACTTCTTCAAGCACCGCCAAATCCATCTCGCCATGTGTGACTACGCCTCGGCCGGCAATGGCTGGAGCAGCGAGAACCTGCTCCGCGCCTGGCTCCCGCAGCCGTTGTTCCTGCGCGAGATGTTTCCCCGGGACACGTGGCGGTTGATGTGTCCCGACCTTACCCAGTGTCCGCCGATTCCGCCGCATCCGTCGACGGAATGACGGTTGAAGATCATGGGAGGAGTCGATCCAACTTGGTGTTGCGGTGCCCGGAAAACTCACCGCGCATTCCGAGTCGATGGGGTCAGCAACGAATGGCGCTTAGATAAGGCGCAAAACTTTCTTATTCAGCGGTCTGCGCCGTTCCGTATCGGGAAATGTGGCACGCATGATCTGGCGAGAGAGCCGGCGCATTTCCGCCAGGAGTTGCTTGACGCGACGATGCTCCACAA
>JBBRWR010000147.1:0-18221 GCA_038249085.1 Opitutales bacterium
AGCCCACCACCCGCGACTAACCCATGCCTAAATCACCGCCGGGGATCCGAGGTCCGCTTGGGTCGTTTGGCGTGTATGCCTGTGGGATTCGCGCCGCTTCTCTGACCGGGGGGCGCCTGTCGATGACTGGCGCGACGGGAAGGAACGAGCTCAACGCCACCGTCATCCTCGAAATGCGCCCGGATTCGAGTGCGTCCGCGCGCTACGGCTCGATCACCGGCTGAATCACGATGTTGCGGTAGCTCACCGCCGTGTGATCGCCCTGCAGGTAGAGGGGACCGGGTGCCGTCACGTCCGCTTGAAAGGCGCCATTCGTGTTGCCCAGGATCGGCGCGTTGTCGATCACGGTCTCCCCGTTGAGCACCACCGTGGCGTGTCGGTTCACGATCGTGATCACGAAGCGCTGCCATTCGCCGCCCGGCAACCCGGCGTTTTTTGAGGGCGCCACGCGACCGAAGATCGACCCAACCCCGTTGATGCCCTGCATGCGACTGTCACGATCCACGACCTGAACCTCATACGCGCCCCGCACATAGATGCCACTGTTGCCGCCCGGAGGCACCTTGAACTCGATGCTCAGCCTCACATCGCCAAACTCTCGTTCGGTGCGCAGGTTCCCGTAGCGCGAAAAAGGCTCGAAACTCTCCTTCGGGGATTCGTTGAGCAGCACGCCGTCGATGGCCTTCCAGCCGTTGATCTGCTCCGGATTCGAGAGTTTCCATCCCGTCAAATCCACTCCGTTGAACAACCGAACGGGCGCGCCAAACTTCACCTTCGCCAAATCAGGCTTCGGCGGCAACGGAGGATTCCTCTTACCCACATGGATGGCCGGACCGTGGCCGGGCGACGCCGAGGGCTGCTGCGCGATCCGAATCGAATCCCCATTCACGGTGGCGACAAATTGGCAGGCCACCGGTTTCCCGGTCGGGGGACCGCCGGGAAATTCCGGCGCCCCAATTCGGCATTGGCGGGTGAACGTCATCTCGCCGGACCTCACGTAAATATCACTGACCTTCTTCGTTTGCCCCACAGTCCAAAGCTCCGCACTCCATGCTTCCCCCTGCTTTGCCAGGGTGAGCCAGCCGGCGTCCCCATTGCTCATCTTCAGCGCCCAATCGGCGGCGAACTCATTGCCGCTCGCGGGCTGCGCGGACGCTCCCTTGCTGGTCCACGCCGGCAGCGTCGCGAACAAGGTAATCACGGACAAACGAATCAGGGTGGTTTTCATCTTTAGACTCATGCGGGTGATAGGGGTAGCCATCGTTGCGCTACAGGGTCTGCCGCGGCATGATAAAATCGGCTTCGCCCGTCCACGAAGCTGGCGGGAAGGAAACTGGCGCATGAGCTGGGCGTCCTGCCCGCTGTAAGTGGCCTTGAACTCACTGACGACGGACTCCTAAGTAACTCGTTCGCAGGGTTCTAGCTGGGCGGATTTTTCAGCGGAACGCATGGCTGCAATTCGCTTTTCACACCGCTGCCATTCAAGATTGGTGCAGTCGAACCGCTGACACACCTGACACGCAGCCAGTTCCGGCGGACAGTCCTGCACCACATGTCCGAGAAACTTCGTCTTCATCTTCCTCAGGATCCGCAACGCAAAGGAGGGGTACATTTGCATATTAGTTTCACCTTTCTCCGAAATGACAATCTTGCAAGGTTGCTAATTTTTCGCGGCTAGCTCTGCCGCTAGTTGTTGGACAAATGAAACTTTATCTAAAGTTATATATTATTCTGCCTAATCTCGAGGGGCGGCATGGCTCGTGGGGTGAGGGATAGTCTACTTTCAAAGATCCACCGTTGGGCGCATCGCGGAGTCGCCGTGAATTCATCCCGAACGCGTCCGGCATCCCCTCGCTCGCACCCGAACAAGTCGCACCTCAACCATCGACCGAGACCAAGGGTGGGTTGACCCGTCCAGCGTTTGCCTGCATCTCGCCCTCACCCACCGGGGTTCCCCACCCATGTCGATTCGCTGATTCTTCGCCTTACTCTTCCTCGCCTCCACCGGCTTAGCCTTCGGCTCGGAGGCGCCGGTGTCCTTCAACGCCGACATCTCGCGCGAATTGCCGAACCGCGCCCGGCCCACGTCCTCATCCGCGGGCAATACGACCAACCCGGAGAGCAGGTATTCGCTGCCACTCCGTCGTTCCTGCCCCAGCTCCGCCCCCGCGGCGCGCGTCCCGATCGCCTCGACCTCGCCCGCTGGATCGTCGACCCCAACCATCCGCTCACCGCCCGGGTGACGGTGAGCCGCTTCCCCGTGGCCCCCGCGGTGTTCCAGTTTGCCCAGCACGGCCCGAGCGGCGCCTGGGTGAGCAACCCTCCTGCCCTGGACCGCCAACGTCGTCGACGAATTCGCCCTCGTGCGCAGTGTGCACACCAACGCGATCAACCACGACCCGGCGTGCACCTTCCTGATGACCGGCAGCGAGATTCCCGGCAAGGCGAGCCTCGGTTCCTGGCTCTCCTACGGCCTCGGCAGCGGGAACAACGACCTGCCGGCGTTCGTGGTGCTCACGCCGAAATTTTCCCCGAAGGTGGCGGCGCAGGCCCTCTTCACCCGCAGGTGGAGCAGCGGGTTTCTCCCCACCTCCCACGCCGGCGTGACCCTGCGGGCGCAGGGCGATCCGGTGCTGTTCCTCGACAATCCCAACGGCGTCGATCCCGCCACCCGCCGCGCCATGTTGGACTCCCTCGCGCAGTTCAACCACCTGAACCATGCGCGCTACGGCGACCCCGAAACACTCACCCGCATCGCGCAGTACGAGATGGCGTTTCGCATGCAGACCAGCGTGCCCGAACTCACCGACATCCACGACGAGTCCCCCGCCACCCTCGATCTCTACGGCCCGGCGGTGAAGGAACCCGGCTCGTTTGCCGCGAGCTGCCTGCTGGCCCGCCGTCTCGCCGAGCGCGATGTCCGCGTGGTGCAGATTCTGCACCGCGGCTGGGACCAGCACGGCACCCTGCCGGCCCACCTGCGAATCCAGTGCCTCGATACCGATCAGGCCTGCTACGGCCTGATCACCGATCTCAAACAGCGCGGCCTCCTCGACGACAGCCTCGTGGTGTGGGCTGGTGAATTCGGCCGCACCGTTTACAGCCAGGGCACGCTCACGAAAACCAATTACGGCCGCGATCACCATCCGCGTTGCTTCACGGTGTAGCTGGCGGGCGGCGGGATCAAGGGTGGCGTGGTTTATGGCGAGACCGACGATTTTTCCTACAACATCACCCGCGACCCGGTGAGCCTCCAGGACCTCAACGCCACGCTGCTGCACTGCCTCGGCATCGATCACCTGAAATTCACCTTCAAGTCGCAGGGGCTGGACCAACGCCTCACCGGCGTCGAACCGGCGAAAGTCGTCCAAGGAATTCTGGCCTGAGCCTCAGCACCGGTCCCCGGAGCCGGGCGTCCCTCGCGTGCCGTCGCACACTTTACTCGCTCCGAGGCTGAGTTTTCCCCTTTGTCTGCCTCCAGTATGAAATTGCCGATCTGCCTGGTCGCCACTGTCGCCGCGCTCCTCCTTTCCGGATCCCACCCCGCTTGGGCGGCGAAGCCGGCGCTCAATCCCGGGAAGCCGCGCGACACCATCACCGCGGCGGCTGACCACGCCGACGCACTCTACGCGCGCGGGGAAACCGTCAGTTTTACGATCCGGGTCGAGCACGACGGCCAACCGGTGGCAGCGGGCGACGTGGAATGGACGCTCACCAAAGACGGCGTGCCCCCCACCCGCGGCGGCCGCGTCTCGCTCGAAAGCGGAGTCGCCCGAATCACCGGGTCGCTGGATGAACCCGGCTTTCTGCAATGCCGGGCGGTTTTTCAGGCGGGCGGAAAAAAACTGACCGCGCTGGCCGGAGCGGGCATTTCGCCGCTCGAGATCAAGCCGAGCCAACCGGCACCGGACGACTTCGACGCCTTCTGGGCCGGCAAGAAAAAGCAACTCGCCGCGGTGCCCATCCGCGCCCGTCTCACTCCCGTGATGTCGTCGCGGAGCACCGTCGACGCCTTCGAGGTTCAGGCCGATTGCGTCGGCGTGCCGATCTCGGGGTACTTCGCCCGACCCACCGGCGCCCGGGTACGCAGCCTCCCTGCGATTCTCACGGTCCACGGTGCGGGCGTGCGCAGCTCCAACCTGGCCGGCACCGTCGGGTGGGCGGACGAGCATGCCCTCGCCCTCGACCTCAACGCCCACGGTCTGCCCAACGGCCGCGACGCGGCATTTTACGCCGCGCTCGCCCAAGGTGAACTCAAGGACTATCGCACCGCCGGCCGGGAATCACGGGAGACCATCTACTTCCTCGGCATGTATCTCCGCCTGATCCGGGCGATCGATTTCCTCACCGCGCAACCGGAGTGGGATGGGCGCACGGTCGTGGTCTATGGCTCGAGCCAGGGCGGGGCCCAAGCACTCGCCGCGGCGGGACTCGATTCGCGCGTGACCTTCTTCGTCGCGGGCGTGCCGGCCATGTGCGATCACACGGGATCACTGGTGGGCCGCATCGCGGGCTGGCCCAAATTTATCGCGACCAACGAAAAATCGCCCCCGCCCGAAGTCGTCAACGCGGTGCGTTACTTTGACTCCGTCAACTTTGCCACGCGCATCAACGTGCCGGGTTACTTTGCGGTCGGCTTCGTCGACTCCACCTGCCCGCCCACCACGGTCTACGCCGCCTACAACGCGGTCCGCCCGGCCAGGGGGATTTTCCATCAGATTTCGTCCGCCCACACCATCACGCCGCCGGCCGCTGCCGCGATGCGCGCCGCCGTGCTGCATCATTTCGCCGCGATGCGGTAGCGAGCGGGCCGGACCCCGCGCGATCGGCAGGCTCCCGCCCCACGCGGTCTCCGCGCCCGTCCGGAGTAACTTCCCCACGCGGATTGCATTCGTGATCTTGCGCTCGGCGCCGGCGACCGCATCGTCATTCCCGGCGATCGACGCCCGCGTCACCGCCTCCTTCAACCTCAAACCCAGACCATATCGTCCCCATGAGATTCGGCATCAATTCGTTCCTCTTCACGTCTCCGTTCACCACGGCCAGCACCCGTCTCTTCAAGACGTTCAAAAAGTGGGGCTTCGACACGGTGGAGATTCCGATCGAGGACCCGTCGCACATCGACCCCGCCAAGGTGAAGGCCGCCGCCGACAAAGCCGGACTCGCCATCGGCAGCGTCTGCGCCTGCATGGGCCCGGGGCGCGATTTTCGCGGCAGCGACGCGGATCAGGCAACCGCGATGGCCTACTGCAAGGCGATCATCGATCAGGCGGCCGCGATGGGCTGCCCGCGACTGATCGGACCGGTCTACTCCGTGGTCGGCAAGGCGGACGCCGTTGAGGCCGCCCAGCAGAAGGTCGAGTGGGATCTGGTGGTGAAGAACCTCAAGGTGCTCGCCGCCCACGCCGAGGCCAAAGGGGTGACCATCTGCATCGAGCCGCTCAATCGCTTCGAGACCGATTTTCTAAACACTTGCGATCAGGGTCTGAAGCTGATCCGCGCCGTCAAGTCTCCCGCGGTCAAACTCCACCTCGACACGTTCCACATGAACATCGAGGAAAAGAATCAGGCGGCGGCAATCCAGAAGGCCGGCAAGCTGCTCGGCCACTTCCACGCTTGCGGCAGCGATCGCGGCACCCCGGGCGGCGATCATATCGCGTGGCGCGAAATCGCGAAGGCGCTGAAGGCCGTCCACTACCAAGGCGACGTCGTGATCGAATCCTTCACCACCGACGTGAAGGTGATTGCCCGGGCCGCGGCGATTTGGCGCAAGATCGAGCCCAAGCGGAACGACATCGCCGTCAAGGGACTGGCGTTTCTCAAGCAGAACCTGCGCTGAGCGTAACTCCGTCCCTCCGCCTCGACACGTTCCACCAATTCCCCACACTGCGGGCTTTGCTCCACCCGCCATGATTCGTTTCCGGTTGTTCCCCTGCCTCCTGCTTCTGACCGGCTCGCTCCGCGCTGCCTCCGGCGCGCCGGACGCTCCCCTGGTCCTCCTGGTGGCCGGCGCGCCGAGCCACGGCCCGGGCGAGCATCGCTTTCCCGACGGGGTGACGCTGCTGGCCGAGGCGCTGCAGGGCAGCGTTTCCGGCCTGCGGGCCGAGGTCAGCCTCGGCTGGCCCTCCGACGCGCTGCTCGCCCGCGCCGCCACCGTCGTCCTCTATTCGGACGGCCTGGATGGCCATGTGGCCAAGGGCCACGTGCCGGCGCTGAAGCGCCACACCGATGCCGGCCGGGGGCTGGCCGTCCTGCACTTCGCCGTGGAACCGGCGCCGGGGGATCTCGCCGACTATCTCCTCGAGACGATTGGCGGCCGGTTCGAGACCGACTGGTCGGTTAATCCGCTCTGGAAGGTCGAGCATCCGATCCTGGCGGCGCATGAGGTGACCCGCGGAGTCGCGCCGTTCGCCTTGGATGACGAGTGGTATTTTCACCTGCGCTTCCGCCCCGGCGTTGTCCCTGTCCTGCAGGCGGTGCCACCGGAAAGCTCGCTGGGGCAGGACGGCCCGCGTTCCGGCAATCCCGCGGTGCGTGCCGCCCTGGCGAAGGCAGAACCGCAGACCCTCGGCTGGGTTTACGAAGGCGCCGGGGTGCGCACGTTTGGTTTCACCGGCGGACACTACCACCGCAACTGGAGTGACGACAATTTCCGCAAGCTCGTGCTCAACGGCATCGTCTGGACCGCCGGCCTCGCGGTACCGGCCAACGGCGTGGTTTCCGCGGTGGCGAAAATCCCGCGGTACGCGACGATCGACGAGGCCATCGCCCGCGGCGACATCGAGGACGTGCGGCTCCATCTGAAAACCGAACCCGAGCGCGCGCAGCACGGCAAGGACGCCGGGCTCACCCCCCTGCATCAGGCCATCCTGCGCAACCGCACCGAAATCGCGACACTGCTGCTGGACGCCGGCGCGAGTGTTGACGCCCCTGACCGCAGCGCCCGGACCCCGCTGCATCTCGCGGTCGAACGGGGTAATGTCGCCCTGGTGCAAACCCTGCTCGCCCGACACGCCAAACCCAACGAACTCGACCGCACCGGCTGGACCCCGCTGCACCACGCCGCCGCCAAGAACAAAGTGGCGATCGCCCGGGCGCTCCTGGCGGGCGGCGCGAACCCCAAGGCGCTGAGCGAACGCGGTGGCACCCCCCTGCATGAGGCCGCCGCCAGCGGCAGCGCGGAGATGGTGCAGCTCTTTCTCGACGCCGGCGTCGATCCTTCGGTGGTGTCAAAGCTCGGGGTGACCGCGCTCGACATCGCCCGGGAATTCAAGAACGAGGCCGCCATCAAGCTGCTGACGGCTCCGCGACCAGCCGCGAAATAGGCCCCACGCAGCCAACCCGGCGCGATCCCTGAGCCCCCTCGCCGCCGCCGCTGGGATTTTTTCTGTTTGCCCTTGCCCCCCGGGTCGCGTTTTCCCTTCGCGGCAACAGGGTTTCTCGCGAGCTCGATTGCCCCCTACGCAACCATGTCCCTGCTCCCTTTTTCCAGTCAGTTGATCGCTGATGTCGGCATATCCCTCGGCGACGAAGGCAAAGGCCGCCTCATCCCGGAAGTCGCCGACGAATTGCGCGGCACGGCGCATCCCGTCTCCGTCGTCCTGAAGGTCAATGGCGGGGCCAACTCGGGCCACACCGCGGGTGGCATCAAGCTCAACCTTCTCCCCGCCGGCGTCGTCGTGCCCGACGCCGCCCACCTCTGCATTGGCAGCGGCGTCGTGGCTGACCCGCGGAAATTCCTGTGGGAAACGCGTCCGCTCGAGCAGAAGGGTTACACGGTTTTTTCCCGCCTGCTCATCGACGAGCGCACGCTGGTCTCCGACCTCACGCACCGCCTGCTCGACCTGGCCTGGGAGGACTATCGCGTCAACGTCCTCGCCGAGGAAGCCCGCGGTTCCACCGGCCGGGGCATCACGCCCGCGTATCTCGACGAGGTCGGCCAGCAGCAGATCACCTATGCCGATTTTCTCGGGGGCCCGAATTATTTCGCGCGCAAGCTCGCCCAGCGCGCCGACCGCGCGTGCCGCATCATCCAGCATGTCTGCCGCGTCAGCGAGGCGACTTGGGCCAGGTTCTTCGACCAGCTGACCACCGCCGAACAACGCGCCAACGCCGAGGCGATCCAACTCGGCGTGTATGGCCGGGAGGAATTCGACTTCACCCGTTTCCGCGGCCCCACGCCGTTCAGTCTCAACCTCGCGGCGCTGACCGAGACCTACTGGAACGCGGGCACCGCCCTCGCCGGGAACATCGGCGAAGTCCGCGAATTGATCCTGCGCGAGCTGGCGGCGGGGCGCACCATCATCGGCGAGTTCGGCCAGGCGTACTGGCTCGACAAGCGCCAAGGTTTCTCGCCGAACGTCACGGCCTCGCACACCTATACACCCGAGTTTTTCGAGAGCGCGGGGATCCCGGTGCAGCGCATCCACACCTTCGGCGTGGCCAAGGCCTATGACACCAAGGTGGGCACCCACACCTTCATCACCCAGATGGACGACGCCCATCCGCTCGCCGCAAAGCTGAAGCAACTCGAGTTCGGCACCAGCACGGGACGCCAGCGGATGGTGGGTTGGTTCGATGCGGTGGAAAAAGGCGACGCCCTGCGTTACGGCGGTTTTCAGGATGTGATGATCAACAAGTCCGACGCCCTCACCCACTCCGGCGAGTGGCGGGGCGACCTGCAGATCTGCGTCGCTTACGAAAACGCGGACGGCCGGCGCTTTGACCACGTGCCGCGCAACGAGGCGGTGCGCAAGACCCTGCGACCGATCTACACCCGCCATCCCGGCTGGAGCGAAGACATCAGCCAGGTGCGTCATTTCGCCGACCTGCCGCTCAACGCCCGACGCTACGTCGCCGCGATGATACGGTCGACCATCGACGTCGCGAACGCCGGCGCGGGGTGGTCCGCCGCGGAGAAATTGCCCAACCTGCGCTACCTCGGGGTCGGCGCCGAACCGTCGCAAATCATCAAGGATGTGCCAACCACGGCGGAACTGATCACGCTCCGGTGATCGCACCCTCCCCGGCGAGCCGCGCTCCGCGTCTGCCATCGGTTGTGCCATTGCGCGCGGCCGCGACCACCGCCACATTCGCCGCATGGACCTCGGACTCACCGACAAACCCGTCATCGTCTGCGCCTCCAGCGCCGGCCTCGGCAAAGCCACCGCGCTCGAGTTTGCCCGCGAGGGCGCCCGGATCATGCTCTGCAGCCGCCGTGAAGGCGAACTGCAACGCGCCGCCGCCGACATCAAAGCCGCGACCGGCCGGGAACCGGGTCACCTCGCCGTCGACCTCACCCGCCCCGCCGACATCACGAGGCTGGTCGAGGTCACCCTGGCGGCGTTCGGCGGGGTGTATGCGCTCATCAACAACAGCGGGGGCCCGCCCTCGGGTGGCTTCGATGATTTAGACGATGCCGCCTGGCAGGCGGCGTTCGAGTTGAACCTGCTGAGCTACATTCGCACCACGCGCGTGGTACTCCCGCACTTTCGCCGGGCCGGGGGCGGACGGATTGTGAACTTCACTTCGTCCTCGGTGCGAAGCCCGATCGAGAACCTGATCCTGTCGAACACGTTTCGCACGGGGGTCATGGGCCTCACCAAGTCCCTCGCCAACGAACTCGGCCCCGAGGGGATTCTCGTCAACCTCCTCGGCCCCGGCCGCATCCAGACGGAACGCGTCGCCGGACTCGACGACCTCCGCGCCGCCCACACCGGCCGGACAGTCGAGCAGGTGCGAGCCGAAGCGTGCCGGAAGATTCCCTTGGGCCGGTACGGCACGCCGGACGAGTTCGCCCGCCTGGCCGTGTTCCTGGCCTCGCCCGCGAACACCTACGTCACCGGCCAGGCCCTCCTGGTCGACGGCGGCATGGTGAAGGCCTACTGATCGCACGGTCCCGCAGCGTGGCGGGCCCCACCGGCCGCCCGCTCCTCCGCGGCCGAAAGGCCCCGGATTACCCGTGGGGCGATCGACCGAGATCCTATTTGGCCACATCGAGAAAAAACGTGATCACCAGCGAATTCGTAAAATCGATCAGGATCGCCCCCACCACGGGAATGACGAGAAAGGCGCGCGGCGCGGGTCCGAAGCGCTCGACCAATGACTTCATGTTGGCCACGGCATTGGGCGTGGCACCGAGGCCAAAGCCGCAATGCCCTCCCGCCATGACCGCCGCGTCAAAATCACGCCCCATGACCGCAAAGGTCACGTAAACCGAGAACAGCACGATCATGGCGACCTGCACCCCGAGAATGACCAGCATGGGCAGCGCGGTGTTGGCCAGTTCGACCAGGTTGAGGCTCATCATCGCCACCGCCAGAAACAGGCCGAGCGAGATCGAGGCCAGGACGTCGACCACATCACTGCGGATCCACCGTCCCCCGGCCAGATCAACCGCGTTGCGCAATCCCACCCCGACAATCATCGCGCCGATCTGCGCCGAAAAGGCCTGCTGCGTCATCTCGACCAGAAAGTGGCTGACCCAGGCGCCGGCCTTGAGGCAAGCCAGGATGAGTCCAACGTGAACCAGCACCGGCCGTCCCAGTGCCCAGACCGCCCGCAAATCGTGAAGGATGCCAGTCCCGCTCACCTCGACCGCTGGCCGCAGTTCCGCCACCGCCGCCGGATCGGGGTTGAGCCTCCGCCGGCGTATCAGGTAGCCTCCCACCGGGCCTCCGATCAAGCCACCGGCGACCAATCCCACGGTCGACGCCGCCGCCCCAAGCACCGCGGCATTCTGCAGCCCGAGCCGGGCGAAGACATCTGCAAAACCGAGGGAGGTGCCGTGGCCTCCGGTCATCGACGCGCTGCCGCAGACAATGCCGAGCAGGGGATTGACCCCAAGCAGGAGCGCCATCCCGATTCCCACCGCGTTTTGCAGCGCGGCCAGCACCGTCGCCACCGCCAGGAAAGTAATAACCTGTACGCTGCCTTTCCTCACCACCAACCAGGTCGCGTTAAGACCGACGCAGGTGAAGAAGGCTGCCATCAAGGGAAAACTCACGCTCTTCGCCGGGCCGCGCATCCATTCGGGCTCGATCGTCACCAACCAGGTCCACCACGGGGCGGTGACGCTGGTCGTGAACTTGATGCCGCCCGGTCCGGCGACATTGACCACGAGTACCATCAGGGAAACCAGCAGTCCACCCACGACCGGCGCGGGGATATTGAACCGGCTTAAGGCGGAAACCCTCCTGACCAACCACTCCCCCAGCAGCAGGATCGGGAGGGCGAGGAAGAGCGGCAGCCAGGGAGAAAAGATCATGGAACTGATCAGCAGAATTTCAAGGGGTACGCGGACGCTGATCTGGGCGATTCGGTTCCGGCCTACAAGCGCCGAGATGAGTTCCCCATCGCCGGGCTTCAGCGCCGGCGCGGGGGTCGATTCAGCCCCGCCATGGGCGTTTGGGCGGACGCGCCAGCGCATCCCGCGCTCTCGGTTCGCTCAGCCGGTTCGAGTCGTCCGCGTCCGCGCGCCGTTCCCCTCCGAGAGGGACCGCTGGTTGCGCTGCAACGGCCAGCCGCTTGGAATCGGAAGCTTTCATTCGCGCTGTCCTCAAGCCTACCGATCGGGTTCGGGGCGCCGGGTTGGAGTTGGGGGGGGCAGGCTGACCGGACGGAAGCGTCACGACTTTCGCTCGAAGCCCGATGCGCAACGAGCAGGCCGCAGAATCCGCCGCGCGATCGCGAGCAAGCGCTCCGCGCTGAAATCCGCGCTGAAATCGCAGTTGACAAGCAGGGGGCGTTCGTGAGCTTTTTCCCCTCTTGGTTTTCGGCTTCCTAGCTCAATGGTAGAGCAGCTGACTCTTAATCAGTAGGTTCGGGGTTCGAGTCCCCGGGGAGCCACCAAAAAGCTCTCCGTTTTTTCCCAGTCTATTCTTGTCAGGCGCACCCGGGTCGCCGGCGTAGCTCAATGGTAGAGCACCTGTTTTGTAAACAGGCGGTTGCGGGTTCGAATCCCATCGCCGGCTCCACGCCGTTAATTACGATGGCTCCACCCCGGTACGACCTTCCGCTCTTTTTTGCCCGATGGTGTAATGGTAGCACAAACGACTCTGACTCGTTTTGTCTAGGTTCGACTCCTAGTCGGGCAGCCAAGCAGCGAGCGGAGGTCCAGCGCGATTTCCCGGGGTGGGTCCTACGAGCGTCAATCCGGTCCGCACTCTTTCGTCCAGCCAAAGTGGCACTCCATCAGCAAACCCTGTCCAAAAGAATTGAACGCCTCGGGTGAGCGACCGTCTGATATCAACCCGCTGAGCCAACGATTTTTTTTCGCCCGCCGGCACGACAAAGTAGGTTGACACCCAACTTTTGATGACCCCTATTTCGCGTTCTCTCAGACTGCTTCCCTCGAAAAATCCCTCAGCTCAGATGCTGAAAACACCCTCCCCTCGAATCAATCCCAAGGCTGCAAAGTCCCAACTCCCGCAGCTGGGACTTGCGTGGGCGGATTGACGAAGCGAGCGCCGAGAAGTTACGCTCTGCCCCCAAAATTTCCGACCCAACTCCACCCCTTCACCGCCCCCTTCGTCTCCCAAAGCTAAAAAACCTCCCTTCATCTTATGATCATCCAAAGCCTCCCCCTCGCGTTTCTCCTCGGTGACGCCACGCCGATGGACCTTTTCATCAAGGGTAAAGAAGTCATGTGGCCCATGACGCTGCTGTCGTTCGTCATGATCACGGTGGTCGTCGAGCGCATCATTTTCATCATCCGTGAGAATGCGAGTCGCGAGCCGGAGGTCGTCGAAAAGATGATGGAAGCGGTGGAACGTCGCGACCTCGACGGCGCGCTTGCCATCGGCAAGAAGAGCAAGGACTTCATCGCAAAAATCCTCGTCTACAGCCTGACCAATCGCGACTACTCCCTCTCGAACGCCTTCATCCGGGCCGCCGGTCAGGAGCTCTCCCGCTTCCAGCAGGGCCTCGCAACCCTCGACACCTGCATTACCGCGGCCCCCCTCCTCGGCCTCCTCGGCACCGTCACCGGCATGATGCGTACCTTCGGCGCCCTGGGTGGCGGCGACATCGCGGCAGCGGCCGGCACCATCACCGGTGGTGTGGCCGAGGCGCTGATCGCCACCGCCTGCGGTCTTGCCTGCGCCGTCATCGGCCTGCTGCCGTACAACTATCTCAACGCCCGCTCCGAGCAGGCCAAGCAGGAAGTCTCCGATGCCTCGCACGCCCTTGAGATCCTCCTGAAAAAGGGCGAGACCAACGCTCCCTTCGCCCGCTGACCCGCTGTCAGCGATTCCTTCCGCCGCAGATTCGTAAGTAATCTCACCAGCATCTCTCATCATGGCCGGATCATCTGGAGGTAAAACGTCAGGCGGGGTTAAGAAGGCGCGCATCGAAATCATCCCGTTGATCGATGTCATCTTCTTCCTGCTCGCGACCTTTGTACTCTTCACGCTTTCGCTCAACAAGTCGAATGGCGTGACGGGCATCAACCTCCCGGCCTCAGAGACCGGTGAAAACCGGGACCCGGCCGGAACGGTGACCATTTCGGTGACGGATGCCGGCACGATCGCCTGGAACAAAGACTACATCAGCCTCGCCGAGTTCATCGATCGGCTGAAGACCTACAAGGCGGCGGAGCCGGACGGGAAGATTCTGATCAACGGCGACGAAGGCGCACTGTTTAACGCCGCCCTTTATGTCTTCGACGAGGCCCGGAAGACGGGCTTCCAGAAGATTTTCATTGAAACGAAGGTTCGTGCCGCCGGTCGCTGACCGCCGGACGAGTCCCCCGAATCCCAATCACTCATGTCTGCAGGCTCCACCTCCAAAGCGGACGAAGGCAAAAAGAAGGCGCGCATCGAGATCATACCGCTGATCGACGTCATCTTCTTCCTTCTCGCGACCTTCGTGCTCTTCACGCTCTCCCTCAGCCGCATTTCGTCGCTGCCCGTGACGCTGCCGGTGGCGCAGCCGACCAATGCCCAGTCCAATCCCAACGACACGACCATCTATCTGCAGGTCTCCGAGGATGGCACGTATTATTGGAAGCAGGGCCAGAACCCCGCCGAACTGATCTCCACCAATGAAATCGCTCCGCGGCTGCAGGACTACCGCCGCAGCGAGAATAATGCCCGCGTGCTGATTCGGGGTGACAACAAGGCCCGTTTCGGCGCCGCCGTTTTCGCCTTGGACGAGGTCCGGAAATCCGGCATTGAACAGGTCTCGGTCGAAACCGTCTCGAGCCCCACTGGAAGATAACTCCCGACCGCTGCCATGACTCGCGACATCCTCCTCGGCATTTTCGTTTCTGCGCTGCTGCACCTGGCCCTGCTCTTCGGCGACCGGTTCATTCCGGACAAAGTCGTGGTGAAGAAGGTCGAGGAACCACCACCGAAGATCGAGCTCATCGCCATGCCCAAGATGGAGGAGGAGCCCGAAATCATCGAGACGACGGATACCGACGTCAAACCGCTGGATCTGGCGCCACCCATGCAGCAGGACGTGCCTCAGTTGGTGCAACCCGACTCCTTCGTGCAAAAAATCCAGCCGCCTCCGCCGGAAGGCGTGACCATTTCCGCGACGATGAACATCGTCCCGGAAGTTCGCGATCCGAACATGTTCAGGGGGATGAAGGTCTTCGATATTTCCATGCTCGATCAGACCCCGGTGCCCAAGTTCCAGGCGCGCCCGCAATATCCGTTTGAAATGCGCCGCGCCGGCATTGCCGGCGAAGTGGTGGTCGACTTCATCGTCGATACCGCTGGGGACGTGCAAAATGCCTACGCCCTGCGTTCCTCCCAGCGTGAATTCGAAGCCGCCGCCGTGCAGGCCGTGAGCAAGTGGAAGTTCAAACCCGGCCGCAAGGGCGGTCGCGATGTTCCCACGCACATGCAGGTTCCGATCGTCTTCACGCTTAACGAAGAATAAACCATCGTGCGCGCCATTTTCTCCCCTCTCTCCCTCCTCCGCACCGTGCTGCCCGCGGCCGCGTTGTTTTGTGCAGCCTTGAGTGTCGGTCCTCTGGTTGGCGCCCAAAGAGGCCAAAGAGCCCCAAGCGCCCCAAGTGCCCCAAGTGCCCAAAAACCCATCCACAGCGTCAGCGAAAAAACCAGCGAAGCCTTCCAAAAGCTGCGCCCGCTCCAAGAGGCCCAGAACTATCCGGGCATGCTGACCGTATTGGACGCCGTGCAGTTCGTCCCGAACAGCTACGATGAGGCGCTAATCCTGGACATGAAGGCCAAGATTTACGCCATGACCAGCCAGTATGGAAAGGCGATCGCCCCTTGGGAGCGGGCGGTGCAGCTCTCCGATCAATTCCAGTACTTCCCGGAGCGCCAGACCCTCGAAACCGTGTCCCTGCTCGCCCAGTTGTACGCGCAGGAAGGTTCGACGAGCAAGGTTCCGGCCCTGCAGCAGCAGTACTTCACGAAGTCAATCGCGTACTTCAAGCGCTTCCTGGAGAAGACCGCGAAACCGACGCCGGAAACGATGATGGCCTACGCCTCCATCCTCTATTACAAGGCCATCGCCGATACCAACAACGTGGATCATGCCCTGCTGAACGAAGCCCGGAAGGTGGTGGAACGTGGCCTGACGAGCGCCGTGACCCCCAAGGAAGGCTTTTACCAATTGCTCCTCACCCTGCAGCAGCAGCAAAACGACGTGGCGGGATCGACTGAGATTCTGGAACTCCTCCTGAAGCAAAAGCCCGACAAGAAGGATTTTTGGCAGCTGCTCATGGCGTCGTATCTGCAGCTTTCCGACAAAGCTTCAAAAACCGACCCCACCCTTTCGCGTGAGTATCTGGTTCGGGCGATCGTAACCTGTGAAAGGGCCCAGGCCTTGGGGTACATGAAGACCCCCAAGGATAATATGAACCTGGTCTCCCTCTACCTCATGGCGGGACAGTTCAGTCAGGGCACTGAATTGCTGTACAATGGCATGAAGAAGGGTGGCATTGAATCCGAGCCAAACAATTGGCGGGTGCTCGGGCGCTACTACCTTGAAGCCAGCAAGAACCAGCGCGCCATCGAAGTGCTGAAGGAAGCCGCCACGCTTTTCCCGAAGAATGGTGAAATCGAGATGCAAATCGCCCAGGTTTACATCCAGATCGAAAACAACCGGGAAGCCCTCAAACACGCCAAGGATGCTGTCCGCAAAGGCAACTTTGAGGGGACGAAACCCTTCTCGGCCCACTATTTGATCGCTTACACCGCCTATGATTTGGGCGAACTCGACGAAGCGCACAACGCCGTAACCATCGCCGCCACCTTTCCAGAAGCAAAGAATGATCCTCAGTTCCCGAAACTAAAGAACGTGATCGTGGAGGCACTCGCCGAACGCGACGCCAAGAAAAACGACAAATCGAAGTCTGAGCCCAAGAAAACCGCGAGCGCCCGCTGAGCCCCCACCCATCTCCCATGAAGAAAAGTTACGTCTATTTCATTGTTCCAATACTCGCCTTGGCGGTATTCTTCTTCGGCTTCTACTGGAATTCCCACAAGGATTACGAGGCGCGCGAGGACGCCAAGGTTAAGGCGATTCGCGACGCCAAGCAGGCCCGCCTGGAGAAGGAGGCCAAAGACCGCGAAAAGGCCGTGGCCGCAGCCATCGAGTTGCAGGAAAAGCGCCGCGAGGAAAAGAAGGCTCGTGACCTACGGGAAGCGAAGGCCAAGGAAGAGCGCGAAAAGGCCCGGCAGGCCCGGGACAAGGCCGGCCGCGACGCCGACAAGCTCGAAGCCCAGGTCCGGCGCCTGCAGAAGGACATCGATGCTGAAAAGAAGGAACTCGCCGCGGTGGAACTTGAGCGCAAGCGCCATATGGACGAGGAAAAATTCCTTGGTGAATACGTGAAGAAAGCCGAAGCCAACACCAACAACCTAAAAGGTGTGTTGGAACGTATTGCTGCAGCAGATAAGGCCGCCGCTGATGCAGCCCGTGCCGCTGCCGCCGCCGCCGCCGCCAAGAAATAAAACTCCTGTACCCTACCCGATGAAAAAGTGGATGTATCTCATTTTCCCCGGCATCATGCTGGTTGGTTTCGTTTTCGTGTATATGTCTCACGTCGAGCAGACGCACGAAAAGGAACGCATCGTTGCCGCCAAGATCGCGGCCGACAAAGCCGAAGCCGAGGCCAAGAAAAAGGCCGCTGAAGCCAAGGCGCGTGAAGATGCCAAGAAACGTCAGGATGAACGCGAGGCTGAGGACCGGAAAAAAGAGGAAGAGAAAGCTGCGCGCCAGGCCGCTGATGACAAGAAGGTGGCGGATCAGACGGCTGAGTACATCGCCAAAGGCGAGGCTGCCCAGAAGCAGGTCACGGCCAAGGAGCAGGAGTTGGAGCAGATGCGCAAGACGAAGGACCAAACCAGTCGTGACTCCTTCGACATCGCCAAGCGGGTCGAACTGGCCCGCGTCGCCCGACGCAACGCGGAACTCGAGATTCAACGCATGACCGAGATGGTGGTACGGCGCGCCTCGGAAAGCTCGATGACCCGCCCGCCGGAAATTCCCGTGCCACCGGCGAATAAATCTTAATGTCGTCGCCTCACTTTCAAACCCCGGAATCCCCTTCCGGGGTTTTTTCTTGCCCGGCTTGCACAATTCCGTCTGCGACGCCCGCCCCTCAGGCGGTTTTGCCCAGTCCCCACTCGCCGCGACTCGATCGGCGCTGTTTTCCCGATTTTTCTGCTTGCGCCGGGCTAGTGGGTAAGCCTCCCTCACCCCCTCAGCTGGCTGCAGCAGCCGTGGTGACTAAGTCGGGGCGTAGCTTAGCCTGGTAGAGCGCTACGTTCGGGACGGTTAGGTCCCACGCTGCAAATGAGCACCTTACAAATGTCATGTCGAAATAATCGGCATATTTTGTCGAAATAGTGAGCCAATTTGGCCGGGAAATCACCAAACCCGACCCCCGGCATCCCGGCCGCTCCAGGCCCCCCCGGATGCCTTGACATGCGACTATATGTTGTAAATGGGGTATCCGCTTCACGCAAGCGGACGGCCAGAAACCCCCACCGGTGGCGGATAATGTCGAGGGGCAGCCACCAGATATGGGGGTCACTTGCGTCAAGCGGATACCCCATTGTTGTAATATCACAGTAGTGTATTTTTACGTCATACACTGCTGTCCAGCGCCGCGCAGATTCCTGAAACCTGAGGCCTGATTCGTCAGATTGTGGCAGGAGGTGATCCGGTCTGTCTGGGGATTATCCTGATAATCGCGGGGCCGGTCAAACGGGGCGTCCACGTCCGGGTTGCGTTCGAGG
>JBBRWR010000148.1:0-17700 GCA_038249085.1 Opitutales bacterium
ACGACTTCAACGTCCCCTTCGACAATAACCAAGCGGAGCGCGACATCCGGATGATAAAGGTCCAACAGAAAATCTCCGGGCTGTTCCGCAGCGCAGAGGGCGCCAAGGCGTTCTGCCGCATCCGCAGCTATATCTCCACTGCCCGCAAGAACGCCCTCGGCGCCCTCGAGGCCATCCAGCGCATCTTCACCGGCACGCCCTTCGTCCCTGCGTAAGATCCGGATCAACCACACTGCTGGATCGCAACCCGGAAGCCCAACTCACGTCGCCACACAAAAACCGCTGCGGTCCGACCTGAGCAGTTACCAGACGTGTTCACGATCACTTCCCGGGCGACGATTTCGCCCGACGCATCGAGGATGCACACGTGCTGGCTGCGATCACCAAGATCCAATCCGATGGTCAGTTTCTTAACAGCAGCTTTCTTTGTATTCATAAAGCAGGAGAGTATACCCCCCGCCTTCTCATTCCTACTTGTTGGGCTCTTTCTTCATTTCTCGATAAAAAATAGCCGCTTCCTCTTAATCAGCTTCTTCTCATTCTGCTGGCAGAACTGATAGCCGCTTCCGCTTAGCTGGACGAGGTGACCGGCTGGAAGAATATCGATGAAGCCGAGCTTCTTCGCCCTCGCAAACCCGGAGGCAAAATCGGGAAAATCCGAGCTCAGTGGGCTAATGGCCATGAGCCATCTCTTCTTGGCGTCGCCGGGGAAACACTGATTCTGAAACTTCCAAAGCGTCGCCAGTAAATCCCAGCTTTCGGAATTCATCTCGGAGTCTGGCGAAAAGAAATTCGTGCTTCGAAACAGCGCGATCATCGCGCTCGCCTGCTGGATTACCACGATACCAGCTGCGCTGCGCAGCAACCAATCCGGGAAATCGATCTTCTTCATGGCCGCAAGCATCACAATGGCGTAGGTCGCGATGAAGAGCACGACGTTCACGCCAAACAGAATATTTCGCTTCATAGGGGTGTTCTTCGCCCAACATCCTAGCGCAGCCGGGTACGCAACCGAAGTTGTCGGAGGCGGATCCACGCGGGTAGCGTGGTCGGGTTAAAAACAGAACGACTTCTCTTCATGGCCGCAGTGTGCAGCGTTTCTTGCGCAGTACGGCGCGGATGTCACGGGTGTAATCGCCGAGTATGATCGCCTGCGGCTGCGCGGCAGTGCGAGACCCTGCCGGTGAACGACTTCCTGCGGCGCTTCCGCCGGCACCTCCTGCCGCACGGCTTCACCAAGGAGCGCCACTACGGGCTGTTCGCCAATCATGCCCGCAAGACGCGCCTCCCAGTGGCCCGCGCCTCGGTCGCCCGCCTGAAGCGGCGTCGCTGGCCCCGACCGCTCCGACCGCGCCCACGGCGTGGCCGCCACCCTGTACGCACTGCGGCGGTACCGCCGTCCACTGCCGGGCCATCGTCGACCCCAACGGCCGTCGCCACGCACGCCGCCCGCCCCGCTGCCCCCGCGAGCCGCCATGATTCGTCCTCTGCCGCTGAGTCGCCTCCCTCGCACCGCCAGTTACACTGAAGGCAGCCACTGCTTTGTCGCCGCACCCCAAATTGCCTTTAGGACCTCAGTGGCGCTCCTTTCGCCCCCGCCCTGCCACGCCATGCGTGTCGCCGGCAGTGTTGCCACGTCGTGATCCTGGCCCCCGACGCCGCGATTCCGTCCCGCTGGCGCGGTTACTTTCGCTATAGCATATATCGTTCCTGCATCCGTCCAGCCGACCGGCTTCGTCCAACCGTGAGCTAACCCGCGGCCCCACCCCGCATCCCCTCCGTCCTCCCGGGGCCTACCTCAATTCAGGTTCGGCTCTTGGCTCATTTCTCTCTCGCTCCTCCTTGCGCCTCCGAAGCAACTCCTGCCAGCGGTCCTCCGCAGCGAGCCGATTGAGCGCATCCCGATAGTAGGCTACCTGCTGCCCGATGTCGTTGGCGACAGGAACCTCGATTCTTTGATAGACTGGAGGCGATAGATAAACCAGATGAGGGACGCGAAATTTCCGCTTCGAACGTAGCTCGACAATCGCGACGCAGCATTCGGGTCGCTTCGCGAATGATCGCTCTGCCCACGCGAGGACCTCGGCCTTTGCTCCATCACGGATGACAACGACGCCGTGCTCCTCGGAGGTGCTCTTCTGCGCGAGCTCTTCGCGTAGCCAACGGCCCTTCGAACATTCGAGGTCGTCTTCGACGCCAAGAACGGAGATCACATAGTAGTCGCAAACTAGACGGTCAGAGTCGGTGTCCATTTGTTTTGCCGACGTCCAAGGTCAGCCACGCGGGGAGTGCGAGCGAGCCGATTCTTCGGATGACAAGGCCGGCCGGGGCGGACTCGCGCAGTCCGAATCCGCAGGCCCGATCTCCGAGATCCACTCGATGGTCAGTTTCTTAACCGCAACTTTCTTTGTTTCCATATGGCGAGAGACTATGCACCCCCTTCTCATTCCTGCTTGTTTTAGGCATCTTTCGCTCCTACTTACCACTGACGCCAACCCACTTGTCGATCAGGACCTTGGCGAGATGTGTCAAAGCGCCGGACAGTATGAGCGTGAGCGCCCAGAAGATGAAAACCCAAACATGCCGTCCCGCGAAATCTAGGGGCCGAAGGATATTCTTCTCAAACCAAGTCGGCTGCGCCATCGCCTCCTCTCACCTAAGCCACCGACCAAGGCGACGGTTGGCCTCCGCGGAACGGAGGTGGTCCGACTATTCGCCTAAAACAATCACCCCAACGCCATCTCGCGCTTATAATCGTCCTGAGTGTCGGCGAGAAGCTCACCACCCTTTCCCATCGCCAGCAGCAAGAACTTAACTCGCGGCATTTTGAGCCAACGCGCCGCCATGCCGGAGGACATCCGACCTTCCCGAAACAAGGCCACCGCCGCGCGGTGTTTCACTTCGTCGCGAAACTCCTCCGCGCTCACATGGAGCCCGAGCAGCATCTCCTCCGGGCAATCAAGCTCTATGGTCTCTTGCATCGCTTCTATCCTCCACAATAAGCGGTGTTGTGCAAGCCGCCCGTCCAGGTCGTCAGTATGTGCGACAAAGACCGCGCTGCTGGCCGTTGATCCGACCTTTCTCCCCGAATTGGCCGCTGACTCCGCGCTATCGAGAGGCGTTGGATTCGATTCAAGGCATTCGCCCAAACGGCTGTTCGCCCAGCGCCGCAGGCGCTATTTTCATCATGCTTTGCTGCTCATTCGCCTGTCGGGTTTCGGCGGGCGAGTTCCGCACGAAGTCCTTCGAGCGTCACGACCCTTGGCGCATAACCGGAGGCTGCTAATGGGGAAAAATGTTGATCGTCGGTCACAACAAATTCGGCCTGCGCCGCAATCGCGCAGTCGACAAACTTGTTGTCGTCCGGATCGGCAGTGATGACGTGGAATTGGAAGGTTGAATCAATTCGATGGACGGTTCCGTGCAGTGCGTCCAAATGATCGAAGAGCACCGCAATCTGATTCCAACGCTCCCGACCCGAAAGTCGCGTGATCACTTCCTCGTACTCGAGCAGGATCGCCGTGGAAACGGTCAGCTCCAAGTCCCCCGTCAAAAGAGCGTTCTTGATGTCAGCGAAGTGACTACGAGTGCCGAATAGCGGAAGCAGCGAGTTCGTGTCGAGGCATACCCTCATGTATAGGGATGATCCCGACGCACCGCTCGAACTGCCTCCGCGACCTTGTCCGGCGACAGGCGGCCCGCCGCTCGATCTACGTCGAAACCTCGGTCAATCTGGTCCGCCAACTCAAAGAGTTTCAGTTGTTGGAGCATCCGGTTCAAAACTTCCAGACGTGACGGCTCCATCCGGTCGATCTCCTGATGGAAAAAACGCCGTAGGTCTTCGGGATTGGCAGTTGCAGCAGGCATGACGGGAAAATGCTAATGCGTTCGCTTTCGATGACAAGCCTCGGTGTGGTGCCTGCGAAGGCGCGGGCGAGCGGGTCGAGCACCGACGAAAGGTGTAGAAATAAGTGTAGAAGAACCGGGCCCCAAAATTCAAAAAAATCTGGGAAGTGTAGAAAGTGTAGAAAAATCTTCGAGGGGAAGCGCCGAGGTCGCAGACCTCCGTGCCTTCGATTTACCTCTGAAAACCGCTCGCCCATGGAGGTCGTTGAGACCTTCGCATTTTTCTACACTCCTTTTCTACACTTTGACCCCAGAACTGCGCAAAAATGGGATCACGAGTGTGTCGCGCGGATTCGCGCAAACCACTCGGCATCAAGTTTTAGGATACATCGGATCAGGTGGGCAAAAATGCGAAAAAACGCGTTTTCGATTTTGCAGACCTCGGCCTTACCACTTGGCTACCGCGCCTTATCTCTAACTATCTGTCACTCACGCGACTCAGTATCATACGAGTTTGATTTTTCTACACCGTCTTTCAGCACTTTGCTCCTAAAATTGAGCAACGGAGAGAAGAGGTGAGAAAGAACAAACGTCACGAACCTGCTTCGCAACGGGCAGAGTGGAACCTACTACGCCCGCGTCAAAGTCAACGGCAAGGAAAAATGGCGGTCGCTCAAAACCAAGGTCTTTTCCGTCGCCAAATTGAAGCTCGGCGACGTGGAGCGCGACGAACGTTCCAAGGGGGGGTGCACCCCAAGCGGTCGAGCCGCTCACACGAGCCCACGATGTCGGCCGCCGCCGCGGCTTTCCCGTTTGGGCCCACCTTGCGAGCCAGCGCACAGGGGAAACGGCGGGAACTCGCCGAGATCGAGGCCGATCTGGGCGCGTTGAACATCGTTCCGCTACCCCGGGGTCGGAGGGAGCGGTAGTTCAAGCATCTCCCGCTCAATTTGCGCCTGCACGTGGTCGTCCACCCGGTGAAAGGCTGCGGACCGACGCACCGCTTCGCGCAGCACGGTAAACAACCCTTCAACCGCATTCGTCATTTTCTCGACCTCGCCCCGCAGTAGGGGAGTGAGCGCCGACCGTGGCACGGCAACATTTTCCATCAAACTCGCGCGGGCGAGGGCCAGGCCATCCATCAGCGCCTCTTCCTCCGGCGAAGAGAGCCGGTAGAATTGCGGGAAGGCTCGACGGGCCGCAGCGACGATGGGATCATCGTCGCAAGGGGGATCGCTTTCTTCGCTCATCGTCGTGGCCCAGCTGGTACGGCAGCCCGGAATAATGAGCAAACGAATCGTTTGCCCGTGCCGCGCCCCCCCCTGGCGCAGGGCCTTTCGCCCGTTCCCCGCGGCGGCACCGTCTCCTTGACCGGTTCTGCAGATCATCGCTCCAGGCGACGCCGAGGCTGCCATGCGACCAGAAACCGCGGCCGGACTTTCAGGGGTCCCGCACCACCGGGGGGAGACCGCCCCGGGCAGCCCGGCGGCGAGCCGGAGCAGTGCCCATCGCGCCCCCTTCATCCCGGCGTATCGGAGGCGCGGTTACTTGCCCGCGTTCTCGTCATAGCCGTGCAACGGCCGCACCCAGAGGTTGCGGTAGCGCACCGGGTTGTTGTGGTCCTGCAGGGTGAAACCGGATTCCTCGCCCGTGCTGGGGCGCTCGACGGCAGGGTGCACGACCACGCCGTTGTGGATCACCGTGAGGCGGGCCGGTTGCAGGAACTTGCCCGCGGGGTCGAGGCGGGCGCACGCGCAGATGAGGTCGACTCTGCCACTCTCCGGGGCGGCGGCTCGCGTTCACGAGCGGCGGGGAGTTCCTGTAAATCGCCCCCGCCTGGCCGTCGGGATAGGGGTCGTTGTTGAAGGAATCGAGCACCGGCACCTCCCCCCACCCCTCGAGCAGGACCCCGCGATTGCCCCGCCCCTGACCGGGCGTCGCCTGCGTCGTTTCCGGCGGCGACGCGGCCCGTCATGTGGAGGGGGGGTTCGACCTTCGCGGTGCAGGTGGCGGGAGGGAACAACGGTACCGGCGAGACCCTGGGGGAAATTTACGAGGTGTTCTGCGCCGCGATACCGGCATCGCCTCCGTTTTTGCCTTTCGTTTGCGCGCGGCCTTCCCTCAACTACGACCCACCGTGGGCGCAGGTGCACACTCCCCAAACGAAGCCTCGCCCCCCACCGGGAGCGAAATCACGGGTTCGTCTCCGGCGGCTCCTTTCGACCGCCGAAGATTCGTGGCACTGGTCTCGGGCTGTCTCCTATGCAGTTCGGCCGGAGTCCAGACCGCCCGCGCTGGCACGGACCGTCCCATCGATGTGGGCACCGCCGCCGATTACCCGCGGGACGGGATCTCCGAAAAGTTCATTCAATACGACGTCTTTGTCGTGCGTCACCAAGGGAAACTCTTCGCCTGCACGGCCGTTTGCCCGCACAAGCGGAATTACCTGCTGCGCGATCCCCAGGACCCGGGTCGGATCATCTGTTCCGGCCATGAATCCACGTTCGACCCGGAGGGAATTCCCCGCCATGGCCCCGCCCGGCGGGCCCTGGCGCGCTATGCCATCGCGGTCAACGATCGGGGCCGGGTGATGGTGGACACGTCGCGCGAATTCGCACAGGCGCAGTGGCAGGACAAGTCCAGCTATCTCGATCTCAAATGAGCGCGGTTGCCCTGTCCTGGGGTTGGATCCTTACTGCGGCACCGCGCGCATTGCCGCCGCTTTCGCGGTAAATTCCGCGAACAACGCGAGCCCGAGGTGCTCGACCACCCGTCCGGCCACCAGGCTCGCCACGCGCCGACAACCTTGGGCGGCCGTGAAGAGACGACGCATCAATTCGGAACAGGGCACCATTCGCGTCGCGCGCGTCAGGCGCCATCGCAAATCAGCCGTCAGGAAGGTCGGACGGATCGAACACCACACGTGCTCCGTTGCCTGCTCCGCCGAGAACACGAAATGTTCCTGGTGTCCCGGCAGGAACAACCCCGCCTGCTCCGCCGGCAGGGTCAGCGACTCGTCATCGACCGTCACCTGCGCCCCGCCCACCTCGATGATCACGAGCTGATAGTCTCGCTGCCGCCGCGGGCCGCAGTAGCCGCCGGGAGTATATTTCACGCGTCCAAAATGGACTCGGGTTGTCTGCACCAGCCTCCGCTAGCTGGTGCCCATCTGCCTCGTCGCCACGCTCGGCGGGCTGTTGTTCGGCTACGACAGCCGGGCGACACCATCACGGTTCACGCCGGCACCTATCGCGAACGCATCGCACCGCCGCGCGGCGGCACCTCCGACGCGGCCCGCATCGTCTATCAGGCGGCGCCGGGCGAGACGGCGACAAGTGGGACAACACCCCGGCCAACTCTGCCGAGGGCTACGTCAAGACCATCGAACGCGCCACCGCGCCGTGACGCCCGCTCACGACCTTGGATCGTTCTCCCCGTCGGCGAATACCGTTGTAATCCCAACGGGGGGCGAGCTAAGTGGCCCGGTCCAGTGCGCGTCTCCCCGCATTGGACGCGGTTTCCCACGCGGTATCCAGGAGACCAACGGAAGCGCCTGACGTTCAGGCGGACAGGGGAGTTAGGTGAAGAAGAAATCCACGAAAAAACGGTCGTCGACCGGTCGTCGGTTGATCCCGGCGGTCGCGACGGCACCCCGCCTCTCCTCCCGGCCGGCGAAAACGCAGAAACAATCCGGTGGCACGGCGCGCCAAAGCGGCGGGAAGGCGGCGCGCGGGCCGAAGTCGCTCGCGAAGCACCAGCCTGCCGCCTTTCCCATTGTTGGCATCGGAGCGTCAGCCGGCGGTTTGGAAGCCTTTACGCTGCTACTCGATCATTTGCCAGTGGATACGGGCATGGCCTTCGTTCTCGTGCAGCACCTCGATCCCGATCACGAGAGCGCGTTAACCTTGTTGCTGGGTCGCACCACCGCGATGCCCGTCCGGGAAGTGACGGACGGGATGCGGGTCAAACCGAATCACGTCTACGTGATCCCGCCCGGTCGCATGCTCGCATTTTCGCGGGGCGCGCTGAAACTGCAGGCGAGACCGCCGACTCGCGGCCTGCCTCACTCGATCGATTTTCTCTTCGATTCGCTGGCGCGCGACCAAATGGCCGGGGCGATCGGGGTGATTCTTTCGGGCACCGCCACGGATGGCACGTTCGGCCTGGAAGCCATCAAGGCGGAGGGTGGCATCACCTTCGCCCAGGACGACACCGCCAAATACGACTCGATGCCGCGCAGCGCCATCGCCGCCGGTTGCGTCGACTTCGTGCTCTCGCCCCAGGGGATCGCGGCGGAATTGGCCCGCCTGGCGCGGCATCCCTACATCCAGGGTCACGCGGCGGCGGAGCTGGCCGACGCCACGGTGCCGGTACTGCCGCCCTTCGCGCCCGCCGACCCCGAAGGCGCGCAAACCGGCTACGCCAGGATTCTCCTGCTCCTGCGGAACCGCTTCCGCACGGATTTCTCCCTCTACAAGCCGAGTACGATTCAGCGCCGGATCACCCGCCGCATGCTGCTGGGCCGCCATGAAACCATGGCCGCCTACTCCGGCGTGCTCCGCCGGACCGAAAGTGAACTCAATGCACTTTACGGCGACCTGCTGATCGGCGTAACCAGTTTCTTTCGCAACCCGGAGGCCTTCGCCGCGCTCAAGGAGGGCGCGTTGAGCCGCATCGTTCAACCGCATCCCGTCGATCCCATTCGCGTCTGGGTGCCCGGTTGCTCGAGCGGTCAGGAGGCCTACTCGCTCGCGATGACGTTGGTGGAATTCGCCGAACAAACCACCGGAACCACCCCGGCAATCCAAATCTTCGGCACCGATTTGAACGAGGCGATGCTGAGCCGGGCCCGCCACGGCTTCTACCCCAAGAACCTGGTGCTCGATCTTTCGCCCGAGCGGCTGCGGCGTTTCTTCGTCGAGGAGCCAGGCGGCTACCGCGTCAGCAAAGTGCTCCGCGACGCCTGCGTCTTCGCCCACCACAATCTGATCGGCGATCCCCCGTTCTCGCGCATGGACCTCATCAGTTGCCGCAACCTCCTCATCTACCTCGGGCCGCAGTTGCAGAAGAATATCCTGTCCGCGTTTCACTACGCCCTGCAGCCGGCCGGCGTGCTCTTGCTGGGGGCCTCCGAATCGATCGGCACGCTCACCGATTTGTTCGCGACCCTCGACAAGAAGCAGAAAATCTACGGACGGAAGACCGCGGCGGTGCGCACCCTGCCGATCAATTTCATCCCCCGGCATCCCGCGTTGCCGAAAAAAAGCGACACCCTCAAGGCGGGAGTGCCCGCCGCGACTTTGCCCGGCGGACTCAACGCCGAGCGCGAGGCCGATCGCGTCGCGTTGAGCCAGTATGCGCCGCCCGGCATCCTGATCGATGCGAACCTGAAGATCATCCAGTTCCGCGGCGGCACCGGCCCCTACCTCCAGCCGCCCAGCGGCAAGGCGGAATTCCACGTGCTCAAGATGGCACGCGAAGGCGTGATGCTGCCGTTGCGCGCCGCCATCGAGCAGGCCCGCAAAGAACAGCGGCCCGTCCGCCGCCAAAACGTGCCCGTCGCCGGCGACGGCCCGTCCCGTCTCGTGACGATCGGCGTCACGCCCCTGAAAAACCTGCGCGAGCTCTGCTACCTCATTTCGTTCGAGGAACCGGGCCACCCGTCGGCCCGCCGGATGGCCGTCGAGGAGGAACCAACCGCTTCGAAAGCAGCCGGGCGCCGACCGCCGGCAGCTGACCGGACCCGGGCGGAATCGCGGCTCAACGCCAGTCTGGAGCTGGAGCTGGCGGAAACCCGCGACTACGTCCAATCGCTGCAGGAACAGCACGAGGCCGCGAATGAGGAAATCCAAGCCTCGAGCGAAGAGCTGCAGTCGGGCAACGAGGAACTGCAAAGCATCAACGAGGAGCTGCAAACCTCGAAGGAGGAACTCGAGTCCACCAACGAGGAACTGATTACGGTCAACGACGAGATGACGCACCGCAATGCGGAGCTGACGCGCCTTAACAGCGACCTGAGCAACGTGACCGTCAGCCTCAACACCGCGATCGTCGTGGTCGGGCGCGATCTCACGCTCTGGAGCTTTACGCCGTCGGCGGAGAAACTGTTCAACCTGCTGCCCACCGACGTGGGCCGTCCGATCGCCGGGATCAGGCACAACCTCGACTTTCCCGGCCTCGAGCCGCTCATCGCGGAAGTGATCGACCACATCGCGGTGCGCGAACACGAGGTGCAGGACAAATCCGGCCACTGGTACCTGCTCCGCGTGCGGCCGTATCTGACCGTCGACCGCAAGATCACCGGCGCCGTCCTGGTGCTCTTCGACATCGATGCCCTGAAGCAAAGCGAGCGGACGGCCGCCCGGGCCCTCGACTACGCCGAAGCCATCCTCCGGACGGCGCGGGACCCGCTCGTCATCCTCCATGCCGACCTGAGGGTGAAGACGGCCAACGAGGCATTCTACAAGACGTTTCAAACCAACCCGGAGGAGACCGAGGGACGCCTGTTTTTCCAGCTGGGCAACGGCCAGTGGCAAAACCCCCGCCTGCATGAATTGCTCGAGGAAGTGCTGCCCCGCAAAAAAGTCTTCAACGAATTCGAAATCGTCCATGACTTCCCCGCCCTCGGCCGGCGGACGATGCTGCTCAATTTCCGGCAGCTGGACACCGAGACCGCCACGCAACTCATTCTGCTTTCGATCGAGGATGTGACCGAGCGGCAACGCACCCACGCCGCGATGCAACAATCGGAACTGCGCTATCGCCGGCTGTTCGAAGCCGCGCAGGACGGGATCATGAGTGTCGACCCGGCCACCCGAAAAATCACCGATGCCAACCCGTTCATGATCGACTTGCTCGGCTATGAGCGGGCGGAGTTGCTTGGCCGGGAACTCTGGGAAATCGGCCTGCTCACGGATGAGGCCGCCAGCCGGTCCGCGTTTCGCGTCCTGAAGCAAAAGGGGTTCATCCATTACGAGGATTTGCCCCTCGAATCCAAACAGGGTCGCCGCCGCGAGGTGGAGTTCGTCGGTAATCTCTACGACGAGGGCGGCCACAAGCTCATTCAGTGCAACATCCGCGACATCACCGAGCGCAAGCAGGCGGAAACCGCACTGCGCGAGAGTGAGGCGCGGCTGCACGCCGTGCTCGAGCAACTCCCGGTCGGCGTGAGTCTGATTGGCCGCGACGGATGCACGGTGCTGCTCAATCAGATCATGCACCGTTTCATGCCGGGCGGTCTGCCGTCGCGCGATCCCGAGCGCATGGGGCGCTGGCGGGCCCTCAAGCCCGACGGCACGCCGCTGGAAATCCACCAATGGCCGGGGGCGCGGGCGCTGCGGGGTGAGACGGTCTTGCCCGGCATTGAGTTTCGCTTCATCGACGATGACGGAGTGGAGCGATGGACCTCCGTGGCCACGGCGCCGTTGCGCAGCGCCGCGGGCACGATCGTGGGGGCGGTGGTGATGGTTCAGGACATCGACGAGCGCAAGCGGGCGGAATCCGCGCTGCACCTCGCCAATCACGACCTCCAGGCGGCCCAGAACGCCGCCGAGCACGCCAGCCGGGCCAAAGACGATTTTCTGGCCGCCCTCTCGCACGAGTTGCGCACGCCGCTGACGCCGGTGCTGATGGCCGCCGCCGCCCTGCGCGAAGACGAACGGCTCCCCGCCGACGCGCGGGCCGAACTCGGCATGATGGAGCGCAACATCGCGCTCGAAGCGCGACTCATCGACGATCTGCTCGATCTGACCGCCCTCTCGCGCGGCAAACTCCAGCTCCATTCCCAGTCGTGCGACGCCCACTCGCTCATCGGCCTCGCCATTGACATCGTCCGGGAGGACGCGCGCACCAAGGGCGTGGCAATCGAACGCGCGTTTACCGCCCGGCACAGCGGCCTCATCGCCGATCCCGCCCGCTTCCAGCAGATCATCTGGAATCTGCTGCGGAACGCGGTGAAGTTCACCCCGACGGGCGGCCGGATCTCCATCAGCACCCGGGAGGAAAACAACGCGGAGGGCGTGAACTGTCTGCACATCGAAGTCGCCGACACGGGCATTGGCATCGATCCGACACAGCTCGAACGGATCTTCCAGCCGTTCGATCAAGGCGCGCTCAAGGGCGGGCATCGCTTTGGCGGCCTCGGCCTGGGCCTGGCCATCGCCCGCGCCGTGGTCGATCTGCACGGCGGCCGGATCACCGCCTTGAGCGCCGGCGTGAATCGCGGCGCCACGTTCGTCATCGAACTGCCCGGCGCCGTCGCCTTCGAATCCGGCGACCACGATACCGCCTCGCCTTTCGTTGAGGCCCCAACGGGATCGGCCTCCCCGCTACCGCCCGCGTCCCCGCCCGTCGCGCCGCTCCGGCTCCTCCTCGTCGAAGATCATGTCAGCACGCTCCAAACGATTTCCCGCCTGCTTCGTCGCGACGGCCACCACGTGGTCACCGCCACGACGATGGCCGCGGCGCTGGCGGCGGCGGCCGCGGACCCCTTCGATCTCGTCATTTCCGACCTCGGTCTGCCCGATGGATCGGGCACCGAGCTGATGGAAAAATTGCGGGACGAGTATGGCTTGCAGGGGATCGCGCTGAGCGGTTACGGCATGGAGGAAGACCTCATTCGTTCGCGCGCTGCGGGCTTCTTCATGCACCTGGTCAAGCCCGTCTCGATGGCGGAGCTACGCCGGGTCATCGCCGACTTGCCGCCCGCGGCACGCTAGCGCGGCGATCACCGGCGGCCCGCCCTCCCCGGGTCATGCAAGGTGCACGATGAAAGGCGCGCTTCATGCAATTTGCCCTCGTCCGACCGTCCCGGCATACGCCGCGTTTAATTTTTAGTCCGTTCCAACAGAGGGAGTAGCCCTAAATTCTCCCGCGGTGGATCGATCCCGGCTAGGAAAGAACCCCGGAGCGAGCTGCGGGGTATTGCCGAAAATCAATGTACCGCCATCTCCAATTCTGGTCCGGGGAACGCCTGCCTGTGCCGCCACGGCAGACCGGCACCCGCCTCGGGTGCTGGCTTCGGCGTCTCGCCGAAGCCTTCGATGCTCTCGGCGGGACGCCGAGGGCTGCCTGCGAGACGCAGGCGCTCCCCGGAAGATTGCTCCGCGCCTACGACGTTCCGCAAGCAACCGCTCGCCCGCCTGTCGCCGCGCGTCGCTGCGGAGGGCGCAGCTCCGAGTTGACGGTTGTGGGCGGGGTGCCCTCACCCCGCGATAGGTCGTCCCCGCCGAACCGCGCGGTGGGGGCACCGCGCCCACCTGGAAGTCACCGCCCACTCGCGTCCACCCGCCGCCGCGGCCCGGCGGATTTTTGCCCGGCGAACCGGCCCGAAAATGACTTGTCTTATCCCTCTTGTCGGAGCGGCTTTATGCCGCGATTCAGCGCGGGCGAAATTCCATCGCGGCATAAAGCCGCTCCGACCGCGCGACCGACCGTGCAAAAGTCCGCCGTGGCCGCCACGGACGCACGCCCGGAACCGGCTCGACTCCGCCTTCCGCGGCCGGTATAATTTTAGTTCACCGAACATGAAGGACATTCCCAACCGCCCGGCGCGACTGCTCGTGGTCGACGATCAAGAGGCCAATCTCAAAATCTTCGGCGCCATCCTGTCCCGCCTCGGCTTCGAAAGCCTCCTCGCCTGCGACGGCGAACAAGCGATGCGCCGGCTCGAAGATGATGCGCCGGTGGACCTCATTCTCCTCGACGTGCTCATGCCCGGCCGCGACGGCTTCGACACCTGCAAACTCATCCGGAGCAACCCGCAATGGGCCGACATCCCGATCATTTTCCTCTCCGCGGCGGACGACAAGAATCTGATCGTGCGGGCGCTCGAGGTCGGCGGGGTCGACTACGTCACGAAGCCGTTCCACCAGCCCGAGCTCTTGTCCCGCGTCCGCACCCACCTCGCGCTCAAGTTTGCCCGCGACCGGCTCAAGCGGCTCGCCGAGGACAAGGACGAACTGCTCGGCATTCTCGCCCACGATCTGAAAAATCATCTCGGGGGCATGATGATGAGCGTGCAGCTCCTCCACGGTCGCGCCCGGAAGCAGGTGGATCCACGCATCGAACAAATGGCCGCCAACATCCAGACCGCGACCAACCAGATGTTCGCGTTCGTGGTCGAGTTTCTCGCCAACTCCGCCGCCGATCGCAGCCTCAGCATTGAACTCAAGCCGACTTGGCTCCATGAAGTCGCCGCCGCCGCCGTCGAACGTTACGGCGAGACCGCCCGCCGCAAGGACATCACGCTGGATCTCACCGGCACGACCACCGATCCCATCGCGGCCGATCGCAAGGCGCTCGATCAGATCCTCGACAACCTGCTCTCGAACGCGCTGAAATTTTCCGAACCCGGCACGACCGTGCGGGTCAGCATCGAAGACGATCCCGCCGGCAGCGGCGGAGCCCTCTGCCGGGTGCAAGACGAAGGCCCCGGCTTTACGGAAGAGGATCGCATCCCGATGTTCAATCGCTACCAACGCCTCAGCGCGCGTCCCACCTCCGGCGAACCATCGACCGGTCTCGGGCTGAGCATCGTGAAAAAGCTCATGCGCGATCTGGGCGGGCAGATCGACTGCGAGAGCGTGCCGGGCGCGGGCGCGACGTTTATCCTCCGGCTGCCTTCGTTCCCGCTGCCGGTGCCCGGGCCCGCGGCACCCGTTCCGGCCGCCCCCACCCGATAACTGCTCCCATGGATTTTCTCATCATCGACGACGATCGCATCTTCCGC
Organism: Opitutales bacterium; assembly: GCA_038249085.1. Lineage (GTDB taxonomy): Bacteria > Verrucomicrobiota > Verrucomicrobiia > Opitutales > Opitutaceae > ER46. The sequence goes on from JBBRWR010000148.1 coordinate 14,576, forward strand.
GAGGCCACCTGTCTGCTCATCGAGGAGGAAGGCCACTACGCCGAAGGCGCCGCCACGCCCGAGGCCGGGCTCGACGCCGTCCGCGAAGGCAAATTCGACGCGGTGTTTCTCGACCTCCATCTGGGCAAACACAACGGCCTGCAATTCCTCCCGTCGATCCTCAAGGCCCGTCCGCAACAGATGATCGTGATGTTTTCCGCGCAAGGCACGATCAAGAACGCCGTGCAGGCGATTCAGCAGGGCGCCGTCGATTTCCTCGAAAAGCCGTTCACGCGCGAACAGTTCCACGCGGTGCTCGCGCGGCTCCGCCGCTTCAGCGAACTCGGCCGCAAAATCGAGAATCTGGAGGAGCGCGTGAAGGAGAGTCAGGCGCAGCAACCGCAGGCCCTGATCGATTTCGAGACTCCCGTCATGCAAGCGGTGATGGATCTGCTGCAACGCGCCGCGAAAAGCCCGGCCTCCGTCCTCATTCTCGGCGAAAGCGGCACCGGCAAGAGCGTCGCCGCCCGGGCGCTGCACGAACACAGCCATCTCGCCGACCGGCCGTTCGTCACGGTCAGTTGCCCGTCGCTCACCAAGGAGTTGCTCGAGAGCACGCTTTTCGGCCACGTGCGCGGCTCCTTCACCGGCGCCATGCGCGACCACTGGGGCAAGGTCAAGGCCGCCGACGGCGGCACGCTCTTCCTCGACGAAATCGGCGACCTCCCGCTCGAGATTCAGCCCAAGCTCCTGCGCCTGCTCCAGGAGCGCGAATACGAGCGCGTGGGCGAGACCGTCACCCGCCGCGCCGAGGTCCGCATCGTCGCCGCGACGAATCACGACCTGCAGAAACGCGTCGCCGAAGGCGCGTTTCGCGAGGATCTCTTCTACCGCCTCAACGTCATCACCGTGCAGATGCCGCCCCTGCGCGAACGCCCGCGCGATGTCCTGCGCTTCGCCGAACATTACCTGAAACACTGCTCCGACCGCTGCGGCCGCAAAGTCAAGGGCTTCACCCCCGCCGCCGAGGAATTGCTCCGCCGCTACGGCTGGCCCGGCAACCTCCGCGAGCTCCATAACACGGTCGAGCGCGCGGTCAGCCTCACCGGCTCCGATCGACTCGACGCCGCCGACCTGCCGACGGATCTGCGCCAGCCCGTCGAAACGCCGTCCGGCCCGAACGGGAACCCCGACCTGCGCGTGGGCGCGATGGTGTCCCTCGGCCAAATCGAAGAGCAGCACATCCGCCGCGTGGTCGAAAACTGCGGCAATCTCAGCGAAGCCGCAGCCATTCTCGGCATCGACCAGGCCACCCTTTACCGAAAACGAAAAATCATGAACCAAAGGGCGCGGTCAGCCGACGAAAAAAACGCTGCGACGACGCCCGTCGCGACGGCTGGCTCCACTCATGCGTGAAATCCCGTCCTCTTTCCGACGCGCGCATCGAGAGCGGCGCGATGGGTGGGTTCTTGCATAGCATGACCGTCACCGCGATTGGTCCCGTGGGCACCGGGGCGACGCCCGCGCCATCGCAGCGGGAGCCCGAACCGATCCTGAACCTAAAATCAGCAGTTGAAACCACAGATTTCACCGATGGGCACCGATAACCAATCCATGGCGCAAAACCGGGCATTCACCTTGGAGGTGAATTCGGGAAAGTGGCGCGGAAGTCCACTTGGTTTCTGTATCTGTGTTATCGGTGTAATCTGTGGTTGGTTTGAACTGAGGGATTTAGGCTGAAGTATTCCGCCCACCCAACCCGACGAACGCAGGTTGAGCACCCGCGCCGCGGGGCAACCCCCAAAACGTGAAACCGCAAAATATTTCCCCGCCTCGGCCAGCCCACTCCGTCAACCGCGACTCGCCCGAGAGCGTGCTCACCCGCGAGAACACCCGGCTCCGCGGCGACCTGCTCACGCTCGGCCGCCGGTTCTCGCATGATCTGCGCACGCCGTTGAACTGCATCGGCACCGCCTGCGAGGCGCTCGGCGATCCGGCCGCGGCGACCGACTCAGCCGAATTTGTGCAGTCCATTTCCGACTCCGTCGCAGAGGCGGCCGCGCTCGTCGCCCGGATCAGCGCGGTGCTGATGGCGACCGCCCAGCCGTCGCCGCTCCAGGCCGTAACGATGGAGGAAATCGTTTGGGGGGCGTTGCAACGCCTCGAGCCGCGGATCGTGAAAGCCGGGGCCAGCGTAATCCGGCCGGATACCTGGCCAGCCGTTTCGGGTGTGCCGGGGTGGCTCGATCTCATCTGGCTGAATCTCGTCGCCAACAGCCTCCAGTACGCCGGGGCCAAACCGCGCATCGAACTCGGCAGCAGCCAGGAGGACGGGGAACTCCGCTGCTGGATTCGCGACAGCGGCCAGGGCGTCGCGCCCGCAAGGCGGGCCGGTCTGTTCCTTCCTTTCGATCGACTCCACGAACTCAACGCCCCGCGCGGTTACGGCCTGCCCATCGTTCACCGGTTGGTCGAATTGCAGGGTGGCCGCTGCGGCTACGAGGCCGAACCTGCGCCGGGCGGAACATTTTTCTTCACGCTGCCCCGAAGTCGGCCGGGCGCGGATTCCTGACATTCGTTGCGGCGGGAATTCCGCCCCCCGGAGAGTGGGGGCCTTGATGTCCATTCGGGATCAGTTGGAAAGCGGCGAACGTAAGGAGGCGCACGATCAATTTCGAATCTGCGGAAAACGCCACCTTGCCTTGCCGTCAACTTCATGCCGGGTGCACCTGCGAGGGGTGGCGGTTGTAGGCGGGGTGCCCTCACCCCGCGGCTCCAGCGAGGACGACCTATCGCGGGGTGGGGGCACCCCGCCCACAACCTCCAACCCGGAAATGCGCCCCTTCATGCGATCGCAGCCAGCGTCGCAGCCCGCTTACGGCCGTACATCCGGCGGAGGCCCATCCCCAAGCCGAGGACCCCAACCCCATCCACGCGCCCGTGGTCGCGGGTTCGGGGATCGCGAAAGGAGCGGTGAGGGAATTGCTGCCGAGGGACAACGCCGCATCCACGCGGACAACTCCGCGTGGCCCCGGCGGGCGAGGCGGCGTTACTGGGTGTCGTAGACCTCGACAAGCGCGACGCCGGTCGTATTGCCGACGCCGGTGACCAGCACCGTGTAGGCTCCGGGCTGGAGGGTGAGGAGG
>JBBRWR010000149.1:0-17620 GCA_038249085.1 Opitutales bacterium
GCGCGCGGTGAGGGCACCGCGCCCACATGGAGGTGATGGCCGGGCGCGCGGTGAGGGCACCGCGCCCACAGGGAAGTCACCGGCAACTCGCCGATGCACCCGTTCCCCGGGGTCAGCTCGCCGGTGCCGGTGGAAGGCCGCCTTCCGGGCGCAGCTGTCCTTTGGCGGTGGTGCCTCTGGGAGTAGCGCCGCGTCTCTGACCGGCGGGCGCCAGTCGCAGCCTGGCGCGATCCGGAGGACCGGGTTCACTGCCACCGTCAACCCGCCGGCGGAAGGCCCCCGTCGGGGCTGACGGTTTCGCCGTTGGCGATGGGGTCGATCTTTACGATGCCGTGGATGATGGCGTAGCGGGTCAGCCCGGCGATTTCGTGAATATGGAGCTTGTTCATCAATTGCTGGCGGTGCTTCTCCACCGTCTTGATGCTGAGGAATAGGGCGGCGGCGATCTGCTTGTTGCCATTCCCTTCGGCGACCAGTTGCAGGACTTCGTGTTCGCGGCTCGTGAGCTGTTCGGTGCGGCGGCGGAGCGGGCGGCCCTTGACGAAGGCGCCACGATAGTAGTCCAGCAGGCGTTTCGAAATGGCGGGGCTGAAGAAGGCGTTGCCCTTGTAAGCCTCGTAGATCGCCTTGATGAGATCGTTGGCGGCGGTTTGCTTGATGAGGTAGCCGCACACCCCGGCGTCGGTGAGTTGGTGCACATACTCCTCGTCGCTGTAGGAGGAGAGGATGAGGATTTTGGCGGCGGGATTGTCCCGCAACACCTGGCGGGTGGCCTCGAGTCCGCTGAGCTCCGGCATGGCAATGTCCATGACAATGACATCGGGGTTGAGCGCGGCGGCCATCTGCACGGCCTGGCGGCCGTTTTCGGCTTCGCCGACCACGACGATGTCCTTTTCGAAGGAAAGGAGCGAACGCAGTCCCTGTCGGACGACGGTGTGGTCGTCAGCCAGCAGTACGGAAATTGGGTGCATGCGAAGAGGAGTGAGGTGGGGACGGAAGGGAAGGTGTCGCGGAGGGCAAGGTGAAGGCAGGCATGGGAAGGCGTCGGTCGGGATCGGGTATCCTCGAGGGCGGGAAGGCGAACCCCATCGGCTGGGGTGAAACACCCCTGAACCATAGTGGCTTCGTCCCGCCCGCGGTTCCACGTTCCGGGTGCGGTTTTTTTCGATTTCGATCATCGGGCATCATCCCGGCCCGGAGATCGGGCCGTTTTCCGGAAGCAGCCGGGGGCGGGTCTGCCGCGACGCCGATTGCGGGTATCACCTACCGCCGCCATCGGCGCGGCGCGGGACTAAGGTGGCGTGGCCTTTTCGGGCCTCACTCCTCAACCGTTTTTTCCAGGCGATGCGACTGCTTTTTGTTCACGATCGAATGGGCGCCTTTGGGGGTGCGGAGGTCAACGTCCTCCTCACCGCCACCGCTCTGCGCGCCCGCGGTCATGGCGTCGCGCTCGCGCACGGTCCCGGCACCGGCAAGGCCGAGGAAGAATGGCGGAACGTGTTTGGCGAGCGCTTTCCCCTCGGCACCGCGGCGGCGGCGGATGGCGCCACGGCCCTCGCCGGAATTTGCGCCCGGCTTCAGCCGGAGGTGGTGTTCGCCCACAACGTTTCCGAAGGCGGGGCGCTGCAGGCGTTGGCGGCCCACGCCGGCCCCGTGGTCCGCATGGTGCACGATCACAGCTTCTATTGCATGCGCGGTTACAAATACAACGTCGTCACCCGCCGGATCTGCCGGCGGGCGGCCTCGCTCTTCTGCGTGTTTCCGTGCGGGGCGTCCCTCGCCCGCGGCCCGGCCGGCGGTTTCCCGCTGCGCTGGGTGAGCTACGGGGAAAAGCGCCGCGAGATCGCCCTCAACCGCCGCCTCCCGCATCTGATCGTGGCCACCGACTACATGCGCGAGGAACTCCTGCGCAACGGCTTTGCCGCCGACCAGATCGAGATCCACGCCCCGGTGCCGCTCGCGGCGCCCCCGATCGACCCCGCGTCGTTTGGCGCCCGCAACCGCCTCGTCTACGCCGGTCAGATCGTGCGGGGCAAGGGCGTCGACGTCCTCCTCGAGTCGCTGGCGCGGGTCACCGCCCCATTCGAATGCGTGATCATCGGCGACGGCAGTCACCGCCCGGCCTGCGAACGCCTGCGCGACCGCCTCGGCCTGCGGTCCCGGGTGGAATTCACCGGATTTCTGCCGCAGGCGCAGATCGCCGGCTATTACCGGGAGGCTTCGCTCGCCGTGATGAGTTCGCTGTGGCCCGAACCGTTTGGCGCGACCGGCCTCGAGGCGATGCGGTGTGGCCTGCCGGTGGTCGCATTTGATGCCGGCGGCATTCGCGAATGGCTGAGCGACGGCGTCAACGGGTTCCTGGTCCCGTGGCTGGACCGCGGAATATACGCCGCGCGGATCGACGCCCTCCTGCGCGACAAGCCGCTCGCCCGTCGCCTCGGCGCCAACGGTCGCCAGCTCGCGGCGGAGCGCTTCGGCTTCACCCGCTACATCGACGGCCTGGAGGATCTCCTGACCCGGGCCGCGCTCGCTCCCGCGATGGCCGGCGCGGCCGGTTGAATCCCAGCCCTGCACGTTGCCTCCCCTTCCCATGCCCCACAAACGTCCCGCCATCGATCCCCGCCTGCTGGGCAACTTCGAGTCCTTCCAAAGCCGCTCGGGGATCTGGCGGTTGAAGGCCCGGGTGGTGGTGCGCCATCTGGCGTGGCGCGTGGTCGTCGGCGGCGCCGGTGCGGTCAAGCGCGCGATCGACCTCGCCTGCAGCGCGCTGGCCCTGCTGGTGCTCAGTCCGGTGCTGCTCGTGATCGGCGCGCTGGTAAAGCTCGACGGCGGCCCGGTGCTGTTCACCCAGACGCGCGTGGGGCGCTGGGGGCGCGAGTTCCGGATGTTCAAGATCCGCTCGATGCGGCCGGATGCCGAGCAGCACCTCGCGGCGCTGCTGGCGGCCAACCAGCACGCGGTCGGCGTTACCTTCAAGATCAAGAACGACCCGCGCATCACGCGCGTCGGCTACTACCTGCGCCGCTACTCGCTCGATGAACTCCCGCAGTTCTACAACGTCTTCACCGGGGAGATGTCGCTCGTCGGCCCGCGCCCGCCCATCCCCCGCGAGGTCGCGCTCTATTCGCTCGCCGACCGCCGCCGCCTGGCGGTCAAGCCGGGCATCACCTGCATCTGGCAGGTCAGCGGTCGCGCCGGGATCGATTTTCCCGGTCAGGTGAGTCTGGACGTGCGTTACATCGAAAGCCGCAGTGTCTGGCAGGACCTGGGCATCCTGCTGCGCACCGTGCCGGCCGTGCTCTTCGGATCGGGCGCCTACTGAGATGAAGTCCGTCCTCATTTGTCCGGCCACCCGGCGGTCCGTCTCGCACCTGGCCGAAGCCATGCCCTTCGCGACCGTCCCGCTGCTGGGGGAATGCCTGATCACTTTCTGGCTCGGGCACCTGGCCTCCCTCGGGGCCCGCGACGTGATCGTGCTGGTCGCGGATCGCGCTGAACTCGTGCGGCGCGCGGTGGGGGACGGGCGGCGCTGGGGTCTGCGGGTCGAGGTCGTGACCGTGGGCAGCGAGCCCACCGTGGGGGAAGCCGCGGCCCGGTGCCGGCCGTTCGGCGAACCCGGCTGGCTGCCGGCGCCGGACGATCTGGTGGTGATGAATCATCTGCCCGGATGCGCCGCGCTGCCGCTCTTCGAGAGTTACGCGGGTTGGTGCGCCGCCTTGCAGGCCTGGATTCCGCAGGCGCTGACTCCGGGTCGGGTGCGGATGCGCGAACTGCATCCGGGCATCTGGGTCGGCAGCGGGGCGCGCGTCGCGCCGCGCGCGCAACTGCACGCTCCCTGCTGGATCGGCGACCACGTCGCGATTGAAACCGATGCCGTCATCGGGCCCGGCGCGATCCTGGAGGATCGGGTCGTGGTCGGCGAGGGCGCCCGGGTGGTGCAGAGCGTGATCGGTCCCGACACGTTTGTCGGCCGGCTCACCGCGGTGGTGGAGTCGATTGCCGCGGGCAGCCTGCTGATCAACTGGCGGAGCGAATCGGTGCTGCGGGTGCCGGATTCCTTTCTGCTTTGTTCGCTCGGCGACATGCCGTCACTCGTGCCCCAGACCCACCTCGCCGGCGCGGCGGGCGCCTTCGGGCGCACGGTCCTGCGTTGGCTGAAACGACTCCGCGCGCTCTTTTCCCGATCAAATTGTGCGGCCGGGACCAAACCTTCAGGCTAGTTGCCGGTCCATGCCCCTACCATGACCATCAAAAACGAAGCGCAGGTGCTGACCATCTCGGACATCCCGGAGTTGACGGCCGTGAATGCCGGCGCGTTTCGTGAACAGGTCACCTCCGCCCTGCGCGAGTCGCCCACCGTGATCGAGGTCGAACTTTCCCGCACCCGCTTCCTTGACAGCAGTGGCTTGGGCGCCCTGTTTGCCCTCTACCGTTCGGTCGGCGAGTCCGGCGAGGCCACGCTCCGCCTCGTGAATCCGAGGCCGGAAGTCCGGCAGTTGCTCGAACTCACCCAGATGCAGCAACTCTTCGAGATCGTCCAGCGGTGAGGCGATTCGCGTGATGACCGCTGCAATCCCGGAGTCGGATCGGCCGGTCATGCTGCGCCACGCCGTTGCGCCCGACTGTGCGGCCGCGCGGGACGCGGCGGCCGCCGTGCGACGTTTTTACGCGGAACAGGGGGCCTCGAGCGCGGAGTTGTTCGGCTGCGAACTGTGCGTCGCGGAGGCGTGCAACAATGCCGTCTTGCATGCGGCGGGAGCGGGCCGCGCCCGCCCGGTGTCGGTCGAGGCGGTGTGCAGCGCGACCCAATTGGAGCTGCGCGTGAGCGACCACACGCCAGGTTTCGATTGGCCGGGGAAAGTGGCGCTGCCGGGCGTGCGTTCCGCCAACGGACGCGGCCTGTTCATCATCCAAGCGTACATGGATGAGGTGCTCTATTTCCGCGGGCCAGGGGAGAATGTTCTGATCATGCGCAAACGGCGGGAAACGGGGCGCGCGATCTCCCCGGGACCGGCTCCGGTGCTGACCCCGGACCAGAGCCGGCACCGGCTGAACGAATGCGAGCGGGCGGTGGCCTCCCTGACCCACGAACTCCGCGTCCGCTCCGAAACGCTCTCCGCCGTCTTTCACTGCTGTGCGGAGCTCGGGCGGGCCGGAGCGAGCGTGGGCTTCGAGGAGCGGTTGCTGGCGGAGATGTTGCATCTCACCGCGGCCGACTGGTACGTGCTCCGGCTCGTGACGCCCGATCGTCGCCGGCTGGTGATCGCCGCCGTGTCGTCCGCCGAACTCAACCCCGGACCGCTCGCCCTTGCCGCCGAGGGGGAAGGGGCGGGCAGTCTCGAGGTCCGGGTGGCCCTCAGCCGCGTGTCGGCGCGATTCGATGCGCGGGCGTGCGAGCCGGCGGAGGCGTTGCGCGCGGCGGGAACGACGGCAAACGGCGTCGTTTATCCGCTCTATTTCAGCGATGTGCTGGTGGGGACGGTCGCCGTGGGCCGGCGGGCGGGTGACTTCGCCTTCGGCGATTTGCCCGAGGAGGTCGGACGCATCTTCGCGGATTTTCTCGCGATTCAAACCGCGGGCCTCCGGAGTCGCGAGGAGGACTTGCGCACCCAACTGTTGGCCCGCGAACTCGACCTCGCCCACGTCGTCCAACGTTCGCTGCTGCCGGTCGCGTTGCCGCAGATGCGGGGATTCGGGCTGGCGGGTGGCTGGCACAGCGCCCGCGAGATCGGCGGCGATTTTTACGACGCGATCGCCTTGAGCGAATACGTGTCGCTGCTGATCGTGGCCGACGTGATGGGCAAGGGCGTGCCCGCCGCCTTGTTTGCCATGAACCTGCGCGGCCTGCTCCGCGGCCTCTCGGCTCTCTTCGAGGATCCCGCGCAACTGCTGGGCCGGCTGAACCGGTTGCTGTTCGAGGAACTCTCCGCCGTCAGCATGTTCATCACCGCGCAGGTGGCGGTGGTGGACGTGCGCGCCGGCACCGTCACCGCGGCGGGGGCGGGACACGGCCCGTTGCTGTACGTGGCGGCCGACGGCGTGAGCATCGGGGCCCTCGCCGTCCAGGGCCTGCCGCTCGGCATCAGGGCGGACGTCGAGTATCGTTCGCAGACGATCGTGCTGGGCCGGCCCGGCACCCTGCTGCTCCACACCGACGGACTCACGGACATGCGCAACCCGGCCGGCGAAACCTTTGGCCAGAGCCGGCTGGTCGCGTGGCTCGCCGCCAATCATGGCCGCGGTCGGAGCGCCACGGAGCTGCGCGGCCGGCTGTCGGCGGAACTGAAACGCTACCGGGGAGACGCCCCGATGGCGGACGATCAAGCGTTCCTGCTGCTCACGGAGGAAACCCGTCACGCCACGTCGCGCTTCCAGAAGATTGGCCGGCCCCGGAAAGCCACCGTCGCCGCCAGGGCCGGAGCGGCCAACCATTAATGAAAAAATGCCTTTCCTTGTTTGTTTTCATCGACGCGTGCGGCTGGGAAATCATCCGGCAGGACCCGTTTGTGCAGACGCTCGCGCCGCACCGCCGCCGCCTGCGTTCGGTCTTTGGCTACAGTTCCGCGTGTGTGCCCTCCATCCTCGCCGGCCGCTGGCCGGTGGAGACGCGCAACTGGTGTTACTTCGTCTACGATCCCCAACACTCCCCGTTTCGTCTCCTGCAATCGCTGCGCTGGCTGCCCCGCGCGATCACCAGCCGGCGGATGTTTCGCCATCGACTGGGGAAACTCGTGAAAATCTGGCTGAAGTTTCGCGGTTATTTCGACCTCTACAACATTCCCTTCTCCCATATTTCGCTGTTCGATTTCACCGAGAAAAAAAGTCCGCTCCGACCCGGCGGGATGAACCGCGGGACGAATATTTTCGATCATCTGGAGGCGCGGCGCATTCCCTATCATGTCAGCGACCCCGCGGGCACCGAACGGCAGAGCCTCGACCGCCTGCTGGGCGACATCACCGCGGAGCGGGTCGATTTCGCGTTTCTTTACTGGGCCGGTCTCGATGGCCTGCTGCATCGCGTCGGCAACCAGTCGCCGGAGGTGCCGGCAAAACTCCGCGCCTACGAGCCGTGGATCGCCGAACTCATGGCGGGCGCCGCCCAGCACTACCAGGAAGTGAAGCTCACCGTCTTCAGCGACCACGGCATGGCCAACTGCGACGTCCACCTCGACCTGCGCGCCAAAATCGACGCGCTCGGGCTGCGGGTCGGCCACGACTATGCGGTGGTCTTCGACTCGACGATGGCGCGCTTCTGGCTCTTCCACGACCGGGCGCGCCGCCGGGTGACCGCCTGCCTGGCGCAGGTTCCCCAGGGTCGCATTTTGCCCGACGCCGAATTGCAGGAACTCGGGACGCTGTTTCCCGACCGCCATTTCGGCGAACTGATCTTCCTCTGCGACGAAGGCGTGCTCATCGTGCCGAGCGACATGGGCGAGCGCCCGATCACCGCGATGCATGGCTATCATCCGGACGCGCCGCACAGCTATGCCAGCCTGCTGACGAATTACGCGGACGTGCCGTCCGGCGTCACCGACATCCCGCACGTCTACCAGCTCATGGTGGCCCAGGCGGAGCACGCCGCCGTCGCCAACGGATCGATCCCGCCGTCCTCCGTACTGTCGCCGTTGACGATGGCGGCCGCGAATCCGCGCGGAAAGTGATGGGCATGATTGGCGGGTGCGTCTGCGAGTTGGCGGTGGTAGGCGGGGTGCCCTCACCCCGCGATGAATCGTCCCCCGCCGCGCCGCGCGGTGAGGGCACCGCGTCCACAGGAAAGTCACCCCGAACGTGCTGAGCGTGAGAGCGAACGCACAAAAGCGCGTTGGGCGGGTCCCCCTTTCAGTATTTCCCCGGCCGGGAATGGATCAGTGGAGCGGGACGGTGCCGCGGGCCACGTCGTCGAAGGTCACGACGCGGACGTCTTTTTGCCGGGCGAGCCAGGTGGCCACTTCATGCAGCACGGCAATGAACGGCTCGTCGGCCACGCCGTGGCGAAAGTACTCCCACCAGTGCGTCACGAGCACCGTCAGAGTGGCGCCTTCGACCGCGTGCCGAACCCGCGTGAACATCCCGTCGTAGGGATGGTGATACGACAGCAGGCAGCCGGGATGACTCAGCAGGGCGGTGCCGCCCGCCCGCCAGTGCGCCCGCCGGTGGAGTTTTTTCCCGGCGTAGTCCGGCCACCAACGCAGCGGAATGCGGCCCGCCTCGAACCAGCCGGTTGAGATGACCGGAAAACGGGCGGCGATTTCGAGGTAGGCGGCGCGCGAGATTTTGTCGTACGGCGCGACGAAGGCGACGGGGGCGGCGAAGCCGGCATCCTGCAACCGTCGCGTCCCGTGGTCGAGGCGGACGGCCACGGCGGCGCGGCTCGCGGCGTCGAACTCGAAATAGTCGTGGTGGCAGCCGTGGTGGACGACGCGGTAGGCGGGCTCGGCCTGGAGGTAGGCGATGAGCCCGGGGTTATCCTCGAGCGGCACGTTACGCTTGAGGTGGGCCAGGCCGGAGGTGATGAAGCCCTCCAACTGGTGGTCGGGGGTGCGCACGTCGGTGTGGACGTCGGGAATCGTGGCGAGGTTGACGGGCAGGCCGCGGTCGAGAAAGGGACGATACAGCCGCTCCAGGCACGCGGGGGGCGTGAGGGCGCTGGTATCGTCGTCACGCAGAATGACGTAGTGCATGTTTCTCCTCGATGAGTTCCGCGTAGAGTTGGCGCAAGTGTCCGGCGATCCGGTGGGTGTCGAAATCAGCCACCACGCGCCGGCGGCCCTCCGCCCCGAGGGTGGCGCGGTGGCCGGGGTCGGCAAGGAGCTGATCCACCGCGGCGTGGAATCCGTTGGGTGCGTCGAGGTCGAAGAGGAAACCGTTTCGTCCCTCCTCGATCAAGGCGGTGGGTCCCGAGGTGCGGCTGCAGAGAGTGGGCGTGCCCGCGGCCCACGCTTCGAGAATCACGAGCCCGAACGTCTCGGACAACGACGGCAGCACGACGGCGTGCGCCGCCTGCAACAGGCCGATGAACCGCGGGTCGCCCGGCGGAAGCTGGCCGGTGAACAACACCCGTTGCTCCAGGCCGTCGCGCCCGATGCGCGCCTGCAACGCGTCGCCGTAGGCCTGGTCGGTGACGGCGCCGGAAAAGACCAGCAACACGCGCGGGTGACGCCGGGCGAGTTCGGCCGCCTGCTCGACGAGCCAATGCTGGTTTTTCACCGGGTCGATCCGGCCCGGCAGGAACAGCACCTGGCGATCCTGGAGGCGTGGATACGCGGCGAATGCCGCCGCCCGTTGATCGGGGGCAAAATCCGCCGCCGGCACGCCGTGCGGCTGGACGATCACCCGCCGGTCGGGGTGGCGCTCGCGAATGAGGGCCGCCTCCCGAGGGTTGGAGGTGAGGATCGCGTCGGCGGTGGAAAAGAGCCGGCGCGCCCGCAGCAGAAAACCGAGCGGCTTGCCCCAGTCCCAGCCGCCGGCCCCGGGGAGCCGCAGGTCGCGCTGCACGCTCGCGGGCAGGTCGTAAGCGCCGCCGTGCACGCTCAACACCAACGGCCACCGCCGCGCCCGGGCGACCGCCTGGGCGATGGCGCCGAGGCGGCCCAGCGCGTGCGAATGCACCAGCTCGAGGCCGGGCTCGCGCCACAGCTGGCGGAGCAGTTGCAGGGAGATTACATTGCCGCCCACCGCAATCATCCGGCGGCGACGCTCGGCGGAGAGCCCCCACACCGGCAGCACCGCCCGGAAGCGCCGCAGCGCGCCGCCGACGGCGGCAAACGGATCCATCGCGAGGTCGCGGCGGGCGAGTTCCGGCGCGAAGACGAGGGACCGCACGCCGTTGGCGGCAAGACCGGTGGTCAGGCGGTGAATGGCCGTTTCCGTCCCGCCCCACTCGGTGGCGTCGTATTTGCGGAGGATGTGGGCGACGCGCATGCCTAGATTCCCACCGGCAAGAACGGTGCCGCTGGTGCGGGTAAGGGGAGGGTTGAGGCGGGCGCGGTCGCCGCCCGCCGGCGGACTTGACGCGTATGCGCCAGACTCGCGAGGGCGCCGAGGAGCACGTTAAAGGTGATCATGATCGGGGTTTGTCGGAAGACCCACTCGGTGATGCTCTGACCAAAAATGCCGCAGATGCTGAAGAACAGGCCCACGCCGAGGGTGCGCAACGGATCGCCACGGGGATCGAAGAGAAACGGCGCGCCCAGCGAGAACCAACGCGCCCATAACAGGAGGAAAATCAGCAGACCCGGCACGCCGAGTTCGCCGAGGGTGAGGGCGGCAAGATTGTGCGCGGGGGCGGCGAGGTAGGAATCGCCGAAGACGCGCGGGATGTCGTCGGTGCCGTACACGGCCACGAGGTAATCGTAGTCCTCGAACTTGAACCCGAGCTGCGGTCCGTACGTGCGGCTGACGTGGTAGGACCAATTGTTGAGGCCGACGCCAAAAAAATGGTCGGTCGCGAGGTTTTTCGCCAGGCGCAGGTAGATGCCGCGACCGTCGACATGGGCGTCGAGATACTCTTCCTGGAGCGACGCCTCGCCGTAGCGCGAGGCGATTTGACTCCACAACGCCCCGACGACGGCGACGACGGCCAAGGCCATGGCCGCCCGCACCACGATCAGGCGCGGCGTAAGTTTCCAGGTCGCGCAGCAGACGAAGGTCGCGAGGGTCACGACGGCGAAGACGGGGATGCCCGCGCGCGAGACGGTGAGGAGGAGACCGACGGCGGCGAGGCCGGCGGAGATCCCGCCCAGCAGGCGCAGCCACCTGGTCCAGCCCGCGTAGGCCACGGCGACGAGCAGCGGAGCGGTCAGGCAGAAATACATCGAAAGGCTGTTGGCGTGATCGAGGGTGCCGGCCACGCGCTCGAGGTGGGTGATGAATTTCTGTTTCACCGCCCACGCGCCCTCGAAGCCCACCGTGCCGCCGAGCGCGACGACGAGAATCGTCCACTCGCGCGGGGAGCGCAGGTAGGCGGCGGAGGCGAGAAACACGAGCAGGCCGCCGAGCATCTTCGAGAGTTCGAAGAGGCCGAAGAGTTTCGGCTGCGACGTGATGACCGAGACGACCGCGTAGAGCAGGTACACCAGAATAAACCCGAGGCTGCCGGGCCAGAACCAGCGCGGATGTTCGCGGCCTGCGCGCGAACCCAGCAGCGAGCCGACGAGCAGGGCGAAGGCGAGAATCTCCAGCAACGAGACCTGCACCCCGCGGGTGGTGCCGCGATACCACGCCTCGCTGAAGAAATTCACGTCGAGCCGCTCGGCCACGACGGCGAGGGTGACGATCAGGAAGAAAAAGACGTCGCGCACCCGCTGCGACCAGGTCGCAAACACGGCGCCCGCGACGCTCAGAATCGGGATGAGGACCAGCGCGACGGCGTGGGACGCCTTCATGCCTCGTCAGCCGGCGGCGGAAGCGCGCAGCAGGATGTTCGTGGGCGAGAAGAAGTCCCGCACCGGCAGGTTCATGCCGCAGGTCTCAGTGTAGACGTTGCCGAAGCCGGCGGCGTGGGCGAGCCGGCTCAGGGTGTTCCGGGTGTAGAACCGGATGTGCGGGTTCGAGGGCGCATAGTGCACCTCGAATTTGAAAAGCGCGATCAGCACGTTCTTGAGGCGGCCATGATACGGCACCGTCACGAGCAGCTTGCCGCCGGGGCGCAGGACGCGGTGCATTTCCTGGAGGGCGAAGGACGGGTCGAAAAGGTGCTCCAGTACTTCGGAGCACCAGACGACCCGGAACGCGCCGTTGGCGAAGGGGAGGCGCTCCGCGACATCGTGCTGAAGAAACTTGATGCCGGGCAGGCGTCCGGCGTTGTCCGCGATCTGGCTGCCGGAAATGTCGATCGCGGTGATCTGCGACGAAAAATGGGCCAGCTCCTTGGTGAAGGAACCGTCGCCGCAGCCGACTTCGAGGATCGGGGTTGACGGAGGCAGTCCCACCAGCTCGCGCTTCATCCAGCGGCGGAAATTGGCGGCGTAACCTTGCTGGTCGCCGGAGAAGTGGTTTTTCCCCCGGTTCCAGTAGGACTCGTAGTAACCTTTGATTTGCGGGACAGTGCTCATGGGCGGCGGCGTTTATTTGGGGTTAAGTTGGGGGAGGACCTGGATGGTCCTCCGGACGGTTTTCGGCCAGAAGCTCGAACAGCCGCGCCGGAGAAAGCGGGCCGCCTGCCACGAGGCGACGAGGGTCAGCGCCATGCCGGCCAGGGTGGGGGGCAGGTGGGTGAGACGCTGCTTTCCCCGCAATTCCGCGTAACGCGTCCAGCGAAACGTCAGCAGGTGCGGAAACAACCGCCAGAAATAGCGGACGCGGGCGAGGTGCGCGGCGACGAGACGGTTCAGCCAGTCGGGATCGGAGGCGTCGAGTTGCCGGAGCGTGTGGGCCAGATGGGTCCGGGCCTCGAGCGGCAGGCGTTGCAGATAGTCGATGATGACGTGGACCGTGGTCTGGCCGATCATCTGGCGTTTCTGGTTGTTGAGGACGTCGCGGAACGAAACGTAGGGTTCGTAGAGGTGCGTGGCGGCGCGCACCGAAACGACGCGGGTCGGATCGAGCGGAGCGCGGAAGAAATTCGTGCAAATGGCGGCCTTGAAGAACCCGTCGTCATTCGCGCCGAGATCGCGTGGCAGGTAGAGATTGCGGGCGATCGGCGCGCGCAGGCAGTAGAGCATGCCGTTGAGGCGGCCGACGATGTTGCCGGTCATGTCGGAGGTGGCGAGCGAGACGCGTTCGCGCAGGGAGGGGTGCGGCTTCAGGCTGACGTCCTTCACCGGCCAGTCGGAAGCGCCGCCGAGGCGGGAGTCGACCTCGAGGGCGTGGACCACCAGGGCGATGGTGTCGGGGCGGTTGAAGATGATATCCGCGTCCATCACGCAGAGGAACTGCGCCGCCGGGGCGGAGAATTCGTGGATGAAGCGGTTCCAGGTGGCGTTGCGTCCGGGAGCGGGAAGGTTCTCGGTGCGGGCGCTGATGCCGGCGCGATCCGGGTGGTCGCGGACGACGCGGGCGAAGCTTTCGTTCGCGACGGAGACGGTGCGATCCGTGCATCCGTTGGCGAGGCAGATGACCTCGCACCGTTGGCCGCGGGCGGCGAAGTGGCGGAAAATCGACTGCCCGAAGAGGGATTCGAGCATCGGGCCAATGGCAGTCTCTTCATTCCACGCGAGAATGCCGATCGACAGGGCCACGGGAAGATCGACCGCGCCGGAGCTGAAGGTGGGACACACTCCAACACCGACCCGTGGGGATCCGCAAAGTCCTTGGGCGTACGGGTGGGTCTTCACCTCCCCCGAGGGCGGGATATTCCCCATGGCGGACGCCCGGCCGTCGACGAGGATGGCGGGACCAAGGCGTTGCGCCCATGCCCGACATTCCGATTAGCATCGTCCTCCGCTCGTACAACGAAGCGTGGGCCCTCCGCGACACGTTGGCGGCGCTTAAGACGCAGAGCCACCGGCAGTGGGAGTTGATCGTGTTCGACTCGGGTTCGACCGATGGTTCGGTGGAATTGATCCGGGCGGCAGCGCCCGCGCATTTCGTCCAGTTGGAACCCCACGACTACCGTCCCGGGCGGGTGATCAACCAGGGCATGCGCCTGTCGCGCCACGACCGGGTCGTCTTTCTCAACGCCGATGCGACGCCCCAGGGTTCGGGCTGGCTCGCCCCGCTGGCCGCCGCGCTGGCCGACCCGCAGGTGGCCGCCGTGTTCGGGTGCCAGATTCCGCGGCCGGATTGCCGGGAGCCGTTTGCGCGCGATTACGAGCGCTGTTTTGGCCCGAAGCGCGAGTCGGTGCACTGGGAGCATTTTTTCAGCATGGTGAGCAGCGGCCTGCGGCGCGACGTGTGGGCCCGCCGGGGATTCTCCGAAACGATGCAATATTCCGAGGATGACGAATACACCCGCTGGTGTCGCACCGCGGGCTTCCGCCTCGCCTATGTGCCGGAGTCGGTGGTGATGCACTCGCACAATTATACGCCCCGGCAGGCCTTTCAGCGCAGCTTCGGCGAAGCCTGGGCGCTCGCCGGCGTGTGGACGGGTTCGCGCGACGGTTTCACCCCGCGCCGCGCCCTCAGCGGATGGGTGCGCGATCTCGTGGGGGATCTGCTCCACGCCGGGCGCCGCGGGCGGCTGGCCCAGTGGCCGGCGGCGGTGCGCATTCGAGCGCAACAGCGCCTCGGGCGGCTGCAGGGGTTTCGCGCCGGCTGGCAAATGCACCGGGTCGATCGCTTGCTCGGATGAACGCACCCGCCCGCGCGGTCGCATGGCAGCGGTTCACCCTCGATGGCGATCCCGCGCTCGAGCGGCACCTCGACGTGGCGTGTCAGCGCATGTTGAGCGGTGTGCGCGGAATCATTCCGTCGCCCCGGCTGGAAGCCGTACTGCTCGGCGGCGGTTACGGGCGCGGCGAGGGTGGGGTGTGGCGCACCGCGACGGGCGATCGGCCCTACAATGATCTCGAATTCTACGTCGCCGTGCAGGGTAACCGCCAGCTCAACGAGCTGCGCTACGGCCGCGCGTTGGCGGCGCTCGGGGAGATCCTCACCCACCTGGTCGGCGTGGAAGTCGAGTCCACGATTACTTCGCTCGCCGAGTTGCGCCGGCAGCCGGTGAGCATGTTCACCTACGATCTGATGGCCGGACACCGGCTGCTCGGCCGCGAGGCGTCGTGGCTGGGCGGCTGCGATCACCACCTGGCGGCGGCGCAAATCCCGCTCGCCGAGGGCACGCGGCTGTTGATGAACCGCGGCACCGGCCTGCTGCTGGCGCAGGGGAAACTGGCGGCTCCGACGCTCGCGCCCAGTGACGCCGAATTCATCCGGCGCAACCTCGCCAAAGCGGAACTCGCGTGCGGCGATGCGGTGCTCGTGGCGCGCGGTGAATACGACTGGAGCTGTCGCGAGCGCCATCGCCGGATCGATCGGCTCGCTCAGTTGGAACCATCGCCGTGGCACGAAGCGCTGCGCCGGCACCACGCGGCGGGGGTGGCGTTCAAACTTCATCCCGGCGAACCGGCCGATCCGCAGACCGGCGCGATGGCGGCGGCAGCGGACGCTGCTTCGTCCGCGCCGCCTTGCGGGGTGGCCGGGCTTCAGACCGTCGCCCCGCCGCTCTCGCGGGACGCGCTCGCGGCGCGGCATGCCGAGGTGAGCGCGCTTACCGGCCAGTGTTGGTTGTGGCTGGAACAGCGTCGGCTGGGCCGGACGTTCGCGTCGGCGCGCGCCTACGCGCAGGATCCAGTCGACAAATGTCCGGGCACGGCGGGCCTGCGCAACACGGTGCTTTCGCTGCGGGCCGATGGCCTTCGCCCGCAGCTGCATCCCCGCCCGTGGCGGCATCCACGGCAGCGGATTTTTCACGCCCTGGCCTTGCTGCTCTGGGACGCGACCGCCGTGACGGAGGCGGTGACACGGGCGCAATTGCAACGCGAGCTCAGGACGCGCGCGACGTCGTTTGCTGGACTGGTGCACGCCTATGAGGCGCTTTGGGTGCGGGTGCGGTAGCGGCATCAGGGGGATTACCGCTGCGGCCATCGGATGGCTTACGGCACGCGCTCGGGAGGAGGAACTTCGGGTGGCATCAGAACACCGTCTTATCCCGGCCGGTACTCTTTCGAGGCGCGCCGGCTCCGCTCTCTCGATTTGGCAGTTTTAGGAAAAGATTCATATGAACTCTCGCACGTTGTTAGTACTATCGGCCCTCGTGGCCTTCGGCGGTGTGTCCGCCTCGGCCCAGACCAGCGCGTTTACCTCCGTCCTCGTTGGCGCCGCGACCACGGGTGGCGGCACCGCCCAGGGTGTCATCACGGTCACCCCGCGCATTGGTGCCGGGGCCGTGCCCAGCAACCAGGCCCTGAGTGTCTCCGATAATTTGGCGGGCATGGCGTACGTCGCCGGGAACCTCGGGATGAACAGTGGGCCCACGTCGATCGCGTTTTACGGGCTGGGCGCGGCGACGGCTCCGGCCTCGGCCTTCACGGGTTACGGCACGATCATCGGCCCGCCCACGCAGGTGGTGCAGTTTGCCGACGCCGTCACGGCGCTCACGGGTATGGCGGGGACTTTTTCCGGCCTGACCTTTGTGCCGCCGGCGCTTTTCGCCCGAGCCAACACCTTCTTCACGATCCATCATAACATCAATGGCACGGACTACCTGGCCCAAATTGTGCCCGGCGCAGCCACCACGGCCGCGGACGTGAAGCAGATGAACGTCGCCAGCGGCGGCAACAACTACATCGCATTGACGTTTGCCACCACCAGTGTGGCCGCGGGGTATGGGGCCAACAGTGCCTATTACCTCCGCACCGCCTCCAACGGGCATACGATGTTTGGTGAAGAGATTCCGGCCGCCGGCGCCGACTCCACGGTCGCTGAGGTGGATCTTACCAGCGCCACGGGAAGTTTTGGCGTCGCCGGTTTCAAGGCGCTCACCTGGGTTCCCGCTGGCAGCACGCGATTCCCGGCCAGCCAATTTTATTATCTGCGGGATGACAGCGCCACTGGCAACACGGTGCTCGGCCGGTTGAACGTCGTCGCCGGGCAGCGAACGATTTCCGACATCGCCAACCTTGGGGGCGTCTTCAAGACGCTGGAGTACTCCTTCGATGGCACCGGAGCCTCCAGTGCGTGGGGCACCGATCAACTTTACGCCACCGGCATACTCGCGTCCGGCGCGCAATCGGTCAGCTTCGCGGCCATTCCCGACCACAACGTCGGCGATTCGTTTGTCGTCACGCCGACCGCCAGTTCCGGCCTGGAACTCACCGTCTCCGTCATCAGTGGTCCCGCGACCGTCACCCCTTCGGGCGGCCCGGGCCAGGCCAACCGCATCTTTACGGTGCTGACCACCGGTCCCGGCACCGTGAAGCTGGAAGCGAGGCAGGCCGGCCCGGGGTTCAACACGAACTGGCTGAACCAGAGTTTCAATGTGGTCGGATTAGCCATTACATCGGGACCGACCCCGGCCACGCAGACGATCAGCGTAGGCGACACCGCCACGTTGACGATCGTCGCCAACGGCTCCCCGGCGCCCACCACCTACCAATGGAAGAAGAACGGCGTCTCGCTGGTGAATGCCGCCGGCCACATCGCCGGTGCCACGGGTTCCGTCCTGACGATCAGCAACGCCGTGCTCGGTGACACCGATGCCAACTACACCGTCACGGTCGGCAATGGCGTCAATCCCGCGGTCAACAGCACCGCCGCTTCGCTGACGGTGAACGTGCCCGTCCCGGTCATCACCAATGCGCCGCTGTCCGCCGCCGGCACGGTCGGCACACCCTTCAGCTTCACCATCACCGCCTCGGGCACGCCCACCAGCTACACCGCCGCGCCGCTTCCGGCGGGCCTGAGCATCGTCGCCGCCACCGGCGTCATCAGTGGCACGCCCACCACCGTCGGCACGACCAACGTGCTGCTCGGCGCCACCAACGCGACCGGCACCGGCAACGCCACCCTCGTGGTCACCGTCGCCGCCGCCGGCGTCGCCCCGATCATCACCAATACGCCGCTGACCGCGGGTGGCACCGTCGGCACGGCCTTCGGTTTCACCATCACCGCCTCGGGCCTGCCCACCAGCTATAGCGCGAGCCCGCTGCCGGCGGGTCTGAGCATCGTCGCCGCCACCGGCGCC
>JBBRWR010000150.1:0-17597 GCA_038249085.1 Opitutales bacterium
CGGGTGTTTGCCCGGGTTGGGTTTGGTTTTGGCGGGGTTTACCGCCGCTTTTGGTGTTTTTGCCGCGGTTAAACCCCGCTCCTACAATCGGTGGTGAGAATACGCGCATGTTGATTTGGTCTGAATGCCCCGGAGCTTGCTCCGGGGATGCTTTACGAGATGGACCGATGCATAGGGTTCCTGCTCGTATGCTTTCAGAGTGTGGCGGTGAATTCATATTCACCCGATTGCACCTCGTAGACGGCGCGGCCATCCTCGTAACGCAGGAATCGTACGCCTGGGCTCGCGGCGGCCGGCGCACCCTTCTCCCGCACGGAAGCAGCGTCAACCGCCGGCACGTACGCCGTGGCGGTGCTGTTGGGCGGAACGCTGATGCTCCAATTGAATTTACCGTCCTGGGAACTCCACTCACTGCGGATCGTGCCGGTGGGCGCGTCATGCGACGCCTTCACCCACGCCAGACGGCGGAACTGTTGCGGCTTCATCTCGAGGTGGCGGAAGCCCGGCGCCGAGGAATCGGGGCGGATGCCCGCCACACTTTCATGGAACCACGCCGCGAAGCCGGACTGCATCGGGTGATTATAGGAGCGGTCGGGAAACCGCTCCGCGGGGTTGAAATCGACGTAGCGCTCCGGCCACGTGGTAAAACCCCAGTCGAGCACGTAGCGGTAGCCGGGGTAACCCGCGACGGTCAGCAGGTCCATCGCCGTGTCGCTCTGGCCATAGTCGTCCAGCATCGTGTAGAGCGGGCGGGCCCCGTGGATGCCCGTGGTGGGGTGTCCGCGATCCGTCGTCTTGATGCGCTGCGCCAGGCTGGCCGCCACCCGCGGGGCGTCCGCCGCCTCGGGCAACCCGAAGCGCAATGCCACCGCATTCGAGGTCTGCGATCCGTAGAGCAGGGTCGGGCGGTCGAGAAATTTCCGGTTGAACGCCACGCGAAACAAATCCGCTTCAGCCTCGAACGACTTCGCATCCTCGGCATGGCCCAGGACCCGCGCCATCTCCGCCGCGCGGCGCAGGCAGCCGTAGTGCAACGCGGTGGAGGTGATCTCCACCGGGTTGCTGACCGGGTCGTCGCGGCTGCCGGGGGGACACCAGTCACCGTAGCCTTGATACACAATGTGATCCCGGGCCAGGCCGCTGACATGCGCCAGCCAGCGCTTCATCAGTGGATAGTGGTCCGCCATCACCCGGGTGTCGCCGTAATAGACGTAGAGGTACCACGGCACGAGCACCACGGCATCACCCCAATCGGGCCGGGCTTCCTGGGGCAGGCGTTTGCCGACGGCGATGTTCGAGGGCAGGCCCGGCGTGCCGGGTTTGCCGTCGTAGGTGCCGCGAGCGGGGCCACACACCGTCTCCACATCGGCCATGAACTTGGCGAGGAAGTTGGCCATGTCGTAGTTGAAAATCATGGTCTCGCCCGCCGCATGGGCGTCGCCCAGCCAGGCGCATTTCTCGCGATGCGGACAATCCTCGGGGATGCTGTGCAGGTTATCTTCGATGGTGCGCAGCGAGGTCTGATAGACCCGGTTGAGAAATTCGTCCGAGCAGGCAAACGATCCAGCGCGCGCCACGTCGGACCGCACGATGACCCCGAGCAGGTTGTCCAGTTGCGGGCTGCGCAGGCCCTCCACTTCGATGTAGCGGAAGCCGTGGTACGTGAACCGGGGCTCCCATTCCTCGACGCCGGTGCCGGCGCACACATAGGTGTCGATCTGATCAAAGCCCGTGACAAATCCCCCCGTGCCCGCCGGATCGATGTCCCGCTGGTTCGGCATCAGCACCTCGGCAAAACGCAGCCGAATCGTCGTGCCCGCGGCGGCCTGGAGGTGGAGGCGCGCCCAGCCGGCAATGTTGACACCGAGATCGTAGACCGTCCGTCCCTGGCTGTCCGGCCAGAGCGCGATCGGTTTCACGGTGCCAACCGCCCGCATCGGCGGGATCATCTGGGCCCGCAACACCGGACTGAGCGGCGCGGGCTCCACCTTGACGGGCGACCAGGCCGCATCGTCGAAACCGACCTGGTTCCAGCCTTTCCGTTCGAGCCGCGCGTCATAGGTTTCGCCGGCATAGACATTGTCGAAAACGACGGGACCGGTCGTCGCCCGCCAGGCGCCATCGGTGGCGATCACCTGCTCGCTGCCATCGGCATAATCGATCACCACCTTGGCGATCAACCCCGGGTCACCGTAGCCGAGCTTCCCCCGGAACGCGATCATCTGGCCGTAGAAACCGTTGCCGAGCATCAGACCGATGGCGTTGCGCCCCGTGGACAATTGCCGCGTGAGATCGTGGGTCACGTAATAGGCATGCACATCGTAGGTCGTCTGCCCGGGGTCGAGCACGGCGTCGCCGCAACGCTGGCCATTCACATAGAGTTCATTGTAACCCAACCCGCAGACGTAGGCGCGGGCGCGCCGCACGCCGGGCTTAACCTCGAACTCGCGCCGCAGCAAGGGCGACGCCGGTGGCTCGGCCGGACGGGATTGCGTCATGTCGCTCGTCTGAAACCCACGCTGGCGCAACGGCGACCGCCGCGTGTCCTGCGCCAGCCGAATCCACGCCGCCCCACTCCAGTCTTTCGCTTCCGGCAGGCCCATTTCCCACGTGGCCACGGGCGACCAGGCCCCCGGCTTTCCCTCCTGGTCCCAGACCTGCACCTTCCACCATACCGTCTGCCGCGCCGCCAGCGGTTGGCCCGCATAAGACACCTGGGAACTTTGCCCCGACGCCACGCGCCCCGAGTCCCACCGGTCGGCTGCGCCGCGCTGGAGTTGTTCGGCCGAACTGGCCACCAGCACACGATTGCCGTCTGGTGCTGGCCGCGCTCGGATGAGACGAGTTGCCAGCCCAGGCGTGGCTCGCGTTCGTCGAGGCCCAGCGGGTTCTCCCGGTCTTCGCAGCGCAGGTGCGTCACGGCAACACTCGCGAAACCCGGAAGGACGGTGAACGCGGCGAGGGCAAGGCCGAGGGTGATTTTTTTTGCCACCGTCATGGCGCGATAGGTCAGTTCGCGGCGAGGCGCACGAGTTCAATCCCGGTCGATTTGCCGAGATTGCGCGAGTACTTCATTTCCGTCGCATTGTTCCAGTGTTCGTGCACGCCCAGGCTTCGCAAGGTGCCGCCGTCGCCGGCCGGATCGTAGCTCGCCTTGGAGGGCGGATGCTCGGCCAGCGCCGCCTCGTGGAGATAGCCGTCCACATTCCCGTTGAAGCTGGGATTCGGTATGCCATCGGGCTGCTTCGTCAGATTGGGCTCGGTGGAAACCAGGTCCAGGGCGACGGAATCCATCGCCACGGGATCCTGCGACATGATCAGGCTCGAGAACCAGTGGTTCCCCTGCGTGCTCCAGCGCACCACCTTGCTGGTGTCCCCCTGATTGGGCGCGGTATATAGTCCGTCGGCAAAATACAGCACGGTCTTGCCCCCGACCTGTCGGTGCCCGAGCAGCGGCACCAGTCCGTTATATTGGCCATGCTTGTAAGGCGCGGGATAATCCCAGAGCGCGAAGGCGTGCAGCTGGGTCGGATTGAAGGCTTTCCTGGCCGGATCATAGACCGATCCGAAGTGGTTCTTGAAATTTAGCGTCAGCCCAAACACGCGGTGCGGCCGGATCACCCCGTAATCAATCAGATAGGTGGCGTTGGTGAAATCCTGCGGCAAATAGAGTGCGAGATCCTTTCCGTCGGGCATCTGGAAATGCACCGGCGCGTTCATGTCGGGCTGGGCGACGGAGCGCCAGGGCTCCGCGCCGCCCGCCTTGTCCGTCATTTTCACAGCTTGGAAATCGGCGGCGGGATTGCCCTTAATCCTGGCAATCAACTCGGTTTTGATCAGTCGCGAAGGGTCGGTGAGCGTGATGCAATCGCCCGGCACGCCCGCCACGTTGATCAACTGCCGCACCATGGCATACAGGGCTTGCGGGCTCGGATGACCGGCATCCACCCAGGGACCGGGTTTGCCGTCGCCGTTGACGTTGATCTTGATGGCGATCTTTTCGCCCTTTTGGTAACCGCGTGCCGTGCGTCCATGCGTGGCGTTGAACTGTTGGAAAAGCCGGTCCCAGGCAGCCGCATCGGTCCTGGTCCCGGTGAGTGATTGCAGCGATTGCGACAACATCTCGTCCACGACCGTTTGATCCACGTTCTGGTCGGTCCACCATTGGCCCGTCCTGCCGTCCCACTTCGTCGCGTTGAAATTCTGATTCCATACCACGCGACCGGGGAAAATGCCTTTGCCCTCGCCCATCGGATTGTTCGCTCCCTCCGGCGCGGTGAAAACCTGGGGGGCGGTGGGAACCACCCTGGCCTTCTTGCCGGTGGCCTGCGCCAGGCTATCGCCTTGGTAAACGAACGCGGCGATCGCCACGCCGGTCAGCACGGCGGCCGTCACGCCCACCTGCCGGCGAACCAGGCGCAGGCCGGTCACCGTGAGCAGCAAGCCGCCCAGGTAGGCGAGGAAACCGACCCCGATGCCGGCGGCGACCTTCTGGCAGGGATAATCGGCGCGCCGCGGCTCCGGCAGCGTGCGCAGCAGAAACCACGCGAGGGCCAGCAAGCCAACGAGCGGAAAGAGCATCCGCGCCAGCCGCGTGTCGCGGCGCACGCCCACCACCCGGCCGGACTTCGGGCAGCGCTTGAGCGTTTGATCGAGCAGAGGGTGCAGGTGTATTTTCATGGAATGATGGTGACAAATTATGCCGGGATGAGGATGCGGCGGACGACGAAGTACGGGGTGTTGGCGAGGTCGGCGGCGAGCAGCGGGTGGAGGGTCGCCGCGGCGGGTGCCGTCTCAATTTCGAAGTAGTATTGCAGCGGGAAACGGTGCGCCGTGTAGGCGGCGGGAATTTCGCCCTGGAACGAACCACCCGTCGCGGTGAGCGCGAGCGACTGCCAGCGTTCGGCCTGGTTGACGTGGCGGTAGTGCAGGGTCACCCGGCGTGGCGCCGGCGCGGCGAGGGTCACGGCGAGGGTGAGCGCCTGGCCGGCGCGGAATCCTTCCGGCGGAGTGTGCGTGGCCGTGACCGCCGGTCGAGCAGGCGGGGCGAGCGCCACTTGCAGTGCCCGGGCGGTGGCCGCCGCGTCAACCTTGGCGGTCAGCGCGGCCGGCGGGGCGAGGCGTTTGCGCAGGTCGGCGATGTCCTGGTCGAAATCGGGGATGCGGTCGATCCAGTGCCCGCGGAGGGAGCGGTTGCTGCCGTAGGTGATGTCGGCCCGGTAGACACTTTTTGCCCGCTGGGCCATCGCGGCCCAGGCGTCGCGGCCCCCGACATAGCCGGCGATGGCCGCCGCGCCAGCTGCGGGATGGCCGGTGCGCGTGTGGATGCGCCAGAGCACGGCGCTGCGCAGCTTGCCGGCAAAGAACAGCGCGAGGCCGCGTTGGATCAGGACATCCTCCTCCAGGCGGCGAAAAGCCGGGGTGGAGGCCTTGGCCCCGAGCTGCCGACGGGCGGCGGTAATGTTTTCGCCCGCGACGGCGGCGAGGTTTGCCAGCCAGGAGGCGACCTCAAGCGGCGAGTATTTTCCTGTCGCCTGGCCGGCCAGCAGCGCGTCGGCGCATTCATCCGGGGACAGGAAAAGTTGCGGATCGAAGGGACTGACGTTGCCGAAGCGTTTCGGTGGGAGCGTGTCGCCGTAGGGCTGGGGCAGGTCCGGGCTCGCCATCGGCATGTTGAGATACATCTCCGGCAGATAGATGACGCAGTCCGCTGACGGACCATGCGCCAGCGTGAAGAGCGTGAGCACGCGGCTGGCCGGAGCCAGCGCCTGTTCGACGGCGAGGGCGGCGTCGCCGAATTCCTGGCGCAGCGAGCGGCGCCAGACCTCGGGGTTCGCGTCGGGGTTGTAGCCAAGGCGGCCCCAGAGGCGGTATTGGTAATGGTATTTCTGAAAATCGTAACGGGGGGTCAGCGACTCGTCGGCGTAGGCGAGGCGGCCGCCGGGGAGGCCGGAGCCCCGCCGACCCTTGAAGTGAAGCGGCTCGCTCAGTTCGATGCCCGCGGCTCCACAGAAGGAGGCGGCGCGACCGTAGCCGGCGTAAGTGGCGGGATCACCGCTGAGCAGGAAGCGTTGCGTGCCGGGCCAGATGCGGAAGACGACGTCCCAATTGCGGTTTTCGGCCAACGTGTCGGCGTAGCCGTAGCGCGTGAATTTGCGGTCGCCGACCAGCACGCCCGTGCCGGGGTCGGTGAGCGAACCTTGCGGAGACATTTCCCGCTCGCGGATGGCGGACTGGTGATAGGGCAAACTCAGGTGTTCGCCGCAATACTTGGGCGAGACACAGACAGGAAGGCCGGTGGCCAGGGCGGTCTGCAGGGTGGCGGGCGTCATGTTTTTCGCGTGCAGGTCGATTTGCACGCGGCGGCCGCAGTCCTTGATGGCGCTGAACTGGATCTGCCAGAAATCCTCCTCGCCCTTGGGAATGCCGCTTTCGTTGTGCACCCGAAACGTCACCCCGCTGATCTGTGGGACCTCGCGCAGCAACAGGGCGAGGGCGTCGCGGCAATACGGCGCGTGCGTCTGGTCGGTGAGGCCCGAGATGGCGTAGGTGGCGTGCGGGCTGCGCTCCCATGCGTAGGCGAGGGTCCAGATGCCGAACTGGAAGAGCAGGCCGCGGCGGGCGCACTCGGCGGCGACAAACTTGATGATCCCGAGATTGCGCGCGCGCTCGTCGTCGGAAAGTCCCCGGGCGCGCACGTCGTAGCCCGGCACGGTCACGAGGAAGGGATACGGGAAGATGAAGTAGCCGTCCGTGACGTTCTGGACGCTGTTGTAACCCATGCCCGTCGTGAAATTCAGGCGGTTCACGCGGCAGCTCACGAGCAGGTCGAGGTAGCTGCGCCAATAGGCGCGATCGTAAAACCAGACCTTGTCCTCCACCTCGGAATTGAAGCCGCGCATGATGCTGCGGATGCGACTGGCCGGGCGTTCGATCACGGGCGCGGTGAACTCGAGGGCCGCGCGGTCGGTGGCGAGGCACGATACGCGATCGGCCAGCTCGGTGAGCGCGTAGACGAGCCCGCGTTCGTCGGCGCCGACGGCGAGCAGGACGCTGCGGCCCTGGGCCTCGCCTTGGGCGAGGCAGAGCGATTCGGGATCGGCGGGGGCGGTGAGATGCCACGATTCGAGGATCGTGCGGGCGAGCGGGGCCGACGCGCCTCCGGCCAACACGCAGAACTCCGCGGCGGTCGTGTCGGCGAGCGTGGCCACCCGGCGCACCGTGGCGCCTTGGGCCGTCAGCGCCGCCTCGAGTTGGCCCAGGGCCCAGCCGCCAGGAACCGAGGCGGCGACGGCATCACCGGACAGGGGAATCAGGGCGATGGCGGTCTTGGTGCGCAGGGCTTCCGCCAGACTCCGCCGGGCGATGAACGCGCCGAGGGCAAGGCAGGCGGAGGACTTGAGAAAGTTCCGCCGCGATGGCGATTCGGGGATGGTAGTCATGGGGACCAGAAAGGTTTGGAAGGCGGATTACTGGCGGTGGGTTTTTACGGGCGAATCCGACCGGTGGCCAAGGTCACTTCGATTTGTCGGGCAGGTGGGCGGCGATCGCCTCGTAAGCGGGTTCGTGGTACACTTGGGCCGCCTGGCGGAGCATGGAGGAGAAGCCCCCGCGATCGAGGTGCTTGATCTGTTCGTAGGGCCAGGGCTTCGCCGGATCCTTGAGATAGGGCACCATGAAATCGAGGGCCTTCCGAATGCTGCGTCCATCGGCGGTTTCGAAATGCCAGAGATCGACCCCGACGCGGTCGGCCAGATTGGCGAGGGTGGTCAGGCCGCGCAGATTCATCTGGGAGTAGCTGAAGGAGGCGGTGCGGGCGAGTTCCTGGGGTTGCCGCCCATCGGGTTCGATCTGCGCGGCGATGCGTTTCATTTTGGCGGCCTCGGCCACCTGCCGGGCGAGGTCCGGCCGCTCGAGCATCAGCGCCAGGCGCATGACCTGCACGTCGTAATGGGTGCCATGGTTGTTGCCCCCATTGCCTTCCTTCACGCCGAAGGGACTGGTGAGATACCAGGTCAGGAATTGGTCGGCCCACTTCATCAGGGCGGCGTGGTCGGCGGGGGGCCACGCCTTCGAGCCGACGAGTTGGCTGGCCTGATCGAGGGCGCTGACGATGGTGGTGCCCTCGATGATGCCGATCTGGCGGCCCGTGTTCAGCCCGGGCACGCCCTGGCCAAAGTTCAGATGCGGTCGCATGTAAGTCGCGGGATCGAGAAACCAGGTCCGCAGCAAGAGTGCCGCGTGCGCGGCGTATTTCTCCTCCTGGGTCGCGGTGTAGGCGCGGGCGAGCGTGGCGACGGTCCCGCTCATCTGCTGCGCGCGCAGGATGTCGGAGGCGGCGGTGCGCGACTCGGGATTTACCCGGCCGTCGTGCCGGATGTAGGGCCGGCCGTCGGGCTTGGCGGGGTCGGGCCAGAAGTAGGGCGCCGTGCTGGCGTAGTCGTGGGGATTGCCGCTGGGGGCGACGCGGGTCTTCTGCGTGACGGCGAGTGGCGCGACCTTGAGGGCTTGGTCGGCCTGCTTCAGCCAGTCGGCCTCGTGGACGGGCTCGGATGGGGCGGCGGCGAGCGTGCCGCCGAGCCAAGCCACGGCGAGCAACGGGCAGGAGAAGATATTTTTCATGGGATCCATCGAACGGTTCGGAAAGAGCCTGACGGGTTCAGCCGGAGTTTCGCCGACGAAAGTAACCCCGGAGGCGCCGGGTACACGGAGAAACGAATTGGGAGCAATCGCTGGGGCAGTCGGTCTTCATCCGGGAGATGCGGTTAATTTTCCGCTGCTTGCCCTCGGCGATCACGACCGGTGGCGCGGCAGGTTGGCTGGCTGGGCAGGGGGGGCTGAACCAAGAGGTTACCGCCGGAACGACCGGTTCAGACGGGGAGAGATCTCGGGCAGCAAAGGGTAGCAACCCGGCGGGGCGGGCCACAATGGGCAAGTGGGTAATCCCTTGTGCTTTTGCATCGCCGGGGCGAACCGGGCCCGGGCGGATAACGCCGGTCCCCGGCCCGCGCCGACGGGCAGGCCCGGCACCCCCCTCGCACCGGGCAATCTGACTTGTGCCGATGCGGTCAAACCATCAATGACATCGCGTGCGGACCGACTGCTTGTTACCCACAGATATTTTCGCCCAATCCACCGACGGCCGATCTCAGAGAATTCCGGCGGTAATCGCGAAGCCATCGATCCAAACCTCACGAGCTCTTCCATCATCGGGTGATCCATGCGAACTCGTCCCACTCTCGTCATACTGGCGGGCATCAAAGCCCTTTCCCGCGCCGCCCGATGGGTTCGATGGCTCCGTCGAGCGCCATTCAGATCGGCCTACCTTCACTCGCCGCAAGTTTTTCGACCAGAATCATCCGCTGCAGTCCTCGGGGCTGTTGGGCCCCGTCACGTTGAGTGCCACGAAAATCCAAACGCTGCCAAAACAACCATGAAGAAGCTGAAAATATTATCCGTCCTGATCCTCGTGGGGCCATGGGGCTCCCTGGTGGCGGCCGCGAAGCAACCGAACCTTGTCTTCGTGCTCGTCGATGACCAGCGCAACACCTCCCTCGGCTGCGCCGGGCATCCGCAAATCCAGACCCCGGTCATCGACGGGCTCGCGCGGCAGGGGGTGCGCTTTGCCAACGCCTTCGTCGAAACACCCATCTGCATGGCCAGCCGGGCCAATCTCTTCACGGGGCTGACCACCACGACCCACGGTTATCATGCCAATCCCAGCACGCCCGTGCGGCAGGAGGACCTGGACACGAGTTTTCCGACCTTGCTGCGCCAGGCCGGTTACCGCACCGGCTTCTTCGGCAAGCAGCACGTCAAGTGGAACAAGGGCGTCGATGGCATGGGCGGGATGTTTGATCACTATGAGGAGCTTTTCCGCCATCCCTACCTCAAGAAGATGCCGGACGGCAGCCTGCGCCACGTCGATGAAATCATGGGCGACAAGTCGGTGGCCTTCGTCAAGGCGCAATCCCCGGGAAAGCCGTTCTTCCTCTACATGAGCTTCAACATCTCGCATGCGGAGGACAGCGACCGCCGGCCGGGCTTCCACTACCAATGGCCGGCGGCGGAAGACGGCCGGTTTGAGGATACCGAGCCGAATCGCCCGACGCTCGACGATCCGAAATATTACGCCGCCACTCCCGACTTCCTGAAGAAGACCATCAATCGCGAACGCTATTTCTGGCGCTGGGACACTCCGGAAAAATACCGCGTCAACCTGCGGGCCCTTTATCGCATGCTCGCGGGCATGGACCGGATTGTCGGCCGGGTCATGACGGCCTTGCAGGAAAAGGGCCTGGCGGAAAACACCGTCGTCGTCTACTCCGCCGACAACGGCTATTACATGGGTGACCGCGGCTTCGCCGGCAAATGGTCGCACTACGACCAGGCGCTCCACGTGCCGCTGATCGTGAGCGATCCCCGTCTGAACCCCGGCCTGCGCGGACGCGTGCTGGCGGAGACGGCCACCAGCCTGGACATCCCCGCCACCCTTTTGGACCTCGCCGGCGTGCCCGTGCCCGCCAAGTACCAGGGCCGGTCGCTGACGCCGCTGCTGGCGGGTCAGTCGCGCGGTGACTGGCGGACCGACTTCTACTGTGAACACCATGGCGACCACGCCAAGATCGCCACCTGGTTCGGCGTGCGCGACAACCGCTACACCTACGCCAATTACTACGAGGACGGCGTGGAACTCCTTTATGACCGCAACGTCGATCCCACGGAACTCACCAACGTGGCCGGCGATCCGGAATACCAGGCCGTCCTCGCGGACCTCCGCCAGCGCAGCCTCGTCTACAAGGCGCAGTATACCCGCGCCGCCGTCCCGGCCAAGGGAGCGAAAGGATAATTTGAAAACCGATTCAAGCTTTATGAAATTTCACCTGTTCCTTCTCCTCGCCGCTGCCCTCAGCGGGCGGCCGCTGGGCGCCGCGGCTGCGCAAAGACCCAACGTCATCTTGATCCTGTCCGACGACCAGGGCTTTGCGGACTACGGTTTCATGGGCCACCCGGTCGTGCGGACGCCCAACCTTGATCGCCTGGCAGCGCAGAGTCTGCTCTACACGCGCGGATATGTGATGCCGGTCTGTTCGCCCGCCCTCGCCTGTCTCCTGACCGGCGAACTGCCCCATAGGCACGGCATCACGGGCAATGACCTCGGCGCGGAGGACATCAAGGTCGAACACGCCAAGGGGAAGAAGGATCGCTCGCCGCTCTCCCGCCAGCTCCTCGGCAATCGGGTGATCTTGCCGAAGGTCCTCACCGCCGCCGGCTATCTGACTTATCAAACGGGCAAGCTTTGGAATGTCACCGAGCAGGAAGCGGGGTTCACCTCCGGCATGACCACCACCGAGGGGCGCCATGGGGGCGACGGACTGGCCATCGGCAGAAAAACCATGCAGCCGATGTTCGACTTCATCGCCGGGGCCCAGGCGCAGGGCAAGCCGTTCTTCGTCTGGTATGCGCCGATGATGCCCCACGGGCCGCACAATCCGCCCCAGGAATTCCTCGCGCATTTCGAGGGCCGGGGATTGAGTGACAAAGCGGCGAAGTATTACGGCATGGTCGAATGGTTCGACCAAACCTGCGGGCAACTCGACGGCTTCCTGCAGCAACACGGCCTGGCCGACAACACGGTGATCATCTATCTCGCCGACAACGGTTGGGATGCCGAGGGGGGCAACCGGGCGAAGCTCTCTCCGTACGAGCTGGGCGTTCGCACGCCCTTCTTGGTCCGGTGGCCGGGCCGGGTGAAGCCGCGGCGCGACGAGGAGACCCTTGCGTCGATCATCGATTTCGTCCCGACCGTCTTGAAGGTCGCCGGGTTGCCGGTGCCCGCCGGCCTGCCCGGGATCGATCTGCTCGACCGACCGGCCATGACTGCGCGGAAGACCGTCTTGGTCGAGTCCTACACCCACGACATCGTCGCCCTCGGCCATCCGGAG
This sequence comes from Opitutales bacterium, assembly GCA_038249085.1. GTDB lineage: Bacteria > Verrucomicrobiota > Verrucomicrobiia > Opitutales > Opitutaceae > ER46. The sequence continues at coordinate 11,946 of JBBRWR010000150.1, forward strand.
AAGAGTCTCGTGACCCGGGTCATGATCAACGGTTGGTCCAAGCTGCTCCTGCCCGGGACGGTGCGCCCGGACAAGGCCTACACCTCGGCACCCTCGGTCGTCGAGCTGTACGACCTGAAAGCCGACCCCCTGGAAAAGCACAACCTCGCGGCGGATCGGCCCGCCGAGGTCGCCCGACTGACCGCCCTGCAGAATGCCGCGTGGAATCCCGCGAACTAGCCCCGCCGACTCGTGAAACCGCGGCCGCCCTTTCCCTCCTCCTCCTGACCCTCTGCGCGCCGCTGGGCGCGGTCCCAACGCGCCCCAATATCGGCTATTTCCTGATCGATGACATGGGGCATGCGGAGGCCGACTGGAAGCTGTTGCTCAACCCGGGGGAGTTTCGTGGGAACAACCGATCCGAGCCCGGGGAACTCTACAACGTGACCGCCGACCTTGCCGAAAAACCCAATCTCGCCGCGGAGAATCCCGAGCGGGTCAAAGCCAGGCGGGCGCGGTTGCGGAGCTATCTGGAAAATTCGGCCAAGGCGATTGGGATCATTTTTGCAGCCGGCCGCGGCGGGCTGGTGATTCACGGTTGCGGAGCAGGAGAGGTCCGGCGCCAGTCGACGGCGGTGGCGTGCGGAGAATACCAGGCCCGGGCCTTGACCCGCCCTTGGGCGTGTTGGCCAAGGATGCGGATCACTTTCCGCTCCCCGGGCAGCAGGTCGAAATAGTTGTCCTCGAAAAACCACCCGAAGGCATCGTCCTGGGCGTCGCCTTCGAGGTGGATGGCGCGGGCGAAGGTGTCGGTGGTGATCACCAGGGCGTCGCGCTCCACCCGCACGTCCAGCTTCGCCGCGGGAAAAGCCAGCCGGCGCTCGATGTCGGCGAAGGCGTTGGCGCGGGCGACCACCCGCCCCGCCCCGTCGGTCAGCGTGGCGAACAGGAGGTGCTCGCGGCGGAAGGCGCGGATGCCCGCCTGATCCAGTCGCACCACCACGACCGACTTGCCCGGCGGCACGCTCACGTCGCGGACGATTTCCTTGCGAAACTCGGTCTTCTCCAGGTGATACAGCTGAATCTTCACCGTGCCCTGGACGGTCTCGCGGGTGTCGTTGGCCACCCAGAGGTGAATGAACGTGTCGAGGTCAAAGGAGAGGAGCACGGGCGCGTAGGCGCGGCGCAGGGCGTAGTAGGCGTGGTAGGGCTCGAGGAAGTAGTCGACCTTGGCGCTGTAGACCTGCGTCCAGGAGTCGTTGTATTTCCACACGATGTAGCCGCCGCATTGGCGCCGCTCGCCCGCTTCGTCGGCCGGCCGACCGCGGCGCTGCCGCTCGACCGTATCCTGGTAGTAGAGCGCTTCCGCCATGCCCAGGCGATAGACCAGCGACGCGGCATCGGCGGCATCGTAGAACTGCTCCACCGGGCCGGTCTTCTTCCAGCTTTCCGACGTGGTGTAGGGCAGCCAGGTCTTCGGGAAGGGGTATTTGTTTCCGGGCAGCGCGAGGGTCGTGTAGCCCGCGGGCCAGAGATCCTCGGGCAGCATGAAACGCTGCAAGCTATGCAAGGGAGGGCAGGCGATGCGCGTGTCTTCGCTGGCGAAATTCAGGTAATCGTAGCCGGGCACGAACCACATGTTCGAATAACCGTGCGTATTGCCCTCGCGGGGGTCGTTGGCGTTGATGCCGCCATACGGCGAACTCGGCTGATAGTGGCGGTCGGGATCGAGTTGGCGACAAAGCTCCCCCACGGCTTCGGCCGCAGGCAATCCCGTCCAGGGGCCATGGTCTTTGTAGTCGGGTCGATAATCCTCGTGCGCCCACATGGCAGCCTCGTTGCCACCGCACCAGCTCAGCACCGAGGCGTGGTGCTTCACGCGTTTGATCAGGCGCGCGGCCTTCTCACAACTGAGCTCCTTGCTCCGCTCATCCGGCCCCAGCGGCAGCCGGGGGAAATCCTGCCAGAGCAGAAAACCCCGGGCATCGGCCATCTCGTAGAAGGCATCCGACGGCGCCGCCACGGAAGCCCACAGCCGGAAGGCGTTGAAGTGGGCGTTCTCCGCCAGCGCAAACAGGCGCTCGTGGCGCGCTTGATCCCACACGTCGCTGAGCAGATTGGGCGTGACCCAGTCGCCGCCGCGGATGAAGACGCGCACGCCGTTGACGAAGAAGTGCAGGTTCTCCGGCATGGTGAGTCGGCGGAAACCGATCGTGCGTCGCTCGGTCTGCTGCGGCTGGTTGTCCACCAGCAGCGTAATCTCGGCCCGGTACAGCGGCTGCTGGCCGTAACCGCGCGGCCACCAGAGTCGCGGCTCCTTCACCTGGAGCACGCCACGCGCCTGGAATTCACCCCCCGTCACGCCGGCGGTGGTGGTGGAGGTGGCGACCTCTTTCCCTGCCGGATCCAACAACCGCACCCGCAGCGCGATGGTGGCGGCCCGGCTGATGCCCACCGCATCCACGGTGACCGTACCTTCCGTCAACGCCTCGTTCACGGCCACCCCGGTGACGACCTCTTGCAGGCGGTGACCGTCCGACAACTCGAGCCATACGTCGCCGTAGATTCCGAGCGAAGCCACGGCGGGATTCGGCCCGAGATAACTGCCGGCCGGCTTGCGCCGCCCGTCCTCGACCTCGCCCGCCCGGCCCGGGAGCCGACCCGCGTGGCAATGCACCACGAGCGAATTGTCGGCCTGGAGACGACCGCTCACGTCGACGCGCAGCGGCACCTCGGCATCCGGGTGGGTGGCGATGCGCTCACCATTGAGATAGACATCGGCGCGGGACTTGAGGCCGTGAAAGTGCAGCCAGTACTCCCGGCCCGATCGCAACGGAGCGGGAAACCGCACGGCGTACACCCAATCCTGCTGCAGCACCCAGAAACATTTCTCGGTGCCGCCGGGTCGCCACGGCTCCTCGATTTTCCGGTGGTGCAGCAGAATGTCGTGCACTGCCGCGGGCATCGTCGGAGTTTCCAGCCAGCCCGCCGCAGCCGACGCGCGCCCCGCCTCCGCCAGGATCGACGCGTCCAACGTCGCCAGCGAGGGCACGGCCTTGAGGCTCCACCCGCGGGTCAGGTCAACCTGCTCGACCCCGGTACCCGTCGCGGCGGCAACGTCGCGCCCCAGCAATGCTCCGGGCATCACCGCCAAGGCACCGCCGGTCACCGCGGCCTGCTGGAGGAATTGCCGCCGCAGCAAGGTTGCCGGCCTGAAGGGAGCCAGGTTGCCGTCCGGGCCGGCGGGGATGGGTTGGGTATTCGTGCGCATGGTTGGATGACGGGGGAGTTTCCTCATCTCGACGGGCTGCATTCTTCATCCCGGCGGATTAGCAGCGCCATCCCGGCCGACCGGGCAGACGAAGAAATTAAGGACGCAGGGCTGAGGGATTGATCTCACTAATGTCACGGCGATGGCGCCGTCAGTCGCGAGCGGGACGGACCGGCCGGGAAAAAAGCACCAGGTTGTAGGCGGAACCGGCCGACTTTCCCTGGTCGATGTTGCCGGGGATACGCAGGGTATCGCCAGACTTCAGGCGGAGCAGGAAGAGCGCGAGCGGCCGGCCGTTGACCGAGACAGTGTCGCCCGTGTCGAAGTAGGTCTTGAGCCAGGCGGGCACGGGGGCCTTGCCGTCGTGCGCGACGAAGAACTCGAGGTCACGTCCCGCAGTGGCCACGATGTAGTCGTTGGCCCAATAGGACCGGTCAGCGTTGGCGGTACGAATGAGGCGCGCGCCCTCCAGCACAGCGGGAATCCGATCGAGGTAGAGCAACGCGTCGTCGGAATAGGCGAGGACGTTGAGAGCCAGGACATCCTCGGTGCCGCCTTCGCCGGTTCCCGTGTAGGCGAAGGTGGAGAAGTGGCGATCGGTCGCGGCGGCCGTGAGCGCCGGGGGCACGAAGGGAATCGCGCGCGCGACGGCGAGGGCGCGGAGCGCAGCGTCATCGATGGCGGGGCGGGCGCCAGGTGCGGTGGGGAAATTCGCCGGCGCGGCGGCATAGAGCCCCCCGGTGAGGACAATCGGCGCAGACTCGATCCGCAGCGCGGCGGAAGTCAGGCCGGGACGGCGGGCCGTGACCGTGACGACGCCGGCCTGCAACGTGGATCGCACGCTGACGCGGTTGAGGCCGCACTCGGTCTCGAGGTAAAGGTGATTGATGCCGTCCTCCTTGCCGCTGTTGTAGCCGCCGCGCCAGAGGCCGGGACCGGAGATCTCGAAGTCCACGCGGGCCTGGTCGGTCGGGCAACGTCGGCCCTGGGCGTCGACGACCTCGAAGTCGATCAGCGCGATGTCGGAACCATCGGCGCGCCAACCGCCGGGGGCGAGGATCGGCGTAAGGCGCAGGGCGGTGGCGGGGCCGGCGGTTTCCTTTGCTTGTGTGGCGATCACCTTTTCGCCGCGGGTGGCCACGGCGCGAATCTCGCCGGGAACAAAGGCGACCTCCTTCCAGGTGAAGAGCGTGTCGAGGCTGCGTTCGCCGCGGCCGAGGCTGCGGCCGTTGACGAAGAGTTCGACGGCGTCGGCCCGGGCCACGGCATACATCGCCTTCACCGTGCCGGCGGGATAATTCCAATGGCCGATCAGATGCACGCGGGGTGTCGCGTCCCAGGTGGCCTGGAGGGCGAAGTAGGCCTGCTTGGGCAGACGCACGGCATCGACCTCACCGGTGGCGCGGGCGACATCGGTGTACTGGCGGGTGCCATGAGGGCCGTCGGAGAAGATCCAATTGGCGCCGCCGGAGTGTTCGGGTTTGGCGCCGAACAAGGTCCACCACTCCTTGATCGCGTTCACCGCAAAACCCTCGGAGTCGAGTTGGTAGGTGTTCTCGGCGGCGCGCGCGCCGAGGTGGCCGAAGTCGGGCGGCGAAAACTTGTCCCAGACGCGGCGCGGGGTCTCGGTGCGATCGTATTCCGTTTCGACGACGGGCAGGTACGGGTGGGCGCGCACGCGGCCGACCGTGCCGAGTTCGAGGTCGAGGTAGGGCCGCATGCCCGGGGAGGACATCCGGAAGCCGAAGTAACGCTGGCCGTCGGGATCCCAGCGCGCGACAAGATCGTGGAGTTCCTTGGTGTGGGCCACGCTCACGTTGTAGTTGCCGCCTTCCCACACGCAGATGGAGGGGTGGTTGCGGAAAGCGATGATCATGTCGCGGAAGGCGTCGCGGCGGATCCGCCAGGCCTCGCCCTCGCAGTCGCGTTCGCCGTCGACCCCGGGCATGAGGGTGACGAAGCCGTATTTGTCGTCGCAGGCAATCATGGCGGCCGCACCGGCACTATGGCCCCAGCGGATCAGGTTGCCGCCCGCCTCCTGCATGAGGCGCAGCGTGGTGTCGCCGAGCCAATCCGGCAGGGCGGCGCCCAGACCAGCCCAGGCCTGCGTGGGCTTCTGACCCCAACCGTGGAGTTTGAGCGGGTGGCCGTTGATCCAAAAACCGGTGGCGGCATCAAACCGGAAGTTGCGGATACCAAACGCAGTGGTCGCAGTGTCGTGAACGGTGGCTCCGGCGCCCACGGCCGCCCGGACCTGATAGAGGTAGTCACTTATCCGGCAAATCCCGCGCAAAATGCGCAAGAAACTTGATATAGGCTCAGGGTCACTGGGCGACCGGCTGGAGTGCGGGAATGATTAGATTTTCGGTCAATTTGCGTGCGACGATGAGCGCACGGCGGCC
>JBBRWR010000151.1:0-17595 GCA_038249085.1 Opitutales bacterium
CGTCGATATTGAAGCTCGGTAATCATGGGACCTGCGAAAAGGTCCAAGCTTACCGCTCTCGCAGACCAACGACCGAAAAAACCGCCAGGATGGCGGTTTTTAATTGTCGTCAGTGGCGAGGTCTAATTGTCGTTGGGCGCGAGCCGCGACTGGCTGCTGGAACTTAGGGATTTCGGCCGGCATAACTATGAATTCCAGACCATCCGCTTCATGCCGGAGGGAACATCGCCTGAAACCTGGGCGACGATTCAGCAAACGAGTTTTCCCGAAGGCGGGCAGATCCAGGTTCGCTTCGCCGGTGCGGATTCCTGGGAGGAAACCCCCCGTCGGGAACTGGCGTACTCGTGGAGCCTGAATGCGAGGAAATGGTCAGCCTACACCACCGAGACCAGCGCCCTCTTCAGCGAACTTGAATCTGGCGACTATCGATTGTCCGTCCGCGCCCGGGATTTGAGCGGCAACGTTGACCCAACGCCGGCGACCGTCGTATTCAGTGTCCTGCCGCCATTGTGGAGGCGGGCGTGGTTCATCCTGGTTATATTGATGATGACGGTGGCCATCGCCTTCCTCGTCTACAGCCTGTACCGGACCCGGCTGAAGGCTGCTCTGGCCCTCGATGAATTCAAACTGGATTTTTTCACGAACCTATCGCACGAGCTGCGCAATCCGCTCGCGGTGATGATCTCGCCGATGGAACTGCTGCTGGAGGCAGATCTGAATGACAATCACCGCAAGAAAATCCAGATCGTGCTGCGCAATGCGCGCAAGATGCAAAGCATGATCAATCAGCTGCTGGAGTTCCGGAAGATAGAAAAGGGCCGGTGGACGCTCAACCACGAGGGAGGTGAGATTATCGGTTTCACCAAGGAAGCGGTGATGACCCACGAACCCGTGTGGCAGAGCCGGAACCAGACGGTAGAGGTCGACTTCTCTCCGGAGTCCTATCTCTGCAGTTTTGATTCCAGCAGCCTGCAGAAGATCATCGATAACCTGCTGTCGAATGCGATCAAGTATTCGGAAGGAAAAACGACGCTGCGGGTGAGAGTGAAGATCGATCACATCGACGCCCATGACCACTACATCCTTGAGGTTGAGGATGAAGGCGCCGGGATACCGCTGCATGAACAAAAGCATGTCCTTCAGCCTTTCTATCGCGTGCGCCGCGATTCACATCAGGAGGGCAGCGGGGTGGGCCTTGCCTTCGTCAGTCAGTTGGTGGGGCTCTGGGGCGGGACGGTTGAAATCAAGAGCCCTCTGCAGGAAGACGGCCGGGGGACCAAGTTCACTGTGATATTGCCCTTGGAGCCTTATGACGAGCGCAAGGCGATGGATGCGGTTGGTGCTCCGGAGGCGCGGAGCGGAGAGGCCCGGCCTACGTTGCTTTTTGTGGAAGACAGTGAAGACATGCGGCACATCTTGGTGGACGCGTTTCGGGAGGACTATCACGTCATCGAGGCGGGTGACGGCGAATCCGGGTTTCAATTGGCGCTGAAGCTAGACCCGGATGCGGTGGTTTCCGATGTCATGATGCCGGGGATGAACGGCAACGTGCTTTGTCAAAAGCTCAAGACCACCCCTGAAACCTCCCATATCCCCGTCGTGTTGCTGACCGCCAAGATCTCTGCTGAGCACCGGATCGAAGGAATCCGGGCCGGAGCGGATGACTATATTCCGAAGCCGCTGGATCTGAAGCACCTGAGGGCGCGGATAGAGAACCTCCTGCAGTCGAGACGCGAACTGAAGAAAAAGTTCGCCAGGCAATTGGTCATTGCAGCCACCGACATAACAGTCACCCCGACCGACGAGCGGATCTTCGCCAAAGCGATCAAAGTGGTTGAGGACAGCATGATGGATGAAGACTTCAACGTTGACCGCTTTGCCCGGCTGATGGGGATGAGTCGGTCCACCCTGAAGCGAAAGCTCAATGCCGTCACGGGGCTCAGTCCGCAGCCCTTTATCCAGCAGATGCGCTTGAAGCGCGCAGCGAAGTTGCTGGCTTCCGGGGGAATGTCGGTATCGGAAGTGGCCCGCATGGTTGGATTCTATGATCTAAGCTATTTCGGCAGTGTGTTCAAAAAGGAATTCGGATGTACGCCCTCGCACTACGCGGAGCATGGAAAAAGCGAGGAGCAGTTCGGATGACACGGCCGGCGTAAAGGGGACGGAGGATCAATCGACGGACGATGTCGGAGCGGAAACGCCTGCCAACCCCGCCCGGCTCGACCCTGAAAATCCAGTTTCCTTGGCGCCAGCCAGAGCCCGCTGAGACGGGATGGCGCTCAAATCCGCTTGCAGCTCCCGGATTCAACGTGAGGCATTTTGCAAGGTTGGTCGGAGATGGAGTTGCATTTTGCACGTTCTCCCGTGGCCGGTCGCGCGGCATGATGGCTGTCGAAGTATTTTAAACCGCTGGTGTTCAGCTTGGTCCATATCCTTTGCGAGTCGGTGGCATGAGACAAGGTAAGGGGTGTTCGTCGCTCAATTTCATTTCAAGTCATCCGCCATGAATAACATCGTCACTTTTCCCGCCCGCGCTCGCTCTTCTGCTCGCCAGTCTTCGGGCCGCGCTGCCCGCAGTGCCCCCTCCGCCGCTGAAGCGTTGTACGACGCCGGACTCGTCCAGCGATTCAACGCCGGTGACGAGTCCGCGTTTATCGAAATCATGAGCCGCTACCGGGAGAAGACGTTCGCGATTGCCTGTGCGCTCCTGCGCAATCACGCCGACGCCGAGGAAATCACGCAGGACACCTTCATTCGGGCGCATCGCGGTCTCGCCCGTTTTCGCGGCGACTCGTCGCTCGCCACCTGGCTGCATCGCATCGCGGTCAACCTCTCTCGCAACCGCTACTGGTATTTCTTCCGTCGCGGACGGCACGTCACGATTTCGCTCGATTGCCCGCTGAGCGACGATTCAAGTGCGTCGTTAACGGATTTGCTGGCCGCCGATCAACCTGATCCGGCCCGCGCCGTCGCGGCCGATGAATTTGCCGATCTGATCGAGGCGTGCATGGAAAAACTTCCTTCGTGTCACCGCGAGATTCTGAACCTGCGCAACGTCCTCCATCACTCGTACGAGGAAATCGCCCGGGCGCTCGGCATCACGGTTGGCACGGTGAAGAGCCGCATTGCGCGGTCCCGCGAAAAGATTCGGAAGCTCCTGGCCGAGATGTGCCCGGAGTTCGCCCCCAACGCCGGACTGAGCGTCTGGTTCGAGCCCACTCGCAGGACGGGCCGTCTCGCCCTCGCCTTCGCGTGACGGGCGGTCCCGTCCCACGGTTCCAATACTCTTTCCCTCCGGCTCATTGCCGTGGAATCAACCGAAAGAATCGCTTCGATCTTCCTCGTGGTCGCCCTGGCGGACGGCGCCTGGTTCGTCAGATGATGCCCTCGCTCTTCATCCATTGGATCGCATGGTGCACGAGTTGAGTGCCGCTTTCCAATTGCAGTTTCTGCTTCAGATGCTCGCGGTACGAATCGATCGTTTTCACGCTCAAGTTCAGGCGTTTGGCGATCTCGCGGGTGCCGAAGCCGTTTCCCAGCAACTGAAACACTTCCATTTCGCGATCGCTCAGGGCGTCCATGGAGGACGTGTCCGCGCTCTTCCCGCCGTGCGCGAGGCGATTGAGCATCTTGTCCTTGATGTGTTCGCTCAGGTGAAGTTCGCCGGCGAGCACCCGGCGGATGGCGGCGAGGATGACTTCGTTGGGTTCCTGCTTCATCACGTATCCGCGGGCTCCCGCCCGTAGCGCGCGCTCTGCGTACAGGTCTTCGTCGTGCATCGACATGACGAGCACGAGCAGGTCCGGCCGCAACGTCTTGAGATCCTTCAACAGCTCGATGCCGCTCGTTGTCTTCAGGGTGATGTCGATGATCGCCAGATCGGGCGAGACCTTGGGCAGTAATTCAACCGCGAGCGGCCCGCTGTCGGTCTCGCCGCAAACGACGAGATCGGGCTCCTGGCCAATCAACATGGCGATTCCCCGGCGGGTCACCGGGTGGTCGTCGACGAGGAAGATTTTTCGGATGGTGGCCGGTTGGGAGTGGGGGGCGGGTGGCGGCGGTGGAGAATCTTTGTTCATGGGCGTGCGAGCGGGTGCGGTCGGCCGAGTTCTCGGCCATTGACCGACCCATGGACCCGGATTGGGGCTCGTGGTGCCCGCCACCGGGAAGTTCTTCGGGGAAATACTTCATGTTCCGCTTCCGAACCTTCTGTTCTTGCAGTCGGGTGATGCCCGATGCGGCGGCGCGTCGACGACCGCCACGGATGGGTCGCCGCTCGGTCTTCGCCATCGCAGTTGCCTCGCGATTTTCCTTCGGTCTTTCCGGCGCGGAGCGGAGTCCGCGCCCAACCCAAAGTCCAAATCGGAAAAGCGATTGGTACCCCACTGCCAGAGCTTACGGGGCTTCGTAAACTTCCACGAGACCGACGCCCGTGGTGTTGTTGGCGCCGCTGAGCTGGACCGTGTACGTGCCCGAACTCAGGGTCATCAGCAGGGCGCAATCGCCCGAACCCGCCACCAGGGGGAACGCGCCGACGTTTGCGAACGCGCTCGAAAGGGTCGAACTGCCGTCCCAGCCGGCGTTGGACACGACGCCGGTGCCGTCGGCGCTGAACACGGTGATCCGTGGCGCGGCGAGCGCGCCGCCGACGCCGAATTGTGTCAGGGCCGGACCGATGCCGCGGATCAAGACGTTCACCGTGCCAGGGCCGACAATCGCGAAACCGGCGATGAGCACGCCGCCGCCGGTGCCAACCTGAGCACGGGCGGAGGCGTTGGTGAGGCGGGTGTCGGGTGTGCCGGTGTCGGCGTCGTAAAATTCGGCGAGGCCGATGCCCGTGGTGTTGTTGGCTCCCGCGATTTGCGCGGTGTAGCTGCCGGTGGGGAGCGGTTGGACGATGGCGGAGTCCCGTGAGCCGGTGGTGAGCGGAAAGGCGCCGGCGGCGGCGAAGGCGCCGCTCATCGCGGCGGCATTGGACGCCGTGCTCCAGCCGGCGTTGGTACTCAGGGCGACGCCGTTCCCGCCGAAGAGGGTGAGCTGGGGCGCGGCCAGAGCGCCGCTCACCCCGAATTGCGTCAGGGCCGGACCAATGCCGCGGATGATCATCTGCTTGGCGCCGTTGCCTCCGATCGTGAGCCCGACGATGACGACGTCGGCGCCGGTGCCGACCTGCGTGCGCACGGAAAGATTGCCGATGCGGGCGGTGCCATCTGGCGGAGGCGGCGTGCCGGTGACCGTCAACACGGCGGTGCCGCTCGTGCCCGTGCCGACCGGGTTGGAGAGTTGCACGCGGTATTGCCGGCCGTTGAGTGCGGCGGTGAGATTGTTGACGACGAGGGTGGCGGATGTCGCCCCGCTGTAGGTGCCGTCATTCGCAAGGGCCGTCCAGGTCGCGCCGTTGTCGGCGGAAACCTGCCACTGGTAGGCCACGCCGGAAACGGCGGAACTCAGCGCAAACGTCGCGCGCTGCCCGATCGCCGCGGACTTGCTCGCGACCAGGGTGCCATTCGGCGGCGACTCGACAATAACGGCTTTGGTGATCGTCTGATTGTCACCGTCGGCGACATAGAGATTGCCCGCACCGTCGACGGCGAGACCCTGCGGATAATAAAAGCGCGCCAGGGGGCCGTTGAGCGTGGTCACCACGCCGCTGGTGATCTTGCGAATCGCCCGATTGTAGGTGTCGGCCACAAACACGTTGCCGGACGCGTCGACCGCAATGCCGTAGGACTGATTGAAACGGGCCGCGCTGCCGCTGCCGTCGGCGCTGCCGGGCTGTCCCGCGAGGCCGGCCAGCGTGCTCACGCTGCCCGTCGCGCTGATTTTGCGGATGGTGGAGTTGAAGAAATCGGCGACGTAGACGCTGCCTCCGCTGTCGACCGCCACGGCGTAAGGGCCGTTGAAGCGGGCATTGTCGCCGGTGCCGTCGGTGCTTCCGGTCTGGCCGGCGGCGCCGGCAAACGTGGAGACATTGCCCGCCGCGGTGATTTTGCTAATCGTGCTGTTGTTCGTGTCGGCGACATAGACGTTGTTGGCGGCGTCGACCGCCACCCCCTGCGGCTTGTTAAAACGGGCGCTGCCGCCGGGGCCGTCGAGATTGCCCGATTGGCCCGCGATCCCCGCGAACGTGGTCACCACCCCCGCGGTGGAAATACGGCGAATGACGTGATTGTCCGCATCGGCGACAAAGACATTGCCATTGGCGTCGACGGCGACACCGGTCGGACCGTTGAATTGCGCGGCGGCACGATTGCCGTCGGCGCTGCCGGCCAGGCCGGATGAACCGGCCAGCGTGGTCACGCCGCCGCCCGCGGTGATTTTGCGAATCGTATGACTGTTGTGATCGGCGACGTAGATCGTGCCGGAGCCATCGACGGCGAGACCGTACGGGTAGTTGAAGAGCGCCTCGACCCCCTGGCCATCGGCGCTGCCGATCAGACCCGTCGCGCCGGCGACCGTGGAGACCGCGCCGGCCACCGTGACCGCGCGCACGCTGTGGTTACCGGTGTCGGCGACGTAGATCGTCGTGCCGGCGCTGTTGACCGCGATGCCCGCAGGGTAAAAGAAACGCGCCGTCGTGCCCGTGCCGTCAGTTTTTCCGACCATTCCCACGCTGCCGGCGAGGGTCGTGACGCTGCCGCCAGGGGTGATGCGACGGATCGCCTGGTTGGACGTGTCGACCACGTAGACATTGCCCGCGGCGTCGACCGAGACGGCGCCCGGATGATCGAAACGAGCGCCGGTGCCGTCACCGTCGGCGGTGCCCGTCTGGCCCGGGTTACCGGCCAGCGTCGTGACCGAGCCGCCCGGGGTGATCTTGCGAATCGCGCTGTTGCCGAAGTCGGCCACGTAGATGTTGCCGGCTGGGTCGGTGGCGAGGCCAAAGGGATAGTTGAGGCGGGCGCCGCTGCCGGCGCCGTCGCTCGTGCCGGTTTCCATCGCGACCCCGGCCAGGGTCGTCACCGTGCCGTTGGGGGCGATCTTGCGAATCGTGCTGTTGTTCGTGTCGGCGACGTAGACGTTGCCGTTCGTGTCGACCGCGATGCCCTGGGGGGAGTTGAACTGCGCGGCGGTGCCCACGCCATCCGCGAGACCGGCCACGCCCACGGTGCCGGCGAGGGTCGAGACGGCTCCGGCGGCGGTGATTTTGCGGATGGTGTGGTCGCCGATGTCGGTGACATAGACGTTGCCACCCCCGTCGACGGCGACGGCATAGGGATATTGGAAATGCGCGTCGCTGCCGAAGCCGTCGTTGCTGCCGGGCTGGCCGGAGGCGCCGGCGAGGGTGCCGACCACTCCGCCGGCCGTGATCTTCCGGACGGTGTGGGCGCCGCCGTCGGCGACGTAAAGCGTGCCGGCGGCGTCGACGGCAATCGACGTGGGGTTGAAGAGCCGGGCATTCTTGCCGGTACCGTCGGTGTGGTCGAGGGCCGCGCCGTTTCCAACCAGAATGCCGAAAAGATAGGTGTCGGCGCGCGCGGCCGGCAGGGCGAATGCCACGGTTGCCACGGCGAGGCCCGCTAAGCGCATCAAGCGGGCAGGAGAGGTCGCGCAGTTGGATTTATTTGTCATAGAGGGTTGGCCGGTTGGGCAACGTTGGACGCCTAATGACGGTCGTGGTCGCTGGGGTCGGGACCTACTCGACCGGGGCGGAGGACCTGCCGCGGACCAGAATTGAAGATGGCGGAGCGCGCGGATTTCGGCCGAACGAAGACCCCCACCTCAGCCGTATCCATTCAGATCGGAGTGCGTTTTGGCTCGGAAAATGAAACCACTGAAAGGTGGAGCGCGTTGACCCCAACGCGCTTTCGTGCGTTCGCTTTCACGTTGAGCGTCTCGGAGTCAAGCTGCTCCACCCCAACTGAATTTTTACGGCTCAGACGGCCGCGAGCACCGGCCGCTCGATCGTGATTTTGCCGTAGTCCAGTTTCACCAGGCGGTCCGCCAGCGGGAAGTATTTGTCGTCGTGCGTGATGACCAGCACCGCTTTTCCCTCCGCCCGCAATTCCGGGAGCAGCTCCCGGTAGAAGACGTCTTTGAAGAGCGGATCTTGATCCGACGCCCATTCGTCGAAGAGATAGAACGGTCGATCCTCCAGGTAGGCGCAGAGGAGCGCGAGCCGCTTGCGCTGGCCGGAGGATAGCTGGGTGGTCGAAAAGGCCCCGGCGGTGATGTTGACCTTGTGATCGAGGTGGAGCCGCTTGAGGTAGGTGCGGGCGCGTTCGTCCATCGCCATGCCCGAGGCTCCGACGATGCGGTCGAAGAGGTAGTAGTCGGCAAACACGGTCGAAAACGTCTGCCGGTAGTCGTCGCGGTTGTGGTCGTCGATGACCCGTCCGTTCAGCCGGATTTCGCCCGCCCCCGGCGGATAAAGTCCCGTGATGACCTTGGCGAGCGTGGACTTGCCGCTGCCGTTGCCGCCGACGAGAAACACGAGTTCCCCGGGACGGAACTCGAGGTCGATTGGTCCGAGCATGAAGTGATCGTCCTCCCGTTCGCGGTGGTAGTGGTGCTGGATCCCGACGAGCTCGAGGCTTGTGAACGAAGGCGCGGGTGCCGACGGGGCGCCGGAGTTCCGGTGATCCCCCGGGTGGCGCGTGAGGGCGAGGCCGAGCTCCTCGACTTTGCGCAGGGCAATTTGCGCGCGCGTGAAGACCGAGAGGCAGCCCAGCAGGCCGGAGAGCGGGCCCATGAGATAGAGGGTGGCGATAATGTAGCCGGTGAGCGTCGCCGGGCTGATCTGCTCCAGGCGCGGCAGCAGGAAGAGAATCATGCCGATCAGGATCAGGAGCAGGAGCTGGTTCCAGTTCTGCGCGATGATGAAACGAATTTCGGCGGTGACGTTGTGGCGCCGGCACGCCTGCGTGTCTGCGGCGAGGTCGGTGTCGAGAAACGCGGCGCGCCGGGCGCGATGGAGTTTCAGTTCCTTCACGCCCTCGGTCAGCGCCCGGAAATGCCCGAAAAGCTTGTCCTGACTTTCGCGCGCGGCGCGCAGGTGGCTGAAGCCGGCGCGAATCAGCAGCCGATAGCTGACGGCCCCGACGACCATGAATCCGACCATCGCGGCGAGCACCGGCAGCGACAGCCAGCCGAGGTAAACCGTGCCGCCGAGCAGGACGGCGGCATTGACCGTGAACACGGGAATGCCGAGGGTGGCCTGGGTGATTTCGCCGATGTCCTCGGTGAGGGTGACGAGCAGGCGCGCGGCCCCGAGTTCCTCGAGCTGGCGCAGCGGCACGTGCAGGATCTTGGCCACGAGATCCTGCCGCAAACGCGCCGTGGTCGCCTGCGAGAAATACGCGAGACTGACCTGGGCGATCGCGTTGGAGATGATCCGCCCGAGACCGAGGGTGACAAAGATCGCCAGAAGCAGCTTGGTGGGCGGGCCGGCCACGGGATCCAGCGCGCGATTGATCAGCGCGATGAGGCCGGCGTTGCAGGCGCCGCTGACGAGCGCCACGAGCGAAGTCCAGAGGATCATCGACCGCGAGTAACGGAAAAGAAAGCGCAGCAGTGTCATGACGTGGTGAGCCCAGCACAGACCGCGAAGCGGGCGCCGGGTGCGGTAGGTGCGGACCCCAGACGGGGAGGCATTGACCGCCCGGGCCGGGGTTTTTTGGGTCCGTTACCCCGGGGGCCAGCGGGGTGATTCACAGGTCATAGAACCGGTTGAATGCCGCCTCGATCTTAGCCCGACCGTCTGCGCCCGCCGTCGCGGCCGGGGCCGCGACGGCGTGGCCGGTCGCGTTGCTGGGTGTGCCGTTCGACGCGGTCACCCTGGCCGGGGCGGTGGATCGGATCGACGAGATGATCAAGACGGGAACGCCCCACTACGTCGTGACGGCCAACGTGGATTTCCTCGTCCAGGCGCGCCGCGATGCCGAACTGCACCGCATCCTCGTCGGGGCGGATCTGGTGCTCTGCGATGGACTGCCGCTGGTTTGGGCCTCGCGTTGGATGGGCAACGCGCTCCCGGGCCGGGTCGCCGGGGCGGATTTGGTGCCCCTCCTGCTGCAACGTGCCGAAGCGCGCGGCTGGAGGATCTTCCTGCTCGGGGCCGCGCCGGGCGTGGCGGCGGCGGCCGCGCGTCGCATCGCCGCGCAATTCCCGCGGCTGCCCGGGATCACGTGCCATGCCCCGCCGTTCCGCCCGTTGGGCGAAATGGACCACGCGGGCATCTTCGGGCGCATCCGCGCCGCGAAGCCGGATTTGCTGCTGGTGGCGTTCGGCTGTCCCAAGCAGGAAAAATGGATCGCGATGCACTATCGCACGCTCGCGGTGCCCGTGACGATCGGGGTCGGCGCGACCGTGGATTTTCTCGCCGGGCAGATGCGCCGGGCGCCGCGGTGGATGCAGCGCAGCGGCACCGAGTGGCTCTACCGCCTGGGGCAGGAGCCGCGGCGGTTGTTGCGGCGATATGCCGACGACCTCCGCAACTTCCTGCCCGCGCTCCTGGCCCAGCGGCGAGGGCTCCCGCCGGCGGCGACCGGGGTTGGCCCGGCCTACGCACCGCTTGGCGAGGCGACTTATTACGGCCTGAAGGTGCGGGCCTGCGAGCAGTTGGACCGCAACGCCCTGCAAGGGGAGGCCAAATTCTGGCGCTGCGCGCTCGAACAGCACGGGCATTGCCTGGTGGACCTCGGCGAGGTGCGATCGATCGACAGCACCGGCCTCGCGTTTCTCGCCGACTGGCAGAAGCGGCTCGCGAAACGCCAGCGCAACTTGATTTTGTTCCGGCCCAGCGCGGCGGTGTGTGCCGCCCTCGCGCAGGCCGGGCTCGCGGATCAATTCATCGTGACCGACGGCTCCCCGCCCGGCGTCCGCGCGGTGGTGCCGCGGCGCGCCCCCGTGACCCCGTGAACATCGCTCTCACCACGTCCGTCATGGCGCGCGGACGCTCGGGCGTCGGCCAGTATGTGATCGCTCTCGTGCGCGCGCTGCTGCCGGCGACGGCACGGCACGAGTTCACCCTCTACGTGCTCGAGGAGGATCTGCCCTTGTTGGAATTTGCCCGCCACGCGATGCGCCTCGAACCGGTGGCGGAACGCCACCGGCCGCCGGTGCAGGACATTCTCTGGCACCAGACCGAATTGCCGCGCCTCGCGCGTCGCGCCGGGATCGACGTGCTCCATGTTCCCAGTTACCGGCGCATGCTCTGGTCGCGACCGTGTGCGCTCGTGGCGACCATTCACGACCTGGCGCCGTTTCACGTCGCCGGGAAATACGATTGGAGCCGCATGTTTTACGGCCGGGTGGTCGCGCGCCGCCTGGCGCGCCGCCAGGACGAACTCATCGCGGTCAGTCGCCGGACGCGGGATGACCTTCTCCGCTATTTCGGGGTTTCGTCCGCCCGCGTGACGGTGATTCCCAACGGTCTCGATCACGATCTCTTCCGGCCCGGCTTCGACGGCCCTTTTCGCGCGTCCCTCCTGGCGGCGGGCGGGGTCACCGCGCCGTTCTTCCTTTATCTCGCCCGGCTCGAACATCCCGCGAAGAACCACGTGCGGCTCATCCAGGCCTTCAACCGCTTCAAGACCGCGACCGGTTCGCCGTGGCAACTCGTCCTCGGCGGCAGCGACTGGCACGGGGCCGACGTGATTCGGGCGGCGGCCGACGCGTCGCCCTTTACGCGCGATATTCGCCGTCTCGGGTATGTCACGCCGGAGGAACTGCCGGCCTGGTACCGGGCCGCCGGGGCCCTCGTGTTCCCGTCGCTTTACGAAGGGTTCGGGCTGCCGCCGATCGAGGCGATGGCCAGTGGCTGTCCGGTGTTGTCCTCGACGCGGGGTGCGCTGGCGGAAACGGTCGGCCACGCCGCCGGGTTGCTGGAACCCGAGGACGTCGCCCAGATGCAGAGCCAGTTGACCCGGGCGGCGACCGACGAGGCGTGGCGCCAGCAACTTCGCACCGCCGGACTCGCCCACGCCCGGGCGTTCGACTGGCAGACCACGGCGGCGGCCACGCTGGCGGTTTACGAGCGGGCGGCCACGGCGCTCCGTGCTCCGCGGTCCGACCGCCATCGCGTCCCCGGATGAGAACCATGGCTTGGGGCGCCTGCGCGGCAGAGGGGAGTAAAGGATCTCCGGAGCAATCTCCGGGGCGCTATCCACCCATTGTAGGAGCGGCTATACGCCGCGAATATCCCACGAATCGCGGCATGAAGCCGCTCCTGCTGCTGAAAATGGGGCTCCAGAACAACGCCGAACTCGTGCACTACGTGTTTCAGCACCAACTGATCGTGCACCGCGCGGGCGAGATGGGCGTGGGGTCGTTTGTGCCGTTAAAGTAGGTCCCGACCCCACGGGTTGGGTGGGAGCCGATGGGACGCCGTGGCGTCTAATGCGGGCTCCCGCCTCTTGTGGCGAGGGCTACCCTATGAACGAAACCACCGGACGCACCAACCCTTCAGCCCCCTTCGACACCTGGGCGGTGCTCGATTTCTGGCTGCGCCGGTGGCCCTGGGTGGCCGGCTGGACGGTGCTGTTCGCCGTCGCGGGAGGGGGCCTCGCGCGTTTCGCATGGAGTCCGAGTTTCTCCGCCTCGGCGCAATTGATGCATTACGCGCCGACCGCCATCGACGATGCCTACAAGCCCCGCGATATCGCGGCGCCCAGTCTCGTGCTCATGCTGCAGTCACCGATTCTTTTTGAAAAAGTCGGCGCGCAACTGCAGCCCGCCCTCTCGGCGCAGCAACTCGCCCGGCGTCTTCAGCTCACGCTCGATCGCAATAACGACGTCGCTTCCGTCTCGGCCGAAGGCGCCGATCGTGCGGGCACCGTCGAGCTGGTCAACCAGTTCACCGCCGTGGCGATTGCCTACACGCAATCGCTGCAGCGTGAGGAGGCCGCCGCCGCCGCCGCGACCGTGAAACTACAGCTCGGGGAGGTGGAGGCGGAACTGGCGTTGTCGCATTCCTCCGTTCCGGCCGCATCCGCCGCCGTCGTGGCCGCTTTGGCCAACCCGGTTGAATCCGATCCTGCGCCCGCGGTGACGAGCAACCTGCCGCAACGGCTGCAAACCGCCCGGGACCGCCTGGATGAATTGCTCGTGAGTTACACCGACGCGCATCCGCTGGTGCGCGAGCAGCGCGCCCATGTGGCCGCGCTGGTGGAGGCGTTGCGTCGCGCCGGGCCCGCTCCCGCCCCCGCGCCGGGCCGGCGCGGGGCGACGGTGCTGTCGCCCACGCTTTTCGGCCGGGTCACGCCGGAGGAGGTCGCCATGGGCGAACGCCTCCGCACCCTCGAAGCCAATCGGGCGCTCCTGATCTTGCGCCAGCGTGCGATCCAACCGTTCGTGACCCAGCCCCCCGGCTACTTCCGCGTGCTGATGCCCGCCACGTCCCCCCGCGCGGTCGAGCACCGGCATCGGCTCGAGATGGCCTTGTGCACAGTGCTCGGCGCGTTCTTCGGCCTCCTGCTGTCCGGGGGCCAGATCCTCCTGGGCGAATTTCTGGACAACCGCGTGAAAACGCGGGCCGACGTCCGGCGGGTGACCAGTCTGCCGCTCCTGGCCACGCTCGGCGACCTCCAGCGCCTCTCGCCGACGGAGTGCGACCAGTGGTCTTTCCGTGCGTGGACCGCCCTGCAGAGCCACCTCAGTCTCACGCCGAACCACGGCATGGTCTGCGGGATCACGTCGGCCCATCCCGGCGACGGTCGGACCACCTGGATTAATTTGCTGGCGCGCGCGGCCGGCGCGTGCGGGTTCCGGGTGCTCACCATCACCGCGCAGCCTTCGCCGACCATCGCCGCCGAGCTGTCCCGGCGCGAAAAGCTCCCGGCCCCGCCGGTTCCTCCCGCGGCCAGCGATGAGAGGGTCGCGCCCAACTCCGATGTGCTCAGCACCCCGGGCCAGATCGCGGAGCGCCTGGCCGGGGCCGAGAGCCCGCCGATGGTGAACATACCGCTGCCCGGTTGGACCTGGAACCTCGAGCGCCGCAAACAGTGGCAGTCCGCCCTCGAAGTCTGGCGCACGATCGAAAACGTCGTGATTTTCGTGGAACTCCCGCCCGCCTCGGTTCCGGAGACCGTGCTCCTCGCGGCGAACGTGCCCAACTTGATCTGGCTCGTCGACAGCAACAAATCGGATGCCGCCGAAACGCACGCCCAGTTGGAGACGCTCCGCCACGCGCGCTGCAATCTCGTCGGCGCGGTGCTCAACCGCGAACGCGCCATGCCCATCCGCCGGCGCTTCAGTCGCTGGTTTGCGGAGGGGGCGTTGCTGCTGCCGCTCGCGCTGGGGCTGGCGGTGTACGGGCCGCGGCTGACCGCCGCCGAATCCGGGCCGGCGCCGGCGGCCTTTTCGATCGTCACGCCCGCGCAGCGCAGTGCCTGGCAGCAGCGTCTCACGCTCGGGCCGGGCGATCTGCTGAATTTCAATGTCTTTGGCGCACCCGAACTCACCCGCGACGCGGTGCCGGTCGGCCCCGACGGTCGCATCTCCTATCTCGAGGCGGAAAACGTCATGGCCGCCGGCCTGACGGTGGATGAATTGCGCACCCGGCTTGACGAGGAGCTGGGCAGGTTCCGTCGCGCCCCGCAGGCGTTCATCACGCCGGTCGCCTATCGCAGCAAGAAATACTATGTCCTCGGCAGTGTGGTGCAGCAGGGGGTGTTCATCCTCGACCGACCGATTACGGTGATCGAGGCGGTGGCGCGCGCGCGCGGTTTCGAGGGCGGGGCATCCGGGGAGCAGACGGATTTCTCCCGGAGCTTGGTGGGCCGCGGGGGCAGGCGGCTGCCGGTGGACCTCGAAAAACTCTTCCGGCAGGGCGACCTCACGCAGAACGTCGCGCTCGAGCCGGATGATTATCTCTATTTTCCGGCGGGGGCCGGCGGTCAGGTCTTCGTGCTCGGCGAGGTGCGCACCCCCGGCGCCGCGACCTGCGATGCGCAGACGAGCGTGCTTTCGGCCGTGGCCGCACGGGGCGGCTTCACGGAAAGCGCCTGGTTGGAGCGGGTCCTGGTCGTGCGCGGATCGCTCGACCGGCCGCAGGCTTTCAAGGTCGACCTGGCGGGTGCGCTCGCCGGAGGCGCGGCCAATTTCGCCCTGCAACCCGGCGATCTTCTTTATGTGAGCAATCGCCCCTGGAGTCGCGCCGAACAATTGCTCGACCGCGCCGCGACAGCGTTCGTCGAGTCCGCAGTGATTACCTGGACCGGGCTCCATGCCACTCCTTGAACCTTCCGACCCACGATGACTCCACGCCTGCCCGCGCTTCTTTTCCGTTTCGTCTTCTCTTGCGGGGTGGCTCTCCTGTGGGCGGGTTGCCAGACCACGCCGCTGCCGGTGGCCCGCGCGGGTGCGCCGACCGCGCCGGCGCTCGTGTCGGTCGCACCCGCACAGCAGCTTGATCCCGCGTGGCTCCGGCCCGGCGTGGATCCCTTCCGCCTCGGTCCGGGCGACAAGCTCGAGATTGAAGTGATCGGTGACGCCAACACGCGGGCGACGGTCACCGTCGGTCCCGACGGGAAAATCTACTACTACATTCTGCCGGGCCTCGATGTGTGGGGCCTCACGCTGACGGAGACGCGCGCGGCTTTGGGGCGCGACCTGCAGCGCTTCCTGCGCGAGCAGCCGGTGGTGGCGGTTGCGCTGCGCGCGGTCGCCAGCCAGCGCGTGTGGCTGCTGGGCCGGATCAACACCCCGGGCGTCTATGTGCTCGGTGGCCCGACCACGCTGCTCGACGCCGTTGCGCAGGGTGGGGGGCTTTCTGCCGCGGCGGCGGACGCCGTGGCGACCGGAGCCACCGATTCGGCGGACCTGTCGCGTGCGTTTGTCATCCGGCAGGGCAAACGGCTGCCAGTCGATTTTCAGAAGCTGCTGCGCGAAGGCGATCTCTCGCAGAACATCTACCTGGAGGCCGACGATTTCATCTTTGTGCCGGCGCGGCTCACGGCCGAGATCCATGTGCTGGGCGCGGTGGCGCACCCCCAGTCGCAGCGCATGTCCGGTCCGCTCACCGTCGCGCAGGCGGTGGCGCTGGCCGGCAGCACGGTGCCCGATGCGATGGTCGCGAACGTCGCGATCCTGCGCGGCTCGCTCACGGAGCCGCAAATCGCCATCGTCGATCTGGGGGCGATCGTGCGGGGGCGGACACCCGACGTGCGCCTCGAGCCGGGCGACATCGTCTACGTGCCCTTTACGCCCTATCGGACCTTGAACCGCTATGTGGATCTCATTCTCGACACCTTCGCCCGCACCGTGGGCGTCAATGCCGGCGCCCGCGCCGCGGGCGGTACCGTCTCACCGGTGGGCGTGAACGTCACGATCGGGCGGTAGCACTCGCTGCGACCGGTCCACGATTCCCGCCGCCGGGTGGCTCCCGGTGGGTCGCGGGGGCGCACCTAAGCCGGAGAAATGCCGTCAAGGTGGAGCGGCTTGTCCCCAAGACGCTCAACGTGAGAGCGAACGCACGAAAGCGCGTTGGGGTCTACGTGCTCCACCGTTCGGTGGTTTCGTGATCCGAGACAAAACGTACTCCGATCGAATGGCTACGGCTAAGGATTTGAGCGGGTGGGGACTTCGACGGAGCGGCGGTTTCCAACCGTCGTCGAGCGCTTGGAAAAGCGCCCCTCCCGGGTCGGTCCTCCCAAATCTGATTTGCGCCCGGCCACACGGAGCCCGCCACCTGCCCGCTCGATCGGGCGCGGCTGCGCCGATGGGGTCGCGCTGACGCGGGCGCGGGGTGTTTATCCACCGGAGGAATGACCGATGGAGCGTGACATCCCGGCCGCGCCGTCAATGGTGGAACCTTCGTTCCCGGTTCGCAAGCGTGGTCCTTTCTCCCGGACGGTCCTTGCCGACTAAAAAAATATCATGTCCAAGACTCCCAACAAGAACACCGCCGGTGGGGAGGTGATGACCGAGGGCCAGCGCAACGAGGCCTTGCTCACCGCCGGGGCGTTGCAGAGCGCAATTTTCAACAGCGCGAATTTTTCGAGCATCGCGACCGACGCGAAGGGCGTCATCCAGATCTTCAACGTCGGCGCCGAACGCATGCTGGGCTACGCGGCCGCGGACGTGATGAACAAGATCACCCCGGCCGAGATTTCCGATCCGCAGGAGGTGGTGGCCCGCGCCAAGGCGCTGAGCGCCGAACTCGGCACGCCGATTACGCCCGGCTTCGAGGCGCTGGTGTTCAAGGCCTCGCGCGGGATCGAGGACATCTACGAGCTGACGTACATCCGCAAGGACGGGACCCGCTTCCCGGCGGTGGTTTCCGTCACGGCGCTGCGGGACGCGCAAAGCGCCGTCATTGGCTATTTATTGATCGGCACCGACAACACTGCCCGCAAGCAGGCGGAGGCGGCGCTGCTCAAGGCGGGCGCCCTCCAGAGCGCGATCTTCAACAGCGCAAATTTTTCGAGCATCGCGACCGACGCGAAAGGCGTCATCCAGATCTTCAACGTCGGCGCCGAACGCATGCTGGGCTACGCGGCCGCGGACGTGATGAACAAGATCACTCCGGCCGAGATTTCCGATCCGCAGGAGGTGGTGGCCCGCGCCAAGGCGCTGAGCGCCGAACTCGGCACGCCGATTACGCCCGGCTTCGAGGCGCTGGTGTTCAAGGCCTCGCGCGGGATCGAGGACATC
>JBBRWR010000152.1:0-16110 GCA_038249085.1 Opitutales bacterium
AGGAGCGGCTTTATGCCGCGATTCAGCGCGTGCGAAATTCCATCGCGGCATAAAGCCGCTCCTACAGCGCGACCGACCGTGCAAAAATCCGCCGTGCGGACCGTCGGCGCATCTCCCCGTAGACGGTGGCGTTGAGCTCGTTCCTGCCCGTCGCGCCAGTCTTCGAATGGCGCCCGCCGGTCAGAGACGCGGCGCTACTCCCAGAGGCATCACCGCTCACCGGCAGATGCGCCCTCGGACCGTCCTGGAGCCGTTCGGCCGCGCGTCCGATCCCGATTGGCCGCAAAAAGGCGCAAGGGTTCAAAGGGCGTGCCGGCATCTGTGTGGCGTCCATCGGCGCCGGGAAAAATCTCTTCCGCCATCGAGTTTGAGTGGATTTTGCAGCCTTCCCTGAGTCTGGCTTCATTCGCAATGGGTCCGATACCCCGGAGCCTGCTCCGGCTTCGGAACGTCGTTGGTGCGGAGCAATATTCCGGGGAGCGCCGGCGTCTCGCCGGCAGCCCGCGGCGTCCCGCCGAGGGCAGCGGTGGCTGCGGCGAGACGCCGCCGCCAGCACCCGGGACGGGTGCCTGTCTGCCGTGGCGGCATAGGCAGGCGCTCCCCGGACCAGAACGGGAGACGGTGGCGAAAACTACCGCGCCATTTCCGCCCGGGTGGGCGGCAGATGGTCGACGAATTTGGCGTCGGTGCGGCGCAACTCGGCGATGGCTTCGGCGCGCATGGTGCGCAGACGGGCGGCGTGCGCGGGCCGCAGGGCGAGGTTGGTCAACTCCTCGGGGTCGGTTTCCAGATTGTACAGCTCCTCCATCTCGCCAGCGACGAGGTTGCGGATGTACTTGTACTTGCCGTCGCGCAGGAGGGCGTACCACGGGACCGCGCTGGTGTTGGTGAGGCGTTCGTCGGTCGGGATTTCGTCGGTCTCCGCCCCGTAGCTCCGGGCGGTGTGGGTCATGAGCATGGGCGACTGCCAGGTCGTGGTCTCGGGATTCTGCAGGAGCGGACGGATGTCGCGGCCGTGGGTCTTCCAGGGGATGCTCACGCCGGCGGTGCGGCAGAAGAGGTCGACCAAATCGGGAGCGTTGACGGGATGCTTGCAGACCCGGCCTTCCGGGATGCGGCCCGGCCACGAGATGATCAGCGGGGAGGCGACGGTTGAATCATAAGGCGCCACCTTCTGGTTGAACCCGTGTTCCCCGAGGCCGTAGCCCTGGTCGGCCGCGTACACCACGAGGGTGTTGGCCAACTGGCCCGATTTTTCCAGCGCGGCGAGCACCCGGCCCACGCCCTCGTCGACGGCGACCATGCATTCGTTGACCTGCTGGATCCACGCGTCGTAGGACTTGCCGGGTACGAGCGAGTCGAAGTTGCCGGCGCGCCGGGCCTTGTTGGCCATGGCGGGTTTGCCGTCGGGGCCGATCATCCAGGCCTTGGTGTTTTCCAGGTAGGCGGGTTTCTCGGGCCACGGGCCGACAATGTCAGCCGGCACGGGCGCGCTCTTGCCGGCGAGGGTCCCGCGATGGCGATCGGCCGGAGTGGTGGGGCCATGAATCGCCCCGTAACAGAGCCACAGATACCAGGGCTTGTCCTGATCCCGGTGCTGGCCGTTCAGGTATTCGATCGCCCAGTCGGTATAGTTGTCGGTCGAGTAGCCCTGGGTCAGGCGGTCGACGCCGTTGAAGGTGAGGATTTGGTCGACGTAATAATTGCCGGCGTTCCCGGGATGGGCGGGGCGGTTCCAAACGATCTGGTAATCCCAGTCGCGGCCGAAGCCGGCGTCGGTGCCGGTGTGCCATTTGCCGATGTGGGCGGTCTGGTAACCCTGCTGGCGGAACTGGGCGGGGACGAAGGGGCATTGCGCGGGGTCGTACTTGCTGCCGGGATACTGGCCGGCCATGGTCATGCTCATGACGGCATGCTGCAGGCGGCCGGTGAGCAGGGCGGCCCGCGAGGGCATGCACCAGGCGCCGAGGTAACTGCGCTCGAAGCGCACGCCGCGGGTGGCCAGGCGGTCAATGTTGGGCGTCCGGGCCCACTCCGGGGCGGCGCCGTAGCAGCCGAGGGTCTTGTAGGACTCGTCGTCGGCGAAGATGAAGAGGATGTTGGGGCGTTTTGCTCCGACGGCGGGGGCGGCGGCACCGGCCCGGGCGCCGCAGACGCAGAGCAGGACCAGGAGCAGGAGGGGACGGGACAGCGGGGAGCGCATGGGGATTTTCGGGAGGGAGGACAGGGGCGGGGAGGGGAGGAACCCAAGCCGGGCCGCGGCGGAAGACGGACCGAGCAGGAGCCGGAGCGGATCATGGGACAAGGAGGGCGCGCGGCCAGAACGAAGTGAACCCTCGCCCTTCGCCGGGCGCATCGGTCGGTTGGCGGTGATGCCTCTGGGAGTAGCGCCGCGTCTCTGACCGGCGGGCGCCAGTCGAAGACTGGCGCTACGGGAAGGAACGAACTCAATGTCACCGTCAACTTGGAGATACGCCCCCCCTTGCCTGGCCACGTTCCAGTGAAAGAAACCTGCAAGGCGCCGCTCAGGAGGATCGCTTGGCTGGGCGGTGCAACAGTTGCTGCACTTGCTGCAGCAGTTTCGCGGCGGGAAACGGCTTTGCCAGGAAGGCGGCGACAAAACCGTCGAGCTGGGCCCGCAGATGCTGATTGGCGTGGCCGCTCATGGTCAGAATCTTGAAGTCAGGCCGGTAGGCGCGGATGCAGCGGGCCAGGGCCACCCCGTCGACATTGGGCATGTCGAGATCCGTGATGATCAGTGCGAGTTCCGTGGCGCACGTCTCAAAGAGGGCGAGGGCTTCGATGCCGTCGGCGGCGGCGATGACCCGATAGCCGCGCGCGGAGAGGACGGTATGCACCAACCGCCGGATCGGTTCCTCGTCGTCAACCACCAGGATGAGCTCACCGTTGCCCTGACGAAACGGCGTGGGCAGATCGCGCTTGTCGCCGTCGCCCGCGGTTTCGGTCGCGGGCAGGTAAACGGAAAACGACGTCCCGCGGCCGGGTTCGGTTTGCAGGGTGATAAAACCGTGGTGGGTCTCGACGATTCCTCGTACGGTGGACAGGCCGAGCCCGGTGCCCTTGTCGGCGGACTTGGTGGTAAAGAAGGGATCCCAGATGCGGGGCCGCACCTCGGGCGCAATCCCCGTGCCATTGTCCCCGACCTGCAGGACGAGCCACGCGCCAGCGCGGGCGCCGGGGATGTCCCGCGCGGCCGCTCCATCCAGCGCCACATTTTCGGCCCGCAGCCGGAGCGTGCCACCTTGGGGCATGGCGTCGCGGGCATTCACGCAGAGGTTGAGCAGCACCTGGTGGATCTGGGTGGGATTGGCGACGATCGGCCAGAGCTCACCGGGAACGTCATCCTTGAATTCGATTGATTTGGGAAACGTCTCGGAGACCAAGCCGGCAATGTCGCGCAGCAGATGCTTGACCTGGATGAGCCGTGGTTCGCCGCCGATCCCGTGGGCGAAACCCACGATTTGCCGCACCAGGCCGGCTCCGCGTTCGGCGCAGCGTTCGAGGGTATCGAGCAGGCTCAGACTGCCCTGGTCGGAAATCTTGCTGCGGAGGACGGTGGCGGCCATGCCGACCGGGGCGAGGACATTGTTGAGATCGTGCGCAATCCCGGTGGCGAGCATGCCAATGCTCTCAAGCCGTTGCACCCGCAGGAACTGCTCCTGGAGCTTCTTCCGCTCGGAGACATCGGTGCTGATGTTGAGCTGGCCCGTGGGATGGCCGGAAGCGTCGCGAATGAGGGTGAGCCGCGTGTCCATCACCAGGGGTTGGCCCTGCCGGTCGCGCAGCGAGAGTTCGCCGTGCCATTCGCCGTGGGTCGCCGTCGCTGTGCGGGCGGCTCGAAGTTGCCCGGCGTCGCGGATCAGGCCGAGGTCCTCGGTGGTATGGCCGAGGGCGGCGCTGGCCGTGTAGCCGAAAACCCGCTCGGCGCCCCGGTTCCAAAAGCGGATCCGCTGGTCGAGGCCGGTGACCACGATGCAGTCGGAGGCCTTGTCCAATAACTCGGCCTGCTCGTGCAGGCGGGCCTCATCGCGCTTGCGCGCAGTGATGTCGTGTTTGATGGCGACGAAATGGCGGATGACTCCGTCGGCGTCTCTTACCGGGGCAATGGTCGCGTCCTCGAGGTAAATGCTGCCGTCCTTGCGTTTGTTGATGAGCTCGCCGTGCCAGTTGCGCCCGCTGGTGATCGTCCGCCACAGCTCGGCATAATACTCGGGCGGGTGCCGGCCGGACTTGAGGACGCGCGGGTTCTGGCCGACAATTTCGGCGGAGGTGTAGCCGGTCAGCTGGATGAAGGCGGGATTGGCCCACTCGATGGTGCCGCGCTCGTCGGTGATTACGACGGAGTTGGGCGCCGCCAGCAGGGCGGTGTTCAGCAGGGCGAGTCGATCCTCGTGGCGCTTGCGTTCCGAGATGTCGCGGACCGTGGCCACGACGTACTCCCGACCATGCGTGATCAGGGACAGGCTGACTTCGACCGGGTAGGTGGTGCCGTCCTGACGGCGTTGCCATACCTCGATGGTCGCGTGGCCCGTCGTCCGCAGGCTGGCGGTGTGGGCCGCGAAGGCCGCCTGGTCAACTCCCACGGTCACATCGGGCACCGTGAGC
Source organism: Opitutales bacterium (assembly GCA_038249085.1). GTDB lineage: Bacteria > Verrucomicrobiota > Verrucomicrobiia > Opitutales > Opitutaceae > ER46. The sequence continues at coordinate 4,627 of JBBRWR010000152.1, forward strand.
GCCAGTAATTCGGCGCGGGTGTAGCCCAGATCGCGGCAGCCGCTCTCGTTGACGTCGATGAAGCGGGCGGTGACGGGATCCACGACGTGGATCGCGTCGCGGGACCGATCGATCAAGGCCCGGAACAGCTTCAACTCCGACTCCGCGCCTGCATACGGTTCGCGGCTGCCGGCGGGTTCAGCCGCGGTTTCGGGCCCGGCGGCGGCGACGCCGCTGTTCCCGTCTGGCGGGCGCAATTCCACGGGGCGGGCCTGCAGTTCGCGGCGCAGGCGCGTCGGGTCGGAAGCCGGGGCCTGGCCGCCAGGCAACAGCGTCCAGGGCACGGCGCGGAAGGCGTCCGGCACCCTGGCCTCGCCGACCGGGGTGTCGTCGATGAGCACCGGCAACAGGAACGATGCGCCCAACGCCCTGTGGCGGGCGCACTCCTGGGCGAGCTTCCACTCGATCCGGACGTAGCCTTCGTCCGGCAGGTTGGTGTGCGCGGAGATCAGCGGCACGAAGAGCAGGCTCGCTTCGATCCGATCGCGAGTCTGTTGGACCCAGGCATCGCCCCCGGTCGGAGCGTCCGGGTCGAGCCAAACTTCCAGCCCGAAGCCGCGCAACGCCTCCGCGAGGTGCCGGGCGGCCTCCCGGTCCCGTTGCGCGCAGCTCAGGAAGACGAGGAGAGAGGGTTTGGACATGGATGAAGGAGGAGAGTTGCCCTGGGGGATTTCACGGTGATGCCAGATCCGGTATATGGATGATGTCTCACGCCGTGAGTAGGGGAGAATGTCCCCTGCTTTGGATGCGATCTTCCCCCTAATTGGGGGTGGTTTTTGGGCTTGCGATCGAAGCTATACCCCGTCGGTTCCGCCCGCGCGAAACCGCCGGGTTGGCCGGGACCGGGTTGGATCGGCCGGGGAATTTGCCCTCGCGTGCCGGGAGGCTTCGGCCTTTCGATGCTCGCCGCTGTTTTTCGACCACCCTGCTTTTTCCGCGCATGAAACTCCGCTCCCTCCTCACCGCTCTCGCCCTCGCCACCGCGCTCCCCGCGGCGCCGCCGCCGAACATCATCTTCATCCTCTGCGATGACCTCGGCTTTGGTGACACCGGCCCGTCGTTTCAGAACGAGCGGGCCGCCCGCGGCGACCGCGCCATCGCCGCGTTCAACACGCCACACCTCGATCGTTTCGCGGCCGAGGGCGTGCAGCTGCGCAACCACTATTGCTCGGCGCCGGTCTGTGCGCCGTCGCGCGCCTCCCTGCTGCTCGGGGTAACGCAGGGTCACGCCAATGTGCGCGACAACCAATTCGACAAGGCGCTGGCCGACAACCACACGCTCGGCACGGTGCTGAAGCAGGCGGGCTATGCGACCGCCGCCTTCGGCAAGTGGGGCCTGCAGGGGCGCGCCGACGGCAAGCCCAACCTGGCGCGGGAAACCACGAGCGAGGCTTCCGGGGGGGATCCCAAAATGTGGCCGGCCTATCCGACCAAGCGGGGTTTTGATTTCTACCTGGGTTACGTGCGGCACCGGGACGGCCACTTCCACTATCCCAAGGAGGACAAGCGCGAGGTATGGGAAAACGACCGCAACCTCTCGCCCGATCTCGATCTTTGTTACACCGCGGATCTGTTCACGGCGCGGGCCAAGAAGTGGATCGTTGATCACCGGGCGGAGAAACCCGCGCAGCCGTTCTTCATCTACCTCGCCTATGACACTCCGCACGCCGTGCTCGCGTATCCGCCTTGCCCCTATCCCGCCGGCGGCGGTCTGAAGGGTGGGGTGCAATGGCTGGGCAAACCCGGAGCGATGCTCAACACGGCGACCGGCAAGATGGACGGCTGGTGTGATCCGGGTGTGGCGGGCCAGACCTGGGATCACGACCGGAATCCCGCGACGCCCGAGGTGCCGTGGCCCGACGTGCAGAAGCGCTACGCGACCGACGTCCGCCGGATCGACGCGGCCGTCGGGGATGTGCTGCAATTGTTGAAAGACCTGAAGATCGACGACAACACCCTGGTCGTGTTCACCTCTGACAACGGGCCGTCGCGCGAGTCGTATCTGAAGGAGGCGTACGAACCCGATTTCTTCGCCGGCTTCGGTCCCTTTGACGGCATCAAGCGCGACACACTGGAAGGCGGCCTGCGCGAGCCCACGTTTGCCCGCTGGCCGGGACGGATTCCGGAGGGGCGGATTGACCGCACGCCGACCGGACATTGGGACTGGCTGGCGACCCTGGCCGACGTGGCCGGAGTGGTGGCGCCGGCGGCTTCGGATGGCGTCTCGCTGGTGCCGGCGCTCACGGGCCGGGGCGAGCAGCGTCGCAGCGCGTTGTATGTGGAATATTTCAACGGCACCAAGACGCCGGACTACAAGGCGTTCACGCCGGCGCATCGCGGCCGGGTGCGACAGCAGATGCAGACCGTGGTGGTCGAGCGCTATGTGGGCGTGCGCTATAATATCAAGTCGGCCGGCGACAACTTCGAGATCTTCGACGTGGAGAACGATCCGCAGCAGGCGCGCAATCTCGCGGCGGATCCGGCCATGGCGCGGATTCAGGCACAGATGAAGGCGCGGGTTCTGCAGGCGCGCCGGCCGGATCCCAGCGCGGAGCGGCCCTACGACGCGGCGGCGATTCCCGCCGTGGCGGGCGAAGGGATCGCGGCGGGCAAGATCGCGGTGTCGGTTTATGCGGGCGAGTGGCCGTGGGTGCCGGAGTTTCGCACGCTGAAGGCGGCGAAGACGGCGACCGCGGCCAGGATGGATCCGTCCCCGCTCGCCTCGGCCAGCGGTGGCGGCTTGGCGTTCACCGGCTATTTTCACGCGGCGACCGAGGGCGACTATACGTTTCACGTGACGAGCGATGGCGGGGCGACGCTCTTCCTGCACGATGCCCGCGTAATCGATGACGACTTCGCGCGCACCGGCGCGCCGGTCGAGGGCTCGGTGCGGCTGGCGGCGGGCTGGCACCCCCTGCGGATCTATTATCGGCACGCCAGCGGGGCGGGCGCGTTGAGCGTCGACTATTCCGGTCCGGGTCTGGCGCGCCAGGCGCTCGCCGGTGCGGCCATCGGACATTGAGGCGAAGGGGCCGGCGGCAAACCGGCTTCTCCCCAAGAAGTCGCGGCGTCCGATGGGTGGAAGTAGGAGCGGCTTTATGCCGCGAAGAACTGGTCCTATCGCGGGATAAACCCGCTCCTACCATCCACGAACCGCCACGCATTTTTTCCCACTGACGCAAAAAGCCGTCCCGCTCACTGCGCCGCGCCCGCCTGGATCGCCGCCAATTGCGCCCTGAGCTCGGCGAGCTTGGCGGGTTCCTTCTTCGCCAGGTTGGTGGTCTCGGCGGGATCTACCGCGAGATTGAAGAGGAGCGGCTCGGCGATGGCGGCTTCGGCGAAACGTTGGTCGCGCGGGTCCGCCCCGCGGCCGATGCCGCTGGTGGTGTCGGCGTTGGGCGGGATGAATTTCCAGTGGCCGGAACGAAGAGCCAGCACGTTGCCGATACCGTGCTCCACGGTGCTGGTGCGGGGTTTCGCCGGGTGTTGGCCCCGGAGCGCGGCCGCGAGGTCGAGGCCATCGGTGCCGGCGCGCGCGGGGAGCGGCTGGCCAAGCAACGAGGCCGTCGTGGCGAACAGGTCGAGCAGGGAAAACATCTCGGTGGTGGTGGCCCCCGCGGGGATCTCGCCGGGCCAGCGGGCGATCAGAGGCACGCGCGTGCCACCCTCGTAGCGCAGGTATTTCCAGCCGCGGAGGCCGCCCGCGGGCCGGTGGTCTCCATTGGCCTCGGTGGCACCGTCGTAATAGCCGTCGAACAGCACCGGCCCATTGTCGCTGGTGAACAGGACGAGGGTGTTGCGCTCGAGTCCGCGTGAGGCGAGGGCACCGAGCACCTCGCCCACCAGCCAGTCGAGTTGCACGATGGCGTCACCGCGGATGCCGGCCTTGCTCTTGCCGCGGAAGCGCGGATGCGGCAGGCGGGGCACATGCGGGTCGTGGGTGCCGAGGTAGAGGAAGAACGGATGTTGCTGGTGGCGGTCGATGAAGTCGGTGGCGCGGTGCGTGAGGATGTCGGTGATGTTCTCATCGACCCAGCGGGCGGACTGGCCACCGCTCATGTGGCCGATGCGGCTGACGCCGTTGACGATCGTGTCGGCATGCTGACGGTCGGCCCCGTACTTGAGCAATTCCGGGTGTTCGTGCCCGACCGGATCACTGCCGATGCGCTTCAGGTAGCTGATGCCGATGGGATCGGAGGGATCGAGGGCTGCCACGCGGTGGCCGTCGATGAAAACACACGGGACGCGGTCGACCGTGGCGGGGATAAAGAACGCCTCTTGGAAGCCGACCTCGAGCGGACCGGGTTTGATCTCGCCGTTGAAGTCAACCGGCGTGACGCCGTCGCCCAGGCCGAGATGCCATTTCCCCACCAGGCTGGTGGCGTAACCGCGGTCGCGCAGGAATGACGCGAGGGTGGGGCGGGTGGGGTCGAGCGCAAGTGGGGCGTCGCCGTCGAGGATCGAGGTTTTCTTCGGCGACTGGCGCCAGGGATATTCGCCGGTCAGCAAGGCGTAACGCGACGGCGTGCACGTGGCCGACGGGGCATAGGCGTGGGTGAAACGCAAGCCCTCGCGGGCCAGCCGATCGAGGTTGGGCGTCGGAATCGCGCGACCGCCGTAACAACCGAGATCGCCGTAACCCAGGTCGTCGGCGATGATCAGAACGATGTTGGGCGCGGGGCCGGCGGCGCGGAACGCGGGAGCGAAAACCGTGAGGGCGGTCAGGAGGGTGAGGGGAAGGTGGGATTTCATCGCGTGGAAAATCGAAACATCGTCGTGGAGTGGAAGGTTTGGCCGGGCCGGAGAATCGTGCTGGGGAAAGCGGGTTGGTTGGGGGAATCGGGAAAGTGCTGCGTTTCCAGGCAGAAGCCGCTGTGTGGCGGGTAGGGCCGGCCGGACTTGCCGCTGAGTTTCCCATTGAAATGATTGGAGGTGTAGAACTGCACGCCCGGTTCCGAGGTCAGGACCTCGAGGACCCGCCCGGAGGCCGGTTCGTAAACGGTTGCGGCGAGAGCGAGGCTCCGGCCGCCGGCATCCAGCACGAAATTGTGATCGTAGCCGCGGGCCTGCACGAGTTGGGGATGTTTTTCCCCGATGCGCTCGCCGATGCGATGCGGCTGCGTGAAGTCGAAGGGCGTGCCGGCGACGGGCGCGAGTTCGCCGGTCGGAATCATGCTGGAGGAGGCGGGCGTGTAACGCTGGGCCTGGATTGTGAGCACGTGGTCGAGGATGTCCCCCTGGCCCTCGCCCTTCAGGTTGAAATACGCGTGGTTGGTGAGATTGAGAGGGGTCGGCTGATCGGTCGTGGCCTGGTAGTCGAGGCGCAGCGCGTTGTCGGCGGTGACGCTGTAAACCACCTCCACCCTGAGATTGCCGGGATACCCCTCCTCGCCGTCGCGGGAGAAGTAGCGCAGGCGCAGGGCCGGCAGGCCGTCGCGCGTGGTGGGCTCGGCCTCCCAGATCATGCGGTTGAAACCGCGTTTGCCGCCGTGCAGGTGCACCGGCACGCCGCCGGAGGTGCTGTTGGTGGCGAGGGTGTAGACCTTGCCATCGAGGGTGAACTTGCCGCCGGCGATCCGGTTGGCGTAGCGACCGGTGAGCGCGTTGAAGCCGGCCGCCTTGGCCTCGATTTCCGGGGCCGACGCGAGGCCCAGAATGACATCGGCGAGCGCGCCGTTGCGGTCCGGCGCCTGCAGGCTCACGACGATACCGCCGAGGTCGGTGATCTCCGCCTGGAAACCCGCGGGGTTCCGGAGGGTGAAGAGCCGCGTTTCGCCGCCGTCGGAGAGTCGGCCAAACGACCGGGTGGGCACGGCCGAGGACGCAGGGGCGGGCGCGACGACGAGCGGGAGCAGCAGGAGGGCGGGGAGGGACCGGAGGTGCATGATGGGGAGCGGCGGGCAGAGCGAACCACACCGGCGGCCCGCGAGGCCAGCGCGCAGTTGCGGCGGTGGCGAAAAAACCGGCGGGCGACAATGGTGAGCGTCACTCCCGGGCCCGGGGGCGGCGGAAGGAACCGTCGTCCGCGCCGGGAGCAGTGCCCTGCTCGGGGCCAACGCGGCAAAAGTCGATGGGCGCTGCCGTTCCGAGGATTCGGGGTCGTATAGGCTGGCCGCATGGCGCTGAAGCCGATTCACCTTTGGGGTGCCGACTGCGGGGTGCAGTTGGCCACCCTCTTGCCATGAAACTAACTTCGCTGCTCCTCCTCGGCTCGCTCATCGTGCCCGGGGTTTCCTCGACCTTCGCCGCGCCCGCGGGCAAGGCCCGTCCGAACATCGTCTTCATCTTCTCGGACGATCATTCGATCCAGACCATCGGCGCGTATGGGGCGCGCCTCTCGGCGTTCTGCCAGGCGCAGGGGGTCACGCCCAACATCGATCGGCTCGCGGCGCGTGGGGGCCTCTTTGTGAACAGTTTTTGCGGCAACTCCCTGTGTTCGCCGAGCCGGGCCTCCATCCTCACGGGCTTGCACAGCCACGCCAATGGGGTGATGACGCTGGGCAAGCCCACCAAGGAGGGCATCTGGACTTATCCACGGGCGCTGCGGGCCGCGGGGTACCAGTCGGCCGTGTTTGGCAAGTGGCACCTCGGCACCACGATTCCCGAGTTCGATGAGTGGCTGATCCTGCCGGGGCAGGGGCAATACAACGATCCCGTTTTCGAGAGCCCGACCGGCGAGAAGAAGTTCACCGGCTACACCACCGACATCATCACCGACCTCTCGCTCGACTGGCTGAAGCGCCGCGATCGGAAGAAACCGTTCTTCCTCGCGATTCAGCACAAGGCGCCGCACCGCAATTTCGTGCCCCCGCCGCGCTACTTCACCTGGCTCGACGACGTGACCGTGCCGGAGCCGGACACGCTTTTCGACGACTATGCGAATCGGGCCTCCCCGGCCCGGAACCAGGCGATGACGATCGCCAAGACGATGACGCTGGACAAGGATCTCAAGGTGAACGCGAAGCAGGCGCAGGAACCCGGCTACGGCGTGCGCAACGCGGATTATGCGCAGCGCAAGCCGGCGGGCGACGACCTGGTGAAGTGGAAGTACCAGCAATTCCTCAAGGACTACCTGCGGTGCGTGCGGGCGGTGGACGACAGCGTGGGCCGGGTGGTCGAGGCGCTGCGGAGTGAGGGCCTGGATGAAAACACGATCATCATCTATTCCTCCGATCAGGGCTTCTACATGGGCGAACATGGCTGGTTCGACAAACGCTGGATTTATGAGGAGTCGGTGCACATGCCGTTCATCATCCAGTGGCCGGGCGTGGTGCCGCCGGGCACGCGGTTCGCGCCCTTCATCCAGAACATCGACTACGCCGAGACCTTCGTGGAGATGGCCGGCGGCCAGATCCCCGCCGGGCTGCACGGTCGTTCGATCGTGCCGGTGCTGCGCGGGCAGACGCCGGCGGACTGGCGGCAGAGCATTTATTACCATTACTACGACCCGGGCCACGGGGTCGCGAAGCACTACGGGCTGCGCACCGACCGCTATACGATGGCGTACTTCTATGAGACCCAGGAATGGGAGCTGTTCGACAACGCGAAGGATCCGGCCCAGTTGCGCAGCGTGTATGCGGAACTCGCCTACGCGCAGACGGTGACCGACCTGAAGGCGGAGCTGGGGCGGTTGCGCACGCAGTACGGCGACTCCGACGCCATCGCGCCGGTGAAAGGCAAGGCGGCCGACGGGAAGCGGAAGAAGAAAGGCAAGTAGTCGGGGCCGCGGGGCGGGCCGGCCCATCCGGCGCCTCCTGCCAATCACCACACCGTTTTGAGCCCCTGGCAGGGCGGGGGACTCCACTCCGCGCCGGAAGAGAAGGGAGGTGAAACTCGAGGCCGCGGCGGCGGCGGGGGGACTCGCCACCCATACCGAAATTCGTGAGCGGTGGGGCGGGGAGTCCCTTCCCCGCCGTTGGGACGTAACGAGCATCCTTCAGGGTTTGCGACGCGGAGCAGAGTCCCTGCCCTGCCCATGCGAGGGTGGAGTGAAGTCCGAATGCGTTGGGACGCTGGATCAGGCCTAACGATGCCTTCGAGGTGGAGCGCGTTAACCTCTACGCGCTGAACGTAAGAGTGCACGCACGGAGGCGCGTTGGGGACAACGCGGGGCGCATCTGTCGGTTGGCGGTGATGCCCCAGGGAGTAGCGCCGCGTCTTTGACCGGCGGGCGCCTGTCGACGACTGGCGCTACGGGAAAGACCGAGCTCAACGCCACCGCCAACTTGCAGATGCGCCCGACAACGCGCCCCACCTTGCAGTGGCTTCGTTAGCAGAGGTGGAACGTACTGCGAATGCACGGGTACGGCTCAGGCGAGGCGCGGGGGTTTGCCGGTGCTTTCGCGGACCAGCAACTCCGTGGGAAACACCGTCTGCGACGGTCGGGCGGACGACTTCCCGTCGATGCGCTGCATCAGCAGGCTCGCGGTGCGCGCCACCATGTCCTTGATCGGTTGCGAGATGGTCGTGAGCGCCACAGGCAGGTATTCGCCCAGCGGGATGTTGTCGACGCCCACGACCGAGAGGTCGCGCGGCACGCTCAACTTTTCATCCGCCGCGGCGCGCATCGCCCCGATCGCGGAAAGGTCATTGAGGGCGATCAAGGCCGTCGGTCGGTTGCCCTGGGTCCGGCGGAGCAGATCCCGGAAGGCGTCGCGGGCGCTGGCGATGTGGTGCTCGCAGCGTTCGAAGTGGATGTGGGCGGGTGCAATGCCCTTGGCCTCGAGCAGGCGGCGGTAGAGGGCCGGGCGGTTGCCGTCGTCCTGCCCCTTGGCCAGCGCGCAGAGGAAGGCGAAACGCTGGTGACCGAGCGCGGTGAGGTGATCAATCGCCTGGACAAAACCCTCGGAAAAATCACTGACGACCGAGTCGAGCGGCAGGGAGACTTCGGGTTTGGCCGCCAGGGCGACAGCGGGCGGGCCGCTGGCGGCCAGGCGCGCGAGGAAGGGCCGGTGCAATTCGGGATCGCTCACGATCAGCGCCACGCCGTCGACCTGGCGGTCGAGGATCGACTGGAAGCAATGTTGCTCCGCGGTCAGGTCGTTGCGGGCATGTTCGAGGATGAGGTCGTAACCGAAGGCGGCCACCGCCTGATCGAGGTAATCCGCCAGGACCGGATAAAACGGATTGTGCAGATCGGGCACCACCAGACCGATCGTGTGATAACGCCCCAGGCGCACGCCGAGCGCGGCCTTGCTGGGGCGATAATTGAGTTCCTTCGCCGCGCGCAGCACGCGTTCGCGGGTCTCCTGCGAGGCCCACGAGTCCGGGCGGTTGTTGAGGATGGTTGACGCCGTGTTGGGGGCCACGCCGGCGCGGGCGGCGACGTCAATCAAGCGGGCTCGCATTGGGAATTTGGTCACGGGATCGAAATATTCAGGCGGAGGTCGATGGAATCCGAAAGGTGGCGATCAACGGGACGGTTCACCCGATGCCCGTTGCCGGGCAGTCAGCAGGAGCTGGATCTCGCCGAGTCGCGTCCCGGAGAGGGGATAAAAGCCGATGGCGACGGCCGCAAGGCTGATTCCGATCAGCGGTGTGACGATGAGGGTGGTCCGGAGTTGCAGGAGCGTCGGCAGCGCCGGCGTTTGGCTGGCCACATAACCGCAGCGACTGACCAGGTAACCGCCGAGCAGCGCCGCCACCGCAAAAGCGACCTTCTGCTCCAAGGCAAACACCGCGCCGTACACCCCTTCGCGGCGGTGCCCCGTCGCGAGTTCGTCGCTGTCGCAGGCGTCGGCGTTCATCGTGGCGGACATGAGCCACACGCCCTGCATGCCCCAGCCCATGATAAAATACGAAGTCAGCGCCCAATACGGATGGGCGGGGACAAGGGTAAACCACAGCGAGGCGAAGCCGACCGCGCCGATCGCCAGCGCGCACAAGGCGGCGCCGCGTTTGCCCGTCCGCACGGAGACCGCGGTGTTGACCGGCACCCCGGCCAGGGAGCCGAGCATCTGCGCCATGCCCAACGTGCCGGTGAGCGTGGCGGCGGCTTCCTGATCGCCCCGGAAAAGAAAGTAGATGCTGACGAGGAGGAAGACCGTGACCGGCGAGAACATGCCGACCGTGGCGCAGAAATTCATGCCGAGCATGTGGAGAAACGGGCGGTTGTGCAGGGTCGCCGTCATCGCCCGGAGCGGTGAAATCCTGGGCGCGAGGGAGGTGGTTCGGACCGCCTCCCGGCAAGCGATCGCGGGCACGAGGCAGGTGACGAGAATCAGCCCGCCGACGCCACAACCCACCCAGCGGGCCCCCGTGAGAATCACCTCAGGGGTGACGGGCATGCCGCCGCCGCCACCGCCGAACACCAACGCGAGTTTGTAGAGCCAGGGCAGACCCAGCCCGCCCATCAAACCGACGATCATGCCCCAGCCCTGCAGGCGGGTGCGTTCGTGGTAATCGCTCGTCAACTCGAGGCCGAGGGCCCGATAGGGGACGAGAAAGACGCTATACGCTGCGTAGAACAACATCGTCGCGCCGAGAAAATACCCGGCGAGCGCGAGCTGGCTCCAGCCGGCGCGGGCTGGCGGCAGCCACAAGAGTGTCATCGTCAGTCCGAGGGCCAGCGCCCCCACGAAGATGAACGGCCGCCGCCGGCCCCAACGGCTCTGGTGATGGTCGGACCAAAAGCCGACCACGGGATCAAAGAACGCATCCAGCAGGCGGGGCAGTGACAGCGCCCAACCGATCAGTTCGGGCGACACGCCCAAGGCGACGGTGTAGACCGCGTCCTTGAGCTGGTTGATCGTGTTGCCCGCGTAATTGTCGCCGAGGGAGCCGAGCGCCCACGTGAGTTTGGTGCGGAGCGGCAGGCGGGTGGGATGCGGCGGTGAAGTTTCTGTTTCTCGGAGTAGCACGGGCAGCGGGCCGCAAGGGGAATGCGAGCACCGCTCACCGGAGCACGAACCCCTGGCGGCATCGTGGCAAGAGTGGGCGAGAGCGTCGACGTGCAGGAGGGCGCGTCTGCGCATTGGCGGTGATGCCTTTGGAAGGAGCGCCGCGTCGCTGGCCGGCGGGCGCCAGTCGAAGGCTGGCACAACGGGGAGGACCGAGCTGGTTCTCCCCGTTTTGCTGTGGGTGAAATCCCGGGGATGCGGGTCGAGCCGGACGGAGTCATGTCGCGGATCGCGGATCAGGCTGGCAGTTGAGAGCAGCTGGGGTGCGGGACGGCCTCGATCGGCAACGTCAAGCTCATGGTCTACGGCAAGCTGATGCGGGCAATCGCCGGCTCGCCGTCAACCTGAACCTCGGCACGGTCGCGGCATTCAGCCACAACCTGAACGGCTTTCACCGCACGCCGCATGAGCGGAATCCGTGGTGGGCGCGACTGAATACGCGATCCGCGACATGACCCGAATGGCGCTAAGATAAGCCCCGAGGGAAGACGGCGCGCCGGGATCATCGCAGTCGCCGGGAAGCGGATACGCGCATGAGGCGGCGGGG
>JBBRWR010000153.1:0-16007 GCA_038249085.1 Opitutales bacterium
CCCCCCTGCCCCTCCCCCCCCGCCCCGCCCCGCGGTCCCGGCGCCGGCCCCCGCCCACCCCCCCCCGGGGGGGGGGGCGGCGGGGAAGTGGCAAAGTCGTTCTCTCGCCTCGTAGTCTTTCTCTTTCCTCTTTCTTTTAGACTTTCTGCCCCCCCCCGGACAAACCCTGACGAAAGAGTACCAAGCGAAGCGACATCAGCCAGGATAAAGAGCAAAGAGAAAGATTGGCCAATCGCCTTTGACCCCGCCCGGCCCGGTCGCCGCCACCTGCACCTATCCGCTTGCCAGCGCTGGATCAAAGCTGCATCGGTTGCGCTTCTCTTATGATCAGCTTCCGTTCCGCTGCCGCTTTTTCATCTTCCTCCGGTATTTTCCACCCATTTTCATGAGACTCAGCGACGAAAGCGTTTCCCGCCGTGTGGCGGTCATGGTGCCGGTCTGGCTGGTCTTGGGGTTGCTCATCGTGGCGCATGCGTTCTACGTGCGCGACTATCTGGCCATTGCCGGGACGCTGGGGCTGCGGGGTGCGACCGAAGCGACCACGCCGTTGCGCGCTGCGTTTCCGTCCTTTGGGGCCGATGCGGAGACTTGGATCCGCCATGCCCTGGCCTTGCTGGAGGGGCACGACATTCGCCTTCGCTATACCACCATCGACAACGCTCCGTTTGGCCGGGAGGTGCATTGGAACTCGGCGTGGGCGTGGGCCATCGCCCTGGCCGGCAAACTCGACCATTTGGTGACGGGTGCCCCGATCACGGAGGCCATCGAGCGCATGGTAATCTGGCTGCCGGGCCTCACCCTTTTTGGGTTCATGGTGGGGATCTCCGGGTGGGCAACCCGGCGTGGAGGGGTGATGATCGGAGTCCTGGTGGCGATGGCGATGGTGGGCCATGGTCGGATCTATGAGGGCTTCTATCCGAGCTACGTCGACCATCATGGCCTGATTACCTCCGCCGTCTTCGCCTTGATCTTGGGCGCGTGTTTTATGGGCGGGGGCTGGTGGCGACCAAAGGACGGCGAAGGCGGTGCGATGTTGCCCCGGTCGGCGGAGGAGGCGCGCAGCGCGGCGGTGTTTTCGGGACTGGGGGGCGCCGTCGGACTTTGGATCGGAGCGGCGTCGGTGATTCCCCCCATCGCCTTTGTCGGCCTCGGGGGTGTGATTGCGCTCTTGGTGTGCGGGCGGGCGGCGCAAGCCCGCGGGGATCGGTTTGATGGCCAGATCTGGCGGATATGGGGCCGCAGCGGCGCCGTGGGCAGCCTGTTCTTTTATCTCCTGGAATATGCGCCCAACCACTTTGGCCTGCGTCTCGAGGTGAATCACCCGTTTTATGCTCTGGCGTGGCTCGGAGCGGGTGAATTGATCGCGAGTTTTTCCGAGTGGTGGCTCGGCGGCTGCCGACCGGAGGGGATTAAGTGGCGGCGGGTGGCGTGGGCCGCGCTGGCCGTGGTGCTGGCTCCCGCGACGATCGCGGTGGGGGGGACGAAGGTCTTCGTGTTGATCGATCCGTTCCTCGCCCACCTGCACAACGATCATATCCAGGAATTTCTGCCGCTGTGGCGGAGTATGAACCGCAACGGTTGGCCGGCTTTCTTCGACCTCGCCCTCTACGACAACATCGCGCTGGTCGTGGCCGTGGTGTTGTTGGTGAATGGGGCCCGCCGTCTGCCCATCGTGCTCTGGTTTGTGACGATCATCACGGGACTTTCCGTCTGCCTGGCGTGGTCGCAGTCGCGCTGGCTCCTCAATGCCAGCGGGCCTCAGGTTTGTCTCGTCATCGCGTTGTTGACTTACTTTTTCGCGAAGGTCCGCCCGACCTGGCGCTGGGCCGCCGTGCTGGCGGTCGGCGGCGGACTGTATGGCTTTGCGACGGTGGCTCGGGTGATCAATTCCAGAAGTGATGTGCTCAACCGTCGGGTTTCCCCGGCCGACGCGAATTCGGTCTTGTTTCGTGACATCGCGCGCGTCATCCGGGCGTCGCAACCCGAGGGTGACGTCGTGCTGGTCAGCAGTCCGAACAGTTCCACCGGCATTGGTTATTACGGACGTTTCAAGACCTTGGGTACACTCTACTGGGAGAACAACGAAGGCTTGAAGGCGGCCGGCCGGATCCTCGCGGCCCAGTCTCTTGCTGAGGCCGAAAAGCTCATTAAAGAGCGCAAGGTCACCCACATCGCCATTCTTTCCGAGGAGAATTTCATCGCCCCTTACTTCCAATTACTGAACCCGCAGGCTCCGGCCGCCGACGTCAAGAAGACCTTTGGGTATCAATTGTTGGCCGAAAAGGTGGTCCCAGTCTGGCTGCGCACGATTCCCTACCGGGTGCCCGACGATCTCAAGAGCCTGAAGGTGGATATCCTCCTCATGCAGGTGGCCTTTGACCAGACTCCCGCCGACGCCCTCTATAATATTGCCCTGACCAAGATCGAGATGGGTAATCTCGCTGATGCGGAGCACGACTTGGATGAGCTGGTCAAGTCGGCTCCCGCTTCTCCCTACCCCAGGTTGCGTCTGGCGGATATCATGCTGGCCCGGCGCGACTGGTCCGGGGCCACGGAGCAGACCTTGCAGGGGATCCAACGCATGCCGGCGAACCAACAATTGAATCTTTACGCCACGGCCGCTGCGAACTTCTACCGCCAGAAGCGCCCGGTGGAGGCCGTGCGGTTGTACCGCGCCGCGTTGGACACCGCCTTCGATCCCAATCTAGCCGCTTACCTGAGCTGGGTTCTGGCTACGACGACAGTGGACGACTTGCGCAATGGCCCCGAGGCCCTGGTCTGGGCCCGCAAGGCGTTGGAAAAGGATCCCAACTCGTCCACTTATCTTAACACCGCCGCCGCCGCCTTGGCGGAAACCGGAAAGTTTGCGGACGCCGTGGAAACGGCCGAGCGCGCCCTCGCCAACGCGAAGGTCGTCCATGACGAGCAGTCGCTCCGCATTACCCCCCAGCGCCTGGCGGCTTACCAGGCCGGCAAGGCTTGGCGGGAGTAGGCGAACCGTGGGTCGGACCGATCTGCCAGGCGCGGACCAAGGTCCGGCCCCAGCAGCCTGTCGGACTTAGGTTTTCGAGGTTCGTTGCGCTCCGGCAGTGCGCCCGACGTTCCAGGCACCGCTTCCGAGAGTCTGCTCAAGCAGCGCTGCGCGCTGCGCCATCCGTCCAAGATCAGATTTCTCCGGCGTTTGAGTGGCGGGATGAAGCGATATAGCCGCCGATCATATTACGGAATAATTCTGCGAATATGGTTTCTTAGTATTTGCCACGTCCCGGGCCGCTTCGGCTCGCGGACCATCGAAGCGGCGACGCACCGCGACGTGGCGGTGCGATATCTTTGCGCCAATCACCACCCGGACCATGCCTCGATTTGCGCCTTTCACACCGCCAACAAGGCGGCCTTCGACGCGGCGTTTGTGACCGTGCTGCAACTGGCGCAGCACTTGAAACTCACCCGGCTCGGCCCGGTCAGCGTGGACGGCAGCAAGATCCAGCAAGTTCCAAGCGAATGCCAGCAAGCACGCCGCCGTGAGCGACGCCCGGGCCGGCGAGATGCTGGCGCCGTTGGAACTCGAAGTGCAGGAGCTGATGGAGCGGGCCGAACAAGCGGAAGCCCAAGAGCGGAAAGACGTGCTGGACATCCCCGCGGAACTGACGCGACGGGAGGACCGGAAGGCGGCTTTGCAGCAGGCTCGAGCGGTCATCGAAGCGCGGGCCAAGGAACTGGCCAGCGCCCACCAAGCTGACTACAAAGCGAAGCAGGCCAGGCGCCATCATGAAGACCGGCAGCGGCCAGCATTTCGAGCCGTCGTATAATGCTCAGGCGGCGGTGGACGCAGCCATGTTGCTCGTGGGCCAACGCGTGAGCGTGGCGCCCAACGACAAAAAGGAATAAAACGAGGCCCGCGAATTCCTCACCGACTAAAAACCGATTTTCGGCCCGGTCACCCCTGCCTAAAATGATCGCGTGCCCCAAAAGTCAGTTTCGGCCATTTTATAAGTCCGACGGGCTGCCAGGGTACCGCACCCGGTTCCAGGCACCGCCGTCCGAAACTGCGATCGTTATTATCCCGGGACTACTGGCCCGGATAGAGGATGAATTCCCGCGGGGAACAGGATATGCTGGACTGTCAACTCTTGGCGGGCTTCCGCTTGCCGCCCAGTTTCCCCACCCTCCGCCCTGCGAGTCCGCCCCCCGTCAAGTTTTCCCCCATCAAATCCGCCTCCATCATCATGAACACCAACCCTAACATCCCCCAAAGACGACATTCCTGGTTGGCCGTGCCGTTGCTGGCACTCGCGGTCACCGTCCCCTCGTTCGCCCAAATCGCGCCCGCCCCCGCCCCGACCGCCAACAACTCGAAGGACGAAGTCGTGGAGCTTTCCCCTTTCACCGTTGTGGCCGATACCAAAGGCTATTTTCAGGCCAACGCGATGTCCGGCACGCGGCTCAACTCGAAGATCGAGGATCTGGGCCAGTCGATCACCGTGATGACCAAGGAGCAGATGGCCGACTTTGCGATGCTCGATATCAACGACGTGTTCGACTACATGGCGAGCACCGAGGGCACCAACTCCTACTCCCAGTTCGATACCGACCGCACGGGCGCGGTGGTTGACCAGGTGAGCCTCAGTCCGAACACCGCCAATCGGGTGCGCGGCATCGGCAACGCCAACATCGCCTTCAACAACATCCAGACCACGGGTCGCGTGCCCGTGGATCCACTCTGGATGGACTCGCTTGAGGTGAGCCGCGGACCGAATGCCAATATCTTCGGTTTGGGCAACGCCTCCGGCACCGTCAATCAGGTCCCGGCCACGGCCAATACGAGCCGCGATTTCACCAAGGTTGAATCCCGGGGCGACAGCTACGGCGGTTGGCGCGCCTCGGTCGATGTGAGCCGCGTCCTCCTGAAAAACAAGCTGTCCGTCCGCGCGAGCTATGCCAACCAGCACACCGGCTTCGTCCGCGAGCCCTCCGGCGAAGACTCCCGCCGCCTCAGCTTCCAAGTCAAGGCCCGGCCCTTTAAGAACACCACGCTGTCGGCCTCCTGGTATAACTATAAGAACGCGTCCGTGCGGCCGAACTTCACGACCCCGCGCGACTACTTCACTGGTTGGATCGCTGCCGGGAAACCGGGGTGGAATCCCGTCACCGGCCTGGTCACGCTCGCCAACGGACAGGTCTTGGGCAATCTCGGCGTCGTCGGCTCCACCACGCCGTATGCGGCCGCGCCGTCCTTCATCACCGGTGGCGCGGACAGTCGCTCGATGTTCCAGATCGGCGCCCCGGGCCAGGCTTCCTACTGGGCCATGCCGCGGTATACCGCTAATCCTGCCACACCTGCAGGGAATATTTTTTCAACCACAGACCCTTTTGCGTCGTCGGCCTCGGGCCTCGGCCTTTTGACCACGGGGTCATCAGACACCTACACCGCCGCGCAACAGCCGCTCTACAATTCCGTGGCCCGACCCATCCATGACCGGTCGATCTACGACTGGTCCAGCATCAATCTGGCGGGCAACGGCAAGGCTTGGGACAACAACAATACCTACATGGTCCAGCTCGACCAGATCCTCCTCAGCACCCCCCAGCAAACCCTGGCGGCCCAGTTCACCTTCATGCGGGAGGATGCCAAGCGGTTGGAAAACCAGCCCATGGGCCCCGCGAGCGTGAACAGCAATGTCGGCCAGCTCATGGTCGACGTGAACCAGGTTTATCTGGACGGCACCCCCAACCCCTACTTCGGCCGGCCCTATCTGAAGAGCTCCGAACCCTTCCTGCGGAACAAGCCCCAGCTGTGGGACACCACCCGGGCCCAGGCCGTCTACAAGCTCGATTTCTCCCAGAACAAAGGTTTGAGCAAGTGGCTCGGCACCCAGCAGCTCCTGGGCTATTATGAATACAAGGACCAGAAAAATTACACTTGGACCTATCGGCATACCGCGCTGGGCCTCGACAAGGGTTGGGAGCAAAAATATGCCGCCCTTAATGCTCCGTTGGCCAACCAATCGAATGCAAACAATGATCCCAGATATCTTAGCTCCGCAGGCGCGCTGCAAGTTCCCGGCAACTATGCCCGGGTCAGCGAACAATACTATGTCGGCAATACCGTCGGCGGGGGCATTCAATACGCCCCGAGCTATTTTCCGGAAGGCGGCAGTGTGCCCTATGTCTGGGGACCGTCGGCTGGCGCGATGATCAAGGACGTGTCCGCGATTGGCTTTACCCCGAGTCCCGATAAGGGTGGCGGTCTCATCAACCTCAATGAAGTCGTCAAGACCCCGGGTGGCGTGCTCCAGAGCACCTTTTTCGGTGGCCGCCTGGTCGCCACCTATGGCCTGCGTCAGGACAAAGTGTATGACCGCAATGCTACTCTCGCCACGCTCACGCCGGACCTCCGGGACTACGACTTCGCGGCGTCCAAACGATGGGTGGGCCCCTGGCGCCTGGCCGAAGGCAGAACCAAGACGGCTTCGCTCGTCGCCCGCCCGTTCCGGGACCTGAAGTTCCTGCAGTCCACGATCAGCCGCGGCAACGCGGTCAGTCGGTTCGTGGCCGAGGCGTTCAGCGGCCTCAGCCTCACCTACAATCGTTCGGATAACTTCATCCCGCAGGGTCCGGCCTACGATCTGTTCCTCAATCAACTGCCCAATCAATCCGGCAGGAACAAGGATCTCGGTTTCTGGATGACGATGCTCGATGGCCGGCTTTCCATCCGCTACAATCACTTTGTCCTCAAGCAGAACGATCTCCGCAACGGCGATATCAGCACGATGGCCCAACGCATTTTGCGTTATGAAGGATTTGTCGCGACCGACGCCTATAACCTGCGGACCCAGACCACCGCATGGCTCAACGGTCTCGGCACCGGCGGAACCGCCACCAACGCGCAGATTGCCGCGGCGATCAAGATGCCCTTGGACCAGTATAACGGGCTCGCAGCCATTGGCACTAATGGCACCTATGCCGCAGTGCAGAACGCGGAGTCGAAAGGTCATGAGGTGGAAATCAACCTCAACCTCACGAAGAATTGGACCATCAGCGCTTCGGCCACCAAGACCCAAACGATCAACACGGCGGCAGGCGCCGCGGTGGACGATTATATCGCCTCGCGCATGCCCGTTTGGACCACCCTCGAGGACCCACGCTTCACCCAGACCGGTTACACCATCGGCGGCGTGTTCACTCCCTACCCGAACGGGCCGGTTACAAACCCGACTGGAGCCACCGGCCATTTGCTTTGGTGGAATATTGCGAGCGCGACCGGCGCTGTCTTCAACACGGTGGCCGGCTACACTTCCACGACCACGGCCGCGAACAACTTCCTCGGGAACGTCGACGCCCCGATGGCCGTGTTCCGCGCCACGATCGGCCGCCCCAAGCCCCAGATCCGCGAATATTCGACCAAGTTCAACACCCGCTATAATCTCGCCGGCCTCACCGAGAACCGGGTCCTCAAGAACATGACCGTGGGCGGTTCGTTGCGCTGGGCGAGCAAGGGGTCGATCGGTTTCTACGGCCTTGGGTATACTCCCGGCATGGACCTCACCCTCGCCGCAAACAAGATCCTCCAGCTCGATCCGAACCGGCCGATTTACTCGTCAGCCGACGCCCACGTCGACCTGTTCGTCAGCTACCGGGTGAAGCTGTTCGTTGACAGAGTCCGGGCGAATTTCCAACTCAACGTCAAGGACGTGCAGGAAAATGGTGGCCGATTGCAGAAGACGGCCGCTTTCTTTGACGGACAGGCCTCCACCTACCGCATCGTCGATCCGCGACAGTTCATTCTGTCGGCCTCATTCGATCTGTAACGATCATCGATGGATCACTGTCTCGCCGCCACTCGCAGGAGTGGCCACCAACCACACTGCGGGGTGAGGGCACCCCGCCCACAACTCCAAGCCGACCGAAACTCGTCGACCGGCCAGTGGCCTTGATCGGGTCGAAACGGCTCGGAGTCCTGAGCTTTCCGAATCGACCAGTTTCGAGGTATCAGAGCCATCGCGAATGAAGCGACCGAAACGCCCCGCCGAACCCCATGCCGTTTCTGCGGCCGCACCGGAGGCCGGGCGCTGGCCGATGAGGGCGGTCTTTGCGCTCGTCGTGGGGGTGACGCTCGCCGCCTACTTTCCGGCGCTGACCGGTGATTTCCTGTGGGACGATGCGGGGCACGTCACCAACGTGACTCTGCAGTCGTGGTCTGGCCTCTGGCGCATCTGGTTCGAGATCGGGGTCACGCAGCAATACTACCCGCTCCTGCACTCGGCGTTCTGGCTCGAGCATCGGATCTGGGGCGACGCCACCCTGGGCTATCACGTGATCAACGTGCTGTGGCACGCGACATCTGCCTGTCTGCTGATCGCGATCCTCCGCCGGCTGGCCGTGCCTGGCGCGATGCTGGCCGGCCTGGTCTTCGCGCTGCATCCGGTGGCGGTCGAATCCGTCGCCTGGATTGCGGAGCAGAAGAACACGCTCTCGACTGTTTTTTATCTCGCGGCGGCGCTCGCCTGGCTGCGCTTCGAGGACGAGCGACGGCCGGCGCGCTACGCCGTGGCCACCCTCTGGTTCGTGGCGGCGCTGCTGACGAAGACCGTCACTGCGACGTTGCCGGCGGCCCTCCTCGTCATCGCCTGGTGGCGGCGCGGACGGCTCTCGTGGCGTGGCGAGGTGCTGCCGTTGTTGCCGTGGTTGTTCATCGGGGTGGCGGCTGGTCTTGGTACTACCTGGTTCGAGCACACTCAGATTGGGGCCAAGGGCGCGGAATTCACGCTGAGCACGATCGAGCGCGGGCTCCTCGCCGGGCGCGTCGTCTGGTTCTATCTCGGCAAGCTCGTCTGGCCCGCCGGGCTGACCTTCTTCTACCCCCGGTGGACGGTCGACGCCGAGGTCGCGTGGCAATGGCTCTTTCCCGCGGCGACGCTGGCGGCACTCGCTGCCGGGGTGTGGTGGAGCCGGCGCGACCGCGGGCCGCTCGCGGCGGTCCTGTTGTTCGGCGGCACGCTGGTGCCCGTGCTCGGTTTCGTGGACGTTTATCCGTTCGTGTTCTCCTATGTGGCGGACCACTTCCAGTATCTGGCAAGCCTCGGGATGCTGGCGTTTCTCACGGCGGCGGCGGCGCGTGGCTTCGGGCTTCTGGGCTGGCCCCGCTGGAGCGGCCCGGCCGTGTCCGCCGGCGTCCTGCTGCTCCTCGGTGGTCTCACCGGGCGGCAGAGCGGCCTGTATCGCGACGAGTTCTCGCTCTATGAAGCCACGCTGGCGCGCAATCCCTCCAGTTGGGTGGCGCAGCTCAATCTGGGCACGGTGTTGGACGATGCCGGCCGACCGGAGGAAAGTCTGCCGCACCTGCGGCGGGCGCTGGAGCTGAAGCCGGATTTCCCGGAAACCCTCAACAGCCTCGGCAATGTGCTCAACCGGCTCGGGCGGGCGCAGGAGGCGCGGCCGTTGCTCGAACAGGCGGTGCGGATCCAACCGCGCTTTGCGGCCGCGCACAACACCCTCGGCGTGGCCCTGATGGCACTCGGCCGGAACGACGCGGGCCTGGCGGCTTTCCAGCGGGCGCTGGAGCTCGACCCCGGCCTGACCCTCGCGCGGGTGAACCTCGGCTGGGCCCTGGCCAACGCCGGGCGCGGGGCCGAGGCGCTGCAGCAGCTCGAGCAGGCGCAGCGCCAGCGACCCGACCTCGCCGACGCCGAATTCAAGTGGGGCCTTACCCTGGCCATGAATGGTCGCCTGATCGACGCCGTGCCACACTTTTCCCGCGCGGTCGGGCTGCAGCCGGCGCATCCGGAGATGCGATACATCTTGGGGCGCGCGTTGTGGGAGCTCGGCCGGCGGGCGGAAGCCATCGAGCAATTCAATGAAACCCTGCTCCTCGACCCGAACCACGCGGGCGCCCGGGAAGGACTCAGCGACATCCGCCGCGCCGGATCGCCGACCCGGTGAGGCTCTCACGCTCGCGGCAGCCGCTACCATCGTCACTGGTCATCTGGACGCTCCATCGGCGACGCATGGGTGGGGCGGCGAGTCCCTTCGCCGCCGCAAGAGCGTAATGCAATCCGGTCGGCGATTTCGGCGCGGAACGGAGTCCGCGCCCAACCAAGAGTCCAAGACGCCACGGCGATTGATATAACCTGGCGCCCGGGAAGGAGACCGGCGGGTGGCTCACACCCAGCCGGGGCGATATTCCTTCGTGATGAACTGATTCGCGTCGGGCACGTTGGTGACCTTCATCGCGGCGGAGTCCCACTCGATGCGGCGGCGCGAGCGGATCGCGACGTTGGCGAGGAGGACCGACTCGGCGAAGGGCCCGGAATACTCGAAATTCGAGCCGGCCTTGGGGCCGCCCTTGCAGGACAGCAGCCACTCGGCGAAGTGGTCCCCCTTAATCCGCGGAATCGTCTTCGCCGGGAGGCTGGAAGCCAGGTCCTTCATTTTGGCCTCGGGGATGATCCGCACCGTCTCGTAGTAGAAACTGCAAAGCACCGTCGCCTTGCTGCCGAAGAGCAGGGTGCCGGCCTCGGACGGCAGATTGCGGCCGAACTCGAGTTCCTTGGGCAGTGGCGGCATCAACCCGCCGTCGGCCCACGTGTATTTTACGGGCGGCATCGCGCCGCGCGCGGGAAAATGGTTCGTGACCACGGCGGCAAGCGGACAGGCCACGTCGGTCGCCTGCGTTGACATCGCTTCAACGGAGGTCGGGGCGCCGAGGTTGAGCGCCCAGTAGGCGCCGTCCATGATGTGGCAGGCGACGTCGCCGAACGCACCGGTCCCAAAATCCCACCAGCCGCGCCATTTCCAGGGCAGGTAGGCCGGGTCATACTCCCGGTTGGCCGCGACGCCGAGCCACGCGTCCCAGTTCAGCGTCTTGGGCACGACCGGCAGGAGCTTCGAGTGGTCGGGCTGCTTGAAGGAGCCGATCGGCTCGCGCCACGGCGGGTAGAAGGGGCGGTTGGTCCAGCTCACGACTTCGCGCACCTCGCCGAGCACGCCGGCCTCGACCCACTCTTTGAGGATGCGGCAGCCGTCGCCGGCGTGGCCCTGGTTGCCCATCTGCGTCATGACCTTCTTTTCGCGGGCCAGGCGGGTCATCTCGCGGGTTTCCCACACCGTGTGGGCGAGCGGCTTCTCGACGAAGACATGTTTGCCCAGCGCCATCGCCGCCATCGCCGCCGGGAAGTGCGTGTGATCCGGAGTGGAAACCGTGACGGCGTCGATCTTGTTGGCCATCTTGTCGAACATCTTCCGGTAATCATTGAAGCGCGCCGTGCCCTCGTGCCGGGTGGCTTCTTCGGGGTATCTTTCCTTGAAGGATTTGAGCGACCCGCCGCTGCGCTCCTCGTCGACGTCGCAGATCGCGACGATGTTCTCATCCTTCATGCCCTGCACGGCGGCGCCGCCGCGACCGCCGGCGCCGATGATGGCGATGTTGAGCCGGTTGCCGGGCGAGGGCGTGCCGGCCGGCTGGGAGCGGATGACGGCGGGAAACGAGAGCGCGCTGGCGGCGGTGGTGGTCTTGAGGAACGTGCGGCGGGTGAGGAGCGGAGGCATGGGAAGGGCGGGACTGGGGAGGACGCGGTGGCAAAAAAAGGAAAGGCGGCGTGGGGTGCGGGGGACGGCCGGTGAGAAGAAAGGCGAGCGGGAGGAGTTTGCCGCGGTCGCAGTCGGTCGATCAATGCCAGAGTGCACCGGGGGCGGATTTTGGTCAGGTCGCGGGGCGCCTCCGGGGGGCGAGGTGCCGGTTCACCGCGCGGGCAAGTTCGATCCCGGTCGTGGGCTTGAAGACGATTTCGCGGATGCCCGCCTCCTGCAACGCCGCCTCGCGCGACGGTTCCACCATCCCGGTGAGCAACAGCACCGGCAGGTCGGGCCGCAACCGCAGCACCGCGCGGGCGAGCTGCTCGCCGTCGAGGTCGGGCATGGCCAGATCGGTGATCAAGGTTGCGAACGCATCCGGCGTCGCCGTGAACTGCGCCAGCGCCTCGGGGGCGCTGGCGACGTGGGTCACTTCATACCCGAACGACCGCAGCAGATGGGCGATGACCTCGCCGGTCGCGGGGTTGTCGTCGACCCAAAGGATGTTTTCCTGGTGGCCCGCGGGTGGTTCCTCTTCCGGCGGAAGCGGCGCCGCCGGCGGCAGGGTGGGAAAGTAGACGTCAAACGTCGTGCCGCGGCCCGGTTCGCTCGTGGCCTCGATGGCGCCACCGTGCGCCCCCACGATGCCATGCACGACCGCCAGGCCGAGGCCGGTGCCCTTGCCCGACTCCTTGGTGGTGAAGAAGGGCTCGAAGATGCGGTCGAGCGTGACGGCATCCATTCCGCCGCCATTGTCAGCCACGGAGAGACAGACCACGGGGCGGCCGGCCAGCGCGGGATGATTGGCCACCAGTCGGGCCGGAGCGTCCGCGGGGGAGACTGAGACGACGATCCGGCCGCCGGTCGCCGGCAGCGCATGGCTCGCGTTGGTGCAAAGATTCAACACAATCTGATGAATCTGGGTGGCATCCGCGGCGATCGGAGGGCAGGCGGGGTCGAGTTGGGTTTGCAGTTCGGCGCCTGGCGGCAGGGAGAAATGGGTGAGGGCCAGTCCCTCGGCCACGGTGGCGGAGAGATCGAGCGGTTTGTATTCGCCGATCGTGCGCCGGCTGAAGGTCAGGATTTGCCGCACGAGATCGCGGGCATGCCGGCCCAGGTCGAGGGTCTGGCCGAGCAGCAGGCGCACGGGATCCTCCGCCGGCAGGCGCTCGCGCGCGATCTCGACGTAACCGCACATCCCCCCGAGGAGGTTGTTGAAATCGTGCGCCACGCCGCCGGCCAGCGTGCCCAGCGATTCCATCGTGCGCGCCTGCTGCAGCGCGGTTTCCGCCGCCTTGCGCTTGGTGATGTCGCGGTCGAATGCCAGCACATAGGTCTCGCCGTTCAACTGGACTGCCGAGGCTGTGACCTCGATCGGAAACAGGGTGCCGTCCTTGCGACGATGGGTGACCTCAAACGTCAACGATTCCCCGGCCAGCACCCGTCGGATGCGTGCGGGCACGTGCCGGGCGCTGTCCGGCGTGTCGAGATCGCCCACGTGCATGGACGCCAGTTCCTCCAGCGTGTAGCCGTGCATCCGGGCCGCCGTCGCGTTGGCGGTGAGGATGCGACCCGAGGAGGCGAGGAGGAAGACGGCGTCGCCGCTCAGTTCGATCAGCGTCCGGTAGCGTTCCTCGCTTTCGCGCAGCGCGGCGGTGCGGGCCTCGCCGAGTCGCACGGCGTCGTCGTAGATGCCGGCGTTGCGGAGCAGGACGGCGGCGATCTGCGCGAAGAGCCGGCCCATCTGCAACTCGTCGGGCGTGAAGCCGTGCCCGGGCGGGCCGCGCGAGATACCGATGAGGCCGATGGCGGCATCCCCGGCTACGATGGGGAAAAGCGCCGTCGCTGCCGGCGGAGCTCCGGCGGCGGGCGGTGGGTCGCCGGCGTTTTCGACCAGGGTCACGGGCTCGCGGGTTTGCAGGGCCCGCCAGCGGGGCCCCGCTTCGTCGCGGCGCCGGCGTTGCCCGGGGCGCCGCTCCGCCCCGGGAGTGGCGACGCGGGTGACCAGTTCGTCGTTTTCCAGCAGTTCGATCGATGCCGCGTGCGCCCCGAAAATAATCGCGGCGCGGAGGGCAATCGCCTGCAGCACGGTCGCCTGATCCGGCCGATCCAGCAGTTCAACCGTCGCGACCTGGATTTCGGTGAGAAACTGAACGTGCTGTCGCAGTCGTTCCTCGACGCGCTTGTGTTCCGTGATGTCGGTATTGATGCCGATCATCCGGCGTGCGCACCCCGTTTCATCCCATGCGACGACGCGACCGCGGGAGAGCAGCCAGATCCATTCTCCTTCGGCGTGCCGCACGCGATACTCAACCTGGAACTGGGTCGCCCGACCCAGGTAGCAGGCCCTGACCTGGGCAATCGCATGGGAACGATCATTGGGATGGACGAGGGCGAACAAACGGCGCGTGGCGAGGGTGTGGGCCTGCGGATTGCTGCCGATGATGTGGCCCCAGCGGGCATCGAGGTGCACGCAGCGGCCGGGAATGTCGTGGTCCCAGGTCGAGGCCGAGGCGGCGTCGAGAGCCAGGGCGAGGCGCGCCTCGTCCAGGTTGCGTGGGGGGGCGCGGTCCGCGACCGGGGACGCTGGAGTCGGAGGACGCTTCGGCACGAGAACTCCGAGAATGGCGGCGAAACTTTGGAATGGAAAGGGAAAGATCAAGGCGCGTCGGAGCGCATCTCTCGGTTGACGGTGACCTTGAAGCCCGGTCCTCCCCGTAGCGCCAGTTTTCGACTGGCGCCCGCCGGTCCGAGACGCGGCGCTCCTCCCAGAGGCATCACCGTCAACTGCCAGATGCGCCTTCGCGCCGGACCGGCCCCGGGTTGCGCTGGGGGCAGCGGGGTGATTGCTTGTCGTGCTCTGCCTCCCTCTCCCCATGCCGCTGTCCCGCCTTCCGTTCCTTCTCGTCCTCGCCGTGGTCATGACTTTGGTGGTGATCGGGTGCGTGAGCGAAGCCGACCGGAGCGAGGCGTCACGCTTCCGGCGACCGGCGATGCCGGCGATGGCGGGGGGACCGGGCGCAACGCCGTTGGCACCGGCGGAAGCGACGGTGCTCGCCTCGGTTCTCCGGCAGGCCGGCGCGGGAGACCTGGCTGGGGCGGCGCGCACCCTGGAGGCGATGGGCGATCGGGGGGCGCGCGAACGGTTGGCACGGACGGTCGCCACCTCCCTGGCGGCGACCCGCCCTTTGGAGGCGGTGGCGCTGGGGCTGAAGCTGGCCCCCGGACTGGCGCAGACGGCCGCCCTCGAGGTGGGGGCGCGGGCTTTGGCGCGGCGCGAGGGGGATTTCGCGTTGCGCTGGGCGATTGAATTTCCCGATCCGGCGGCGGCGATCATCGTGCGCCGGGTCGTGGCGGACGAGCGGGTGGCGGTGGCGCCGCGGGCGACCGTGGACCGGTTGTGGGCGCAGCCGGCGGACGCGGCGCGAGACCAGATGTTGGGCCTGGCCGGGGCGGCGTGGGCCCGCCGGGACAACGAAGGCGCCGAGGCCTGGTTGCGCGAGCTGCCCGCCGGGGAGGTCCGGCAGCGCCTGACCGCCCAGATCGGTTTCGAGATCGCGCAGACGAATCCGCGCCGGGCCATCAAGCTCGCCGAGGCCCTGGCTCCGGGCCGGGATCGGTGGTTGCTCATCACGGCGATCACGCAGACCTGGGTGGCGGTCGACGCGAAGGCGGCGTTTGCCTGGACGCACCAACTCTCCGCCGGCGAAGCGCACACCGCCGCGATCGCCGGTTTGGATGCCGGGCTGGGCATCGCAGTGGCGAGGCGGGGAGCGGTCTATCCCGATACCCAGGGCGGAGCCCAGCGCCGGCGCGCGGGCGGCACGGTCGCGGAAGTGGTGGCGGCCGGTGACGACGCCCGCTTCGCCGCCTGGTGGGCGGAGCAGGCCTCCGGCCGGTCGCACGACGAAGCGATGATCGAATACGTGCGCCAGCGCGGGGCGTTGGAACCGTTGAGCATCGGGCAGTGGGTCGCCGGGCTTCCCGGCGGATCGGCCCGCGACCGGGCGTTGGAGGTTTTCTGGGAGACGCTGGTGACGGTATCGCCACCGGAGGCGGCCCGCTGGCTGGGGGCGCTGCCCCGCTCGGACCGTCCCAACGAACGGGTGGAGCGGACGGCCCGGGAATGGCTGCGCACCGATCCTGCCGCCGCCGCGGCCTGGCTGCGCGCATCATCCCTGCCGCCCGATCAAATCGAGGGGTTGCTCCGTCAATGGGGCCAACCCTAGCCCGCACTTTTCATACCTTTTCTGTTTATGTCTCTTCCTTCTCCCCCTCAAATTTTTCCGCTTCGGCGAAAATCTCGAGTTCATGCGGGCTAAAAGCAAAACCGCTTGGCGGTTTTGCCTTAGCCGGGGAATGATTGCTGGCTCCGCGTACACGGTATGTGTCCGCCCACGCTGTGGGCTGCCAGCAGAGGAGAGGGTGAAATTTCCCGG
>JBBRWR010000154.1:0-15958 GCA_038249085.1 Opitutales bacterium
CCTCGCCTTCGCACCGGCTCGCTTCACTCATGACCCGACCCGACCCGACCCGACCCGACCCGACCCGACCCGACCCGACCCGACCCGACCCGACTACCTCGCCTCCTACCGGGAGACCCTCACGCGGCTCGTCACGGCGCATGGCGAGGAGGTGGCGATGGACCTTATCGTGGGCGGGCAGTCGGAGGCGATCGGGATGCTCGAGTTCAGCACCCTGCGCACGCTCGGGCTGCAGCCGGAACACAACGTCATTGATGTTGGATGCGGCAGCGGACGGCTGGCGGTGAAACTCGCCCCGTTCCTGCGCGGGAAGTATTGGGGCAGTGATATACTGCCCGAGCTCCCGGAGTACGCCCGGAAGATCTCGCGGCGGGAAGACTGGGAATTTAACACCACTTCGGGGTTGGATATTCCCGCCCCAGATACCTGCGCCGACTTCGTGTGTTTTTTCAGCGTCTTCACCCATCTCCTGCATGAAGACAGCTACAAGTATCTCGCAGAAGCAAAACGGGTGCTGCGGCCGGGCGGGCGGATCGTCTTCAGCTACCTTGACTTCGCCGTGCCGTCGCACTGGACCATGTTTGAACTGACCGTGGCCGACTCGAATCCAAACCGCGTGCTGAACATGTTCGTGAGCAAGGACGCCATCCACGCTTGGTGCCGGCATCTCGACCTCGAAGTCACCGCCCAGCACGACGGGCCGGAACCGTGGATCGAGTTGGTGAAGAGTTTTCGGTACAGCGACGGTCGAGCGGCGGTGGGCACAGTCGAGTTTGGGCAGTCCATCGCCGTAGTGAAGCGGCGCGGCATCTGATCCCGGCACGCAGTGCCGTTAGGGCCGGCGGGCGAAATAATCGGTTCCGCCGTCGCCCTGGATTCCGATAGGTTTCATATTGCCGGTTGCGCCGTTAACGCCGCCGGCCCCACGCTGGGGCCATGGCAGATCCGGGCTCCACGACGCCTCAACCCACCCAGCGCAAACCGAGCTTTCCGGTCCGGCCGGATTTACGCGGATATTTGCGGCGGTACCGCCGTGAACGCGAGTTGCCGATCACCTATGCACGGCTGCGGGCGTTTCACGAGGTCATCCCGCTGACCGACGAGACCGGCAAACCCACCCTGTGGGACACCGTCATCTACGACGCCACCGAAATGTCGGCGCTCAACGAGGCGTTGAAGGAGGTGTATGCGTGGCTGAAGGTGGACGGCGATCTCTCCGTGGTCGACCACCTCTATGTCGATCGGGTCGACTTCTGCACCTTCGGCAATTCGACGCCGTTTCGCATCCGCATCGTCAACGCCTACAACGACAATCAGGACTACTTTTACGTCAAGAAAGCCGATGCCTCCCGCATCTACGGGCTGGAGCTCGAGCACCTGTTGTCGCCCAACCGGCTGAACTTTCTCACCTTTGGCGAGACCCTGGTGGAGGAGCATGTCGCCGGGATTCCGGGCGACATCTACATCCGCGACTGGCTGGGGCGGCGCAAGGAGATGAAGCCGATCCGGGTGGCCAAGGAGTTGGTGAAGTTCAACGAACGGTGTTTCGTGCGCCTGCTGGGCGACATGCGCTCGTACAATTTTGTGTTCGTGGTGACGCCGGATTTCGAGGAGGCGCAGCTGCGAATCCGGGCGATGGATTTTGACCAGCAAAGCTACGACGGTCGGAAGAACTTCTACCTGCCGCAGTTCTTCAAGGACAACACGCCGCTCGTGAACTTTTGCACGAAACACCTCCATGCGGAGACCGCCAACCAGTACCGGCGCGAGGAGCAGACCCTGATGTTGCACCGCGCCTCGCTGGCGTCGGAGCGGCTGGGCCTGTTGCTGCACGACATGGTGCGGGATCCCATCGCCCCGCCGGAAAAGGTGCACCTGCTGCGGGAAGCGCTGGCCGAGCATTACCACCGCCGCGACTACCTCCGCTGCGAGACAATGGGGGCGCTGATTCGGGAGAACCTCGAATCGATCCGCCGCGACATCGGCCGGCCGATCGTGCCGGAGCTGGTGCCGGAGTGAGATCGGTCGAAATTTTAATCGCGCTGCCGCCGCCGGCCTGCACGTTGGAGATCCTCCGTCCTCGAGTTAGAATTCCCACCCTTCCTCCCATGAAAAAACGCATAGGTCTTGTCAGTTCCCAGTCCTTTGGCCGCAGCGCGACGAAGTACGTCGAGGTGGCCGATGCCACCGAATTGATTGCCGAATTGAACACCGCCGGCGCCAAGCGCGCCATCCTCTACTGGCGCGACCGTTTTGGCGACGGCCACACCGAGGGCGAGGAGTTTGCCGTGGCCACGCTCACCGCGACCCAATTCGAGTGGCTGTTGGTGGCGCCGAAGGACGGGATGCGCGGGCTTTACTTCGATCGCCGGGCCTGACGCGGGCGGGGTCCGGCGTGACCCCGGCAGCACGGCGAAGCCGGCCGATCGCAGACACGATGGACCCTGACTTCGCCGTTTGTTTCCCTCCGCATTGTCCTACCCTGATGGCATGAAGCATCTCCGAAGCAGGCGCCGGGGTATTTGACCGAACCACCATGAGAGTATTCTCACCATCCGGCGTAGGAGCGGCTTTACGCCGCGAAGATCCCACGAATCGCGGCGTCAAGCCGCTCCTACGCCAAGCCAAGCCGGGGCGAGCTCCGGGGGATCGGACCCATTGCGCATGATTTTCCGACTCCTCCTCGGATTGGCGTGGGCCGGTGGCGGGCTCGCCTTGGCGGGCTGCGCCAGCCAGCCCGTCGAGATTAAGCCGATCGGGACGGTGGCGGTGGCACTGAACCCGGCGAAGAAGACGGGTACCATCACGATCCGGCTGGCGAATCTGGTCGCGTTCACGCTGCCGCCTGCGGAGCCGAACCTGAAGTGGGAGATATCCTTTCACGACACCCGCTACCTCCGGCAACAGACGGAGTTCCTGCCGCCGCAGGCAGAGGGCGAGGGTGCCACGGTGTCGTTTCTGGCCCTGGCGACGGGTTCGACGCGGTTGCGGTTCGTGTTGGTGCCGGTGACCGCGGCCCGTTCCGTCAAGCCGGTCGACCAGCAGGAAATCCGCGTGACCATTCGCTGAGGGCGGCGCGGAGCGGAGTCCGCGCCCCACCCCTGCCGTTTTTCGTGATAGGGAGGGCGGCGAGTCCCTTCGCCGCCGCAAACCGCGCGCCGCTACACCGGCGCCCACGCCCCGACCCCGACGACGTCTTCGACCTCGACCTTTTCGTCGGGCAATTCGTTGAGGGGCGCAAAGCGTTCCGAGCTGAAACCCAGCTCCTGCTCGCCCTGGTGGAAGGGATCCTTCGGGTTGACGATCTCCTCGAGCAGCAGCCCCACCGTGGCGGTGTCGCCCCCCTTCACGATCTTCTCGCGACCGAGGAACACCTCGCGAATCGTGTAGATGTTGTCCTTGACCGGGAGCTGCTGGTAGAGCGCCCGGACGGTGGGGGAGAACAGATCGTTGATGCAGACGACGCGCTGACCTTTGACCATGGAAACGCAGGATTAGCAAATGCGCGAAAAACTGCAAAAGAAGAATTCACCGTCCGTGTTTTTCACCGGCGGGGGGAATGCCCTTGCGGGCCCGCCCGCTTTGCCTCATCGCTGACCCCCAGCCCTTGCCATCCTATGAGTGAGAAAAAACGAACCGCCAAGAACCCCGCCAAGGCTGCTGTCAGCAAGGCGGACAAGAAGTCCAGTTTTGGCCCCACCCCCGATCCCTGGGAGGCGTGTGCCCGGCTTGAATACGGCGCCGATCGGAGCTTCGCGTGGAGCGTGCGCGAGCAGGTGATCAAGGCCCCGCCGGAGGAACGGGCCCGGGCGGAGGAGAACCTCCTGAAGACGCTGGGGCGACCCGGCTGCACCGAGGCCGGCCGGGCGTTTCTTTGCCAGATGCTGGCGTTGGTCGGCAGTGCGAAGAGCGTGCCCGTGCTCGCGCCGCTCCTGCGCGACCCCAAATCCACCGAGGCGGCGCGGTACGCCCTCGCCCCCATACCCGGCGCCGAGGCCGCCGCCGCGTTGCGCGACGCCCTCGGATCCCTGAGCGGCGTGGCCAAGGCCGGCCTGATTGGCACCATCGCCCTCCGCGGCGACACCACCGCGCGCGCCGTGCTCGCCGGGATCAAGGAAAACCCTTCCGAGGGACCGGTGGTCCAGGAAGCGGCCAAACGCGCCCTCGAACATCTCGCCACCGCCAAAGCCTGACGCGCCATGAATCCGATCCACACCCTCAGCCGCCGCCAGTTCATCAAACAGTCGGGCCTTGTGACCGCCGTCGCCGCGGGCCCACTCATCCTGCCTTCCGGCCTCCGCGGGCAGAATGCGCCGAGCAAGAAAATCACCGTCGGAATCGTCGGCTGCGGCAACATCTCCGACAGCCACTTTGGCCCGCTGCTCGGCTCGCCGGAGTCAATCCGCATCCTCGCCGTATGCGATGTCGACCAGGAGCGGCGCGACGACAGCGCCGCGATGGTGAACCAGGCCTACGGCAACCAGGACTGCAAGGCCTACGCCGACTTCCAGGAATTGAACCGACGCAGCGACATCGATGCGGTGTTCGTCCTTACGCCCGACCATTGGCACGCCCTCGTCGCCATCGACGCGATGCGCAATGGCAAGGATGTGTACGTGGAGAAGCCGCTGACCCTCACCATCGAGGAGGGCCGGGCGCTGGTCACCGCCGCGCGCAAATACAACCGCGTGGCCCAACACGGCACGCAGCACCGCTCGATGAAGCGGTTTCACGACGTCGCGGAATTCATCCGCAACGACGGCCTCGGCAAACTCGATCGCATCGACGTCTACATCCCGCCCAACAACCGCCACTGCGGCGCGTCCTGGAAACCCGAGCCGGTGCCGGCGGGGCTCGATTGGGACCGTTGGCTCGGGCCCTCGCCCTGGCGACCGTTCAACTCGCTGGGCTACCATTACAACTTCCGCTTCATCATGGACAATGCCAACGGGCAGGTGACCAATTGGGGCGCGCACTACCTCGACATCGGCCAGTGGGCGATGAATGCCGACAACGGCGGCCCGGTCGAGATCGAGGGCCACGGCGAGTTCCCCAGCACCGGGCTCTTCTCCAACTCGACCAACGTCGACTTCACCGTGCGCTACGCCAACGGCATCCCGATGCACTGCCGCACGCGCTACGAGGGCGGCGGCACGGTGCGTTTCGTCGGCGAGCGGGGCTGGCTCGACATCTCCCGCGGCAAGATGAGCGGCTCGAACAACGATCTGCTCCGTGAGATGCAGGCGTCGGGCAAGAAGATCCAGCTCGAGCTGAGCACCAACCACCACGACAATTTCTTCGATTGCATGCGCACGCGCAAGCGGCCCATCGCCGACGTGGAAATCGGTCACCGCACCGCGACCGTCTGCAACCTCGGCCAGATCGTGATGACGCTGGGCCGCAAGCTGCGTTGGGATCCGGTGAAGGAAGAGTTCATCGGCGACGACATGGCCAACCGCCTCCGCCGCCGCCCGATGCGCTCGCCTTGGGCGCTGATCTGACGCGCCAACCGGGAAGTCCGGCAACGGCGGAACGAAACAACAGGCGCGGTCACCGCAGGACCGCCCTGGTCTCTTGGTTTTTTGGTAGGGCGCGGACTCCGCTCCGCGCCGGGCACGACGCAAAGCAGGTCGGTGGGAATCTGCGGCGGCGAAGGGACGCGCCGCCCCGCCTTTGGCGCGCCTTTCGAGCAAAAATCCCCGGGGCAAGCCCCCGGGCATTGCCGAAAATCCATGTACCACCGTCTCCAGTTCTGGTCCGGGGAGCGCCTGCCTGTGCCGCCACGGCAGACAGGCACCCGTCTCGGGTGCTGGCTGCGGCGTCTCGCCGCAGCCTCCGATGCCCTCGGCAGGAAGCCGAGGGCTGCCTGCGAGACGCAGGCGCTCCCCGGAAGATTGCTCCGCGCCAACTGCGTCCCGAAGCCGGAGCAAGCTCCGGGGTATCTGACCCATCGCGATTCAAGGCGGAAGAAAGCCGCTTCAACCCGGGCGCATCTCCCGGTTGACGGCGGCATTGAGCTCGGTCCTCCCCGTAGCGCCAGGCTTCGACTGGCGCCCGCCGGTCAGAGACGCGGCGCTACGCTCAGAGGCATCACCGCCCAACGAGAGATGCGCCCCTGCAACACTCACCGATCGGTATTGTGTCTGCTTTTACGGACCCGCCGGCTACGCGATCCGACCCTCGTCGAAATCAATCAGGTCGGGTACGCTCTTGATCTCGTCGGCCCGGTCGGCGCAGCCCATCGCCGTCAGCGCCTCCTTGATGAATTCCCGGCCCGCAGTCGTCATGCCCATCTGCACATAGCGGCGGTTCCAGATGGGAGCCCGGACATCGGCGGGCAGGAGCGCCTGCAGGCGCGCATCGATTTCATCGTTGGTGGCGGCTTCGAGAACGATCTTCTCGACTGCCGCGGGTTCGAGGCCGAGGTGCTGGCAGAGAAACCGATCGCACCCGCGCTTGTAATTCTTGGCGTAACTGGGAGGGAGGGCGCCGTGCTGTTTCACGTAACGGCATTTCGCGAGAAAACGCGGCAGGTGCAGCAGGCCGGTGGCCGCGTGCGGCACATAGGGCGACGGCAGGTCCGTGAGCACTGCGCCGCTGGAGCCGGGGATGGGTTTGCTCGACATGAGTTTGGACGGTCGCGTTACGTCACAACTGGCGGCGCAGTACTTCAGGCAGCAGCGACCGCACCTCGGGAAAATCCTCCGCGAGGCGCATCAAGTCGGCTTCGTCTTTCTTGCGTTGGGAAAGCCGGCGTTGGGGGTCGCTCCAAGCCATCGTTTTTCCCGCGACGAGGTCGGCATTGAAGGCTTCCTGGGCGGTCACAAGAGCAAGTGAAGATCGGCCCGTAGCGTTTGTCGAGGCGGGGTGCCGGGTGATCGCTGCATCCCGGCCTGCTTGCCACGGCCGGGCCCGCGCGACCAGGCTCCCGGGCATGCCCCCCACCCTGTCCCGTCGGAACTTCATGACGGCCACCACCGCCGCGGCGACGCTGGCGCTGACCTCGCGCCCGGCATCCGCCGCCGAAAAGAAAGCGGCGCCCCGTCCCGTCCCGTTACCGAAAAAGCACTACAAGATCATCGCGTTCAGCAAGCCGTTCGCGAACTACACCCCGGAGCAAACCGCGGACCTGGTGGCGGAAGTCGGCTGGGATGGCATCGAGTGTCCCGTGCGGGCGAAGGCCACCCATATCGACCCGGAAAAGGTCGAGGAAGGATTGCCACCGATGGTCGAGGCCTTGCGGAGGCGCGGCAAGGAGGTGACCATCGTCACGACCGACATCACCCAACTCACGCCGGCCGGGGAGAAGATCCTGCGCACGATGGCGAAACTGGGCATCAAGCAATACCGGCTGGGCTTTGAGAAGTACCCGAGGCACGAAAACCCGGCGAAGAAGGTGACCGAGGTGGGGGCCGCATTGAAGGACCTGGCGGCGTTCAACCGCGAACTGGGCCTGCAGGCCGGTTGGCAGAATCACTCGGGCGCGGACTATGTCGGCGCGCCGGTTTGGGATCTGTGGACGATGATGCAGAACCTCGACCCGCGCGACATGGGAGTGTGTTTCGACATCGCCCACGCCACGATCGAAGGCGGTCTCTCCTGGCCGATCCAGACCCGCCTCGTGCAGGACCGGATGGTGGCGGTTTTCTGCAAGGATGCCTACTGGGAAAAAGGCGCGAAGGGCTGGGCTCCGCGTTGGTGCGAATTCGGGGCCGGGTGCGTGCAACCGGCTTTTTTCGACTGGCTGCGCACGACCGATTTTTCCGGTCCGCTTTCGCAACATCACGAATACAAGGAGCTCGGCACCGGCCCCGTGATGGTGGCGCATTTCAAGCAGGACCTCGCCGCCCTGCGGGCGATGCTGGCGTAAAGGGAACGGGGTATAATCCCGGTCGACTTCGTCCCGGTGGCGAGGCGGTTGTGCGACGGTTGCAGCACTCAGGCTCATGCCTTATCATAGCGGAGCGCCAAAACCGACCAAGTCGGAGATCACCCCATACTCTCCGGGTGCAACTGCGAGTTGGCGGTGATGCCTCTGGAAGTAGCGCCGCGTCTCTGACCGGCGGGCGCCAGTCGAAGACTGGCGTTTCGGGGATAGGGCGGCGAGTCCCTTCGCCGCCGCCGGATCGTGATGAAACTGGGTCGGTGACCCCGGCGCGGAGCGGAGTCCGCGCCCTACCAGGAATCCAAAACCCAAAGGCGAGAGGAAGGACAGGTGCCATTGGTCGTGGGCGGGAAGTCGCCTCGCCCCGCACCGCAAGAGATGCGCAGGATTTCTCCAAGGTTGCGGCAACTCCGTTCGTGACGGTCCCCGGGGGGCACCCAACATGGACCCGCGCTTTCAACCCCCCATCGCACATGAGCCAGCCACTTCAATTCCTGCTGCGGGCCGAGGAAATGCCCACGCATTGGTACAACCTGCTTGCCGATTTTCCGGAGCCGCTGCCGCCGCCGTTGCATCCCGGCACGAAGGAGCCGGTGACGCCGGACCTCATGACCGCGATGTTCCCCGAAAACCTCGTGATGCAGGAGATGAGTCCCGAGCGGCACATCGAAATCCCGCAGGAGGTGCGCGACGTCTATGCCCTCTACCGCCCCACCCCGTTGCTGCGCGCAGCGCGGTTGGAGAAGGCGCTGCAGACCCCGGCCCATATCTACTACAAGTACGAGGGCGTGAGTCCGGCTGGCAGCCACAAGCCGAACACCGCGATCCCTCAGGCCTATTACAACAAGATTGCCGGGACCAAGCGCCTCGCCACCGAGACCGGCGCCGGGCAATGGGGTTCGTCGCTCGCCTTCGCGTGCAGCGTCTTCGGCCTCGAGTGCAATATCTACATGGTGAAGGTGAGTTTTCACCAGAAACCGTACCGCAAGCTGCTCATGCAGACGTACGGCGCGACCGTGCACGCCAGCCCGAGTGATCTGACCTCCTTTGGCCGCAAGATCCTCGCCGAGGATCCCAACAGCAACGGCAGCCTCGGTATCGCCATCAGCGAAGCCATCGAGGACACCGTCACCCATCCCGGCACCAAGTATTCCCTGGGCAGCGTGTTGAACCACGTCTGCCTGCACCAATCGGTCATCGGCCAGGAATCAATCCGGCAAATGGAACTCGCGGGCGAGGAGCCCGATGTGATCTTCGGTTGCGCCGGCGGCGGCAGCAACTTCGCGGGTCTCGCGTTTCCGTTCGTGCAGCGCAACCTCAAGGAAGGAAAGAAGTGCCGCATCGTCGCCGTCGAGCCCAGCTCCTGCCCTTCGCTGACCAAGGGCCAGTTGCGGTACGACTTCGGCGACACGGCGGCGACCACGCCGTTGATGATGATGCACACGCTCGGCCATGACTTTATGCCGCCGAGCATCCACGCCGGCGGGCTGCGTTATCACGGCATGGCGCCCATGGTGAGCCATTGCCTGAAGCTCGGCTTGATCGAGGCCATGGCGTTTCCGCAGCTGAAGGTGTTCAAGGCCGCCGTGCAATTCGCCCGGGCCGAGGGCATCGTGCCCGCCCCGGAATCCGCTCACGCGATCGCCGCCGCGGTGGCCGAGGCCGAGAAATGCCGTGAGACCGGCCGCAAACAGGTGATCGTGATCGGGCTCAGCGGCAACGGCCTGCTCGACCTGGCCGCGTACGACTCCTACCTCTCGGGCCACATGCACGAGAGCGGCGCCGACGACTGAGGCGGAAGGCGCGGGCCCGGCCCGCGCCTCAGGTCACGATCCCCAGCGGCGCCGTCGTTTCCCAGGCGCCGCGCGTGAAGTCGGGGATCGCCTGGGGCATGCCATCCTGCGCGACCGAGATCTCACTCAGCGGACCGACCGCCGTCCAGGCCGCGGCGTCGTAGACATCCTGATCAAGCGGCAGCCCCTGGCGCAGGCACTCGATGATGCGCCACCGCATCACAAAATCCATGCCCCCGTGGCCCCGCGCGGCCGGCCCGAGGTTCCGGGCCACCTCGTCAACCTTCTGCCAGAGCGGGTGGTCGAACTCGGCGTAATATTTCGCGAGGTCCTCCTTGGTGTCCTCCCACGTGTCCTCCTTGGGGCTGCGACCCTCGAGATAGATCCGATTGGGAAAGCCCGAAAAGAGGCCGCGGGTGCCCTGGATGAGATTGTGGCGCGAATACGGCCGCGGGCTGGTCGTGCCGTGTTGGAGGAGGATGGTGCGGCCGCGGGCCGTCTTGATGATCGAAGAGTTGATGTCGCCGCAGATGTAGTTGGCCGTGCGTCGCGGATGCCCAGGCGGGAAGTTCTTTTCCGTGTAGGCCGGCAGGCCCGGCGCCGGACTGCTGAAGGAGACAATCCGGGCGAACCGATCCCCGCGGTTGACGCTCAGGTACTGCGCGACGGGGCCGAGGCCGTGAGTGGAATAGATGTTGCCGTCGCGAAGCTCGTGTTCGCGGATGCGCCAGCTGCCGGTGCCGTGTTCGATCTCCTTGGACTGGGAGCGCAGGTCATGGAGGTAGGCCGCCTCGCCGTGGATGAGCTCGCCGAACACCCCGGCGCGGCACATGCGCAGCACCATGAGCTCCTCGCGGCCGTAGCAGACGTTTTCCATCATCATGCAATGGCGTTGGGTCTCCTCGGCGGTGTCGACGAGTTGCCAGCACTCCTCGACCGTGACCGCGGCGGGGACCTCCACGAAGGCGTGCTTCCCGGCCCGCATCGTGGCCACCGCCATCGGCGTGTGATCGCGCCACGGCGTGCAGATGAAGACCGCGTCGAGATCGTCACGCTCCAGCATCTTCTTGTAGGCTTCGGGCCCATCGCCGTAAGCGACGGGCGCGGGTTTGCCGAATTTTTCGAACATCGCCAACCCGTGCTGGAGGCTCGGCGCATGAGGGTCGCACACCGCCCGCACCTCGCAGCCTGCGAGCAACAGCAATTCCGGCAGCGTCGTGCTACCCCGGGCACCGAGACCGATTAGACCACAGCGAACCACAGCGAGCTTCGGCGCCCGCAAGCCGACCACACTCTGGCCCCGACGGCGCGGCACCGCAGGCCGGGTGGCGGCGGCCTGCGCGGTGTTGCCACCGAGGGCAACCGCGACGGCAACCGCGGAGGAAACCGATCGGATGAATTGACGGCGGGTGGAGGCTTTCATTCGCAATGGGTCCGATACCCCGGAGCTTGCTCCGGCTTCGGAACGTCGTTGGCGCGGAGCAATGGTCCGGGGAGCGCCGGCGTCTCGCCGGCAGCCCTCGGCGTCCCGCCGAGGGCATCGGAGGCGGCGGCGAGACGCCGCCGCCAGCACCCGAGACGGGTGCCGGTCTGCCGTGGCGGCACAGGCAGGCGCTCCCCGGACCAGAACTGGAGACGATGGCACATGGGTTTTCGGTAATGCTCCGGAGCTTGCTCCGGGGTTCTTTACGGTCGGCGGCCGGGCGGCTTATTTCTTCCCGATGCTGAACACCTTGGCGGCGAGGGCGTTTTTGAACTGCTCCGGATTGGCGCGAAACGCGGCCTCCTGCCGGCCCAGGACCCCAAAACTCGCGTCGAGCACCTCGGTGTAGAGATGGGTTTCGAGATCCGCGGTGCTGGGCACGCCCATCATCGCCGCCATCGGGCCGGCCTTCGTGAGGAGATCCTTCGCCTTGGCCGCGGTACCATTGTCGGCGATCGCCTGCGAGACCAGGGGCATGATTTTCGCCCGCAAAGCGGAGTCGGCGGACTTGCGCAGGATTCTCGTAGCAGCGTCGGGTGGACCACCGACGAGAGATTGGGCGTCGGCCAGAGTGAGCGGGCCGATGGCGCTTTTCAGGACGGCGGTGGTCTGCGGGGCGACAGTCGCGGCCGCCTGGTTGAGCGAGGCCTTGAAACCATCGAAGGCGCCCGATTGGCGGAGGCGTTTCAGGGTCGACTCGAGCTTCGCCATGGAGGCCGGCGC
Source organism: Opitutales bacterium (assembly GCA_038249085.1). Taxonomy (GTDB): domain Bacteria; phylum Verrucomicrobiota; class Verrucomicrobiia; order Opitutales; family Opitutaceae; genus ER46. The sequence continues at coordinate 11,885 of JBBRWR010000154.1, forward strand.
GGAGATCTGCACGGCCCCCGGTTTGAGGAGTTCCGTCCCCGCGACCTCCACCAGCGTACCGAGGCCCGACTTGAGGCCGGTGAGGAGTTGGGTCGAACTCAGGCCGGCGGAACGCAGGGCGGCATCGGTGGCGGCGGTGGCGGCGGGTGCGGCGCATTCGGCGCGGCGCACGGAGCTGGCGAACAAGGTAACCAGGACAAGAACGAGGAAACGGGTGGGCATGGGTTTGGATAGTTTGGGTTCGGGACTATTTCTGCGCAGGCGGGAGCAGCGGGAGGAGGTGAGCGACGACAGTCCCGGCGAGGGCAGCGCTGCCCTCGTCGGTGAAGTGCACGTTGGCCGGGCGCTGCCATTGGGCCTGGTGCGGTTTCACGAAGGCGTGCAGGTCGTCGAGAGCGACCCCGTTCTCCTGCATAACCCGCAAGGCGACGGCGTTGTAGCGGATCGAATCATCCTCGACCCGGCCGCCGCTGCCGGCGGGCACCGGCGTGGTGGTGGCAAAGACGAGCTTGGCGCCGGTCTTTTTCAGCCGGGCGACGAGGGTGCGGAGATTGGCCTCGTAGGTGGCGAGGGAGGCCACCTGTTTGCCCTGGTCGGGTGGCACGAGTTTTCCGGCGGCGTCGAGGAACTTCAGATCGTGCAGGCCAAAATTGAAGTGGATGACTTCCCATTTGCCAGTGCCGAGCCACTTGTCGAGCGAGGCGACGCCGCGGGCGGTATCGCCGCAGTTTTCCGGAGGACGGTGGACGTTGGCGCGGCCGGCGAGCTTCGCCCGCACGCCGAGCGTGTAGCCGATCGAGATCGAATCGCCAAGAAGGAGCACGCGCGGCAACCCGGCCACGTCGGTGACCGGGGCGTAAACGGGATTGGGGGCCTTGGGCCGGGGACTCTTCTTGGCGGGCGCCGTGGCGGCCGAGGCGACGAGGGCGCCGGCAAACGCGAGGAGACTGGCGAGGGTCAGAATGGGATGTCGCATGATGAGGGAGGAGGGAGGCCGAAACGTGGGGAAAGCCACGAGGTTTGACAACCTCCGCTGTGGGGCGGACGAAATCTTTGGCCGCAAGAAGGCGCAAAAAATCGAGGGTGACGATGGCAGCGTGGGTCGCGCCCAGAGGCGCACGGGAGACTCCCGCCGCCGCTCGGGATAATCGTGGGTGTTTTCGCGGTTACCTGGATTGAGTGAACTTCTGATGGGGCTGAGGCGGAGGAATTTCGTCTCCGTCTGGCCGGCGGGGATCACTTTCTCGGCGACGTGATGGCAAAACCAAAACTCTTCATCCTGGGGAGCGAGCGTGAGCTTGGCGGACTGGTCGGCAGCCGGGTGGCTGCATCTCCTGACGCCGGAAGCCTTGGCGGCTGGTTCGACGCCTTATGGCGACAAGTTCATCATCCGCGGCTCATTGACCGGGCCCAGCGGGCGCAGCCTGAAGATCCTTTCCGTTTGGATGCTGGAAAATGCGACTGGCCTCACCAATTTCATCACCCTATACCCGGACCGCACATGAAATTTCCACTCTACAGCCGCGTGGCGCTGGCCGTCGACTTGCCGGCGGAAGGGATCCGCCGTGGCGATGTGGCGACGGTGGTGGAACATCACCGGGCGCCGTCGGTCGGCGCTGAAGCGGGCTGTACCATCGAGGTGTTCAACGCGATCGGCGGAACGCTGGCGGTGCTCACGCTGCCGGAATCGCAACTCGAATCCCTGCGCCGGGACGAGATCCTGAGCGTCCGCCCGCTGGCAACGCGCGCAGCGTAGTTCCGGGGGCTGAAGCCTACACCGCGGTAGTTGCGCGGTAACCGATCAGGCGTCGCAGTCGGGCTGCCGTGCGCGGGGTTTGTTTTCTTGTCAGCGCATGCTCCCAGATCCGCACCACGCGCCAGCCAGCGCGGCGCAGGAGGCGGTTCACCTCCCGGTCGCGCCGCCGGTTGGCGAGGATTTTCTTCCGCCAGAACACGGCGTGCTGTTTCGGCCAGGTCGCGTGCTCCGGGCAGCCGTGCCAGAAGCACCCGTCGACAAACACCGCGATCCGGTGGCGGGGAAAGACGAAGTCGGGTTTGCCCACAAGCGGCCACCCGCGCCGCCAACCGGTGATGCTGTGCGCCCGGAAAATCGCGATCAGGCGCAGTTCGGTGCCGCGGTTGCCCGTGCCGCGGATGCGCGACATGACCTCGGATCGCTTTCGTCTGGTAAAAACGTCGCTCACGGGACGGCCCAACCGCCACGGCCGGACGAACAGGAGAGTCGGGAGAAAGTGAGTTGGTTTTTGGAAATAATTTTCATCAGCACTTGGCGTCGATCAGCTCCCGACCCCGGAAGAGCACAGGAGGTCGAACCGAGGTCGAGCCGAGAAGATCCCAACCCATCCGCCCCAATGCCATCTTGTGGCCCAAGATCACTGGGAAATCACAGGATCAATTGAGAGCAGGGAAAAGCGCGCTCTGTTCTCGGTTCCTCCTCGGTTTGGCCTCCTGGGCAAAGGTTTTGGACGGAAGTTCTGCAGATGGGTGACGGTCACGTTTCAACTCGCTTCGGCCGGCCGGTGGCGGCGGGAGAGCCCGCGGCGGTTCCGGGATGCAATTTTCATCAGTTTCTGGTGCGTGGCATTGCCAGGATATTGACTGGTTAAAGCACCGTGACTTCGCACCGGAATGGAAGGGCACTAACGCGGTTTCTGTTCGAGCAGCAGCCGGGTCTTTTCGATCTCCGCCACGAGGGTCTTCTCATCCGGCAGTGCCAGCTTGTATTCGCGCGCGAGCACCTTGTTGGGCAGTCCCTCCAGGGCATATTTTGCCAGTGCGTCATCGGGCTTGGAGCAAAGAATAAGTCCCACCGGTGGGTTCTCACCCTTCTGCATCCAGTGCTCCCGGGCGTAGTTCAGATACATGTGCATTTGACCGGCGTCGGCGTGAGTGAGCTTCCCGATCTTCAAATCGATCACGACGAGGCACCGCAGTCGCCGGTGAAAGAAAAGCAGGTCGACCCGATACCACTCGTCTCCGATCCGCAGCCGCCGCTGCCGGCCGATGAACGCGAAATGGCCGCCCAGTTCGAGCAGGAACTTTTCGAGATGACGCAGCAGCGCCTCCTCCAAATCCGATTCGGAGTATTCGTCCTTCAGGTTGAGGAATTCGAGGACGAGCGGGTCCTTCACCTCCTCGTCCGCGTCAACGCGATCCTCCGGGCGGGGTTTCGCGCCCTTCGTGAGCATCGCGGTCTTGTTGCGGGAAAGTGCCGTGCGCTCGTAGAAGGCGGTCGCGATCTGCCGGTCGAGCTGCCGCACCGATCAGCCGCCGCGCACGGCCTCCGCCTGGTAGAAGGCGCGGGCATCGGCGTTCTTGACGGCAAGCAGTCTGACGTAGTGGGACCACGGCAGCGGAAATGAACGAGCGGCGTACGTCAGCGATCCGGCAGACGGCGTCTGCCGGATTGTGCCGCCGGATTCGGCAGACACCGTCTGCCGAATCGGCCATTCAACGTAAAATGTTCGGAAATTACGCAGGTTGCGCAGCGAGAACCCGCGTCCGAATCGGGCCGTGAGGTCATGGGCGAGACGCTCCAGCAACGCCTCGCCATATCCGGCGCGCCTTGCGCCTCCCTGCTCGAATTCGACCAAGCGCCGGCCGAATTCCCAATAAGTGGCGGTCATCACGGTGTTCACGGCGCGCGCCGAGGTCCGCCGTGCCTCTTCCAGCAACCGGCTCAATTCCGTGACCAATCCCTTGTAATTCGAATCGGATGGGAGTGCGGCGGTCGGCATGGGTGGCGGCTCAAGGGTCATGGATTCAGGGAGGAAGGCGATCCATTCCGCTCCGGGCATGGCCTGGCTGGAAACCGGCCGAACATTCTGGGACGCCAGCCGCAGGGCGACGCGGACTACCTCCAGGCCTGCCGGCAGAAACGAAACACGGCGGAAAACGACTACGCAGGCGGGGAAACAGAACCGGACACCGCGGAGTTGGTCGCTTTCGGCCGCGAACTCCATGCCGCTGTGCTGGCGTGGTTGCGAAAGAAACACCCGGGTCTGGCGCCTGATCAAGTGAGATTATCCGCGGGCTGCTGCTGCTGCGAAAAGG
>JBBRWR010000155.1:0-15841 GCA_038249085.1 Opitutales bacterium
AAAACAGCGCCGGGGCGTCCGGCAGGAGCAGTTTATGCGCGGCGAACTCGTCGCTCTTGACCTTGAAACCACCGGACTCGACCCCACTCAGGACGAAATCATCGAAATCGGGGCCCACCGTCAACCTGGAGATGCGCCCTGGTCACTGGCTCAGTTCCAGCCACGCCCGGATATCATCTTCGGGCCGGCGCACCTGGCCGGGCGCGGGCTGCTGCGGACCCGGCAAATACTGGACCGGAGCGATCTCCCGCTGAAAGCGATCGTCGTATTCACGCGCCACCCGAGTCAGCCGCGCCACCACGTCCGGATGCTCCGCCGCGACGTTGGTCTTTTCGCCGATGTCGGTCTCCAGGTTGTAGAGGAAGGGCTTCGGCCAGAGCCGATGCTGGCGTTCGAACAGGCCCGGCTGATGCGTGAACCACAGGCTCGGGACCCGCGTCGCCGGGGGAGTGTCGATCGGCACGATCAATTTCCAGGGACCCTCCCTCACCGCCTGCAACTGCACGCCAAAATAATAATACAACACCCGCGCCGCAGGCTGGGACGTCTCTCCGGTCAGCAAGCCGCTGATGTCGACGCCATCCAACGTCAGCCCGGCCGGCACGGCGGCGCCGGCCAGCCGCGCAAAGGTCGGAAAAAAATCCAGCGCCGACGCGGGCGCATGCTCGACCCGGCCGGCCTGAATCGTGCCCGGCCACCACGCCATGAAGGGCATGCGCACGCCCCCTTCAAAGGTCGAACCCTTCCCGGCCCGCAAGGGCGCGTTGCTGCCGCCGAACGATCGCTCGGGATAACGGGACTTCGGATTCGGCCGGGCGGAACGCAGGTTCGCGCCGTTGTCCGAGGTGAAGATGACCAGGGTGCGCTCCGCAATTTTAAGTTCCTGCAGCAGATCGAGAATCTGCCCCGTGCTGGCGTCGATTTCCTCGACCGCATCGCCATAAACGCCGTCCTTGGACTTGCCCGCAAAGGCCGGCGACGCGTACTGCGGGACGTGGGGCATGGTATGCGGCAGGTAGAGAAAAAACGGTTGCTCCCGGTGGCGCTTGATGAAGTCCATCGCCCGCGCCGTGTACCGCTGGGTCAGCATCGCCTGGTCGACGGGCAGATCGACCACGGTGTCGCCGTCGCGCATGACCAGGGGCTCGAACATGCTGAGCTGGCGAAACGCCGTCCCCACCGCCCACTCCTCGACATCGTTGGTGTGCAGCAGGCCGTAGTACTCGTCGAAGCCCTGCTGCTGCGGCCGCAGTTCCCGCCGCCAGCCCAGGTGCCACTTGCCGACGCAGGCCGTGGCGTACCCGGCCGGTTTCAACAATTCGGCCAGCGTGATTTCACTGGCCGGCAGACCCGTGTGTTCCGAGGGAAACAGCACGTAGGGCACGCCGCAGCGCGCGGGCAACCGCCCCGTCAGCAACGCGGCCCGGGAAGGACTGCAAAACGGCGCCCCCACGTAGAAGTCGGTGAAGCGGGCGCCCTCCTGCGCCATCCGATCGAGGCGGGGCGTGGCGATGGCCTTCGAACCGTAGCAACCGAGATCCCCGTAGCCGAGATCATCGGCGAAGATGACGATGAGGTTGGGTTTGGTGGCGCCCGGGCGCGCGGCCACGGCGGATGGCAGCGCAACCGGCGCAAGGGCGAGCACGAGGGTAAGGGCAGCGAAAAGGGGTTTCATGCAGGTGAATCCTGAATGCCCGAACCCTGGCACTGCAAGACGCACGACCACCGGTCTGGACGGCGAAGGCGTCCGCCGCGTCGCGGGGAGCTCGGGCGGTCCCATACCGAAGGCTTGAAATGATCGGATTTTGTAGGGCCGGACCTTGGTCCGCGCCTCGCGGGCAAACGGCGTCATCCAGGTGACGCCCTACCGTCCGGCAATCATGAGCCACGGCGGATTTGTGCACGACGAACAGGCCCGAAAATGGCTCGTCGGATCCCGGTTGTAGGAGCGGCTTAATGCCGCGATTCAGCGCGTGCGGATTTCCATCGCGGCATAAAGCCCGCTCCTACAGCCCGACCGACCGTGCAAAAATCCGCCGTGATCACGAGCGGTTGGCCGCACCTTTGGATTGCCGTCCCACCGCGAACGGAGGAGCCTGCCTTGCCTCGCTTCGCTTCTCTCGCCTGCCCCCCATGCCCGACGTTTCCGCCGCCCCGACGACCCCTTCCCCGCCCCGCGTTGCGCCAACCCGCCTCGGCTCCATCGATGCCTACCGCGGCTTCGTGATGCTGCTGATGATGGCCGAGGTACTCCGCTTCAAACGCGTGGCGCAGGCTCTCCCGGAAAGCGGAGTTTGGAAATTCCTGGCGTGGCACCAGTCGCACGTCGAATGGGTCGGGGCCTCGCTGCACGACTTCATCCAGCCGTCGTTCTCGTTTCTCGTCGGAGTGGCCCTGCCGTTCTCGATCGCCAGCCGCACCGCCCGCGGCGCCTCAACCACGCGCATGACGTGGCACGCCTTCTGGCGCGCCCTGGTGCTCGTCCTCCTCGGCGTGTTTCTCCGCTCCACCAGCCGCAATTTCACGAATTGGACTTTTGAGGACACGCTCTCGCAAATCGGACTCGGCTACGGGCTCCTCTTTGTGCTCGGGTTACGGCCGTCCCGCGATCACTGGATCGCCCTCGGGGCGATCCTCGCCGGCTATTGGGCGGCGTTCGCCCTCTGGCCGCTGCCCGGGGCCGACTTCGATTATGCGAAGGTCGGCGTGACCAAGTCGTGGCTCGACGCCAGTGGGCTCACCGGTTTTGCCACGCACTGGCAGAAGAACAGCAACTTCGCCTGGGCCTTCGACACGTGGTGGATGAACCTCTTCCCCCGCGAGAAACCGTTTGTCGCCAACGCCGGCGGCTATTCCACGCTCAGCTTCATCCCCACGCTCGGCACCATGATCCTCGGGCTCATCGGCGGCACCGTGCTGCGCAGCTCACGTGACGCCACCGCGAAACTGAAGTGGTTCGCCCTCGCCGGCGCGGCCTGCCTGCTGGCCGGAGCGGCCCTCGGCTGGCTCGGGCTCTGCCCGGTCGTGAAGCGCATCTGGACCCCGAGCTGGACCCTCATGAGCGGGGGCGCGTGCCTGTGGACCCTCGGGCTCTGCCATTGGGCGATCGATCTCCGCGGGCACCGCACCTGGGCGTTTCCCTTGATCGTCATCGGCGCCAACTCGATTGCCGCGTACCTGATCGCGCACCTGTTCGATTCGTTCATCGCGAAGAGCCTGCTCACGCACCTCGGCAAAGGCGGGTTCCTCGTTTTCGGCCCCGCGTATCAGCCACTCTTGCACGGCGCCGCCACCCTGTTGGTGATGTGGCTCCTGCTCCACTGGATGTGGCGGCGGAAACTGTTCCTGAAAATCTGAGCCAGGCCGCTCACGCGAAGGCGCGAAGCCGCGAAGAAAACATTCCCGGAGCAAGCTCTGGAGCATCGGACCCGGCGCGAACTCGATTCAAGCCTTCGCGGCTTCGCGTGACCCACCTCCGGGTCGTCTTCCCTGTCCGCTAATCTCCAGCTTGGGCCGATCCACCCTTCACGGCCGGACCGCCGTGCCGTCCCGGCGCCGCACCGGCTCCCAATATCCCGGATGCTCCGGGAACGGATATTTCTTCGCCTTCTCCTCATCGAAGTCCACGCCCCAGCCCGGCGCCTCGTTGATGAGGGCGTAACCGTTCTTGAGCGTGTGGGTGCCGGGGAAGACTTCCCGCGTGGCGTCCTTGAACTCCACCGATTCCTGGATGCCGAAATTGTGGATGTTGAGATCGAGATGGAGACTCGCCGCGTGGCCGATCGGGCAGAGATCACCGGGCCCGTGCCACGCGCTGCGCACGCCAAACCACTCCGCCAGGGCCGCCAGCTTGCGGGTGGGCGTGAAGCCTCCGGCCTGGGTGAGGTGCACCCGCAGAAAATCGATCAGCCGCTCCTTGATCAGGTCCACCCACTCGTGCGGACTGTTGAACAACTCCCCCATCGCGATCGGCACGGTGGTCGCCGCCCGCAATTGCCGGAACCAGCCGTTCTGCTCGGGCGACAGCGGATCCTCGATGAAGAACGGGCGGAAGCGCTCGAGTTCCTTGCACAGGTTGATGGCCTCGATCGGCTCGATCCGCTCGTGGATGTCGTGGAGCAACTCCACCGTGTCACCGCAGGTACTGCGAATGTGCGCGAACATTTTCGGCACGGTCTTCAGGTACGGGCCGGCGTCCATGTGATGGTCCGCCGGCAGGCCAAAGCCGCCCGCCCGGAAGTCGGCTCCCGTGTTGAGGTGCTCCGAGCCATAGCCGCCGAACTGGATGCGAATGTGTCGAAACCCCTCCGCCTGCCTCGCCTTCACCTGGTCCTCGAGTTGCTTCAAGTCCTTGCCGCTGCAGTGGGTGTAGGTGTCGACCGCGAAGCGCGACCGGCCTCCGATCAATTGATACACCGGCAGGCCCGCCCGCTTGCCCTTGATGTCCCAGAGCGCGAGGTCGAGACCGCTGAGCGCATTGTTCATGACCGGGCCGTTGCGCCAATAGGAACTGGTGTAGGCCGTCTGCCAGAGGTCCTCGATGTCGTCGACATTGCGGCCGCGGGCGAAGGGGTCGAGGTACTCGTTGACGGCGGTGACCACCGTGAGCGGGCGCTGGTTGTAGGTCCCGCAGCCGAAGCCGTACAGGCCGGGTTCAGAGGTGTCGACCCGCACCACCACATAGCGGATCGAACCCTGCGGCGCGCAGGGGATGGCGCGCACCCGGGTGATCTTCACGGGCTTGGAGCCCTTCTGGGCCGACGCCGTCGCGGCCTCCGCCGCGCGCGCCCCCCGGTCGAAGAAACCCAGGGCGGAGAGGCTGGCGCCAAGGCCGAGCGATTTGAGGGCGGTGCGACGGTCGATGGACTGGTTCATCATTCACCTTTTTTCGTCCGGCGTGTAGTAGGGCCCCAGGTGCTTGAGCACCTCGTTCTTCAATTCCTCGGGATCGACCGGACCGTTGTGCCGGTACACAACCTTTCCACCCGGAGCGATCACGACGGTGTGGGGCAGCGGACCCGGCCACGCGGGATCCAGCGCCTGGATCAGCGCCTCCGTGCTGGCTCCAGTGTAAAGCGTGTTGAGCGGACCGCGCCCCTCGGCGGCGAGCAGCCGCTTGAGCCGGCCGGGCGTCGCCACGTGCTGCTGTTCGAGGAATTTCTGCACCTGCGGCTGCAGTTTCACGTCATCCATCGAAATCGTGACCATCTCGAAGTCGCGGTTGCCCACCCGGCGGGCGAGGGAGACCAGCGCCGGGAATTCCGCGACACAGGGCGCGCACCAAGTCGCCCAGACGTTGATCAACCGCAGCCGGTTCGAGTCATTCTTCGCGAGCAGCGCCACGCCGGCGGCATCGATTCGCGCCAGTTCCACCGGTTCGGACTTCCAGTTGGCCTCGGCCTTCGCCACGTCGTCGCGCTTGGTGTTCCACTTGGTCGAGCAACCCATGACCGGAGTCATCGGCTTGGTCACGGCCCGGCCCGCCAGCAACTCGACGATTGCGTTGCGCACGTCGTGGGAGGTCACGCTGGCGGGATCCTCGAACCGCGAGTTGTCGACCCACCCGGCGTAGCGCAGCTTCCGCTCCGGATCGAAGAGGAAGACATGGGGCGTGGCGAGGCAGCCGTACGCCTTGGCGGTGGCCTGCGTGTCTCCGTCGTAAAGATACGGGAACGGGAAGCCGGCGTCGCGCGCGTAGAGCTTCATCTCCTCGAAGCTGTCGTTGTACTTGCTGTAGCCGAGTTCATCGATGCGAATGCCGTCGGGGCTGTTCGGGTTGATCGCGACGACGTCGAGGCCGCGACCCTGGAATTCGCGGGCGAGGGGGATGAGGCGGGTTTCCGCCGCGTGCGAATAGGGGCAATGGTTGGAGAGAAACACCACCATGAGCAGGCGGGCCGAAGCGTAGTCGGCCAGGGTGTGGGTCTTCCCGTCGATGCCCGGCAGGCGGAAGTCCGGCGCGCGATCCCCGAGGTTGAGTTTCCGGGCGTCGGGCGGCAGACCTCCCTCCACTACACCCTTCGGGGCACCGGAAGAGCCCTTCTTCTTGGAGGCCGCGGCGGAGGGGGAGACCGTGACGCCCAACGCGAGAGTGAGGGCGAGGAGGAGGGAGAGACGGGATTTCATGGGGAGGAGGGCGCCTCCGGCCGGCGCCAGGGCACTCACGAATTGGCCAGCGCGGCGAGCACGCCCCGCACGTAGCCAATGGACTCGGCGAGGCCCGTGACGGGGTTGCCGGCGATCTTCTCGTATTCAAAGGCGACCACCCCGTTGTACTTGATGTCGAGCAGCGCCCGCAGCACGCCACGGATGTCGAGCCGCCCGGCTCCCACCTCAATCGGAATGTCCTTGGTCGCGCCCGGCACCGCCACGCTGTCCTTCATGTGGATGTCGTACACGCGCGCGGCATACTGGCGAATCGCGGCCACCGCATCTTCGCCGCCCCGCACGGCATGGCCCACGTCGATGCAGAGGCCGATCCGGGAATCCAATGACTTGATCGCATTCCAGACGACCGCGGGCGTGGGGTACACCTTGTCTTCGGGCCCATGGTTGTGAATCGCGAGCTGTTGATCGAATTCCTTCGCCAGTTTTTCCACGAGCGGCAGGGCGTCGAGGTCGGGCTTGCAGACCATCGTGGCCATGCCGGCGACCTTCACGTTCTCAAAGGACTTGCGGCACTTCGCCTCGTCGTTGGGCAGGTTGACCACCCCCGACCCCGTGAGCGCCAACCCGGCGGCCTGGAGCTTCGCCCCCACCGCCCGGCACTCGTCGATCGTGGCAGTCTCCCAATTGCAGTGCAGCTTGAAGAGAGCGATGTTGGCGATGCGCATCACCTTCGTGGTGGCGATGGCCTCGTCGAGCGACAGGTTGCGCACGGAGTACGACGCGACGCCGAGACGGAGCCCATGCTCCCGCCCGCCGGGAAACGAGGCGTAGGTGGGCAGGGCGACGGGCGCGGCCTGCTTCTTCTCCGCCGCCGGGGCGATTGATGCGGCCAAAGGCAGGGACACGGCGCCGAGGACGGCGGTTTTCAGGGCGTCACGGCGAGTGATCAGGGGGGTGGGAGTCATGGGGTACGGCCAAGATAGGACGGCCGCCGGTCCGCGGGCGATGCTCAAAATTGCGCGCCGGGGCCGGCGAACTTCCGGAGATACTTTAACGCCACCTCAAATTCGTGCGGACGCGGCGCCTGCAGGGTCAGGGGCTCGTGGGTGACGGGGTGACGGATCGTCAACTCGCTCGCGTGCAGGGCGAGGCGGCCCACGAGCGGCTTCTCCTCCTCGCGTCCCTTGTAGCCGCGCTTCAGATCAGAGAGGCGCAGCACGACGTCCGGGTTGCCATAGAAAGGATCGTAAAGAATCGGCGCCCCGGCGGCGGCCAGATGCACCCGCAATTGATGCGTGCGCCCCGTGAGCGGCCGGCACTCGACGAACGCATAACCGGTCGCGGCGGCGGGTTCGCGGCTGCCGCGGACGGGCCGCGCGCCGCCAAAACGCTCCAGCGTGCGAAACTCGGTCGCACACGCCTTGCCACCCCGGCCCTTGAAGATCCGCATGCGCCCCCGGTGGCGCTCGTCCTCGCCCAAGGCGAGATCGACGACAAAGGTGTCCGGCAGCGATCCCGCGGCATCGCGCACGGGCGCGACCACCTTCATGGCCTGACCGGGGGCGAGCACCACCACCAGGGCGTGGTAGACCTTCCCGACGGTCTTGGACTGAAACTGACCCGAGAGAAAATCCAGCGCCGGTTTCGTCTTGGCGCACAGGAGGACCCCGCTCGTGTCGGCATCCAGGCGGTGCACATTGGCCGTGCCGCGACCGAAGCGGGGATCGGCGTGGACGAGGCCCATGAGGTTATCCCGCGCCTTGTCCCAGCGATCGGGGGCGACCAGCAAACCGCTCGGCTTGTCGAAAGCGACGAGCGTGTCGTCTTCAAAGAGGATGGGCGGGAGGGGCATGAAGCGGGTGGCGGGGGTCAATACCAATCCGACGAAAGCGATTCCCGCAAGCGGCGCCATGCCAATTGCCACGAACGGGTAAAGACGCGTAAGAGCCACTAATTCGCTTGCCGCCGGGGTTGTCCCCGCCTCGCTTCACGGATAATTTCCCTTCCAATGCCGGTTTGGCCGAAAAACCTCTGCACGTTTGGCGTGAGTCTGAAAACCGCCGCCACGGAGTGGAAACTCCGCCAGAAGCGCGGCGCCGGCGCGGCGCAATGGCGGACCCTGCGCTCTCTCCTTCCCCGGCTGGCGGCCACTTCCCATTGGCGGACCTGTGGGGTCGAGTCTGGCATGGATTACCCGAAATTTCAGTCGCACGTTCCCCTCCACACCCCGGCGCAGCTGGCCCCGGCGATTGAGCGGATGAAGGCGGGTGAACGCGACGTGCTCTGGCCGGGAGCCTGTTCGCTGTTTGTGCGCACGTCCGGCACCTCCGAGGGCGAAGCCCGGAGCCTCCCGGTCTCGGAGGAGATGCTCGTCCACTTTCGCCGCGCGAACCTGGAAGCGCTGCTCTACTACACCGTCCGGGCGCGGCACGCCGGGGTGTTTCGCGGCCGGCATCTGCAGGTGGGCGAGGCGACGGCCCTCCATCGCCTGGGCGAGGCCGGTGAGCGCGAAGCCTACGCCACGTCGCTGAGCGGCATTGCCGCCGCCAGTTTGCCCGCCTGGGCGGAACGGCACCTGTCCGAACCCGGCGCCGCCATCGCCGGGTTGGCGGAGTGGGAGGAACGGCTTGACGGGATCATCAACCGCACGAGCCAGCGCGACATCACGCTGCTCTCCGGCCTCCCTTCCTGGGCGTTGGTGCTGGCCGGCGAGTTGCAAGACCGCCACGGCCGGGCCGGCCAGCCCATCCCGCACCTGCAAACCCTCTGGCCCAACCTCGAGTGTTTTCTCCACACCGGGATACCCCTCGCGCCCTTCGCCGACCCGTTGCGGGCCGCGCTGGGCCCGACGGTGAAGTTCCATGAAGTCTACGCCGCCGCCGAGGGATTCATCGCCACCCAGGATTCCGAGACCGCGGCCGCCGGTTTGCGCCTCATGGCCGACTTGGGGCTGTTCTTTGAATTTCTGCCGATGGCGGATTTTGACGCGTCCCGCCTGCCGCACCTCGGCCCCAAGGCGGTGCCCTTGGAGGGCGTGAAATCCGGCGTCGACTATGCGGTGCTGCTCACCACTCCGGGAGGGCTGGCGCGCACTCTGCTCGGCGACGTCGTGCGGTTCGTCAGCACCGCGCCGCCCCGGTTGCTGTATGTCGGCCGGACGGCGCTCCAGCTCAACTCCTTTGCGGAGCAAGTCTCCGAAAAGGAAATCACCGAGAGCCTCACGGTCGTGTGCACCCGGCACGCCTGGACCATTGTGAATTTCCACGTGGCGCCGATCCCGGACAAAGTCGGCCTGACCGGCCAGATCCGGGGCCGCCACGAATGGTGGCTGGAATTGAAACCGGGCACCATCCGCACGCCCAAGGGCCCGGGCATTGCCGAGGAGGTCGACGCCGAGTTGCGTCGCCGCAACGCCCATTATGCCGCCCGCCGCCAATCCGGCGTGCTCGACGGGCCGACGGTACGACTGGTGATGCCGGGCGTCTTTGAACACTGGATGCGGTACCGGAAAATCTGGGGAGGAGACCACAAGGTGCCCCGCTGCCGCAGTGATCGGGCAATCGCCGACCAACTCGCCCAAATCACGAACTTCGCCCGCGACTAGATTTTTGCCGCCGCCTCGCGTGGCTCAGAACTCTTGACTCGCGGGCGCAATCGCGCGGAGACGTGGAATCGCGATGAGCCCGTAGCGCCGGTCTCCGACCGGCGTGACGCCAGTCCGAGACTGGCGCCACCCCGGCAAACTCGGCTCAGCGTAATTCCAGCGCGTCAGGAGTTCTGTGGCTGGCACACATGCTGCTACCTTGGACGCAAGCTGCCCATGCAGGGTTTGGGCAGCGTGAGTCCGGCCGAGAGGTCGGAATACAGAAAAAAACTGGGGCCGGCGTTAAGGGGTTATCGCCGGCCCCTTCTGCTTTCCGGCGATCCGTGAAAAAAAGCGGTCCGCCCACACCCCGTGGCAGGTGGACTTGCCATCGTCGCCCCATGGGCAGGGCGGCGAGTGCCTTCGCCGCCGCATGATCATTTAGAAACCCGGTCGGTGATCACGGCGCGGAGCCGAGTCCGCATCTACCCGTACCGATATTCGCACCCGGTAGGGCGGGGAGTCTCTTCCCCGCCCGACCAAGAATCAAAAAAACAGGGCGACTGGCATCAGTTCAACACCGCCAGGATGCGTTTTTCGTATTCGGCGGTCGCGAGGAGACCGACCTTGCGATCGCGAATCTGCCCGTCGCGATCGATCAAAAACGTCGTGGGAATACCCTCCACGCCCCCGAACGCCGCCACCACGTTCTCATCCCCCATGACCAGCGGGTAGTCCATGCCGGTCTTCGCCGCGAAGGCCTTCACCACGTCCGGGCCGGCCTGATCCAACGATATGCCCACCACCACCAGGCCGTCCTTGCCGTACTTGTGCGCCAACGCGATGTAGCCCGGAATCTCCTCGCGACACGGGGGGCACCAGGTCGCCCAAAAATCAACCACCACGACCTTGCCCTTGAATTGTTCGGAAGTGACCGTCGCCCCATTGACATCCTTCAACTGCCAGGCCGGCGCCGGACCAATCTTCGGCAGCACCAGCGCCGACTTGGCGGGAGCCGTCGCCCCGTCCGCCGCGGGCTGGGCCGCTGGGGCCGGGGTCTCATTGCTCTGGCGAGAGCAGGCCGCGCCCCCCAGCAGCAGCAGGCCAAGGGAAAGCGAAAGGGCAGGCGTGAATTTATTCATGATGATGGGTCGGGAACGTAGGGGTGAGAGCCACGACCGCAAACGATCTTCCCCAAAAACGAACCCGCCGCACCTGCGCCTAGATCGTTTCCGGCAGATCCAGGCCCAGCGTCTCGATGAATTTCTTCATCGCGGGCGTCAGAACGCGCCCTTTCCGATGCAGGATCGCCAGGGGTCGGGTGAAATCCTTCCCCTTGAAACCGAGGACCGCGAGCGTGCCCTGCCGTTGTTCCTGCTGGACGGTGGCGAGCGGCACGATGGCGACGCCGTGGTCAATCTCGACCGCGCGCTTCACCGTCTCGATGTTGTCGAATTCCATCACCGGCTCGATTTCCAGTTTGTGGTCCCGGAAAATGATATCGACGGCCTTGCGCGTCGGGATGTCAGGATCGAAGCCAATGAACTTCTGGCCGGCCAAGTCCTTGATCTCGATTTCGGTCTGCTGTGCCAGCGGATGCTGCGGGTGGGCAATCAACACCAGATGATCGTTGCGGAACGGCAACGCCTCAATCTGGCGGTGCTTCACCGGAAAGGCGATGAGCCCGAAATCCACCGAGTTGTGCAGGATGTCCTCGTACACCAGATTCGAACGCCGGTATTCAACCCGCACATTCACCGACGGGAAGTCATGCAGGAACTTCTTGATGAACGGCGGCAATTCGTGGAGCCCGATGGAGTAGATGGTCGAGATGCGAATCGTCCCGCTGATGACCTTCTTCATCTCCTGTAATTCGGAGAGAAGTTTCTCATACGTGTGCAGCACCTCCTTCGCCGACTCATAGACGCGCTGCCCTTCGCGGGTGAGTTGAAACTGCTTCTGGCTGCGGTCAATGAGCAGGGTCTTGAAGTGCCGTTCCATCGCCCGAGCCTGCTGGCTCACCGCCGATTGGGTGATGCCGTTTAGCTTCGCGGATTTCGAAAAGCTCTTGGTTTCGACCAAGTCTGCGAAGATTTTGAAGTTTTCAATCTGCATGATTAGCTGGCGTTGAGATGGGCAGAATAGAAACTGTTTTCGATTCGTAAACTACTAATTAGGTAAGCTAACCCACCATGTTTCCGACCTACGAGGAGTTTTCCCGCCGGGCCGATGAGGTCCGTACCCGGATTGCGGCCGCCTGCGCCGCCGCCGGACGCGCGCCCGGCACCGTGGAACTGCTCGCGGTGACCAAGACGCATCCGGCCACCGCCGCCGACTACGCCGCCCGCTACGGCCTCCGCGCCGTCGGGGAAAACCGCGTCCAGGAGGGGGTGGAAAAGCGCGGACTCGCCGCCCCCGCGTCCGCCGGGCTCCAATGGGAGCTCATCGGGCACCTGCAATCCAACAAGGCCCGGCTGGCCGCCCGGCACTTTGATCGCATCCAGAGCGTCGACAGTGAAAAACTCCTCCTCCACCTCGAGCGCGGCGCCGCCGAGTCGGCCCGGGTCCTGCCCGTCCTGCTCCAATTCAACGCCGGCAATGATCCCGCGAAATTCGGGGCCGAGCCGGTCGACGCCCCGCGCCTGCTGGAGATCGCCCTCGCCCAACCGCACCTGCGGGTCGACGGACTCATGACGATCGCCCCCCTTGGCCCCACCCCCGGGAAAACCGCCGCCCATGCCCAACGCACGTTCGCGTGCCTGCGCCTCCTCCGCGACGATCTGGCCGCGCGCTGCGGCGTGCCGCTGCGCGAACTCTCGATGGGCATGACCGGGGATCTCGAGCTCGCGGTGACCGCCGGCAGCACGCTCGTGCGCGTCGGCACCGCCCTCTTCGGCTCCCGCTGAGCCTCCGCCGGAAATATCTCGCGGTCGGTTTCGTTTCCCTGTTGCGCCACCCCTGAAATGATTTTCGTCTCGCGGAGTGGAAATTGAAACGCTCGGCGCCGGGGAACGCGCAGCGCTCCTGAGTCTGCTCGACGATCCGAATGCCGCCGTGCGGCGCGGACTCCTGGCCCGTTTCACCCAACTGGGCCCCGTGGCCGCTGCCTGGCTGCAGACGGCCGCGCGCGGTTCGAATCGCGTCCTCGCCCGGCACGCGCGCTGGTTTCTCGACGAGCTGAAGTTCTCCGATCCCGTCGCGGAATTCCGGAGCTTCATCCGCTCGCTCAACTACGAGCTCGAGACCGGGGCGCTGCTGCTGGCCCGCACGGTCGCCCCGCGCCTCGACGCCGGAGCCTGTTGCCTGCAACTCGATCAGATCGCTGCGCGCTGCCGCGAACTCATCGCCGATCCTTCGTCGATCCGGGAAAAATGCCGGGTGCTGAACCGGGTGCTGTTTCACGAGTGGGGCTTTCACGGGAATGTCGAGCACTACACCGACCCGCGGAACAGCCTGCTGGATCAGGTGCTCGAGCGGCGCACCGGGATTCCGTTGACCCTGAGCACGGTCTACCTGCTGGTCGCCGAGCGCGTCGGCCTCGAACTCATGCCGGTCGGCCTGCCCGGGCATTTCATTGTGGGCTGCTTTTCGGACGACTTGCCGTTCTTCATTGATCCTTTCGACCGCGGGATCTTGCGCGACGCGGGCGAGATTTTCGCTCTCCTGCGCGCGAACCACATCAGTCCCAAGGTCAGTGATCTCGCGCCGACTCCGGTGCGGGAGGTCTTGTGCCGCAATTGCCGCAACCTCGTGCATCACTACACCGCGGCCGGTGAGGGCACCCGGGCCCGGCTCTTCGCTGATTTTGTCGAGGAATTCGAGGCGGCCTACGAAAAGAACGCCCGGTGAGCGTGGCGCCGCCCGCCTCCTGATTTTCGCTTCTGCGCGCCCGCGCCCCGCCACCTCCCCCGAGCAGTTGAATTCGAACCTCCCAGGCACCGCCGTCCTCACCCTCGCTGATCTCGAAGTTTGGTCGCGCCCCGGCACCTCCCTCGCGGTGCTCGGCCACCCGATCAAGCACTCGATCAGCCCGGCCATGCACAATGCCGCCCTCGCGGAACTGGCGCGCTCCGATCCGCGTTTCGCCGACTGGCGGTACTTTCGCTTCGAAGTCCACCCCGACGATCTGCCCCGCGCCCTCGTCCTCCTGCACACCCGGCGCTTCCGCGGGGTCAACCTCACGGTGCCGCACAAGATCCTCGCCTTCGATCGCGTCGCCTCGGTCGATGACGCCGCCCGCCCGGTCGGCGCGGTCAACACCCTCCGTTTCGGCGCGGAAGGCTGGCGCGGCTTCAACACCGACGGCTACGGCCTGGCCGGCGCGGTGCGCGAAACCCTGGGGTTCGAACTCGCCGGCCGCCCCGTCATCCTCCTCGGGGCGGGTGGGGCCGCGCGGGGGGCGGCGGTCGAATGCCTCCAACGCGGCTGTGCCTCGCTCTCCATCGTCAACCGCACCCGGCAGAACCTCGAGACCTTGCTCGCCACCCTCCGGCCCCTGGCCGGCGGGATTCCCGTGCGCGGTCTCGACCCGGCGGATCCGGCCACCCCCGGCCTCCTCCCCGGGGACGCTTTGGTGATCAATGCGACCAGTGCCGGCCTGCGTGCGACCGACCCCTTGCCGATCAACCTGGCGGCGTTCCCCCGCCCCGCCGCGGTCTTCGACATGATCTACAATCCGCCCGAGACCGCCCTGCTGCGGGTCGCGCGGGAACTCGGGCTGCCCCACGCCAACGGCCTCGCCATGCTGGTGCATCAGGGGGCCAAGGCGCTTGAGATCTGGAGCGGAGTGCCGGCGGCGCAGACCGCGCCCACGATGGCCGCCGCCGCGCGCGCCGCCCTGGGCTGATGTTCGCCCTTCCATCGGCTGATGTTCGGCCGTCCATCGGGCTCATTTGTCGTTTGGCGGTGATGCCGCTGGGAGTAGCGCCGCGTCTCTGACTGGCGCGACGGGGAGGACCGGGCTCAATGTTACCGTCAACCGGGAGCTGCGCTGCCCTTCCATCCCAACCCTCACTTTCTTCGTGTGCTTTCCGGTCGCCCTGCTCAAATCGGGCGCGATGGATTTCGACCATGCCCTGTTCTCCGCGGAGTTTCCGTGGTTCTTCCCGCTCGCGGACGGCCTGTTCGGGGCCTGCGTGGGAAGCTTCCTCAACGTCGTCATCTATCGCCTGCCCAAGGAGGAGTCGATCGTCACCCCCGGTTCGCATTGCGGCTGTGGCCAGCCGATCCGCTGGTACGACAACATCCCGATCCTCTCGTGGCTGCTGCTGCGCGGTCGGGCCCGGTGTTGCGGCCGCACGTTTTCCTTCCGCTATCCGTTCGTCGAATTGCTCACCACGGCGGTCTTTGTCGCCTGCTGGCTGAGCTTCCCGCCGCTGGTCGCCGCCTGCGGCTGGGTCTTCCTCTCCTGCCTGATCGCGGCCACCTTCATCGATCTCGATCACTTCATCATCCCGGACGTCTTCACCATTGGGCTCGCAGTTTTTGGCCTGCTGCTCTCGGGCGCCGTGCCCGCCCTGCACGGCCACCACAGCGGGATCTTCCTCCTCGACAGCGTCCGCGCGCTCGTCACCTCGCTGCAGGGCCTGCTCATCGGCTCCGGCGTCGTGCTGTGGATCGCCCTGATCGCCGAGACCCTGCTGCGCAAGGAGGCGATGGGCTTCGGCGACGTGAAATTTGTCGGCGCGATCGGCGCCTTCTGCGGCTGGCAGGGCGCCGTCTTCGCCCTCTTCGGCGGTGCTCTGGTGGGCACCGTCTGGTTTGTCGTGGCGTGGACGTGGCAGAAGATCACCGGCCGGACCGCGCCCGTCGCCCCACCCTCGGAAACACCCGAGGGCGAGCCGGCGCCGCTCGGCTTCGGCGCCCATGTGCCGTTCGGCCCGATGTTGGCGATCGCGGGGGCGCTGCATTTTCTGTTCTTCCGCGGCCTCGTGGCGGCGTGGTTCGCGGAGATCGCGACACTCCTCTGAGTAGAGTAGAGAGAGCAGCGAAGCGGTTGCCCGTCGCGCTGCTCTCCCCCTCGTCAAACCGTGCAGGCGGTTTTCCCGCACACGGCTTACCGAGTCCCCTTTCGTTCGGATTGGTTTCAGCGGAGTTCATCCCGTCCACGCCGCTTTGAGCGGCCAGGTCCACAGCTTGTATTGTCCTTCC
>JBBRWR010000156.1:0-15811 GCA_038249085.1 Opitutales bacterium
ATGTAGGCGGGGTGCCCTCACCCCGCACCACCTCGTGTTTCTCGAATGCCGTGTCCTGCCACCGTCGTGCCCATGTAGGCGGGGTGCCCTCACCCCGCACCACCTCGTGTTTCTCGAATGCCGCGTCCTGCCACCGTCGTTCCCATGTAGGCGGGGTGCCCACACCCCGCCCCCCCCCGGTTTCGACCCCACCTTCCCGCCGGGGTAGGGCCCCCCGCCCACCCAAAGCCATACCCCCCCCCTCCCCCCCCGGTTGCCCCCCCACACGCCCGGCGGGTTTCCGCCCCCCCCCCCACACTACGCGATCACCCGCCATTCCTCTCTCGGCGCCGCCTTCGCCCTCTGCCTCGCCCTCACCGGTTGCGGCGATCGCGCGTCCGCTCCCGGCGCCGGCGCGGCCGCTCCTCCACCCAAGACCGCGTGGCCGATGACTCGTGGTGGACCCGCGCTCAGCGGGAGCGTCGCCGCCTCCCTGCCACTCGCACCGAAAGTCGCGTGGACGTTTTCCAGCCCCGCGGCCATCAATGCCGAGGCGGCCATCGCCAACGGTCGCGTCTTTGTCGGCAACGACAAGGGACGTCTCCACTGCCTGGCCGCCGACTCCGGCAAGGAGCTCTGGCATTTCGACACCAAGGATACCATCACCGCCGCCCCCGCGGTCAACGGCACCCGGGTTTATGTCTCGTCCAACGACGGCAAGCTTTACGCCCTCGACGCGGCCACCGGCACCGAAGCCTGGCAATTCGCGACCGACGAAAAGATCAGCTCGGGTGCGACCGTTGTCCCGAGCCCTCTGGCCGACGGCGAGCAGTGGGTGCTGGTCAACGGCTACGATGGCAGCACGCGCGCCCTGCATGCGACCGACGGCAAGGTGATCTGGGTTTACAAGACCGACAATTATATCAACGGCGCCCCGGCCGTGGTCGACGGGAGATTCGTCGTCTTCGGCGGCTGCGACGCCCTGCTCCATGTCATCAACCTCAAGGACGGCACGGAACTGCACGCAATCGCGAGCGATGCCTACATTCCCGCTTCCATCGGCACCTTTGGCACGATGGCCTTCTGCGGCAACTACGCGAACCAGACCGTCGCCTTCGACGTGGTCGGGGGCAAGGTCGCCTGGACCTATGAGGATCGCCCGATGCCGTTCTTCAGTTCGCCCGCCGTCAACGATCGCCTCGTGCTCATCGGCTCGCGCGACAAGAACCTGCACGCGATCTCGCGGGCCGACGGCAAGGTCGCCTGGAAGTTCAAGACCGGCGGGCGCGTCGAGGGATCACCCATCGTCTTCACCGACGGCGTCATCTTCGGCTCCGGCGACGGCCGGTTGTACGCCGCCCAACTCGACACCGGCGCCGAGCAGTGGCGGCTGGAACTGGGCGAAGCCCTCACCGCCTCCCCCGCCTTCGGCGAGAATCAGGTTGTCGTTGGCGGCGAAAAGGGAACCGTGTTTGCGATTCGCGGACGAACCGCTCATTAAGCCCGGACGCCGCTTCACGACCCACCCCCGCGTCTCTGTTCCCTCACCCGCTTTCCCGTCATGCCCAACGATCCCACCGCCGCCCCCGCGCCCGCCAAAAGTTCCACCCTCGCGGGCAATTACTTCATTTCCAACTATCCTCCGTTCTCGTTCTGGTCGGAGGATCAGAAACTCGAGGTCGACCTGGCTTTGAACGCCGAACCGGTCGCCGAGGCGAAGCTCGGGCTGTACCACCACATCCCCTTCTGTCGGAAGCGCTGCCATTTTTGCTACTTCCGCGTCTACACCGACAAGAACGCCAAGGAGATTCAAACCTACCTCGACGCCACCATCACGGAGCTGAAGGCCATCGCCGAGCGCCCGCTGATCAAGGGCCGCAAGCCGCACTTCGTCTATTTCGGCGGCGGCACGCCCTCGTACCTCTCCGCGAAGCAGCTCGTGGAATTGACCGACCGCCTGAAGGCCGTGCTCCCCTGGGATGCCGCCGAGGAGGTCGCCTTCGAATGCGAGCCCGGCACGCTGAACCCCGGCAAGCTGACCGCGATTCGCGACATCGGCGTGACGCGCCTGAGCCTCGGCATCGAGAACTTCGACGATCACATCCTCGATATCAACGGCCGCGCCCACCGCTCGGGCGAGGTCTACACCGCCTACGAACGCGCCCGGGCCGAGAAGTTTGCCCAGATCAACATCGACCTGATCGCGGGCATGCTCGAGGAGACCGAGGACAACTGGCAGCGCAACATCGAGCGCACGATCGCCCTCCAGCCCGACAGCGTGACCATCTACCAGATGGAGATCCCGTACAATACGACGATCTTCAAGGAAATGAAGGCCAGCGGCAAGCTGGTCGCCCCCGTCGCCGACTGGCAGACCAAGCGCCGCTGGGTAAAGGAGGCGTTTGCCGCGCTCGAGCGCGCCGGCTACACCATCGCCAGTGGCTACACCGCGGTGCTCGACCCCGCGCGCACCAAGTT
Source organism: Opitutales bacterium (assembly GCA_038249085.1). Classification (GTDB taxonomy): domain Bacteria; phylum Verrucomicrobiota; class Verrucomicrobiia; order Opitutales; family Opitutaceae; genus ER46. The sequence continues at coordinate 2,458 of JBBRWR010000156.1, forward strand.
CGTCTACCGCGATGCCCTGTGGTGCGGCGCGGATCTGATCGGGCTCGGCGTCGCCTCGTTCTCCCACGCCGCCGGCGTGCATTACCAGAACATCACCGAAATCGACACCTACCTCGCGGCGATCGACGCCGGCGAGATGCCCACCAAGCGCGCGTTTCGCACCTCGCCCGAGGAGCTGATGATCCGCGAGTTCATCCTGCAGATGAAGCTCGGCCGCGTCGTGCTCGGCTACTTCACCGAAAAATTCGGCGTCGACATCGCCCAGCGCTTCGCCAGCCAGCTCGCACACCTCGCCGCCGAGGACCTGCTCACCGTCACCGCCGCCGAAGTCCGCCTGTCGCGCGACGGGCTGCTCTGCGTCGACAACCTGCTGCACGAGTTCTTCCTGCCCCAACACCGGACCTCGCAAATCGTCTGACCAGCCCGCATTTCTCGTCCGCCCACCGGCGATCTCCCGTGCTCGACCACCCACGACTTCAGCTTTCCGTCGCGCGCCCCAAGGTCATGCGGGCTAAAGGCAAAACCGCCGGGCGGTCTTGCCGCGATTCGCGTAATCGCTTCGGTTCGGAAACTCCTTGGTTTGGAAATTCCGAGATTTTAGATGCCCGATGCCCGATTTCACGATTTCCGAAAGCCTTCGGTTACGGTTACCGTGGCAGGAGATTTCCGGACTGACGGCATGCCAGCACTCGGTGAAGCATCCCGGCCGGTCGTGCCGCAGGCCCTCTGGACCTTCTTGCGCGAGGCGTGCCAACTCGCGTCGGACACCCTCCACTCCCTGCCCGGGACCGCGCTGCCCGAACCCGATCGCAGCCTCCTGTATCACGACCGCGACATGACCTCCACCCTGGCGGAGTTTCACCAGAGCCCGCTGCGCGTGGAGATCCTCCAACAGGTGCGGCAGGACGACCTCTACCTGCGGGAGGTGTTTCTCCGCACCCAAAGCCTCGATCAGATCGTAGAATACGGTGTGATCGCGATCGTGCTGGAACAGTTTACTCCCCTGCAGCGGGAGGCCATTCAGGGCGGCTACGGGCCCCTGGGCGGCCTGCTGCACCAATTCAAGATCCCCTTCACCAGCGCGCCCATCCGCTATTTCTCGGTTGCCACCGCCGCCCTCACCCGCCTGCCGTTCGGCGGCACCCGGGCGACCCGCTGCCACGGCCGGCTCAACCACCTCTCCAAGCCGACGGGCGAGCCCCTCGCCTGGATCCTGGAAATCCTGCCCCCGCCACCCGCCCGCCCCGCGACCCCTTCCTCCTCCCTTTCATGATCAACACGACACCCACCTACGATGCCATCGTCATCGGCGGAGGTCCGGCGGGCTCGACCGCGGGGGCCCTGCTGGCGGCCCAGGGGCGCCATGTCCTCATTCTCGAAAGGGAAAAATTCCCGCGCTACCACGTCGGCGAGTCCCTGATGCCGTATTGCTATTTCACGTTCGAGCGGCTCGGCGTGCTCGACCGGATCAACGCGATGGGTTGCACGGAAAAGCACAGCGTGCAGTTCGTCGGGCGCAACGGGAAGGTCTCGACGCCGTTTTACTTCTTCCAGCACTTCGAGCATCCCGCGGCCAAGACCTGGCAGGTGCCGCGCGCGGATTTCGACCAGATGCTCCTCGAGAACGCCCGGACCAAGGGCGCCGAGGTGCGCGAGGAGACCGAGGTCACGAAACTCCTCACCGGTGCCGACGGCGCGGTGGTTGGCGTCGAGGCCCGCGCCCGGGACGGCACGAACGTCGAACTCTCCGCCCGCGTCGTGATCGACGCCACCGGCCGCGACGCCCTCTTCCTGCGCAAGAGCGGATGGCGCCAGCGCGACCCGCAGCTCAACAAGGTGGCGCTCTGGACCTATTACAAGGGCGCCAAACGCGACCCCGGCCTCGACGAGGGCTCCACCACCGTCGCCTACCTCGACGGCAAGGGCTGGTTCTGGCACATCCCGCTGCAGAACGACATCGTCAGCTCCGGCATCGTCGCCGAGCGCGACTACCTCTTCCGCGACACCCAGGACCGCCGCGCCATCTTCGAGCGCGAAACCAAACTCAACCCCTGGATCGCGGACCACCTCTCCACCGCCGAACAATTCGGCGAATACTGGGTCACCGGCGAATACTCCTACCGGGGCAAACACTGCGCCACCGACGGCCTGGTGATGATCGGCGATGCCTTCACGTTTCTGGATCCGGTCTTCTCCTCCGGCGTCTTCCTGGCCCTGAAGAGTGGGGAACTCGTGGCCGATGCCGTCGATGCCGCCCTCGCCCAGCCCGGTCCGATCCGGGCCGGCACCTTCGCGCGCTACGGCGAAGACTTGTGCGCGGGCGTCGAGATCATGCGAAAGATTGTGTATGCCTTCTACGATCCGAAGTTCAGCTTCGCCGATCTGATCCGCGCTCACCGCGACCAGCGGGGCCCCCTCACCGATTGCCTCATCGGCAATTTCATGGGCCCCGACTACACGCCCCTCTTCGAGGCCATGAAGGAATTCGCGGAACTCCCCGCGCCCCTCGCCCATGGCCGCCTGCCGGCCGCGGTGGCCGGGCGTTGATTTCCCGGTGGCGCCCGCCAACCTGGATGGTTCCTACCGCGGCGACCATCAGCGAACGATCTCGGAATTCGTGAAATCTGGCATCCGATACCAACCTCCCTTGGCCTTTGGACTCTCCATCGGCGCCACAGGGGTAGGGCGGCGAGTCCCTTCGCCGCCGCAGGATCGGGCTGAAGCTCGGTCGGTGACCTCGGCGCGGAGCGGAGTCCGCGCCCTACCAAGGATCCAAGACACCCAGGCGTTGGGCATGACCCCCGGCAGCTCAAATGCTAATTGGAGGCTTTCCGCGTGAAGATCGTCTTTCTGACGCCCGGCACCGGCAGCTACTACTGCGGCGCCTGCATGCGCGACAACGCGCTCGCCCAGGAACTGCACCGCGCGGGCGACGACGTCACGATCGCCCCGATGTACCTGCCGCTCATGCTCGATGAGACGACCCTGGCCAGTCGGCCGCCGGTCCCGGTGTTCTTCGGCGGCATCAACGTCTTCCTGCAACAGAAGCTCGCCCTGTTCCGCCGCACCCCCGCCTTCGTGGATCGGTGGCTGAACTCCGCCGGTCTCCTGCGCTGGGCCGCGCGGCACAGCCACATGACCTCGGCCCGCACCCACGGCGAGATGACCGTGGAGATGCTCCACGTCGATACCAGCCCGCTCGGCAAGGAACTGGAAAAACTGCTGAGCTGGCTCGAACTCACGGAGAAACCCGACGTCGTCTGCCTCTCGACCGCCCTCCTGGCCGGCTTCGCCGACCAGCTCAAGCAGCGCCTCGGCGCCCCCATCGTCACCTTTTTTCAGGGCGAGGACGGCTTCCTCGACGGCCTGCCCGAACCCTACCGCACGCAATGCTGGTCGGCGCTCGCCGCCCGCCTGCCGGCCTCCGACCTCGTGCTCGCGCCCACCCGTTCCTACGCCGACTACATGAGCGGACGGCTAGGCCGGCCGGCCGAAACCGTCGAGGTCGTCTTCAACGGCATCCAACTCGAGGGGTACGCTCCCGCCGCACCGCCGGACGGGCCGCCGGCCATCGGTTACCTCGCCCGCATGTGCCGCGAAAAGGGCCTCGAAGTGCTCGTCGACGCCTTCCTCCACCTCGCGCGCGATCTCGGCGACCCCACGACGCGCCTGCGCATCGCCGGCGCCGCCACGGCCGGCGATGAGGTGTTGATCAAGGTTCTCCAGGGCCGGATCGCGGCCGCGGGCCTGACCGCCCGGGTGGACTGGAACCCCAACCTCACGCGCGAGCAGAAGATCGAATTCCTGCGCAGCCTGACCCTCTTCTCCGTGCCGGCCGTCTACGCGGAGGCGTTCGGCCTCTACATCATCGAGGCGATGGCCTGCGGCGTGCCGGTCGTGCAACCCGACGCGGCGTCCTTCCCGGAGATCATCGCGGCGACCGGAGGCGGGGTCTGTGTCCCCCCGCGCGACGCCCCGGCCCTCGCCCGGGCCTGGCAACAACTCCTACGCGACCCCGCGCGGCGGCAGGCGCTTGGCGCCGCCGGCCGGGCGGGCGTGGAAAGACACTTCAGTGCCCGGACGATGAGCGAGCGTTTCCGCCAGGCCGTGGCCCGCCTGCCCCGGAAAGAAATTTCTCCGGTGCACCGCGCCGGTTAGGAAATTTGCCGGCCCGGCCCTTCCGCGGCACTTGCCACCTGCCCTCACCTCCCCCGACCCTCAACCTGAACCAAAATTCTGCAGATGAAATTGACCACAGAGACCCAGCGATCACACAGAAAGGCAGTGGGGGAAACTCCGCCGCAAAAGCGGCCTCACCCCGGGGGTGAATCTGATCGGCGATCTGATTTCTCTCTGTGCCCTCTGTGTCTCCGTGGTTCCATCGGCTCCTCTTAGGCTGAATCCGACACATTTCCCATGGACCTCCCTGAACACTTTCATTTCCGCCACCCTCGCCGGGTCGAGTTTGCCGACACGGACATGGCCGGCCTGATGCATTTCTCCAATTTCCTGCGTTTTGTGGAGGTGGCCGAACACGCGTTCTTTCGCTCGCTGGGTTTCCGGGTGCACACCGCCGAGGGGGCGGAACACCAGGGTTGGCCGCGCCTCGAGGTCTCGTGCAAATACCTGAAACCGGCCCGATTCGAGCAGATGCTCGAAATCTGCCTGCACCTCGAGGAGGTCCGCACCAGCAGCCTCACCTACACCTTCTGGATCTTCGGCCCGGATGCCTCCCCTCGATCGCCCATCGCCCATGGCGCCGTTTCGATCATTCATGTGGCGCTCGATCCCAAGGCGCACCAGATTCGCAAAGCACCCATTCCCGCCGAGCTGCGTCATGCCCTGACTCACGCGGCCGCCGGCCCGAAGCTCTCCTCCTAATCCCACAACCCAATTCCTATCATGCAGTGGTTATTCTACGTCTTCCTGACCGTTTGCACCTGGGGCCTCTACGGCGTCTACCTGCACAGCGGGCAAGTCGCGATGCAGGATCCGCAGTTTGGCCGTTACAAGGCCTTCCTCTTTGTCGGCATCGCCTACTTCATCTTCGCGGTGCTCGCCCCGCTCGTCCTGCTCAAGCTGCAGGGTTCCAACTTCAGCTTCCCGAGCAAGGGCATCTGGTTGTCGCTTTTCGCCGGTGCGCTCGGCGCGATTGGCGCCTTCGGCATCCTGCTCGCCTTCGGCGCCAAGGGCACGCCGTCCGTGGTGATGTCGATCGTGTTCGCCGGCGCCCCGGTGATCAACGCCGTCGTCTCCACCTGGATGAACCCGCCCAAGGACGGCTTCGGCGGAGTCCCGTGGCAATTCTATGTTGGCATGCTCATGGCCGCCACCGGGGGCTGCATCGTCAGCCTCTACAAACCCACCCCGGCCCCGGCCAAGACGGCCGCCCGCCTCGCCACCCCCGCATCGCCCACCGCTCCCGGCGCCCACTGAACATCATGGCGGCATTGGGGCAGCAGCAACTGGCCGCGCTCAATCGTCTGATCGTCGGGATCGTACCCTGGAATCGGTTCTACCTGCACAAGCTGGGGGCGGCGGACGGGCTCGGAGGCTTTGCCTCTCTCGAGGATTTTTCCGCCCGGATGCCGTTTACGACCAAGGATGAACTCGTCCGCGATCAGGCAGCCCATCCCCCCTACGGTTCCACCCTCACGTTTCCGCGGGCGACCTACACCCGCTTTCACCAGACCAGCGGCACCAGCGGCCGGCCCCTCGTCTGGCTCGACGATCCCGAGAGCTGGCAATGGGTCCTCGAAAACTGGAAGACGGTCTGGCGGCAGGCCGACGCCGTGCCGGGCGACGCGGCCTTCTTTGCCTTTTCGTTCGGACCGTTCCTCGGCTTCTGGGCCGCCTTTGATTCCGCCCTGCATTTGGGTCTGCGGGCGATTCCCGCCGGTGGCCTGAGCAGTGCCGAGCGGCTGCGTTTCCTCCTCGCCCAGCGACCCCGGTTCCTGTGCTGCACCCCGACCTACGCCCTGCGCCTCGCGGAAGTCGCCCGCCAGGAATCGCTCAGCCTGCGCAACACCGGGGTGCATCGCATCCTGGTGGCGGGAGAACCGGGAGGCAGCGTCCCGGCCATCCGCGCCCGCATCGAGGCCTGCTGGCCCGGCGCCCGCGTCGTGGATCATCATGGCATGACCGAGGTCGGCCCCGTCTCTTATGGCGTGCCCGAGGAGCCCGGCCTCCTGCGCCTGATGCACCACGCCTATTATTGCGAGGTCCTGCGCCCGGGCACGAATGACGCAGCGGCCCCCGGCGATCAGGGCGAACTTGTCCTGACCACCCTCGGGCGCACCGCCTGTCCCCTCCTGCGGTACCGGACCGGGGATCTGGTGCAACCCGTCGCGGTTCCCGGCGAGGACCCCGCCGCCTTCGCCCTGGCGGGCGGCATCCTCGGCCGGGTGGACGACATGGTGATCGTGCGCGGCGTGAACCTCTACCCCAGCGCGGTCGACGCCGCGGTGCGTACCGTGCCCGGGGTGCGCGAGTACCAGGTTGAAATCGACCGGCGCGGCACCCTGGTCGAAGTCACGATCGCGTTCGAGGCGACCGACCCGAACCAGGATCCCAGCGGCGAGTTGGTGAAACAATTGCGTGCCGCCTTTCAAATGCGCATCGAAGTGCGTAAGGTGACCGCCGGCACGCTGCCCATCTTCGAGATGAAGGCCCGCCGCTGGAAAATCCTGACCTGAAAACCAATGATCGAAGTCTCGCAGATCACCAAAACCTACGACAGCCCCGCCGGCCCCGTCGCCGTGCTGCGCGATCTCGACCTGCACGTAGGCGCGGCCGAAACCGTCGCGATCGTCGGTCCCTCCGGCAGCGGCAAGACCACCTTCCTGAACCTGCTCGGCACCCTCGATCAACCCACGAGCGGCTCGATCAAAATCGACGGGGTCGATCTCGTCTCCCTCGCGCCCCCGGCCGCCGCCCGTTTCCGCAACCGCACCATCGGCTTCATCTTCCAGCTCCACTACCTGCTGCCGCAGTGCTCCATCCTGGAAAACGTACTCGTGCCGCGCCTCGGCGGTGAGTGGGACGAGCCTCCCGCCACGACCCGCGGCCGCGCCGAGTCCCTGCTCGAGCAGGTCGGCCTGCAGGACCGCATGTCCTACCGGCCCTACCAACTCTCCGGGGGCGAACAGTTGCGCGCCGCCATCGCCCGCGCGCTCATCAACCAGCCCAAGATCATCCTCGCCGACGAACCCACCGGCTCCCTCGATCCCGCGACCGGCGAGCGCATCGCCGAGCTGCTCCTCCGCGCCAACGAGCTGGCCCGCGTGGCGCTGATCGTGGTGACCCACAATCCCGGCCTCGCCCGGCGCATGCAAAAAACCTACCGCCTTACCGCCGGCCGCCTGGAAGCGTGAAAGGCAATTCTGTTCTCCGATCCGCGCCTCACGCTGCACTCGTCATGCCATTGGGAATCGTGTACCGAGCGAAGCGACATCATCAATCGGTGATCGGTCATCTAAAATCTCGAATTTTCGATCCTCTGAAGCCCCGCGTGAAACATCCCCGGAGCAAGCTCCGGGGCATTTGGCCGAACCACCATGAGGGTATTCCACCATCCGTCGTAGGAGCGGCTTTACGCCGCGAAGATCCCACGAATCGCGGGGTAAAGCCGCTCCTACCCCCAGCCGGGCCGGAGCAAGCTCCGGGGCTTCGGACCCATTGCGCGTGAAGGCCACACCGCACGGCACGACCGGTTCGAAATTCCCAGATGCCAGATTCTCGATTTCAAGATTTCAAGATTTCAAGATTTCCGAGCTCAGCTGGTGACCGATCTCCTGAAGCGCCGAACATGACCGCCTCCCGCTACATCCTGCGCAGCCTCCTGCACTACCGCTTCGCCTACCTCGGCGTCCTGGCGGGTGCCGTGCTTGGCGCGACGGTGCTGTTGGGCGCGTTCTTCGCCGGCGACTCCGTCAAAGCCTCGCTCCGGCAGATCGCCGAACGCCGGACCGGCCGGGCCACCCACGTCCTCACCTCCGGCGATCGCTTTTTCCGTGCGGCCCTGGCGGATGATTTCGCCGCGGCCGCGAGCGTTCGCGCGGCGCCCGTGATCTACACCCGCGGCACCGCGGTGCATGCCACCACCCAGGCCCGCGCCAACCAGGTTCAAGTGGTGGGCGTCACCGCGGCTTTCTGGCCAATGGCGCCGGGGCCTGCCCCCGTCTCGCTCGCGCCCGCAGACTCCGCGGTCGCGATCAACGACACGCTCGCCCGCCGCCTCAACCTCGTCCCCGGCGACACGCTGATTGTGCGTATCCAGAAACCGGGCATCCTCGCCGGCAACGCCCCCGTGGCGGGCGGGGAAAGCACCGTGCAAAGCCTCCGCTGCACCGTCGCCGCCATCGTCGGCGATGACTCCTTTGGCCGCTTCAGCCTTGATGCGACCCAGGTGCCGCCGGCTTCCGTCTTCCTGCCCCTCGCACGGCTGCAGGAAAGCCTCACCCAGCCGGAGCGGGCCAACCTGCTCCTGATCGACGCCGCGGGATCGGCGGCCGGGCTCACCGCCGTCCTCGCGCGCACCGTCCGGCTCGCGGATTACGGGCTCGCGTTGCACTGGATCGAGGCCGCGGGTGTTTTCGAGCTCACCTCGAGTCGCATTTTCCTCGACCCGGAACTGAGCGACGCCGTGGTGGCCGCCGTGCCCACCGCCCAGCCGGTGACCTCCTATCTCGTCAACGAATTCCGGGTGGGCGATCGCACCACGCCGTACTCGATCGCCACCGCCACCACCCCCGAGGCCGCCCCGTTCCTGCCGGCGGATCTCGCCGAAGGGGAGATCGTGCTCAACGACTGGCTCGCCCGCGACCTCCACGCCGCCGGCGGCGACGACGTGCGGCTGACTTATTTTCAGGCGGCGGCGCAAGGCGCGCTGGTCGAGCAAAACGAAACCTTCCGGGTCCGGGCCGTGGTGCCCCTGCAAGGGCTCGCCGCCGACCGTGCGTGGATGCCCGACTTCCCCGGCATGACCGACGCCGCCAGCCCGCGCGCCTGGAACCCGGGCCTGCCCCTCGATCTCAAGCGCATCCGCGATCAGGATGAACGCTACTGGGACGACCACCGGGGCGCGCCCAAGGCCTTTCTTTCCCTCGCCGGTGGCCGGAAGATTTGGTCGACCCGCTGGGGTCACTTCACCGCCCTGCGCCTCCCCTTCGCCCGCAGCCACGAAGCCGAACTCACCGCCACCCTGCTCGGCGCGCTGAAACCGGAGATGAACCAACTCCTGCTCCGGCCCTTTAGCGCGGCCGCCACGGGCGCCGCCACGCCCTCGGTCGATTTTGCCGGGCTGTTCATCGGCATGAGTTTCTTCCTCATCCTCGCCGCGCTCGGCTTGGTCGCGATGCTCTTCCAGTTCAGCCTGCTGCAGCGCAACCGCGAGGACGGCCTCCTCGGCGCCGTCGGGCTGCCCGCCGGCCGGGTGCGGCGCTGGCGCCTGGCCGAGGGCGGCGTGATCCTGCTGCTCGGATGCGCCCTGGGCCTGCCCCTCGCCGTGCTCTACACCCAGGGCATCCTACGCTTCCTCGAAACCATCTGGGCCGGCAGCGGAGCGGCCTCGACCTTCCGGTTTGCTGCGGCGCCGGCCAGCATCGCGGTGGGGTCCGCCGTCTTTCTGCTGATTTCGATGGCCGCGCTCTGGTTCGCGATCCGCCGGCTGGCGCGCCAGACCCTTTCGATCCGGATCGCCGCTCACGCGGAGGAAGCCGCCCCTTCCGAAAAAATCCGCCGCACCTCCCGGCGCATCGCGATCGCCGCGGCGGTCGTCGCCACGGGGGCGATCGGGGCTTCCGATCGGGGCTTGCCCGCGCAGGGCGCCTTTTATCTGGCCGGGTTCGCTCTGCTGGTCGCGGGCCTGGCCGGGTGCCGCGCCTGGCTGTTGCGCGCCGGGGCGCCCGCGCCGGGAGCCCCGCTCGACGCCGCGTACCTCGGGCGGCTCAATCTCCAGGCACGGCACTCCCGCAGCCTCACGGTGATCGGGCTCATCGCGACCGCAGTCTTCATGGTGCTCTCCGTGGCGTCGTTTCGGAAACAGGTCGGCAGCGACTGGCTGGAACCCGGCAGCGGCACGGGGGGCTTCGCGTTTTGGGTCGAGACCACCGCCGCGCAAAATGCCGCGCGCGACGGCCGGACCGGCGGGTTCGAGATCTTCGACGCCGTCGCCGCCGATCTCGGCGCCATCGTGCCCCTGCGCGCCGGAGTGGGCGACAATGCCAATTGCTTCAACCTCAACACCACCGCGCGCCCGCAATTGCTCGCGGTCGACGCCGCCAGGCTGGCCGCCCGCGGTGCCTTTCACCCCCACGTGCCTGAATCGGCCGGCGCCGCGGCCGGCTGGAAGGTCCTGCAAACTTCCGACGCCGACGGGGCCATTCCGGCCTTGGTCGACGAGACGACGATGATGTGGGTGCTCAAGAAGAAGGTCGGCGATGTGCTGGCGTACACCGATGAGAACGGCCGCAGCTTCGGGGTGTTGATCGCCGGCACGCTTTCCGATTCCATTTTCCAGGGTTATCTCCTCGTCGACGAGGCGGCGTTTCTCGCCCGCTTCCCCTCCCATCCCGGCTACTCCGTCTTTCTCGTCGACGCCAGGGAGCCCGCGCACCTGGGCCCCCTGCAATCGCGCCTGCAGGCCGCGGTCGGCGACGTCGGCGGCCGGGTCGACACCACGCGCGACGTGCTCTCCTCCTTCCACCAGATCGAGAACACCTACATCGCGATCTTCAACGTGCTCGGCGCGCTCGGCGTGGTGCTCGGCAGCCTCGGACTGGCCATCGTCGTGGCCCGCAACCTGCGCGAACGCCGGGGCGAGTTCGCCGTCATGACCGCCGTCGGCATTCCGCCCTCCGTGCTGGCCCGCATGGTCTTCGCCGAGTTCGGCCGGTTGGTCCTCTGGGGCCTGGCCATTGGCGCAGTCGCCAGCGCCCTCGCCGTCTGGCCGAGCCTCACCACCCTGCCCGCCGCGCCGACGCTCGCGCTCGTCGCCAGCCTGCTGCTGGGCATCGGGGCCCTGAATCTCGCCAGCGGCTGGTTGATCTTCCGCTGGTCGCTCCGCGATCTGCGCCCGGGCGTCGTGCAAGGCGCGGGTTGATCCCTTCCCCCGACGGCATGGCTCGCCGTCGCCCAGGTCACGCCTGACGGGAGGTCCTCCCGCTTCGGGCTGGATTTGGCTCGCTATGAAAGCGAGCCGCCAACTATCCGTAGACTATCGACGATTCCCTGCGTTCCCACCCGCCGGGTCGCTCCCATCACTCCGTTCGGTCCGTCTTCCCTCTACGTGTGTGCCCATGAGCCTCGCTCCGCACCCCATGCAAGCCTCGGCCGCGTTGCGCGCGGGTCTCCCCGCGGCTCAACCGGCGGCGCCCCATTACCGGGTGTTTCTCAGCTACAGCCATGCCGACACCCGCTGGGCCAACCGGCTGATGCGACAACTCGAGGGCTACCGCGTATCGCGGCGGTTTCACGGCCGGAAGGCGCCGATCGGCGACGTCGGCCCACGCCTTGCGCCGGTGTTCCGCGATCGCGAGGAACTGGCGACGACCAGCGACCTTGGTGAATCGATCCGCCTGGCGCTGCGCGAATCCGCGACCCTGGTGGTAATCTGCTCGCCCGCGTCGGCGCGGTCGCGATGGGTGCAGGAGGAAATCCTGATGTTCAAGCGGCTGCACAGCGAGGATCGCGTCTTCGCGTTCATCGTGGCCGGGGAGCCCAAGATCGCGGGCGCCGCCGACGACTGTTTTTCCCCCGCGCTGCGCTCCCGGCTGGGCAACGACGGCCGGCATTCAACCCAACCCGCCGAGGTGGTCGCCGCCGACGCCCGGCCCCACGCCGACGGTCCGAAGCTCGCCTTCGTGCGACTGGTCGCCGGCCTGCTCGGCGTCGGCTTCGACGAACTGCGGCAGCGCGAACTGCAACGGCGCAACCGCCGTCTGACCATCATCGCCGCGGCCGCCGGGTGCGGCATGGCGGTCACGCTCGGCCTGGCCGCCGTCGCCTGGCGGGCGCGGAACGACGCCCTGCTGGCCCGCAACGACGCCCAGCGCCGGCAGGAGGGGGCCGAGGATGTGCTGGCCTTCATGCTCGGCGATTTCCGGGGGGATCTGAAGAAACTCGGCCGGCTCGATCTCCTCGGTCGGGTGGGCGACAAGGCGATGGCGTATTTCGATGCCTTGGACGCCCGCGACGTCACCGACACCGCCCTCGCGCGCCAGGCCAAGGCGCTCACGCAAATCGGCGAGATCCGGATTGAACAGAAGGATGCGCGGTACGCGGACGCCGGGCGGGCGTTCTTCACGGCCTACCAGCGCGCCGCGGCCCTGGCCGCGCGGCATCCGGAAAATGGTGACATGCTCTTCGAGCGCGCCCAGGCGGAATACTGGATCGGGCATGTGCACTGGAAACGCGGCGATCTGACGCAGGCCGGCGAATGGATGACGCGTTACCGCGACACCGCCACCCGCCTCGCCGACCTCGATCCGGCGCGAGTGGGCTGGCAAGGCGAACTCGCCTACGGCCACCACAACCTGGCCGTGCTCGACATGGATCGCGGGAACTTCGATGCGGCCCGGAACGGTTTTCTGGCCGAACTGGCCATGCTGACCCGGATGAGCGCCGCCCGGCCCGAGGATCCTGAACTGCAGTTCCGGTTGACCGACGTCATCTCCTGGCTGGGCAGCCTGGCCGAGCGGGCGGGTGATTTCACGACCGCCGCCGAACGACTGGCCGATCAGACCCGCCGACTCAAGGCCCTCATTCAGGCCGACCCGCGCACCGCCAAGTGGCAGGCCAAACTCGCCGACGCCCTCGCCCTGGAGTCGAGCCTGCTGGCCATCACCGGCCGACCGGCCGAATCGCTCTCCCTGCGCCAACAGGCGCGCGGCGTGATCGAACCCATGGTGGCGCAGGATCCCGCCAACCGAACCTGGCTCAGCGCCCTGCTCAATCTGGCGCTCAAGGAGGCCATGGTGCTCGCGGCCGAAGGCGATCTGCCCGGCGCCGCGCGGCTCGTGCGCGAAGCTCGCGCGGGTTACGAACGTCTCGCCAAGGCCGAACCTTCCGCCCGCAATTTCGAGGGCCAGCTGGGAACGGCCTGGCGACTCGAGGCCCAGTTGCGCCACCGGACTGGTCGCGCGGACGCCGCCGAAGCCGCCGCCCGCGCCCTGGCGATCGAAGAATCCCTCCTGGCCAAACCCAGCCCCAACGAAAACCTCCTCGGCGACTACCTGCAGACCAGCTTGCTCGCCGGTGAAATCGCCGCCGGCCTTGGCGATCCGTCGGGCGCCAGCCGCCGCTGGCAAACCGCCCTGGATGCCGCTCTCCCGCGGCTGGAATCGTCCAATAACTG
>JBBRWR010000157.1:0-15752 GCA_038249085.1 Opitutales bacterium
ACCGCCCATTCCGGCAGCGTTTCTGTCATCGTTGCGAAGTTCATCCCATTCTCCCATGAGGCTCCGCGCCTCACTTGGCCAGCAAAATCGACATCCACTTCGTCATGCAGCTCCTTACGTCAGAGGAGTGAAGGGCCCTGAGCAGGGATCACCCTGTCGCGTTTCTGGTTGGAGTAGCTCAAAGAAAACCGTTACGGATCCCCGAATGAAGCTCTTCGCGGTCATCGTGGCAGCGATCTTAACGGCGGCAGTGGTAATCGGTGGAGCGGTTGCGTGGATATCACACGAAGAGCACGAGCGAGCGTCGTGGACTTCCGCCCTCAAGAGTTGTTTGCAGTCGGGCGAGATAATCGAGGGGATGAGCTATGGCACGAGGCGTGACGAGCTGATGGCAGAGCAACGAAAGAACCTCCGCGTGGTTCTCGAAAAGACCAAGGGCAAGGTTGACCCGTTTCTCTGGGATCGCGCCAAGGCGACGTTGGCAGATATGGAAAGGTCAAAATGAGGGACGATCAATGAAGGCAAAGCCCGCACCCGAACCTATCACCGAAGATCCAAGCCTACCGGCAGCCTTCTACCATGTCCTCTACGAAATCGAAATGCTGTACGCGGCAGCGCAATTGACCATAAAAAGCCAGAAGAGAACGCACCAGCACAACGCCTTCCTTGAGTCATTTGTCGTTCATGCGCGCTGCCTCGCCGAGTTCTTTTCTGCCAAACCCAAGCGAAAGGAAGATGACGACGTTCGGGCAACGGACTTCTTCGCGGACTTTCCTACTTCGAAAAATCCCGAGACAAAACGAATGCACAAGGAAATCGTACATCTCACCCACTCTCGAAAGAAACCCGGAGAGGTTCGCGGGTGGGATGTTTCCAAGACCGCAAGACCGTTGCAGGTCATCGCACTGACTTTCCTCAAGCAAGCGTCAAGTAAGAACAACCTAATGTTTTTTGATAGAAATAAGGAAAAAACGGCGAAGCTCATTCGGTTGCTTTCATCCGACGCATTCGGGGATGCAACCCGCCAACAACGCCTTGCTGCAAGTTCCGCTTCTAGCCCGGCGAACGTAAGTAGCTATTCAGTAGCCCGCACCTTAGTAGGGGGCAAAGTCAGGGAACCCGAACGAGGCAATTGCCGTAGCTGACTCATGAATACTAACCCGTTAGCACTTCGATTCCGATCACCCGCCGAGCCGGCTCGATAATTCCGCCTCGCACGGCTTCCGCGTCTCTTTCCGCGCAGCGCAGGGCCTCGTGCAAGCTCACCACGGGCATTCCCTTGTACATGAGCCCGCCGATCGAATCGCCATGCGCCGAGAATTCGGGATCGTTTCGTCGGTTGCGTCCGTTGTGGACAACGATCCCCTGGGCCCTGAATTACGGCACCTCGTCCTTCACGCCCTGAGGACTGACGCCAGCCGGCGAAGGCGGGACAATGATCACGGTGTTGCCGCGCTTGATCGTGCCGCCGCTGTTGGAACTCGCGGGCTTTGTCTCCCGCGGCGACCTTGCCACACTTTGGTCAATTCTCCTCCACCTTTGGGCACACTGAGGCCGAACTCTTTTTCCGGACAGGCAATCTTGTCTAACTGCCGGTCACCGACCTAGCCTCTACCATGCGTCCTCAATCATCGCTCCTTGGTTCTGTCATCCACCGCGCGCGCACCGCCGCGAGCCTGTTCACTGTGGCCGGTGCGGTCGGCATGGTACTGCCACGCGCGACCGCAGCGGACCCCGCGGTCAGTGCCAGCGCGCTGCAGACCGACCCTCAAGGCTGGGCGGACATCATGCCGCCGACGAATCTCAGCGGTTGGTACCGCGTGCCGGTGCCGCCGGGTGGCAAACTCGGGCGCGAGCAGTGGCACGTGGATGCGGCCGGTAAATTGCTCATTTGCGACGGCGACGGCGGTCACGACATGCTGCTCACCGCGAAAGAATACGGCGACGCCATTTTCCATTTCGAATTTCGTTACACCAAGATTGACGGCAAGACGGGCTACAACAGCGGCGCGTACGTGCGCAATTCACCGGACGGCGCCATCTGGCACCAGGCGCAGTTCGGGGATGCGAAAGACGGTTTCCTGTTTGGCGCTTCGCTGGCGGAGGACGGGAAGAAAAAATCGTTCAGCTTTAAGAAAAAGGTGCAGGACGGGCGCGTGAAAGCCGCCGGCGAATGGAACACGATGGAAGTGACGGCACGCGGCAAGACGCTCACCCTTTGGGTCAATGGCGCGATCACCTGCCAGTTCGAGGAGTGCGGCGCACCGCAGGGGCGGATCGGCGTCGAGGGGGAGGGTTACCGGATCGAATTTCGCAACCTCAAGGTGAAGGAATTGAAGTAATCACGGTTATTACCTTTTCCGCAGGGATCGGACGGGGTCGGGCTGCACTTCCCCGTGGCGCCGGTCAGAGACGCGACGCTACTCCCAGAGGCATCACCGCCGCGACATGCGCCCCACGCCCGCATCGGCGCGGACAAAGAGGATGGCGTTTCCCTTAAAACGCGGTAGCAGGCTGGACTCAGAAACCCTCATCATGAAAGCCCGCTTCGCTTCGGTCGTCGCTCTCGCCGTCAGTTTCCCGATTTGCGGCGCACCGGCACAACCGGCGACCGTCGTGAGGGCGACGCCGCCCGCTTCCGCCTTGAGCGAGGCAAACCCTGCCGCCGGCGCAAGGGATCAGGCGATTTACACCCCACGGCTGCCCACTCCGACGGAGTTGACCAACGCCGCCGCGGCCCGCGGAGCAACGATCGAAAAAATTGAGGAGGAAGCGGCGCAGATCACGGTGCAATATCGCACCCCGACCGGGCAGACGAGCAACGTGGTGTATCACCTGCTTCCGGTCGCCAACCCGGAAGCAACGCCCGCCGTCGCCTCCCCGGCATCCCCGCCGACGATGATCGCGGAAACACCTCCCGCCACCTACCCCTACGAACCCGCCTACGGCCGTGGGGCCGGGCGTTATCGGTTGAATGGACGTTCGTCAGTTTTCTTCCGCGTCGGCGGACGGCACGGGAGCCATCGTCGGGGACGTCATTGATCCGCCTCGACCCGGGCTGGAACTGCGCACTCCGCCCGAACCGGCCGCGGGCGCATCTCCGAGTTGACGGTGGCGTTGAGTGCGGTCCTCCCCGTGGCGCCGGTCAGAGACGCGGCGCTACTCCCAGCGGCAGCACCGCCGAACGACCGATGCGCCCACCGCCCGCACCCGGCCGAAAAGAACGTTGTCGGTTCCTCGCCGCGGAATTAAGGTGATCGCCCACTGCCCGGCAGGCAGCGACTCCCGCGATGGAAATCTTGATCCTCAAACTCACCGAGCACCTGAGCGGCCGCGGTGTGCCCACCGATATGGCGGAACTCACCGCCCGGGCGATCGGTGTCGTCGTCCTGCTGTTCCTCGCCTGGGCCGCCAACTTTCTGACGAAGCGCGTCATCCTGCGTGCGGTGTTGGGCCTGGTGCGGCGAACCAGCATCCAATGGGACGACGCGCTGGAGGAAGCCGGCGTGTTCACGCGGCTGTCGCACGTCGTGCCGGCGCTGGTGATCCGGGTTTTCGGCGAAGGGGTGTTGGGACCGTCGCCGACGGCGGCCCAGTGGCTGGACAACGCCGTGTCGATTTACCTGCTGGTGATCGCCCTCGGCGTCTTCTGCGCTGCGCTCAACGCCGGCCGGGTGGTGCTCGAACGCAGCAAGGCGGGCGCGCGCATGCCGCTGAAGGGCTTCGTGCAGGCGGTGAAGCTGGCGGGCTTTGTGGTCGCCGGAATCTTCATCATGTCGGTGCTGTTCGGGCGCACGCCGGTCTATTTTCTCTCGAGCCTGGGGGCGCTGACCGCGGTGCTGCTCCTGATCTTCCGCGACGCGATTCTCGGCTTTGTCGCGGGCATCCAGATCCCCGTGAATCAATTGGTGCAGGTTGGCGACTGGATCGGATAACCGATCGACTGCGCGATGATAATGCGTTGTTCCGGCCGCAGCTTCATGGCGGCGGCCAGCGGCGGGCGGTTCAACTCGTGCACGACCGTGGCCAATCCGGCGGAGGCGCAGTAAAGGTACACGTTCTGTACAATAAAGCCCGCGTCGATCGCGCCGTAGAAATCCCGGTCTGCCGGTTTCGCCTTTGCCATCCGGTCCTGATCCGCCACCAGAATCAGGATCACCGGGGCCGCCTGAAGTTCCACCTTGCCGCCGGTCTTCCCTCGCAAATCACCCGCCAGAACGGGCCGCAGCTCATGCGGCTTCGCGGTGTAAAGGTACAGACCGTCGGCGGTCGCGACATACAGATCCATTTCCTGCATGTTCATCGTCGAGGGCGCGGTCCGATGATCGATCTCCGGCCGGTTGATGCCAAAACCCGCCCAGAGCAGATCGGACAGCACCGCCGGCGGCACTGGCCTCGGGCTGAACTCGCGAACGGATTGTCGTTCATTCAGCGCGGTCAGCAGCGGCTTGCCCCCGCTGTGGTGGGGAGCCGGCAGCAAGATCGGCGGAGGCTCGTCGAATTGGGCCCTGGCCTGGGGGCCAACGAGCAAGACGGCGAGCAAGCAGGACACCCGAAACAGTTGCGGAGTCATGGCAGGAGCGAGGATGAGCGGGGAACCGGGCCGACTGCAATTCCGACGGTGCTCGACCGCACTTTCTTTATTCCCGCGTGAAAGCGTGACGGCGGCCCGGCCGTGCGGTAGAGAACCCACCCCGAATCACGTCATGCCCCCTTCTCCCCTGCTCCACCGCCCCCTTGCCTTGGCCACCCTGCTGCCGGCGCTGCTGATGGTCCCGCAGCCCATCGCCGCCGGCGATCAGGCGCAATGGGGACAGCGCTGGTCGCGCAACCTCGCCTCCGACGAACGCGGTCTGCCCGACTCGTTTGATCCCAAGACCGGCCGCAACATCCGGTGGACCGCCAAGCTCGGCACCGAATCTCACTCCACGCCGATCATCGCCGGCGGCCGGGTTTACATCGGGACCAACAACGGCACCCCGCGCGATCCCCAGCACCAGGGCGACCGCGGGGTGTTGATGTGCTTCGACGAGCAGGACGGCCACCTCCTCTGGCAATTGGTCGTGCCCAAGCGCGAGGGCGATCGCTACCTGGACTGGCCCCGGAGCGGCATCTCCTCGCCCGTCACCGTCGAGGGGGATCGGGTCTATGTCGTGAGCAATCGCGGCGAAGTGATGTGCCTCGACGCCCGCGGCCTCGCCAATGGCAACGACGGACCGTTCCAGGATGAAGCTCTCCACTTCACCCCGCGGGATGCCGACCCGCCCGTGCCACCGCATGCCCCCGGCCCACTCGACGCCGACATCCTGTGGCTCTTCGATCTCACCGCGGGCGCAGGCATCTGGTCGCACGATGGCGCCCACAGTTCGATCCTGATTCACGGCAACCACCTCTACCTTAACACCGGCACCGGCGTGGATAACACCCACCGGAAAATCCGCACGCCGGACGCGCCCAGTCTCGTCGTGCTCGACAAACGCACCGGCCGCTACCTCGCCCGCGACCAGGAGCACTTCGCCCCCAATATCTTTCACTGCACCTGGTCCGCCCCATCCCTGGCCGAGATCAACGGCCGTCCCCTGGTCTTCTTTGCCGGCGGCAACGGCCTCGTCTATGCCTTCGAGGCCCTGGCCGAATCGTTCGGTCGGGATGCCACGTCGGCGCCAGGAGCGCCCGCCGGACTAAAAAAGGTCTGGCAATTCGACTTTGATCCCACGGCGCCCAAGACCGAAGTGCACCGCTTCACGTCCAACCGGCAGGTCAGCCCGAGCAATTTCTACGGGATGCCGGTGTTCGACGCCGGCCGGCTCTACGTGGCGGGTGGCGGCGATCTCTTCTGGGGCAAGAACGAGGCCTGGCTCAAGTGTATCGACGCGACCACGACGGGCGACATCACGCCGGACGGCGGAATTTGGTCCTACGCCCTGGAAAAACACGTCTTCGGCACCCCGGTGCTGCACGACGGGCTCATCTATCTCGCCGATTGCGGCCGCCGTTTCCACTGCATCGACGCGGCGACCGGCCAGGCCGTGTGGACCCATGAGGTAAAAGGCGACGTCTGGGCCTCCCCGCTGGTCGCCGACGGGAAAGTGTACCTCGGCACCCGGAGCGGCGATTATTACGTCTTTGCCGAAGGGCGGGAGAAACGGCTCCTGAGCGAGAGCCAGCTCGGCAAACCGATCAGCGCCACGACCACCGCCGCCAACGGCACGCTCTACGTCGCGACCATGACCCATCTGTATGCAATAAGAAAGGACGCGCCATGAAACTCAACCTGTGCTTCGCCCTCTGCGCGTGGCTGGGCGCCCCGATCGGGACGGCGGCCGCCACCACCAAACCCAACATCCTTTTCATCATGGTCGACGAGATGAAGTGGAACGTGATGAGCTGCGCCGGTCATCCCATCGTGCGCACTCCGCACCTGGACCAGCTCGCCCGCGAGGGCACCCGCTTCGAGACGGCGTACACCGTCGCCCCGATCTGCACGCCCTCCCGCTACAGTTTCTTCACCAGCCGCTACGCCCACGTGCACGGCGCCACGGACAACAACACGCCGCCCCGCGAGCCCCAACTCCTGCTGCCCAACATCCTCAAGCACCAGGGTTATCAGACGGCGATCAGCGGGAAACTGCACT
The DNA here is from genome assembly GCA_038249085.1 of Opitutales bacterium. Lineage (GTDB taxonomy): Bacteria > Verrucomicrobiota > Verrucomicrobiia > Opitutales > Opitutaceae > ER46. The sequence continues at coordinate 6,636 of JBBRWR010000157.1, forward strand.
TCATCCCCAGCAACCTCGACTACAGCTTCGACTCCTTCTGGTCGTTTGCCAACGAGGGCCCGGGCAAGCTGCCCAATTGGCCGGCCAGCATCGAGGCCAAGCAGGGCCGCGGTTCGGCCCGGCGACTCGCGCTCCAGCCCTTCCCCAAGGATTCGCTCGGCCGCGACCTCGGCAAGCTCACCTACCCCAAGGAGGACGCGCAGACCTTCTGGATCACCGACCGGGCGATCGATTTTCTCGACCAGCGCGACCGCGCCCGGCCGTTCTTCCTCTTCGTCAGCTACCTGGATCCGCACTCCCCGTCACACCTGTGCGAACCGTATTGGAACATGTTCGACGCGGAAAAGATCCCGCTGCCCCCGACCTTTCGATCGGACCCGAGTCAGCCCACGGAGACCGCCGCCAACCGCCACGAGGTGAATGATCCCACGATCATCAAGGCCTTGACCGCCGCCTACTACGCCAAGGTCACAATGGTGGACGACAACGTCGGCCGGCTCTTGGGCAAGCTGCGCGAACGCGGCCTCGCCGACGACACGCTGATCGTCTTCACCGCCGATCACGGCAACATGCTCGGCGACCACAACCGCTGGTTCAAAGGCGCCATGTACGAAGGCTCAGCCCGCATCCCCCTGTTGCTGAAGGCCCCCGCCAACAGTCCGTACGCCGCCACCTTCAACCGCGGCCAGGTCGTGAGCCAGATCGTCGAGAACATCGACGTGATGCCGACCCTCTGCGAAATGGCCGGCGTGCCGCTGCCGGAGCAGGGCATCCAGGGCCGGAGCCTGACGGCCCTCGTGGCCGGCCGCGCACCCGACTGGAAGGACCGCGCCTTCGCCGAACGCATCAGCTCCATGGTCCGGACCCCGCAGTACAAACTGATGCTCGACTCCCGCGCCGCGCGACGCGAAGGCGGCGGCTACCAATTGTTCGACCTGCAAAAGGATCCGATGGAGACGACTGATCTCGTGCCTGATCCCGCCCACGCCACCGTGCTCAAGCAGCTCAAGGCCGAACTCGACCGCTGGCAAAAGGACAATCCGCCGGTGCCGGTCATGGCCGGGGTGGCGCCCGACGACACCCGCGGCGCGCCCACGAAAAAGGCCAAAGAACGCGGCGCCAAACGCCGGCCGCGCCAGAAGACCAGCGACCCGAAATAGTTCGTACCCCCATCGTAAAAGATCCCCGGATCAGGCTCCGGAGCATTGCCGAAGATCCATGTGCCACCGTCTCCAGTTCCGGTCCGGGGAGCGCACCCGTCTCGGGTGCTGGCGGCGGCGTCTCGCCGCAGCCTTCGATGCCCTCGGCGGGACGCCGGGGGCTGCCGGCGAGACGCCGGCGCTCCCCGGACCATTGCTCCGCGCCAACTACATTCCGAAGCCGGAGCAAGCTCCGGGGTAGCCGACCCAAAGCGAATGAAACCATCCCCTTGCTTCACCAAGTTCCTCCTGGCCGCTCTCTGCGCCACCTGGGTCGCCACGACACCGGCCGCCGAGCCGGCGAAAAAACCAGCCGCCAAGACCAAAATCCCGGCGCCCAAGAAAGCGCCCGCTCCCGTACCGCCGCCACCCACCCTCGCCAACGTACGTTATGGGACCCACGAGCGGAACGTACTCGACTTCTGGCGAGCGGAGTCGGCCCACCCCACCCCGCTTTTGTTTTTCATCCACGGCGGTGGTTGGATGGCCGGCGACAAGTCCCGCATCCAGAGCTTGGTGAAAGTCGAAGCCTTGCTCGCCGCGGGCATCTCCGTCGTCTCGATCAATTACCGCTACGTCTCACCGGCCCACGCCGCCGGCATCCCCTGCGAACTGGTCTATCCCGGCGCTCCGCAAGTGCGACACGCCACGGTTTCGGAATACCTCATCGCTCCGCTCAAGCCCGCCCGGCCTTGAGCCGAGGTGCGCGCTCGTCCCGCCCCAACCACGTTCCAACGCTCATTCCGGTCCTTTGGTGCTCCCGGTCTTGTATCGCCCAGGTGGGTCAATAACGTACGCGCATGTTTGCCGCCGTGATCGAAGACCAAGCCTTGGTGCGAGACTATCTCGCCGGCCTGCTCGGGCGCGAATTCGGAGTTTCCAACGTCGTCAAAATCGGATCCATGGCGGAGCTGAAGTCGCGGGAGGCCGAGTTGGTCGGCATGAACCTCACCCTCCTCGACATCGATCTGGGTGACGGCACCACGATCGACTGGGCGGTGAAACGCAGCGCTGCGGCGGCGGCTGGCACCCTGGTCGCCCTGAGCTCGATCACCGGCGCGTTTCCCTTCCAGCGCCTGCAGATGGCCGGTATCAGGCTGGTGCACAAAAACGACGGAGAAGCGGAACTGCTCAACGTCATCCGCCAGGCCCTCGCCGGGGCCGTGATGCTCTCCCGCGGGGCGGTGGCGGTCATCCAGCAGGCCGGGCGCGATCCCAACTCGCCGACCAAGCTCCTCACGGCCCGGGAGCTCCAGGTGCTTGCCTTCCTCGGTCAACGGCTCGGCTCCGCCGAGATCGCCGAATTGCTCGGCTGTGCCGTCGCCACCGCGGTGGATCACCGCAAGCGGATCATGAACAAGCTGGATCTCCACTCGATCGAGGAGGTCATCGACTACGCGATCCGGCACGGCATCATTCACGATTCCGCGGCCGCGGCCAGCCAAGCCCGGCGCTGGGGCTGAGCGTCCCGTTGTTCCCAAACCGGGTTCAGGTGCGCAGGCTCTTTTCGATCCCGGCCACTTCCTCGGCCGCAAAGGGCTGCAGCCGGCGCACCGTCGCCCAGTCCCCTTCATCCGCTGCCGTCTCCAGGAGACCGATCTGTTCGGCGGCCGCCGCTTCGCCCGCGAGCAGCAGCAGCGAACGCAAGGAGTGAGCCTGACTGGCCGTGCGGGGATCCTTGAGCTCCGCCAAGGCCAGGATCGTCTGCCACTTTTCCGCAATCTCCCCCGCCAACTTCAGGGGCGACGGGGCCAGTTCACCGAGGGACGCCAGCAGCGCCGGCGCAGCGTGGGTCGCGCGGGTCCCCGTGTCGAGGGAACGGCGGGGTTGCCGGTTGTTGGCCAGACCGCGGATGATGCGCTCGAGTTTTTCCCGGGTGATCGGCTTGGTGACAAAACCCGCCATGCCGGCCGCCCGCGCCTCCGCCATTTTTTCGGCGCTCGCGTAGGCTGTCACCGCGATGATCGGCGGTTTCGGCGCCGGCATGATGGCGAGCAACCGCTCGCAGAGCACGCCTCCTTCCATGTCCGGCAGGCGCCAGTCGGTGAGGACGAGGTCGTAGGGATTTGCCGCCGCCAGCCGCAGGGCCGCCGTGCCGTTCTCCGCCCAGTCGACCGCATAGCCGAGCGCCCGCAACACATGGCCCAGCACCATGCGGTTGTAATCCTCGTCCTCGATCGCCAGAGCCCGCGAGACCGGGGCCGGGGCATCCTCGGCCCGCACCGGCGGCTGGGCACTGGGCAGGACCGCCTCGAAGGCAAACTCGGTGATGCCGTCCGCGCTGGCGGCCGTCAGGTGGCCCCCGAGCGCGACCGACAAACGGCGGCACACCGCGAGACCGAGGCCGGAACCCGGAATTCCCCCGGTGTGGCTGCCGCGGCGGAAGGACTCGAACAATTGCGGCAATTCGCTCGCCGCGATGGTCGGCCCGGTATTCCGGACCGCGAGTCGCACCCGCGCGCGCCCACTGTCGGTGGCGAGGATCGTCACTTCGATCCCCGCCTCCCGCGGCACGCCGAACTTGAGGGCGTTCGAGATCAGGTTGCACGCCAGTTGGCGCAACTTGCCGGAATCCCCGTGCACCCAGCACGGCGTTTCCGGCAGGAGCAGCGAACACGCCGAAAGTTCCGGATCCATCACCCGCGCGCATTCCTCCACGAGGGCCACGAGCTCAAAATCGTTGTTGGCGAGGGTCGGCGCCTTCCGCGCCAGCTGGGAAAAATCGAGAATGTCATCCAGCATCGAACGCAATTGGTCGGCGCAGCCGCCCAGCGTGCGCACCAGCAGCAATTCCCGCGGGCCCACGTTGCGATCCGCCAGCATCGCGCAGATGCCGACCACGCCATTGAGCGGGTTGCGAATCTCATGGCTGATGCTGGCCAGAAATTCCTCCTTCACCGCGTTGGCCTGGCGCAGTTCCTCGGTCCGCAACGCCACCCGCGTCTCCAACTCACGGTTACGCCGCTCCAGGTGGCGGGTGCGCAGGCGGGCGATGCCGAGCACCAGTCCCACCAGCACGACCGCGTGCAGCGGCCAGGCCCACGCCCGCTGCCACCACGGCAGCGGCCGGACCACCACGAAGCTGGACTCGACCACCTGACCGTTGCGCACGGCCTGCGCCACCACCGGCGTGCGACCCGCCGCCACCGTCAGGGCCACCCAGTCCCCCGGCGCAACTTCATTCCAGTCCCCGTCGCCGGCGCGCACCCGGAAACTGGTGGCCGGAGCGGGTGGCAGGTCGCCCGGCGCGGCGGACACCCGCACCTGTTCTACCGCGGCCTCCGCGAGCCGGACCTCGCCGCCCACGACGGTTCCCGACCACCGCCATTTCGTATGCGGAGGAGCGGAGGGCACGAGGGGCAGGCGCACGCGCACCACCCCGCGGGGCCCCGCGACAAAGAAATGCGTGTCATCGGCGGCGATCTGTTCCGCCCCGATCTCGACGAGTCCGGGGATCTCCCACGGTTGCCAGGTATCGCCCTCAAGCCGGCCCACGGCCGGATCGCGATCCGGCCGGGTGACCAGCACCGCGAGGTGCCCCTGCACCAGCACCGCATCCCGCGGGGTGCCGTTGCCCACCCGACCGATCACGTGCGCATCCGAATCCCGGATGACCCCGTCCCCGAAAAGCAACGCCACCTTGCCCGGCCGCAATTCGCAGACGTTGGCCCGCCCGGTACCGATGCGGTCAAGCACCCGACCCTCGGGGGACACCACAAACACGCCTTGCATCGTGGTGGCGGCGAGAAAACGCACCCCGTCCGCCGCCACCGCCCCCACGACCCCGTCGATCGGCACGATCGTGGATTTTCCCGCCCGCGACAGGAGGATCAACTCATGCCCCAGGGAAACCGCGGCGGCTTCCGGCAGCACCGCCAGTCCCGTGACAAACGGGTTCTCCAACCGGGTCGTCGCCGGGCCAAAATGAAAATCCAAGCCATCGACCCACGCCTCGCCCCGGCGGGGCCAGGTGACCGGCAGGCGTTCGATCTCCTCCGCTCCCAGCGCGTAGCTGCCGGCCAGGGTCACGACGGTCGCGCCCCCCGCAGCGTCCACCCCGAGATCCCGCACCACCACATTGTCGAGCCCCCAATACCCGGTGGTCCCAGGAGCGGCGATGGAGACGAGCCCCTTGGCGGTGCCCAGGAGGATCTGCGTGCCATCCCGGAGCATGCCATAAACGTCACCCGCTGCGTGCCACGTCCACCGGAGCCGCCCCGACTTTCGATCGTAGGCGGAGACTCCGCCCGAAAAAGTCGCCACGATCAATTCCGAACCGGCTTGCAGCACCCCAACGATCCCTTCGCGATAAAGGCTGCGATTGACGGACTCCGGCAACACCACCTGGCCGCGCCGGTCCGTGATTCCCTTGGTGGTCACCAGCAGGTCACCGTCCGCCCAGCCAATTTGCACGTCGCCCAAGTCCGAGAGCGTCTGATCTTCGGCAAGTTTTCCTTGGTCCCACCGCAACGGGGCCCGGCCCCGCACGCTGACAACCAGAGCAGAGCCCAGACGACACAGCCGTGATTCCCGCCCCGTGAACTTCGCATCAGGTCGCAGCAGACTCGTCGCCACCCCTTCGCGCGAAATCAGCCAGATGCCATCGCTGCCCGCCACCAGCCAGCCCTCCGGCACGACTTCGGCAGCGTAATACTCGCCGACCGGACCGGCGATCGAGGTCATCGTCAAGCCGTCGCCGAAGGCACAAAATCCCGATCCGGCGACGAGCATCCGACCATGCCCCGCAGCAACCGCCTGCACCGTCTGGCCACCCGGACTGGCGAGGATGCGCCACGGGCCGCCGGGAAAGCCAAGGGCCAGTCCGCCGTCGTAACCCAGCGCCAGTTCGCCGCCCGGGAGGCGGGACACATGCCAAATCGGCCGCCCCCGCAGGGCCTCCGGCACATGAACGTCGGTTGTCAAGGGACCAAAGCCCGCGGCTCCAGCCTGCGACAGACCGATAGCAAGCAAAAAAACCACCCTAAACTGGAGGAATCGCGTCATCCGAATCAGGGGGGATTTTCCACTCCGCGAACCGGCTTCTGCAACGCGATACTACCGGGGCCATGAAAACAGCCGTCAAGTTCTCCGCCTTGTTCTGCAGCGTGCTAGCCACGCTTTCCCTCGCCGCCGGTCTCAACCAGGTCGCCGCCAAACTCGACCCGGTCTCTCAAAAGGCCCGGGCCGTTTCCACCTTCGATTCCAGCCAATTGCCGCCGGAACCGTGCATGTTCTGTGAACTGGGCACCTGAGTGCCCGGCTTGGCCGCTTCGCCCCAACTTCTGCCCGCCGATGCTCCCGTCCCTTGCCGCCCTGCGCTACCGGAATGTCTTCGCCGAAGACGGTGGACCGATCCAGCAGGTGACCACGTCGGAGTGCGCGATTCTTGGTGAATCCCAGCAACAGGCCAACGCGTACCTGCGTCCCGAGTTGTCCGTCGGCAAGGCCCCGCACGCCATTTATGGGAAAGCCGACGGCACCGGTTCCTCGGTGTCGTCGGCCGTGGCCTGCCACATGGCGATTTCCGAGGCCCTCGAACGCTGGGCGTTTCTCGCCAGCTATCGCAGCCCCCAGGCCGCCCGCTACGGCTTCGACGTGGATCGCAGCAGCAACGGGATGGCCGCCTTCCCGGGCCTGTTTCGGGCTGGGGCGGCGCGCCGGGCACGCTTGGAAGCCCTCGAGCGCTATGCCGTGATCTCCTGGTGGGACGGGCGCTTCGATGCCGAGGTCGGACCATCGCCGTTCCCGCATATCGACCTGGTTCGCATCCGCCACAATGCCGGGGCCGGGGAGGTGGTGATTCTCGTCCAGCAAACGCGGGTGGGAGTCTGCTATGGGCACGCCGCGGGACGGACCGTGGCGGACGCCGCCAACCGGGCGGTCGTGGAATTCGCCCGCTCTGAATTCGTGCTCACCTCGCACCGGGCCAAGGGCGCCTTGGTCCAACCGGCCAATTTCCTCGAACGGCGCGCCCTCCACTTCTCCACCCCGACCGGCTATGCGCAATTCCTCGAACGGCTTGGGCGCAAGCCCGACCGCCCGGCCCCCCGCTGGGAACCGGTCTTCGACGGGGAAATTCCCGGCCCCTGGTCCCAGTGGACCACCGTCTGGCGCTGCGCGGTGGCGATGCCCACCCGCGCGTATCTCGAACCCGAATCGGATTTCTTCTTCTGGTAATCATGAGCACCCATCCAAAAATCCTCGTCCAAATCCGATCCTATCATGCGAACGCCGGGCTGGGCGCGGCGCTGCGCGTCACCCGCGCCGCGTTTGAGTCCGGTCAGATCGATCCCCTCGACATGGCCGAAATCTTCCTCGCCCTGCGCTCCGGTTCCTGGGACTTCTTCGAGGAACCGGGTCGTATTCCGCGCGAAGGAAGACTCGAGCCGGTCCGCGCCGCATGATCGACGGTTTCACCAGGGTTGAAACCGCTTTACTCGATTCGCTGGAGAGGGAGCGCGCGCTGCTGCACCAGCGCGACGTCGTCAATGGCATGGTCCTGCACGAGATCGCCAACGCCGTCACGGTCGTGGCGAGCGGACTCGAATTGCTGAAGCACAGCCGATCGGATACCTCCACGCACACGTTTGCCCTGGAGCAAATCGGCCGGGGGGTGGACGTCATGAGTGAATTGATCCGAGGCCTGCGCGTTCTGGCCGAGAGCACGGGGGAGTCGCCCACCTACACGCTTGGCGATCTTCCCGCCTTCATCCGGAGTGTCGTGACCGATCCCCTGCTCGCCGGAACCACTCAGGCCGGCCGGGTCCGCCTGTTGGTCCGGGGCGCCCGGGCGCCAACCCTCTTCTGCGGCCCGCTGCTTCGCCACGCCCTCGGCAACCTGGTGCGCAACGCGCTCAAGTACAGTCCACCCGGCACTCCGGTCTCCGTCCTCGTGGGTTCCCGCCACAAGCACCGCTGGATCCACGTCCTCAACCAGGGACCCAAGCTCGACCCCGCGGTGGCTCGACACATCTTTGAACCCGGGAAAAAGAGCCCGAACGGAGGCATGGGCTTCGGCCTGCACATCACGCAGGCGTGCGCCCTGCGGATGGGTGGTCGCGTGGTCTTTGGCTCCAATGGGACGGGCACGGTCTTCTCCCTCTTATTGCCGATCGCGGTGACTTCGCCCTCCCACCTTCCCACGCCGGATTTTGCGTGTCCCGAACCCGTCGGCGCCGATTGCGAGTGACCAGGGGCCCGGGGCCCGGGGCCCGCCCGCGGCCGAAGTGAATTGCCACACGCCGCCTCTTCCGCCCGGCGCGGCGGCCGCGCCGGGTGCTGGGCTCAGAAGGAATAGGTCGTGGTGAAACGCACCTCGCGCGGCGCCACCAGGTCGTAGCGGCTGTAGGCCACCCCGCGGCCGCCGGGCAGGACAAAGCCGTCCTTCGCGTTCGCCGACGTCGAAAGCCGCACCGGGATGAAATCGGTTTGGTCGAGCAGATTGGAGATGTTGACCTGGAACCGCACGCGCCCGGGAAGTCGGCCCAGTTTGGTCGCGTAGGCCATCATGGCATCGGCCGCGGCAATCTCCTTCCCGGTGATCTCCTGACCGCTCGAGTTCGAGCCGATCACATTGGCGCTGCGCCAGCGCCAGCCGCCGCCGATCGTGAAGCCCTTGGCGAAGCCTGCCTTGAAATCATAGGCGGTGAAGAAACTGATCTTGTGCGGCCGCACGCCCCAGCGCTTCTGTTCGTTTTCCCGGTCGGTATTCGTGGTGTCGATGAGGTTGTAGATCTCCTGCGCCACCGTCACGCCATTGGAACCGGTGACCAGGTTTGAAATATTCGCCGCTGGCGCCAGTTGGCCGAGTTCGATCCATTTGGCGACGGCGCCGCCGGCCACGAACGCCGCCGGATCCGCCACGTAGCGGCCGCTGGCATCCTGACGGACCCCCTCCACCACGCGCACCCCGTCCCCC
>JBBRWR010000158.1:0-15602 GCA_038249085.1 Opitutales bacterium
ACTCATGAGCTAGGGTATTGCTGCCGCCGCGTATTTCAACACGCCTGGCGCTTACCAAGCCGGCGGAGGCAGGCCTTGCGCCTGCCAATCACAGCCACATCAATTCCCCTCGCTCTTGGTTCCGGCTCCGCCGGGTTGGGAGTCCATGGCCACGACGTTTTTCACGTTGTCGGCATTGCGCTGCGACGTAATGGCGGCGGCGGCCCCCTCCCGCTGGCCGCTGACGGTGAAGGTGCCGAGCTGATACACGCCGCTCGTGAGATCGAAATTGCGCCGGACTGTGCCGCCGGGCGGGACGGCGATCCGGTCGCGCACCGCGTCGAGACCCGCGTAGCTCGCGACGATCTCATATTCGCCGGCGGGCAGACCGCGAAAGGTGTAGCGACCGGTGTCGTCCGTCAGTTCGCTGCGACCGAGGCCGGGCAATTGCACGGCCGCACCGCGCAGCAGGTTGCCCGTGGCGGCGTTGGCGACCCAACCGGTGAGCACGTTGGCGTTCGAGGCGGCAGACGGGGAATCGGCGGCCTGCGCGGCCGTGAGCGAGCACCACGCGACAAGAATCGCGAGGCAGGGTAGGGATTTGAGGTTCATGGGTGGAGTTATTGGGGGAACGAATCGATGGAGTGGTCCGCCGCGCCAGGCGGGAGGGATCAGCGTTGCTTCGCCGCAGTCGTGCGGGTCTGCTTGGCCAATTCGGCGATCCGCGGTGGCAGTGCTTTGCTCCAGACCTCGTGCAGGGCGCGCAATTCCTTGAGCTTCTCCGGCTGGCTGGCGCTGAGATCCGTGGTCTCCGCAAGATCCGTGCCCAGGTTGAAGAGGAAATCCTGCTTGTCCTGGCGGACGAATTTCCAGTCGCCCCGGCGCACCGCGAAATTGGGGCCGAGCAGCCAGTGCATGATCTCGCGCGGGGGCGTCGTGGATGTTGCGGTGGCCAGCGGCAGCACGTTGACCCCGTCGAGCGACCGGTCGGCGGAGATCCCCGCGGCCGCCAGGAGCGTCGGCAGCACATCCATGCCCATGATCGGCGTGTCGCACACCTGGCCGGCCGGAATGCGCCCCGGCCAGCGGAAGATTGCGGGCACCCGGATGCCACCTTCGAAATACTGTCCCTTGTGACCGCGCAACGGACCGTTGTCGGCCCCGGCCACGCCCCCGTTGTCGCTGTAGAACACCACGAGGGTATCGCGCTCGAGGCCCAGCTCCCGCAGCAGCGCGAGGATGCGCCCCACCTGGGTGTCGAGGGCCTCGACCATGGCGCGCTTCCGATCGCCTCCGTTCCGGACCAGGTACTCCGCGGGCGCCTCCATCGGTCCGTGCACCGCATTGTACGGCAGATACACGCAGAATGGTTTTCCCGCGTGACGCCGGATGAAGTCGACCGCGCGATCCGTCAACTCCTCCGTCAGGTACTTGATCTTCGCGACCGGCCTGGTGCCGTCGAGAATCGGGGCGTTGCCGGTGCTGCCGGTGGTGCCAAGGCCGGCGTGACCCAGTGCGGGATCGAAGTAGCTGTGTTCGCCGCCGAGAAAGCCAAAGAACTCATCGAAGCCGAACTGCAGCGGGTGGTGATCCGGCGCCCAGCCGAGGTGCCATTTGCCGAAGCAGGCGGTGGCATAACCGGCGGCCTTGAAATAGGCCGGCAGGAGCTTCTCGGTGCGCGGCATGCCGGGATCGGCGTCGCCGTTGCCATGGAGGCCGAAGCGGTGGGGATAGCGACCGGTGAGGAAGGCGGCGCGCGCCGGCGCGCAGACGTGACCGTTGGAGTACGCCTGCGTGAACCGCACGCCCTCGCGGGCGAGCCGGTCGAGGTGAGGCGTGTTCATCGCGGCGTCCCGGTGGGGTTGGCAGGCGAGTTCCCCGTAACCCTGATCGTCGCTGAGGATGAAGAGGACATTGGGTTGGATCGCGGTATCCGCCGCCCTCAAGCCGCCGGCCACCAGAACGAGCCCGAACAGAAATGCAGGGAGTGCGGTCCTGACTCGAATTTGGCGAGGGCGGGTCGGCCCCGGGTGCCGGGAGGTCACCTTCGAATTCGGCTAAAATCCAATCGCCGAAGTAAAGCAGATTCTAGCCGGCAGGCGAACCGCTCCGGGGCCTTCGCGCCGAACTGGTCCACGCGACCGGAGGAGATCACCCTCGCGCAAATCCTCCAGGGGGCCTGATCGTGTCGGCGATCATCGAATGGCCGGCGGTCATCCGCCAACCCCGCCACAGCAACGTGGCCTGCGTGACCTCCGACCTCATGCCCACCGTGCTGGACCTGCTCGGCCTCCGGCATCCGAAACCGGACCGCCCGCTCGACGGAATCAGCCTGAAAGCGTTGCTCGTCGACCGCCGCATGATCCAGCGCCCCTCACCGATCGGTTTCTGGAAGTATCCCTCCGCCGGCGAGGCGGGGAACGAGCGCTGGGTGGCAAAGCAACTCTCCACCGGCACCACGCCTACGACCAAGCAGGCCAACATCCTCCTCAACAATTACCGGCATCCGGTGGCCCGGGTGGCGGACTTCGGGGGCGACGCCGCCTGGACCGACACGCGCTACAAACTCGTGGTCATTGCTGCCGGCAAGGGTGTCCGCAAAGGGAAGAAGCAAAGGGCGACCGCCGCCCCCAGCCTTTACGATCTGCAGGCGGATCCCAAGGAGGCCCACGACATCGCCGCCAGTCATCCCGAGATCGTCGCACAGATGCAGGCGCAACTCGAAGCCTGGCAACGTTCGGTCGAGCGCAGCCTGAGCGGCGCGGACTATTGACGGAACTTCCCCTCCGGCGCTTCCCGACACCGCAGCCACCGGCGCTCCCCTTCCCATTTTTGCCTCGGGTGTTTGTTCCCGCATTGCTCCGGGGCGCTGCCTTGGGCACATCTCCGAGTTGGTGGTTGCAGGCACCGCGCCCACAGGGAAGTCACTGCCGACTCGCAGACGCACCCCGCTGCCTTTGCTCCCGGGCATTTTCCTTGTAGCTCGATCGTTTTAGCCTCTCATTTTCTGCGTCAGTCCCTTCGCCACCAGCAAGCCCTGTTCTCCCCATTGAAGTAACCCTCTTGCCCCCCTGTATTGACCTGTCCACGGCCGATCGAGCTGCTCCCCTCTGGGATCGTCTCCCGCCCCGGTGCTTCGGGTCTGGTCGCGCAAGCCACCGACGGCACCAGGAGGAACCAACGGTGCCGTGAGCCCTGCCCGCACCATCCCATGAACTGGTCCCGGCCATCCCTTTACCTCCCATGAAACTCCACCTGCACCTCGCACCGGTCCGGCTGTTTTGCTTTGCGTTGTTTGGACTCCTTCCCCCCGGCGCCCTTGCCACCACGCTCACCGTCACCGTCCGGAGCGCCGACTCGACGGAGTTGCTCCAGCAGGCTCGCGTTGAACTGGCGCCCACCGGACGCGAAGCGATGACGGACAACCTGGGCGTCGCCCTGTTTTCCGAGGTCGCCCCCGGGGACTACACCGCCCGGATCTCCTACCTCGGGTTTCCCGACCACACCGAGGCGGTGCACGTCACAACGGCGACCCGGCTCAATGTGCCCGTCATGCTCAAGACCTATGATCTGGTGAAGCTCGACAAATTCGTCGTCACGGCCGAACGGGAGGGCAATGCCGCCGCGCTCACGCGGCAGAAGAACGCGGACAGCGTGCAAAACGTCATCGCCATGGATGCGCTGGGCATCCTCGCCAACGACAACCCGGCGGAACTGCTCACCCGGCTCCCCGGCATCTACTCCCTCCCCTCCGACGAGGGCAATCTCGACCGGCCCACGATTCGCGGTCTCCCCTCGACCATGAACACGACGACCGTCGACGGCGGCACGATCGTGTCGCAACTCGCGATGTCGCGCAGCCTGATCTACACGAACATGACCGCGAGCAACTTTGAGGAAATCGAGGTCACCAAGGCCCTCACCCCCAATATGCCGGCCGACTCGATCAGCGGGCGCGTCAACTTCAAGACCAAGTCCACCCTCAAGATGAAGACGAAGCGGGAGATTGAGCTCCGGCTCGGCGGCAAGTGGTCGCCCACCTTCTTCGATTTCACGCCGCGCCGCACCACCCCGCAGGTGATGCCCAATTTTTCGCTGAGTTACCGCGAAGTATTTGGTGTCTTCGGCGACGTGCAAAACCTCGGGCTCAGCGCCAACCTCGTCTACAACGAGAACATCACGCAGCGCATGCGCACGCTCTCGACGCTCGACCCGGTCGGGCTGCGACCGGAGTTCACGCACAGTTACGGGCGCACCGACGGCGTGCAGGACCGGAACCTGACCACCGGCAGCATGCGCGTCGATTTCCGCTACAGCGCCGACTCGCGGTTCTTCTTCAGCGCCATGCGCAGCTTCCAGGAGCAGACGACCACCCGGCCCCAAAATTATCAGGTGGCCTACAATGCCAACGTGTCCGCCGCGGGTCGCTCCTTTGCCACCGGCGTCAACGCCACGGGCGGCCCCACCGGCGGCGGCAACACCCGCCCCGGCTCCACCGCCCTGCTCACCGAGGTGCTCCATTCGACCCGCGCCACGTTCCAGGCCGCCACCAATCCCTTTGAGGCCGATGACATGACGGACTTCCACCAATTCGGCGGCGAGCACCGCCTCGGCCCGTGGCAACTCGACTACACGCTCAGCAACTCGCGCGGCGAGCGCAACACCGGCGCCTATCGCAACCACTCCGTCCGCCGCAATTTCACCGCCACGGTCAGCAATGTCGGCTGGATTCTCGACAAGACCGGCAGCGAGGAATTCCCCGTTTTCACCCAGACCGCCGGACCGAGCATCTACGATGCCAGCAACTACACCGGGGGCAGCGTTTCCCAAACCTCGGCCCTCTCCGTCAACCGGTCGAGCAGCGCCGAGATCAATGTGAAGCGGGAGGTGACCCTGGGGGGACACCAGGGCCAGCTCCGCTTCGGCGCCCTGGCGACCCGCCAGTCGTCGGGTCAGGATTCGGGGGCCCTCGTCTCCACCTACGTCGGCCCCGATGGAGTGGCGGGCCGGAATGCCGCCACCGGCCTTAACGACGACGATCTCTCGCGCTTCGCCTCCTACCCGCCGCTGTCACCGCGTCTTCACCTCGGTCCGGTGCCGTCCTTCGATCCCGGAAAGTACAGCTACTCCCTCGACAGTGAGCCGGAGCAGTGGCGGGTCGATCCCTACCAGGTGGAGTCGGCCCGTCGCGCCGGGCAGTCCTACGTGCGGGAAAAGATTCTCGCCGGCTACGTGATGGGCGCGACGCGCTTCGGCCGCCTCGGAATCGTCACCGGCGTACGCTGGGAAGAGTCGCGCACCCACTCGAGCGGCTACGTAAAACGCGCCACCCTGGCCTCCATTGCCGACCCCATCGCCCGCACCGACGCCGAGTACGGCACGTCACCCATTGTCCGCCACGGCGTCACCCGGGCGTTCTTCCCCAGCGTCCACTTCCGGCACGCGTTCACGCCCAACCTCATCGGCCGGGCGAGCTGGTCGACGAGCATCGGCCGCCCCGCCCTCGGTGATTTGGTGCCGCAGTTCTCGGCGTCGGATGTGAACCAGACCATCACGCTCGACAACCCGTCCCTCAAGCCACAGTTCGCGAACAGCTACGATCTCTCGCTCGAGTATTATCTGCAGCCGGTGGGTTTGATCTCGATCGGCCTCTTTCGCAAGGAACTGACGGATTTCGTGTTTCGCCAGGAGGTCGGAGTCGTCGGAGCGGGGCCCGACAACGGCTACGACGGCCGGTACTCCGGCTACGACATCATCTCGAATGCCAACGGGGGCAGTGGGCTTGTCGATGGCCTTGAGTTTTCGTACCAACAGGGGCTCACGTTCCTGCCGGGCGCCCTCCGCGGCCTGTCGGTTCTATTCAACTACACCCACCTCCGGGCGACCGGCGACTACGGCCAGGCGAGTGGCGGCACCGGCGGCCTCGTCGGCTTTGTCCCCGACACCGCCAACGTCCGCCTCAGCTACAAATACGAATGGTTCGCCCCTTATGTGCAGTGGAGTTATGTCGGCCGCAGCCTGGGGACCTACAATGTGCTGCCGCAACTGCGGATCGACCGGCTCGAGCGGCGCATCGTGAACGTGGGTTTCTCGGTCCGGCTGCCGCGCAATATCGAATTCTTCTTCGACGTCTCGAACCTCTTCGACGAATCCCAGCGCACCGTACACTACGTCTCTGGCGACCGCCTCAGCACGTATTACAATGGTCCGTTTGTGAGCTTCGGCTTCAAGGGGCGCTTCTGAGGAGTGGAATTCCCACCCCACCCTGAGGAACGCCGTGGGGACCCCGGATTTCCCCGCGTGACCCGGACCGGAAAATCCCTGGGCGAAACCGCGCGTTCACCGCGCAGGCGGGTGCGCCTCTAACGCGGCGGTGGATTTCGGCCAGTCCCGCCGCGTCGCGGGATCGAAATCAACCCCGTTGGGCCAGACGAGCGTGTGGCACTCGGGGTCGAGACGGACTTGGGTAAGGATTTTTGTCCCGGAGCGGCGCGAAAAGTTCGTCGGCGAGCACCGGCAGAGAGTTGATGACCTGCGCCGTGCCCTCGTCGAATCGCACGCGCAGGGTGTGGTCGCCGACCGGATCGAACCCGGTGACTTTGACGATGAGATGCGACATGGCGGTTAGCTGAGCGGTTCGATCGGAGCAGGATGATGATGCCGCAAAGGCGGGAAAGTTCTGGCATGAGTCCGACCCCAGCCGCCGCCGATTCGGCACGCAAGGATACTGCGGGCGCCGGACGTGGCGCGTGAACCGCGTGAACACTCGCCCTTCGCCTGGCCACCCCGAGGCAAGTTTACCCGCCGGAGGCGGCGCCAAAGGCGACCAGGGCCTCGGGGCCTCATGGGCAAGCGACCGCTGCGCGGATCGGGCTCGTGGCATCGCAGGAAGGAACATGGCAAGCCACGGGGAATGGATCCGCCTGCGCTTCACGCCGGAGCCACTCCAGGCCGAAATGCCCACCTCGGCTTCGGCAGCCCGTTCCGATGACGCTGGATTTGTAGACAGCCATTTGCGCGGCGCCGGTGAACCGACCGCGCGCCCTCGTCATTCGGCATTGGCGATTCTCGGGACGCGGCAAGAGTTAGACGCCGAGTTGCTCTTGCGGAATCTGTATCTTCGGGCGTCGGGGCGGGAGGGGTCTGGTTTCGCAGTAGCCTCGCCGTGCGTGGACACGGAAATCCCTCCCGCCCCAAAGCAAGTGCCCGCGCGCGGGCCCGGAATTGGGGGAGTCGACGCACCGCCACGCCGCCGCGCGTTGCATGTTTCGCCCTGGCCCCGTCCCTCAGCTGCTCCATCCGCATCCGCGGCCTGCCCGGCGGGGGGCGCAGCATCAATTTCTTCGGCGCGCCCGGCGAAGTGGATCTCTACATGACGGAGCGTCTCGAGGTGTCGCGCGGCCCGAATTCCATCCTGTACGGCTTCGGCTCGCCCGCCGGCGCGATCAACGTCTCCAGCAAGCAGGCGCGCACCGGCAAAATCCTGTACAGTTTGTCCAATCGCACCGACTCGTGGGGCGGCCAGCGCTGGATCGTCGACACCAATCTCGCGCTGCGAAAAAACCAGGCCGCCGTCCGCGCGGTCGTGCTGCGGGGTCGCGAGCAGTCGTGGCGTGCCTCGGGCCACAACGATCAGGATCGGATCTTCCTCGCGGGCAAGTGGCAGATCGATCGCCGGACGACGCTCCGGGTCGAGTTCGAGCACGGCGAGATCAACCGCTTCGTGCCGCGCCCGTTTTTCGCCAACGATCTCAAGTCGATCTGGGACGCCAGCGGGCAGCCGATCTTCAACAACTTCGCCGCGAACTACGTGCCGGGGCGCCCGGGCACCGGCGGCAGCGGCACGCCCGGCAACCCGCTGCGCGCCACCGGCGCGACCAGCATCGACGGCGTGCAGGAGCGCTCGAGCAACGACTGGGTGGTCGTGAGCGACCGTTTCGCCGCGGCCCAGAACTATCGTCGCTTCACCTATGCCGAGGCGCCGACGGGCGGGCTCATGTCCAACGATTTCACGATGGGCCACCGCAATCCGGACGCGACGCTCGAGGCCAATTGGGTGGGCGGCGCCGCGCGGGTGAACAACGCCTCCGCGTTTCTGCAGCGCGAACTCGCGCGCGGGCTGAATCTCGAACTCGGCTTCAATCGCCAGACCAGCCGCGGCGTCACCCACAATCTCCAGACGTGGAACGAATACGGCGTCGCCGCCGACACCAACCGCGATCTGCCCAACGGCCAGCTCCGGCCCACGGATCAGCTCTATTACTTCGACGTCTCGCCCAATCGCCGCCCGTCGAGCGCGCAGGCCAGCCAGGGGCGCGTCACGCTCTCGTATGAAAAGATCCTGCGCGACCTCGCCGTCCTCGACGACCCGAATTTCCGCATTCCGGGCCCGATCGATTTGTCCGGTGCGACGAAGTATCAGGATCCCGCGACGGGGACGGTGAGCAACATCTACCTGCGCGAGTTCAACCGCCAGCAGGGCAACATCAACTACGTGGACCGCGATACGAGCGCCCGCATGGCGGTCGCCCAGGCCTATTTCTTCCAGCGGCGCTTCGTCGGCACGTTTGGCTACCGGCAGGACCGCCTGAAAAACTGGGTCGGCGTGACGTTCCGTGATCCGGCGGGCGAGGCGATCGCGCCGAACACCGGCGTGTGGACGCCCGCCGACCCGCGCCAGTTCACGCCCTCGGTCTTCAACGGCCACACCCGCACGCTCGGCGGCGTGTGGCACGTCACGCCGTGGCTGTCCGGTTTCTGCAATACGTCGAGCAGCATCAACACCCCGGGCGTCAGCTACGTCACGCCGAAGGACCGGCGCCAGACCACGCTCGCAGACCTCCAGCCGTCGCCCGCGGGCCGGACGAACGACTACGGCCTCAAGCTCAGCCTGCTCGCCAACCGCGTCTTCGTCACCGCGACCCGGTTTCACACGGTGTCCGAGCACGAATACGCCTTCTCCGGTTTCAACAAAACCAACCTGGTGAACATCTGGACGGCGCTCGCCGATTCGGGCGGCCTGGGCGCCGGGGAAACGGCGTTCGCGCGCCGCCAGGCCGAGGTGATCAGCATGGTACAGGGTTACACCCAGGATTCGGAGAGTCGCGGACTTGAGTTGGAAGTCGTGGGCCAGATCCTGCCCGGCTGGTCGGTCTCGGCGAACTACTCCCGGAACGAGACGGTCCGCTCCAACATCGCGCCCGAATACCGCGCCTACCTCGATGCCCACAAGACCTACTGGAAACAGTACGCCGACTACTCGCTCACACAGAATCCCGCGACGGCGGGCGTGGAGCGGACCCCCAGCGCCGTGAACTGGCGCCCGCCCGCCGAGATCGTCGCGACGGGCGACTTCACCGTCAACACCGACAGCGTGAACGAGGCGATCGCCGACGCCGAGCAGCGGTTCTTCGACAACCCGCACGTCTTCGAGGGCCGGCGCTTCGTCGGCGCCAGGCTCCCAAGCCAGGCGGGAACAAGGTCCCCAACCTCCTCTCCAGGTCCTCAGCGCCCGCCACCCGGCTTGGTCGCCAGGTGCCACTGGGCACACCACGGGCATGCGTAGGCGGTGCGCTGACGTTCCACGCCGGCAAGCATGGCGGCTTCGAGCGCCGCGCCTTGGGAGGCATAGCGCCGCTTGCCGGTGCAGGCGCGGTGGCGATCTTCGCGCGTGGGACGTTTCATCGTGGACCCATCCTGATCCACTGATCCGTCCGCGCCAAGCATCGAGGTCTCCCCTGGCGCACCCGGGGCGCAGCTTCGTAGGAGCGGGTTTATCCCGCGACTCCGCCAAAGCCATCGCGGCGTAAAGCCACTCCTGCACTCCAACCAGGCCGAAGCCTGTTTCCGAGTCTCCGATCCCTCGCGGCGGACCCTGACTGCTCCGCTACTGCCCGCCCGGCTGGAACCACAGCGAACGCCAATACTTGCGCTCCACCGCGTAATAATCGATCGGCGCCGCCGGGTCCGTCACCCTCGACATGACGCCGTACCGCACCATCTCCCGCACCCAGTCGCTTCGCGGCCGAAAGCCGGCCATGTCGAAGCGCTTGATTTTTTCCAGATGCTCCCCGCCCGCCGTGCACATCGCCAGCAGCGTCTGGTAATCCGGGTCATCGCGCCCGGTGAAGATCGCGCCGTTTTCCGGCGTCGTCCCTTTGTTCCGGCAGCGCCCCCAGCCTCCCGCGGCCTCCGCCAGTGGGGCCAGCAGCAGGATGGATTTCTCCGGCCGCGAAAGATTAAAGAGAATGTGACGGCTGGTGACCAGGCGCGGGTCATCGGGATCGGGCTTCCAGAACGACAGCCCGCGTTCATCCGAAAGGCTGCGGGGCAGCACCCGCCCGGGTCCGGTGTGGCAGGAGGCGCAGCGCCGCTGGATCACCGCGGCCCCGGCCTGGGTCGTCGGCCAGTCGGCGTCCGTCCCCACCTGCTTGTTTTCCGCGTACCCCCCGATCATACCCGTGCCAAGGGCGGCATAGGTTCCCGGATACGCCGCGCCGCTTTCGATCCAGAGGCGCAACAACCGCTGCTGCGCGGGACTCGCCTTCACCCCGTAGTGGGAGCCGTCGAGGAACTGGAAGATGCGGCTGGCCGACGACCCGAGCGTACGGGGCGCATAATTGCTCTGCGCCCGGTTGCGCCCATCGGAAAACAGGCGCGCAATTGTCATCATGTAATAGCTGTGGCTGAACATCGGCCCACGATCGCCCGTCAGGATGAGACGTCCCGCCCGCGGCCCCCCGACGGGAGTCTGCTCATACCCATGGCAATCGATGCATAACGCATCCAGCACCGGCTGCACGTCGCGCGGATAGTCGAACACCTCCGGCACCCCCGCGACGGGCTCGATCACGCTCGGCGGGCGGCTCGTCGCCAGCGAACGGTAGTTCGCCAGGCCGGGAGTCCGTGTGCGTTGCTCATGGCAGCCGAGGCAGCTGGTCGTCTCCCCGGGCTGCACCGTGAGAAAACTCTGCATCCGTTTCACCGAAAAATCGTTTTGGTCGAGGGCGACCAGAATGAAGCTCCGCAGCGCCGGCAATTCGAGATAGGCGGAGCCATCGGGTTCCACGGGGACCGTGCCGAGGATGCGCTCGAGGGTGAACGTGCCGCCGTAACTTACCGGATCCATCCCGCCCGTGTAGTGGATTGGCATCGGCAGGGCCTCCAGTACGAGCAGCTTCTTGATCTCGCCGCGCGCGACCCCGGCCATGTTGCGCCCGTTGTATACGTCGGCGAGCACCAGCCGCCCCGTGGTCGCGGCCAGTTGGGTGCGCTCCGGTATCCGGTGCTCCCGCGGACGGGCGATCACCGGACGCGGCTCGTGCAGCCAATAGCCGGCCTTCACGTCCTCCGGCGACAACTTGAACACTTCCTGCTGCGCGCCGCTGCCGTCGACCAGCACCACGGCCGGGCCCACCGCCGCCATGAAGGCCTCCTCGGAAAACGCCCACGGATCGCGAAATTGCTTCCCCTTGCCCACGGTGCGCGCAAATGCCTTCTCGTCCGGCCCCGCATTGGGGTCGACGACCACCAATTCCCCGGCGTGCTCCCGCTGACCGTGCCCGGGCGAGAAGATCGCCACGACCTTGTCCGTGCCCGGCACCGGCTTCGCGTCGATCATCACAATCTTCGGGTGCATGTTGCCGTACCAGTTGATCTGCGCGGTGCCGTCGGGGTTCATCGCCCACAGGTGATGGTAATCGACCTGGCTGCGATCGATGTATTCCCAGCGGGTGTAAATCAACCGGCCGTCGGGCAGGGGCCACGGGGTGTTGTCCTGCTCGTTGTTGCTGGAGAGGGGGCGGAGATTCTTGCCGTCGCCATCACAGCGATACAGCACGGCCACCTGGGTGAGCCAGCAATTCACCCAGCGCTGGCAGCGGGTCGAGATGAACGCGATGCCGCCGTCGGGCAGGTAGGTCGGCTCAAAGTCGTCGTAGGCTCCGCTCGTCAGCTGGCGCAGGCCCGTGCCGTCGACGTTGATCTCGTACAGGTGGTATTGCTCGGTCCCGCCGGGCCGGTAGCTGAAGAGAATCCGGCGGCCGTCGTAATGCACCTGGGGGTCGCGGACCCCGCCGCGGGAATCGTCGAGCAGGGTGGTGACCCGCCCGCTGGCGAGGTGCACGCGCTGGAGCCGCCCGCCCTCGCGCCAGGCCTTGCGGTCCGGATCGTGCGCGTAATAGCCGATGTTAGCATACCAGTGGCCGTCGGTGTCGTTCATCCTGCGCACCGCAAACACGATCTCCTCCACGCCCGCCATCGGTCCCGCCTCAAACCGTTCGCGCAGGGCCGGCGGCGGCGCGGCGCCGTTAAGGTCCGGGCCGGCGAAGCCGGCCCCGGCGAGGAACCCCATCAACCCCAGCCGGCACAGAACGGCGCCAGGATGCAGGAGCGGTGATTTCATGGGTCTTCCTCCGGTTGGCTCCCGCCTACAACGAGAGCACGTAGGCGGTAAGGTCGTCGATTTCGGTTGCGGTCAGATGCGAGGTGTGACCGTGCACGCCCCAGTACTCGGGGCTCGTCAGCACATCGCGGATCGTCCCCGCCGAACCGTCATGCAGGTAGGGCGCCGTGCGCCACAGTTCCACCAGGGTCGGCGTGTCGAATTTCGTTCCAAGACCGTCCGCCGCCCCGGCCGTCCCGACATCGTAGCTCTTCAGGTCCGTGAACAGTGGCGCCGGGTGGCAGGCGAAGCAGCCGACGGCTGGGTCCTCAAACACCTTCCGGCCCCGTTGCGCCGCCGGCGCGAGCTGGCCGTCGACCAGATGGGGGCTGGGCTCCGGCGCCAGCGACTTCAAGTAGGCGTCCAGCGCCTCGGGCACGCTTTCCGGCAGGACCGCAAACAGCGAGTGCCGGATGCCCGCCCGCACCGCGACCTCCGCCGACGCCCGCACCCCGAGGCTCATCGCGGGTGGCGTCCGGTGCGCCCACACCAGGCTCTTCGCGTTCTTGGGGTTGCCGATGCCGTCGTTCAAGAGATCCCAGTTCAGGCCGTCGACCCGCGCGTCCCACGAGTGACACGAAGCACAGCTTTGCCAGTGCTGGAAACAAATGGTCGCGTCGTTGAACAGCATCTCCCCCCGTCGCTCCGCCGTCATCATCACCCGCGGCCCCAGTGTCACCGCGAGCGGCGTCAGCTCGCGCGCCCGAAGATCGATGGCGTTGAGCGAGTCGGAAAAATATCCCGCCACCCACGCGGTGTCACCCGCCACCACCAGGGCGCGGGCCCCGTTCAACTGCAGTCGCACGCGGCGGCGCAGGCCCACCAGAAACGCAAGATCGCTGGGCACGTCCGCCTTCACGTTGGCCGCCCGGGTGTAGTCGGGCGTCTGCCCGGGGGCGAGCACCGCCGGCAGCCGATCGAGCTTGGCGACCAGGCCGGGAAAATCGATCACGCTGAGCTCGTGGGTGCCGGCATGCGTGACGAGGAGGTTCCGTCCGTCCGCCGTCCAGCCGACCGCCCAGGGATTCGCCGCCCCCGCCTCGAAATTGTCGAGCAACACGGTGTTGATGAGCTCGAGCCGGGCGACGTCGATGAGGGTCAGCCCCGCGGTGTTCATCCAGCCGCGCTCGAGTTGCGTGGTGGGCACGTAGAAGCGCGCGAGGTTGTGGCTGACGGCGGCGTACCGGCCATCCGGAGACACCGCGATCCCGAGTACGAGATCGCTGCCGTTGGGCAACCGCAGGGTCTTCACCACCCGCTGGGCGGTGGTGTCGATCACGCTGATGGCCGCCGCCACCACCGGGGCGTTCGCCGGTCCGGCCGGCAAGTGATTGGCCACCAGAAGCAACCCACCATCCCGGGAAAGCGCCGCGGCCACGGGTTCGCGCTCGACGGGGATCCGGACCGGCGGACGCCGCCCGGCGGGATCCAGCACGAGCACCTCCCCGTTGTGGCGATTGCAGACATACAGGGTGTGCCCGTCTGGACTGAAGACAGGGGCCATCGCCGTGTGTCCGGCGGGCCAGCGCGCCGACACGCGCCCCTGGGCCACGTCGATCAGGCAAACCACGCTTTGGGGCGCCGCACACGTCACGACGAGCTGCGTGCCGTCCGGCGACAGCGCGAGGCCCGAGGGTGCCGGAGCGACCGCAATCCGGCGCACTTCGACGCCGTGCACGTCGAGCACCAGGACGGCACCTGCCGTGGCGCCCGCGACATAAAGCTGATTGCCATCCGGGGACGCCACCAACGCGGTCGGGGAAAACGGCTCCTCGACGCCAAAGGCGCCGGGCGGCAGCAGTGACGCCAACGGCAGCGCCGCCAGCAACCTCCCCACCCGACCAAGTCCCAGCCCGGCCGTACCGGCGCGCGGAACCGGTCGTCGACACCCAAGCGTTGCCGCAAAAATTTCGATCATGGGAGGTAAACCTTGAAGCGATCGCCATCCTACCTGCCATCTGCCCCCGTCAAAGGCGGAAGGCTGCGCGTTTCTTGGCATTCTCTCTCGCGGCGCCGACGCTTCCTCGACCCCGTTGCGCGCGGGGCGCCACCGCACCGGGTGGAATCAGGCCGGGACCGGACGCTTGAAGTATTCGATCTTCCCGTCGGCGCGATCGGCCACCTTCGCGATCAATCGCTGGCGCGCCCCCTCGGACATCCCGGTGAACGCCTTCGCCAGCGCGATTTTTTCCCGCAGCAAGCCCGCACTCTCGGCCCCGGTAATCAGGACGCTGATCGGCAGGGACCAGGCGAAGTGCAACGCCTCCTCCACGCTGATCCGGCCCGGCACCAGCGGATCCGGGGTTTGCCAGACCTTCCGGCCGGCCATCTGCTTTTCGGCGAAGAAACGGCCGTCCGCCAGGGTCTTCATCGCCAGGAGCGCCATCTTGCGGGGCTGCAACACCGGCACCACCTGCGTGACAAAACTGTGATAGCTGGGGTCGATCACATTGACGGGCATCTGGCAGGTGTCGAACGGATCGCTCTCCCGCGTGCGCTCGAGCATGCGCAGGTGCGCCTCCGGGTTCGCATGTCCCGTGAATCCGCAGAAGCGCACCTTTCCGCTCGCCCTGGCCTCCCGGAGCACGTCGAGGATGCCGTTGGCCAGCCGGTCATCCACGTCCTGGGGATGGCTGAGGCTGTGGATTTGGAACAGATCGATCACGTCCGTGTTCAGGCGTTGCCGCGACTCGTCCAGATGACGCCGCAACTCTGCCGCCGTCTTCGCGGTGCTCTTCGTCATCAGAAAGATGTGCTCGCGGTACTTCGGCACGAGCCAGCGGCCGTAACGCCGCTCGCTCTCGCCACTTTTGTAGCTCTCCGCGGTGTCGAAAAATCGGATACCCCCGGCGATGGCCGTCTCGATCACTTCCTCGGCGTCCCGCTCCGTGGTCCAGCCGACATGATATCCCCCCACGCCGAGCATCGTCACGGCCACCCCGGTCCGGCCCAGCCGGCGTTGCGGCAACACCGGGCCCAGCGCATCGCGCCCACCCGCACCCTCCCCGGCTCCCTGGAGCATCACGGCGGTCGTGCCGCCCGCGAGCGTGGAAAGAAATTCCCTGCGTTTCATCGTTCCCCGCAGGCTGGCCGCCGGCGGCTTCTGGTACAACCCCGAATCCGTCGAGTCCGGCGACCGGGGGGTGCATCTCCAGGTTGACGGTGGCATTGAGCTCGTTCC
>JBBRWR010000159.1:0-15599 GCA_038249085.1 Opitutales bacterium
GGCACTACTTCACCGGCAAGACTGAGACTACTGTACGTCCCGCTTCGTTGGCAGACCTCACAGGCCAGCTTCGATACAGAAGCCCAGACGCAGAGCGACATTTTTATCGACGACGTACCCTTGAAGGGCTGCCGGAACCACGTCAGCGTTGAAACCCTCGACGTGACGACCCAGAGCTTTGATGCCTTTACCTGCTCTGCCAGTAACTGTGGGGTCGGCAGCATCCAGCCCTTCGTCAGGAATGAGTTGCAGATCAATCCGGCGGACTATGATGTTATCATAGGCCTGGCCGAATCATCCCCCTGCGCGCCCTGGGCGGGTCCGGTTTCCCCACTTTTTTCCCGCCCCGGGTGCCCGCCCGCGTGGGCCCCCCGGCTCGGGCCCCAACCCGCCACGGCGGCAGGTTGTTGCGCCCGGGCGTTCACAGGGGCTGGCCTCCTTCGTTGAGAATCGAGAGGTACGCGTCGTAGACGAAGACGCGATTGCGGCGCCGGCCGGTGAGTTCGCGGGCGATGCCGGCGGCGCTGAGGGTTTGCATGGCCTTGGCGGCGGTGGGGAAGGTCAGGCCCTGAGCCGCGCAGAGAAGCTTGAGGGTGAGGACGGGGCGCTCACGCAGGGCAGCGAGGACGCGGAGGGCATTCGCGGCCGCGCGGCCCGATTGCCGGATGCGGCGGGTGTCCGCCTCGAAGAGATCCACCAGCCGGCGGGCCGTCTGCACGGCGTTGCCGGCGGTCCGCTCCACGCCTTCCAGGAAGAAATCCACCCAGGACTCCCAGTCGCCCGTGGTGCGGACGCGGTCGAGGAGGTCGTAGTACGCGGAGCGATGCTCCTTGAGGTAGAGGGAGAGGTAGAGCAGCGGCTCGGAGAGCAGGCCACCGTGGTGGAGCAGGAGCGCGATGAGCAGGCGACCGAGGCGGCCATTGCCATCGAGAAACGGGTGGATGGTCTCGAACTGCACGTGGGCGAGCGCGGCCTGCAGCAGGACGGGCAGGCCGGCGGCGTCGTCGTGCAGAAAACGCTCCAACGCGGCCATGCACGCTTCCACTTCGTCGGGCGGCGGGGGCACGAAGCGGGCATTACCCGGTCGCGTGCCACCGATCCAGTTCTGGCTGCGGCGGAACTCGCCGGGACTTTTGTCGCTGCCGCGTCCCCTGGCCATCAGGGCGGCGTGCATTTCCCGCAGCAGGCGGTTGGAAAGCGGAAAACCCTCGCGCAGCCGGGTCATGCCGTGCTCCAGCGCGGCGATGTAGTTGGAGACTTCCACCACATCGTCGAGCGGGGTGCCGGGAGCTTCCTCCAACTCGAAGAGCAGGAGATCGGAGAGCGAGGATTGGGTGCCTTCGATCTGCGAGGAGAGCACGGCCTCGCGCCGGACGTAGGAGTAGAGAAACAGGTGCGGATCGGGCAGCAGGGTGCTGATGCTGTCGAGCCGGCCCACGGCCAGCGTGGCCCGTTCGAGCAGCAATTGCCTGGGGCCGGCGATTTCCAAGGGTGGCACGGGCGGCAGCGGCAAGGGCACAAAGGCGCGCACCTTCTCGCCAGCGGTAGCGGTCGTCTGGAAGGTGCCGGTCGCGTTGCGGTTCACAGTAGGCGACTTTAATAAGACGGATGGTTATTAAAGAAAGCGCTATGTTTCTTTAACTGAGAGTAAACCCCATCTTTTCGAGGTGGCCGCTTACCCTGGCCTCCAACTCTGCGACGCGACTGACCATCCGCGGCAGTGGGCTCTCGTAACGCTCCGCCAACTCTTTCACGCGCCGGGTGAGCGCCTGGCCGATTCGGTCGAACGTTTGTCGATCCGGGATCACGGCGTCTTCTCCTGGCCGGAAGGGAGGCGGGCCACGCCCGGATGAGCGGTGAGCGTCTGCATCTGGGAATCGCAATCTGATTGAGGCGTGGCAGGCGCTCGCCCTGCGGCAGCCCCATGTGGATGAGCTCAGCATTCATGCCCTCCAGATTGGCGAGGACGAGCAGTTGCTCGATGCTCGCGTGGTCACGCATATTGCCTTCGAGCGCGGGGTTCGAATCCCGCCACTGTCTGGCGGTGGGGCCGAAAAGGGCGACATTCAGCAGGTCGGCCTCGTTGGCGTAGGTGATGGCGGCCTGGGCGGGGGTGACCTGCGGAGGGATGAGGCGCTCTTTGATCGCGTCGGTGTGGATGCGGTAGTTGAGCTTCGAGAGCGTGCGATTGAGGTTCCAAGCGAGCGAGAGGCGGCGGTTTTCGTCGTCCTTGAGGCGGCGAAACTCCCGGATAAGGTAGAGCTTGAATTCCGGGCTGAGCCATGAGCCAAACTCGAAGGCGATGTCCTGGTGGGCGTAGGTGCCGCCGTAGCGGCCGGCGCTGGCAATCAAGCCCTTTGCCCTGGTCAGCTCGATCCATTTCTTGGCCGACAGGAAGAAGCTGTTTCGACCGGCCTCGCTTCTAATTCCATCGAATTCGAGGGAATTAAAAGCCGGGTTGTTTATCCGCTCCCAGACACCAAGAAACAAAACGGTATCTTTGTTCTTGAGCCATTGCTCGATGAGCGCTCCACCGCCCTCGAACGGGCGCACCATGTCAGTGAGGGAAATGAAATCCCCGTTCTGCAGTGACAGAATACCGATGGACGTCCCTTGCACCGCTATAGTGCTCTTCTTGAGTTTACTCATGGTATTCGTTTGCCGCCCTGACTTCTAATTGTGGCGAATTCGCCGTAATTACGAGCAGAGTTGAGGCGCTGAAATGCTCCGCGGACCATGGTCTTCTTCATGTTCGGAACCCCATCTTTTCGAGGTGGGCATTTACCCTGGCCTCCAATGCGGCGACGCGACTCACCATCCGCGGCAGCGGGCTCTCGTAACGCTCCGCCAACTCCTTCACGCGCCGGGTGAGCGCCTGGCTGATCCGGTCCATCTCGCCGTGGATGGCGGCATCGAGCGCGGCCAGCCATTTGTCGTCCACGACCAGGGCCTTCACCTCCGCCTCCGTGAGCTTCGGATAATGGGCGTAGACCCTGGCATCGAGCGCAGCCTCGGCCTCTCGGGCACGCTTCTTGAGGTCGGCCTCCTGCTCGGCGAGTTCCGCCCACGCGTTGAGCACGGCGGCTTCGTCCCTGGCTTCCTTGTCGCCTTTGATTTCCTTCAACCGGGCGGCGACGCTGGCCTTGTTGACCTTGTCGAGTTCGCCAAAGACGCCGTCCTCACCGCCGTGTTCTTCCTCCAACTCGGCGAGGCGGGCGGTCACCCCTTCCAGGTCGGCGGACAGTTGGTCGAGCGCGGCCTGCTCTTTGGCGAAATACCGGGCGACGATTTGGGCTTTGGGCACCAGGTCGCAGGTCCAGCCCTTGTCCTTTTCCCGGCCCTTTTTGTCGGTCTCGATGACGCGCGTGGTCTCCGCCTTCCAGCCCTCGGCCGCGATGAGGTAGCAATCGTCCTGCAGGGTCGCCGCCCAATAATCCATGAGGTGCTGGTACACATCGTAGGCGTCGATGAGCGGCTGGCCGGCGTAGTGGGCGAGCAGGTCATCGGCGAGGGCGGCGATCACGGCCTTGGGATGGCAGCCGGGTTTCAAGGCCTTGAGGGTGACCGCGCTTTGCTTCCGCCACGCCGCGAAGTGGGCGTTCATGCCGGTGATGAAGCCGGCAAACTCCGGGTGTTCGTAGATCGTGGTCTTGATCGCCGCCTGATCCACGGCGAGATCGACGTAGCCGGCGCGGTTGGCCTGGAACAGGGTTTTCCGGAGCTGGGGGCAGATGGTCCAGTATCGTTGCAGGGCGTCGACGTCGGCGACCGGGATGCCGCCCCGCAGGTGCCCGGCGATGTCCTGCGTGTCCTCGGGCTCGGTGCTGTCGATGTAGCGCGGCAGGTTCAGGTTGAAGTCGTTCTTTTCGATTTCGGCCAACGGCACCATCCGGGCGAATTTCGGGACATCGAGGCGGCGGTTGAAGACATCGACGATCTGGTGGATGTCCTGGGCGCGGAGCCGGTTCTTCGGCCCGTCTTTGATGTACCCGGCGCTGGCGTCGATCAAAAACACCCCCTTGCGGGCGTGGGCGTCGTGTTTGTCGACGACGATGATGCAGGCCGGGATGCCGGTGCCGTAGAAGAGATTGGCGGGCAGCCCGATGATGCCCTTGAGGTAGCCCTTGCGGACGAGGGCGCGGCGGATGTCGGCCTCCGCGTTGCCCCGGAACAGGACGCCATGGGGCAAGATGCACGCCCCCCGGCCGGTGGATTTGAGCGAGCGGATGAGGTGGAGCAGGTAGGCGTAGTCGCCCTGTTTGGCGGGCGGGGTGCCGAAGGACTGGAAGCGATCGTGCGGGTCGTGGAGGGGGTCGAGCCCCGTGCTCCAGCGCTTGTCGCTGAACGGGGGATTGGCGACGGCGAAGTCGAAGGTCTTGAGGGTGTCGCCGTCCTTGAACTTGGGATCCGCGAGCGTGTTGCCCTGCGCGATCAGGGCGGTGGGGTTGTTGTGCAGGATCATGTTCATCCGGGCCAGGCCGCTGGTGGCGGCGTCCTTCTCCTGCCCGTAGAGGGTGATCCTGACGCCGGCCTCGTCGCCGACCTTGAGCAACAGGGAGCCGGAGCCGCAGGTCGGGTCGTAGGCGGTGGTGCTGGCGCGGGCGTGGGCCTCGTGGATGCCGATGACCCGGGACATGATGATGCTGACCTCGGCCGGGGTGTAGAACTGGCCCTTGCTCTTGCCGCTCTCCGTGGCGAAGTGCCGCATCAGGTACTCGTAGGCGTCGCCGAGGAGATCGTCGCCGTCGGCCCGGTGCTTGGAGAAGTCGAGGGCCTTGTTTTCGAAGATGGCGATGAGGTTCGTCAGGCGCTCGACCATCTCCTTCCCGGTGCCGAGCTTGTTGGCGTCGTTGAAATCCGGGAGGTCGGAGAGCTTGTTGGCGGCGGCGAGCGGGGCGATGATCTTCTTGTTGATCTGGTCGCCGAGGTCGGGCCGGCCCTTGAGGGCGACCAGGTCCTTGAAGCTGGCGCCGGCCGGGATGGCGATCGGGGCGTAGGGGACGCCGGCGTATTTGTCGGAGACGTACTTGATGAAGAGGAGGACGAGGACGTAGTCCTTGTACTGGCTGGCGTCCATGCCCCCGCGCAGTTCGTCGCAGGACTGCCAGAGGGAGGAGTAGAGTTCCGATTTCTTGAGCGCCATGCGGAGGCGATGCCAGCGCGGCGGGGACGGCGGAGCAAGCGCGGAGGAGTCGGGGGCGGATGGATCCCGTTCGTGGGAGGCTTGCCTACGCGGGCCGCGGGCCCGACGATCCGCCGATCCCAATCCCCGATGACTTCACCCCTGAAATTGCGTTCCCGGTTTGCCGCGCTGCCCCTCCTTGGGCTGGCCCTGGCCTCGCCGCTCTCCTTGCAGGCCGGCAGCCCGGAGTACAAATCCGAGTTGTTCAAGAGCACGACGCTGATCTACGAGGACAACTTCGATGGGTCCGCGGTGCTCAACGCCAAATTCTGGGAAGTCCGCCAGAACACCACCTGGGCGATCAAGGACGGTGTACTGACCGGTAGTCCGTCCTCCCAGGAGTTTCAGGCCAGGAAGAAGACGAGCGCCGACCCCTCCCATGCCGGATTGAAGCCCGTGCTCTGGCTCAAACAGGTGCCCGAGAACTTCGTCTGTGCGATGCGCGTGCGCTACGACGCGAAGGCCTACCAACGCGGCTTTCCGCTCTTCGACCTCGGCCACCACATCCACACGCTGACCTTCAGCGAAAAGGCGACGACGCTGACGATCAAGAAGGACGTCGCCAAACTGTCGGTGGAGCAGCCCCTTTTTTCCCTGAATCAGTGGCATGACGTGGTCATCGAGTTGAAGAAGGGAACGATCCTGTTGCAGATCGACGGGAAGAAACACCTTTTCCAAAGCCCACACATCGACATGGCCGGTCAGGCCCAGATTGATTTCAAGGCGGTCGACTTCGGGAGCTGTCAGATCGACCACCTCCGACTCTGGGAAGGGCGATAGGAGCGGCTTGGCGCCGCAATGTCCGGTGGGATCGCGGAGCCAAGCCGCTCCTGCCGGGTGCCGGTATGGTCCCGCCAGCGGCCAATAGAAGGACGGTTAATCGCAAGAAATGGGACGTGAATTGGTTACCGGTTGGGTGCGCTTTGGATGTAAGTTCAGGGGCATACCGCCACGGGGAAAATGATCTCCGCCGGCGGCCACCCACAAAATCCCATGCATGCGTCCGATTCCGGTGAACGTTTCCAGCGCCGCGAGTTTTTGCGGAGCACCCTGCGTTATGCGGCGTTGACGGGTGTCGCCGGGGTGGTGGCGGCGGCGATTGCGCGGCGGGCCCCGCTGAATGGCCCGGCCTGTGGCGGGCAGGGCATCTGCGGTGGGTGTGAGCATCTGACCGGCTGCGGCGAATCGCGGGCGGCCACCCAGCGGGAGCGCACCGAAAAAGCAGGAGGATGACCATGAGCGAATCCAATGAACACTCCGGGTACTCGCGTCGTCGGTTTGTGGCCAAGCTGGCGCAGGGATCGGCCGTCGCCGGGGCCGCGGCCTGGTCGGTCCGTCCCCTGCGGGCCGTGGACGCCAATCCCTTTGCGTATGACGTGAGCCGGTTCAGCAAGACCGACCCCGCGCTGATCGGCTGGAAAGAGGTCGGGCGGCAGGTGTGCCCGGGCCAGGGCCATCGCCGGATGGCGTTCGGCCCGAATGACGTGCTGCACGTGGCCGCGGGCACCCAAGTGATTCGGTTGGGCGCCCCCGCCGGCGTTGGGCCGATCGAGGTCGGGGCGACGGTCAATTGCGCAGTGGTGGCGGCGGACGGCACGATCTACGCCGGCCTGCGCGATCACATCGAGGTTTTCGGGGTCGATGGTCAGCGGCGCGAGACCTGGGCCAAGTCGGACGGCCGGGCCTGGCTGTCGAGTCTGGCCCTCGGAGCGGAGACCCTGTTTGCCGCCGATTCCGGGAATCGGATCATCCTGCGCTACGACCTGACGGGGAAGCTCAGCGGGCGGATCGGCGCGAAGGACGCGGAACGCCACGTGCCCGGCTTCATCGTTCCCAGTCCGTTCCTGGACGTGATCGTCCATCCGGATGGACTGCTGCGGGTCAACAATCCGGGGCGCCATCGGTTCGAGGCCTACACGGTGGGCGGCGACTTCGAGGCTGCCTGGGGCAAACCGACGGCCGCGATCGGCGGCTTCTGCGGCTGCTGCAACCCCATCGGCCTCGCGGTGCTGGCGGATGGCCGCATGGTCACGTGTGAAAAAGGCCTGCCGCGGGTGAAGGTCTACCGGGCCGACGGCGAGTTCGAGTCGGTGGTGGCCGGGCCGGAGCTGTTTCCCGCAAACGCGAAAGCGGGGGCCGGTCCCAGCGACAGTGCCCAGCGGGGGCTGGATGCCGCGGTCGACTCCCGCGGGCGTATCCATGTCCTGGACCGGGTGACGGGGGAGATTCGGGTCTTCGCGCCGAAGCAGGAGCCCGCATGAACGCCACCCCGGGACCCGAGGCGGTCGGTCGCCGGCAATTCCTCCGGAATGGGGTGCGCCTGCTGGCCATGACCGGGGCGGGCGGGATGGTGGGCGGCCTGGCCAGCCGCACCCAGGCGCAGACGACCGTCTGGCAGATCGATCCGGCGAAGTGCGTGCGCTGCGGCAACTGCGCGATCAACTGCGTGCTGGAGCAGAGTGCGGTGAAGTGCGTGCATGCGTTTGACCTCTGCGGCTATTGCCAGCTCTGCACGGGCTATTTCGAGCCGGAGCCGAACGAGTTGACCACGGCGGCGGAGAACCAGCAATGCCCCACGGCGGCGATCGGGCGCAGCTTCATCGAGGATCCGTATTACGAATACACCATCGACGAACAGCGGTGCATCGGCTGCGCCAAGTGTGTCGAGGGCTGCAGCCGTTTCGGCAACGGCTCGCTCTACCTCCAGGTGCGCCACGATCGCTGCCTGAACTGCAACGAGTGCGCCATCGCGCGGTCCTGCCCCGCCGAGGCCTTCCGCCGCGTGCCGGTGAGCCAGCCGTACATCCTCAAGACGGATACCCACTAGCATGCAGACGTCGCGTCGCGTCGATTACAACCAAGGGTATCCGGAGATCGTGAAATCTGGCATCGGTCAGCTGGAATCTCGGATTTTCGATCCGACGTATTCCGGCATGGAGGACGTGGTCGCCGAGTGCGACGGGTCGGGGCGCATGGGCCGGTTGGCGGCGAAGCGTCTGGGAGTAGCGCCGGTCTTTGACCGGCGGGCGCCAGTCGAAGACTGGCGCTACGGTGAGGATCGCGCTCGAGGCCGCTGTCACCTTGGAGACGCGCCCGACAGATCCGAGATCCCAGATTCCAGATGCCCGATGCCAGATTTCAAGATTTCTGAAACCCTCCGAGCGCGGAGGCCGCGACGCGGCGGGAGTATTTTCAATTGAAGATGCGCCGCCTCCGCCCTCTTGTCCTCGGTCTGCTGTTGGCGGGGTCGGCCGTCGCCTGGGCGGAGCAGCGCTTTCCACCGCCGGAGTTCGATACCGGCCATGTGTTGCCGGTCACTACGACACCGGCGGCGCGCGCGCTGACCCTGCAGTACCTCGACGTCGCGGTGTTGATCGCGGCCCTGGGGCTGGCCTCGTGGTTGATCTACCGGAAGCGCTCCCGTCGCGGCGTGATGCTGCTCTCGATCTTCTCCCTGGCCTACTTCGGCTTCTACCGCAACGGCTGCATCTGCGCGATCGGCACCATCCAAAACCTGGCCCTCGGGATTTTCGACCGAGGTTACGCCCTGCCGCTCACGGTGCTGGCCTTCTTCCTGGCGCCGATCGTGGTCGCGCTGTTTGGCGGGCGGGCGTTTTGCGCCGGGGTGTGCCCGCATGGCGCCCTGCAGGATCTGGTGTTGCTGAAGCCGGTGAAGGTGCCGGCGTGGCTGGAGCACAGCCTGGGCCTCGTGCCGTTTATTTTTCTGGGGGCCGGGGTGGCCTTCGCGGCGACCGGCAGCGCGTTCATCATCTGCCGCTACGATCCCTTCGTGCCGCTCTTCCGGCTCTCCGGTTCGGTCCCGCTGCTGACGCTGGGCGCCGCGTTTCTGCTGGTGGGCGTGTTTGTCGGCCGGCCCTACTGCCGCTTTCTCTGCCCTTACGGCGCGTTGCTGCGCCTGGCTTCGATGGTGTCGAAGTGGCGGGTGCGGGTGACGCCGGATTATTGCACGCAGTGCCGGTTGTGCGAACATTCCTGCCCGTACGGGGCGATGCGCGAACCGGTCGCCGCGCCCAGTCGGCCCGAACCGCCCGCGCAGCAACGCCGTCGCCTCGGCCGGTTGTTGCTGGCGCTGCCGTTCCTGATCACGGTCGGGGCGCTGCTGGGATCAAAGTTGGGCGGGCCCGCGTCCCTTCTGCACCCGACGGTGGCGCTGGCCGAGCGTTATGCCGCGCAGCAGAAGGCGCCGCAGTCCTATCCCCCGATGACGCCGGAGGCGCTCGCCCTCGAGCGCGCGGAGGTCGATCCGCCCGCCCTGTTGGCTTCCGCCGATGTAATTCGGCAGCGCTTCGTGCTCGCCGGCTGGTTGTTCGGGGCGTGGGTGGGCCTCGTGATCGGCGCCAAGCTCATCGCGCTTTCGATCCGCACCGCCCGCACCGATTATGAACCGGATCGGGGCATGTGTTTCGCGTGCGCTCGCTGTTTTGAATACTGTCCGAACGAGTTGGTCCGCCGCGGCGTGATGCCGGCGTCGGCCCTGCCGCCGCGGCCGCTGGCGCCGGTGGCGCTGGAGCGGAAAGTCTGACCATGAACCCTGCGCCGATCTCCCAGGTTTACCGCGCGGCGAAGGCCACGGCGTGGGTTGCGGGGGTGTTCGTCCTCTGCGTATGCGCCGCCATGGTGTACCAGCGCATCAACGCCAACTCCAATGATCCGTGGAAGTCGCCGCAATTGCTCGAACTCAAGGCACAACTGCAAGCCGCGCCCAAGGATGAGGCGATCAAGGGGCAGATCCGTGAACTCGATCTCATTTTTCGCCGCCGCTATTCCCGGCGCCTGACGATGGTGCGCACCGGCGGGTGGCTCCTGCTCGGGGGCGCGATCGTGTTGCTGGCCTCCCTCACGGTGGCCACGGAAGCGCGGAAAGTGCCGCCCTGCCCGCAGCCCGATCACGACGCGGGGGACCGGGCCCTCCGGCAGACCGCGGCGTCGCGCCGGGCGGTCGCGATCGCGGGCGGGGTCGTGCTGGTAGGCATGGTGGCCGTCAGTTGGGGCGTGCGCTCCGCCCTGACCGAGGTCGCCGGGCCGCCGCCAGAGTCGAAGGAGGAGTCGGCCGCGAAGGCGGTCGCGGCACTGCCGTCGGTGGCCGAGTTCATGGCGAATTGGCCGCGTTTCCGGGGGCCCACCGGCAGCGGCGTGGCGGCCACAGCGGACGCACCGCTCACGTGGGACGGAAAAACCGGGGCGGGGGTGCTCTGGAAAACCGCGGTGCCGGCACCCGGTTTCAATTCTCCCATCGTGTGGGGGGATCGGCTCTTTGTCTCGGGTGGCACCCGCGAAAAACGCGAGGTGTTCTGTTACGAGACCGCGGGGGGGAAGCTGCTCTGGCAGCGGGCGGTCGAGCAGGTGCCCGGCAGCCCGGCCGAGGCGCCCGAGATCTCGGACCAGACCGGTTATGCCGCGTCGACGATGGCTACCGACGGGCGCCGGGCCTATGTGATGTTCGCCACCGGCGACGTTGCCGCGCTGACGTTCGACGGGGCGATCGTCTGGTCGAAAAATCTGGGGGTGCCGAAGAATCTCTATGGTCACGCGACGTCGCTGGCCGTTTGGGAGGGCCGGCTGCTGGTCCAGTTCGATCAGGGGGAAAGCGGACCGGCGAATTCCCGTTTGATGGCCCTCAACGGCGCCACCGGACGCGTGGTCTGGGAGAAGGTCCGGCAAATGCCGAGTTCGTGGGCCACGCCCATTGTCGCCGAGGCGGCCGGACGTATCCAGATTATCACGCTCGGGGTGCCGTTCGTGGTGGCCTACGCGCCGGCGGATGGCCGCGAACTGTGGCGGGCCGAGGTGCTCGAAGGTGAAGTCACGCCCTCGCCGGTCATGGCCGGCGGACTGGTCCTGGCGATTAATCCCTCCAATACCCTGCTGGCGATCAAGGCGGACGGCACCGGCGAGGTGGGCGCAACCCACGTGAGTTGGAAGGCGGATGACAACATCCCCGACATCACCAGCCCGGTCAGCAACGGGGAGTTGGTGTTCACGGTGAGTGGCAGCGGCGCCATCGAATGTCATGACCTGAAGGATGGCGCCAAGGTGTGGGCCCACGACCTGCGCACGGAGGTGCAGGCGTCGCCCTCCATCGCCGGGAACCGGCTCTACCTCCTGTGCCTGGATGGCACAACCGTGGTGGCCGAAGCGGGGCGCACGTTCAAGGAACTGGCCCGCAATGAACTCGGGGAGAAATTCATGGCGAGTCCGGCGTTTGCCCCGGGGCGCATCTACCTGCGGGGACTGACTCACCTCTATTGCCTGGCGGGCGGGACAAGCCCGCCAGCGAACCCGGGACCATGAGCGAACTCGAACTCACCTTCACGGAGGAAACCGTCGCCGGCCTCGGACGCCGCCCGGAGGCGCTTATTCCGATCCTGCAGCGCATCCAGGATCATTACGGCTACCTGCCGCCGGAGGCGCTGGAGCACGTCTGCCGTCTGACCGACATCCGGCCCGCCGCCGTCACCGGCGTATCCACTTTCTACGACATGTTCCGGCATGCGCCGGTCGGCCGCCACCGGGTCCAGGTCTGCCGGGGGACGGCGTGCCATGTCTCGGGGGCGGAGCGCATTGAGGATGCGCTCCGGCGGCACCTGCGGATCCCGCCGGACGGAGACACGGATGCCGAACGGCAGTTCACGGTGGAGCCGGTGGCCTGCCTGGGTTGTTGCACGCTCGCCCCGGTCGTGAAGGTCGACGGCACGACGTTTGGCCATACGATGCCCGAGAAGGCGGCCGAATTGGTGCGCGACTTCCTGGCGGGACTGGCCAACGGCAACGGGACGAAGTCGACCGAGGAGGCGCTCCCGGAGCCTGCGACGGCCAGCGCGACGATTCACGTCGGGCTCGGTTCCTGTTGCATGGCGAAGGGCAGCGACCAGTTGTTTCACGCGTTGCGCGAATCGGCTGCGAGCAGCGGCTCGACCATCAACGTCAAGCGGGTGGGCTGTGTCGGCATGTGCCACCGCACCCCGATGATCGAGGTCGTTTCCGCGACCGGGCAGGGCCGGTTCTATGCCGACCTGAAACCGGAGCAGGCGGACGCGCTGGTCCAGGCCCATATTCGCCCGAACGGCCTGTGGCAGCGGATCCGGTCGACCTGGGATTACGCCCTCGACCGCGTGATCTCGGACGAGGCTCCGCCGGCGGAGCAGGTATCCCAGCTGGAGATGGATCGCCAGGATCCGGGCGTGCAGGCGTTTCTCGGCCGGCAGGTGCACATCGCGACGGCGAGCTACGGGCGGATGGACCCGTTGGATCTCAACGAATACCTGATTTACGGGGGCTTTGGCGCCCTGCGGCAGGTGCTGGGCAGCAAAGCCCCGGGGGAGGTCATCGACACGATTGAACGCTCCGGCCTGCGCGGGCGGGGCGGCGCGGGTTTCCCGACCGGACAGAAGTGGCGCGTGACCCGCCAGCAGCCGGGCACCGAGAAGTACGTCATCTGCAACGGTGATGAGGGTGATCCCGGGGCGTTCATGGACCGGATGATTCTGGAGTCCTTTCCCTTCCGGGTGATCGAGGGACTCGCGATCGCCGCTGTGGCTGTCGGGGCGCACGAAGGGATCTTTTATATCCGGCACGAATACCCCCTGGCGGTCAAACGGGTGCGGGCGGCGATTGCGACGCTTGAGCAGCGCGGCTGGCTGGGGGAGAAACTGGCCGGCACCGACTATCCGCTGCGGCTCTCGATTCAGGAAGGGGCGGGGGCCTTCATCTGCGGCGAGGAGACTGCCCTGATCGAATCCCTGGAGGGCCGGCGCGGCATGCCGCGCCTGCGGCCGCCGTTTCCCGCCGAATCCGGCCTGTGGGGCCGACCCACGCTGATCAACAACGTCGAGACGCTGTCCATGGTGCCGTGGATCGTGCGCCATGGCTGGGAAAAGTTCGCGGCCATCGGCACGGAAAAGAGCAAGGGCACCAAGGTCTTTGCGCTCGCCGGGCATGTGCGCCGGGGGGGCCTGATCGAGGTGCCCATGGGCACGACGATTCGGGAAATTGTGGAAGGCATGGGAGGGGGAGCCCCGGAGGGCCGGCGCTTCAAGGCGGTGCAGATCGGGGGGCCTTCGGGCGGCTGCGTGCCCGCGCGGCTGGCGGACACGCCGGTCGATTTCGAGTCCCTGCGCAGTGTCGGGGCGATCATGGGCTCGGGCGGGCTGGTGGTGCTGGACGACTCGGCGTGCATGGTCGACATGGCGCGCTACTTCCTGCAGTTCACGGAGGCCCAGTCCTGCGGCAAATGCACCTTCTGCCGGGTGGGGACCAAGCGCATGCTCGACATCCTCGACCGCCTCTGCACGGGCAAGGCCCAGCGGCACGACCTGCACGAACTCGAGCGGCTCGCCCACCAGGTCGGGGCGGGCAGCCTGTGCGGCCTGGGCAAGACGGCGCCCAATCCGGTGCTCACGACGCTGCGGTACTTCCACGACGAATACGAGGCGCACCTGGAGGGGCGTTGTCCCTCCGGCCGTTGCACCGCCCTGATCAAGTATCAAATCAACGATCGCTGCACGGGCTGCACGCTGTGTGCCCAGCGCTGCCCGGTGAACGCGATCCCCCTGGTCGCCTACCAGCGGCATCACATCGACCTCGATCTCTGCACGCGGTGCGACGCCTGCCGGAAAGTCTGCCCGCACGGCGCGGTGGACGTGACATGACATGAGCACGTTCACCCTCAGCATCGACGGCCGGCCGGTCGAGGTGAGACCCGGCCAGAGCGTGCTCGACGCGGCGCGCCAGCTGGGCCTCGACATCCCCACGCTCTGCTACCTGGAGAAGTGCGGCCCGCTCAATACCTGCCTGGTCTGCCTGGTGCGGGTCAACGGCCGGCTCGTGCCCTCCTGCGGCACCAAGGCGGAGCCCGGCATGGTGGTGGAAAGCGAGACCGAGGTGGTGCACGCCGCGCGGCGCACCGCCCTCGAGTTGCTCTTCAGCGATCACGTGGGCGACTGTCTCTCCCCCTGCAACCTGCTTTGCCCGCTGCAGCTGAACATCCCCGTGATGATCCGCCAGATCGAGACAGGGCAACTGGCGGCGGCGGCGGTCACAGTGCGCCAGGCGCTGCCGCTGCCCGCCGTGCTCGGGCGCCTGTGTCATCACCCCTGCGAAAAAGGCTGCCGGCGCGGGGCGCATGACGACCCGGCGGCGATTCGCGAGATGGAGCGCTTCGTGGCGGACGAGGATTTGCAATCCGCCGCGCCGCACGCGCCGCCCTGCAAGCCGGCCAGTGGCAAGGCGGTGGCGGTCGTGGGCGCCGGGCCGACCGGTCTCGCCGCCGCGTATTTCCTCGTCCGGGAAGGACACGCGGTGCGGGTCTTCGACCGGCACGAAACCCCCGGCGGCTCCCTGCACGGCAGCGTGGCGCGGAAGGAATTGCCGCGGGAGTCCCTCGAAGGGGAGGTGGCCCGATTGCAGGCGCTCGGAGTCGAGTTTAATGGCTTGGTCGAATTGGGGCGCGACCTCACCCTCGACGGCCTGGCGACCGCCCATGACGCGGTGATCCTGGCGATTGGGGGCACCGCATTGCACGAAGGTGAAACGCTCGGCGTGCCGATGGTGGCCACGGGGATCAAGGCCGACCCCAATTCCTGCCGGACGGATCGGCCCGGTGTGTTCGCGGCGGGCGCGGCCGTGAAACCGGTCAAACAATTGGTCCGGGCGATGAGCGAGGGGCGGATGGCGGCGGCCTGTGTTGGTCAGTTCCTCGCCGGGCAGGACGTGCGCCGACCGGACAAACCGTTCACGAGCCTCATGGGGCGGCTCGATCCCGGGGAGTTGCGCAGCTTCCTGCAGACGGCGGGCGTCGCGTCGCGGGTCTCGCCGTGCAGCGCGTGTGCGGCCGGGTTGTCCCGGGTCGACGCGGCGGGGGAGGCCTCCCGCTGCCTCCACTGCGATTGCCGGTCCTCGGGCAATTGTGTGCTGCAGCACTACGCCCAGGTGTACGGGGCCGATGCGAACCACTACCGCTCCAAACGGCGCCCCTTCGAGCAGCAACTGCAGCCGGGCGGCGTCATCTTCGAGCCGGGCAAGTGCATCCTGTGTGGCATCTGCGTGAAACTCACCGAGCAGGCCGGCGAACCGCTGGGCCTGACGTTTGTCGGGCGCGGTTTCGATGTGCGCATCGGGGCGCCGCTCAACCGGACGATTAACGAGGGCCTGCAAAAGGTGGCTGCCGAGGTGGTGCATCATTGCCCGACCGGGGCGCTGTGTTTCGACGACAAGCCCGCCACCCGCGTGGTCCCGGCGACGCCTCAGGGAGTAGCGCCGTGTCTCTGACCGGCGGGGGGGCGGGGGGAGACGGGCGCCCCAGGAGGCCCCCGCCCAAGACCCCCCCCAACAGGACGGCTGAAACCCCCGGGGGGGGGGGGGGGGAAGGGGGCGGGTGGGGGGGCGGCGGCCCCCCACC
>JBBRWR010000160.1:0-15303 GCA_038249085.1 Opitutales bacterium
CAGTTGATCGCTGCTCGGGAGAAACGCCACGGCTTCGTCGATCGAGTGCGCCCCGAGGTCGCGGAGCATTTCGGGCGTGAGGACTGACATCGCGGAAGCGACATCGCGGAGATCGGTGCGCAGTCGCGTGCCCGCGAGCGTCTCCGTCGCCGCGTAGCCATTGTCCTTTTCAGTGGAGACGGTGAACGGCGAAAGCACGATTGCGTCCTCGACCGGCACGGAAGGAGGGAGCGGCTTGGTTGGCGAGACCTGAGCCACGGCGGTGGCGAGAGAGGCAAGGAAGAACGCCGCGGAAGCGGCGCTGCGGCGCAGAGAGGCAGGGGTGAGCATAGAAGGGGCGGACGGGGGTTGAGGGGCGCCAACTGGGACGGCGCCCTGCGCGCGCGGCGACGTGCTGCCGCGCGCGAGAGCGAGCAGATACTATCAGCTGATCTTCCAAGGCCCGCGGTAATCGCGGGAGAGCAGCTTGCTCGCAGCGGGGTCACCGATGATGGTCTCCGTCGCGACATCCCAGCGGATCTTCCGCCCGGTCTTCATCGCGAT
Organism: Opitutales bacterium; assembly: GCA_038249085.1. Taxonomy (GTDB): domain Bacteria; phylum Verrucomicrobiota; class Verrucomicrobiia; order Opitutales; family Opitutaceae; genus ER46. The sequence goes on from JBBRWR010000160.1 coordinate 544, forward strand.
GGCGCCAAGATGGCCGGGGATCGCCGAGTGGTGCGCGGTCTCCACCGGCGTGATGGTGGGCTGCCTGGACTTGATGCAATCTAGGAAATTGCGGTGATGGTTGCTGGATCGCTGGAGCTTCACCTTGACGGCGGCGTTGGCCAGCGCCGGGCTCTTCTTCCACTCCGGACTTGAGGCGTCGAAGCCGCCGCGCGTGACCCAGACCCAGCCGTCCTTGCCGATCCACTTGGTGCCATTCTTGATGGCGTTGTGCCCGCCCGCGATGGTCATGGTGATGTGGCGGGGGTACTTGAGCTCGATGCGATACTTCGTCGCGGTGTTCCAGACTGAGCCGGCGGCAGGGAATTCGGCCTGCGCTTCGACTTCCGAAGGGCCGGCGCGATCGAAACCCAGACCCCAGTGCGCGATGTCGCAGTGGTGACCGATCCAGTCCATGAGCTGGCCGCCACCCGTGTTGTAATTCCAGCGCCAGTTCATGTGCACCCGGCCCTTGATGTAGGGCTCCATCTGCGCCGGGCCGATCCAGCGCTCGTAGTTGAGCTCCGGCGGCGGGGCGGTGGGTGTCATGAACTCCTTCGTCTTGGCGAGGTCGTTGTGCCCGCTGGGCAGGCCGACTTCGACGTGGGTGATTTCGCCGAGGAGACCACTGCGGACAATCTCCGCGGCGCGCGCAAACGAAGGGAGAGAACGCTGCCACGAACCGGTTTGCCAGATGACCTTGTGCTTCTGCACGGCGCGCACGATGGCCTGCTGTTCCGCGATCGTCTGGGCGAGGGGTTTCTCGCCGTATATGTCCAGACCCTGCCGGGCGGCTTCGGTGGCGACGAGTTGGTGCCAGTTGTCTGGTACGGCGAGCATCACGGCGTCAATGTCCTCGCTGGCCATCAGTTCCCGGTAGTCGCGATAGGCCTTGCAGTCCTTGGTTTGATAATGGCCGTTGATCGTATCCACCGCCGCCTGGAGATGCGTCTGGTCAATGTCGCACGCGGCGACCACGCGGCAGTCGTCTTCGTGGAGAAACGACTGGGTGTTGCCCGGCCCCTGCAGGCCCCAGCCGACGACGCCGAGGTGGATGCGATTGGAAGGGCGCACGCGCCGGCGCGGCGCCGTGGAGCAGCCGGGAAAAATCAGGGGGAAGGCCAGCGCCGCGCCCGTAGTGGCGAGGAAGTGGCGGCGGCTGAGGGGGACACCGAGGGATTGATTCATGGGTAAATGTCGGCCGAGTATGCGCGCTGCGCGCAACACGCGCAATTGGCCGATCGGCCAATCGCGGTTTGGCGATCGGCCGGACTGGGTCCCGGCTCCTGATTCCATCTGTCCGCGGGCAACCCGGTTCGCCGCGCAATCAGTCGGCTCCCCCGAGTCCATGCCTCGCACTCCCGGAGCGCCGAGGAGTGACATCGCGACCAAGGTGACGCTTCCGAACCCGGTTGGGTGCAAACACAATACTTCACTCCGAACTCTCTCGCGCGCTTGCACCGCGCCGCAGCCCCGCCAATCCCTCTGTCCGAGTTATTCCGCCACCGTGTTTCTGCCCCGACCATTCCGCCGCAAGAGCGCCACGAAATCGCGTCGTATCCGGCGTGGTTTCGCGCTGCTGCTGCTCGCGCTGGGGGCTGCCCCGGCCGCTGAACCTCGCACCCGGATTGTGGAGATTCGCGTGCTGTCACGGCAGGAAGCCGCGAAGGCTTTGCCCGCCCACGTCCGCGGGGTGGTCACCTGGAAGGGCGGACGCGACGCGCTCACGATCGAGGACGACACCGCGGGGATCTGGGTCCACGTGACCGAAGCGCGCAAACGCGGGCTGTGGGCGACGGACAACGCGGTGCTCAACGCGATTCGAGTCGGCCAGGTGGTGGAGATCGAGGGCGTGAGTGATCCGGCGGGTTATGCGCCGGTGCTAGTGCCAAAGTTGATTCGGGTGGTCGGCGAGGGGATCCTGCCGGCCGCGCGCCCGATGGTGCCGACCCGGTTCTTCAGCGGGGCGGACGACAGTCTGCGGATCGAGGTGCGCGGGGTCGTGCAGGGATTTCAGCGCGGCGACATCGGCTGGATGTTGCAACTCTACTCGGCGCCCGGACGCTTCACCGTAGAGATTTCGCGTACGGCGCTGGCCGACCCCGAAGTCCTGGTGGATGCCGAGGTGCGCGTGACCGGCGTGGCGATATCCCGCTTCAACACCCGCGGCGAACTGACGCTGCCGCGCGTCTTTTGCAGCCAGCCCGGTGAGATTGTCGTCGAGACGCCGGCCGCCGCTCCGTTTGCTGCGCCCCTGGTGCCGCTCGACCAGATTCTGCCGTTCCGCCCCGACCCGCTGGGGCCTCACCGGCTGCGCGTGATCGGCACCGTGACCTACGCGCTGCCGGGCAAGTTTCTCTATCTGCAGGACGGTGCAACCGCCGTGCGCGTGGAGACACGCTCGCCGGAACCGTGGCAACCCGGCGACCGCGTCGAGGCCGCCGGCTTCGTCGAAATGACGCGCTTCGTCGGCTCGCTCGCGGAAACGCAGGTGCGCAAGATCGGACGCGGTGTAGTGCCCGAAGCCGTGGCCATGCTCCCGGAGAAGATCGTCGCGCTCAACCGGGCGGCGATGAGCACGGGGCAGTTGGCCAAGCCCCACGACTTCGACGGCCATCTCGTACGATTCCCGGCGCGACTGCTGGCGGTGCAGTCCGCTCCAGACGCGAAACAGCCGTGGCGGCGGCTGACCCTGGAGCAGGGCGAGATGATTCTCGGGGCGACCCTGCACGCGGGCGACGCCGCGGCGCTGGACGCCCTGCGGCCCGGCAGCGAGTTGGAAGTGACCGCGCTCGTGCAGCTCGAATACGCCCCGGTGAACGTGGAGCGCCAAGCGCTGGTGCCGACGCGGCTGGATGTGATTCTCCGTCGGGCGGATGAAGTCCGCGTGGTGCAGGCGCCAACGTGGTGGACGCCGGAGCGGCTGCTTGCGGCGATGGCGCTGGTGGTGGCAGCGCTCGGCGGCGCGCTGCTCTGGGCGTGGCAGTTGCGCCGACAGGTCGGTCGCAAGACCCAACTGCTTGCCGCCGAGATGAGCGCACGCCGCGATGCCGCGATCGAGTTCCAGGCCACCCTGCGCGAGCGCAACCGGCTCGCCGCCAATCTGCACGACACCCTGCTCCAGACGCTCGGCGGCATCGGCTTCCAGATGGGGGCCTGTGAAGACGATCCCGCGGTCCATCTGCCCGTGGCGCAAAAGATGTTGGAGCATGCCGTTGATGAGCTGCGCGGCTCGGTTTGGGCGTTGCGCAGCCTGCCGCTGCACGGCCTGGCGTTGCCGGAGGCCCTGCGGTCGATCGCCGAACGCGCTGGGGCCGGCCAGGCGGTGCAGATCGAGGTGCGGACCGATGGCGATCTTGCCCCGGTGCCGGATTTCGTCGCCGGCAACCTGCTGCTCGTTGCCCAGGAGGCGCTGCACAATGCGCTCAAGCACGCCCACCCGCGCACGGTGACGATCGAAGTGCGATTCGCCGACACGACCGACCGGATTGCCCTGACAGTGCGGGACGACGGCGACGGCTTCACGCCCGGCGCGCAGGCGGGCGCGGCGCAGGGGCACTTTGGCGTGACAGGCATGCGGGAGCGCATCGAGCGGCTCCATGGCACCTTCCGCCTCGACAGCGCACCCGGCCGGGGCACCACCTTGGCAATCGAAGTGCCGTTGCGCACCTACGATGAAGAACTCGCCTGAGCCCCGCCGCATTGGCCGATCGGCCAATTGCCGTGCGGCCGCCGCTGCGACTATACTGCCAGGCTCCGCAACGCTTTCTCCTGCCGTGGCACCTTCCGCTCCCATCCGTCTCCTGCTGGTCGATGACCATGCGGTGTTGCGGGCGGGTCTGGCGAATGTACTGAACTGCGATGCGGGATTGCGCGTGGTGGCGGAAGCAGACGACGGAACCGCCGCCATCGAGGCATGGCGCGAACATCACCCCGACGTGATGCTGCTCGACCTGAGCATGCCGGGTATCGACGGCATCGAAACGCTGAACCGACTGCGCCGGGAGTTCCCGGCTGCCCGCGTCCTGATGCTCACTTCTTCCGAGGCACCCGAGGACGTGCGCCACGCGCTGGCCGCCGGCGCGGGCGGATACGTGACCAAGTCGGTGCGCCGGGCCGAACTGGTCGCTGCGATCCGCGAAGTCCACGCCGGGCGCGAGGTGGTCAGTCAGTCCGTCGCCGAGCAGGTGGCGGCGACGCAGGAGAGCGGGGCGATTTCCCGGCGGGAGCTGGAGGTGCTCGGCCTCGTGCGGCAGGGCTTCACCAACGCCGAACTCGGCCGACTCCTCGGCATCTCCGAGCGCACGGCCAAGGCCCATGTCGGCGCGCTGCTCGTGAAGCTCCAGGCGGCGGACCGCGCCGAGGCGGTCGCGCGAGGTTTCGAACGCGGCCTGCTGAAGGCGTGACCACCGGAATGGCTGATTGGCCGATCGTACAATAGCGCAAGGCGGGCGACTCGGGCATAGTCGCCGCGTCCGGGTTACCGCCCAACCAACCCCGCCCATGACTCTCCCGCTCAAACCAGGCCTTGCTTGGTCGCTCCCCGCGCTGCTCCTCGGTTCGCTCGCCTCCCTCACCGCTCAGGTCGCACCCACCATCACCGCCCCCACGCAGGTTTCCCTGGATACCGTAGAACTTTCGCCGTTTGTCGTCACGGAACTGACTGACAAAGGCTACCGCGCCACGCAAACGCTCGCCGGCACCCGGCTCAAAACCGACCTGAAGGATATCGCCGCGTCCGTGCAGATTCTCACCACCGAGTTTCTCGATGATGTCGGCGCGAACAACCTGAACGACCTTTTCCTTTACACCACCAACACCGAAGCCAGTGGCCTGAACGGCAATTTCAGCGACGCGACACCGGGCTCCACCTCGGTCGGCGACGCTGGGAGCCGGGTTGATCCACAAGGTTCGCAGCGGGTGCGTGGTCTCGCCGCCGCCGACGTAACGCGAAATTATTTTCTCACGCTCATCCCGACCGACCGATTCAACACCGAACGCGTCGAGGTCAACCGCGGCGCCAACGCCATCCTCTTCGGCCTCGGCAGCCCGGCCGGCATCGCCAACACGGCGATGACCACCGCCGAGTTTCGCAACTTCGGGCGGACGCAAATCCAGGCCGACAGCGAAGGCTCCCTGCGCACCGAACTCGATTTGAACACGGTGCTGTTCAAAAAGCGGTTGGCCTTACGCGTGGGCGCGTTGCACGACGACACGAAGTACTATCAGCGCCCGGCCTTCCAAAACGACCACCGGCTCTACGCCGCGATCGCGGCGCGCCCGTGGAAGGGCGCGGTCCTCCGCGCGTTCGTCGAGGATGGGAAACGCGAGGCCAACCGCCCGAATACCGTGCCGCTCTCGAACTCCATCGACTCGTGGTTCGCCGCCGCCCCAGTCGTCCGCAACCTCATGCGGTCGCAACTCGCGGCGGCCGGCATTAATCTCGCCGTGCCCGAAAACCTGCCCCTCGCCTTCGATGCCGGCATCCAGGATCTCTTCACCGCCAACTACCTGACCGTCGCCGATGTGAACCGCGACGGTGTCGTCAACGCCCGGGATAATCAGGACCGGCTCGCGCTGCTGATGAACCAGATCGCTTACTACCAGGATGCGAACAACCGGTTTCTGTTCCACCCCAACGCCACCCGCCAAATTGAGCGCGTCTACCAATACAACCAACCGCTCCCCACGGGTGGCCCGGGCGGTTCGAATTCTTTCATGAGTAATATCAATTCCGCCTCGTTCAGCCCGCCGCTCCGCGTCGTGCCGGCCAGCCTCGATCCGAGTGGCAACCGGCAGTTCTCCTACCTGTATCTTGTTTCTCAGCAGCCGTGGCGCCAGGACCCGCTGCTCGTCCCGGTGTCGCTGAGCAACCTGCAGGTCTTCGACTTCACGCGCAACCTGATCTCCGGCGAGGCGAGCTTTCAAAACGACCGCTGGCAGCACCACAACGCCACGTTTGAGCAGACCGGCTTCGGTGACCGCCTCGGCATCGAGTTCGCCGTGGACCGGCAGACTTACCGGCGCAAGACCTTCGTGCCGTTTCAGGGTTTCACGGGGCTGTTCGTCGACGTGATGAAGAATTATCTCGGCCAGGAGAATCCCAACTACGGGCGGCCCTTCGTCCAGACGCGCTCGGCCATGAACGAGCTGACGGATACGCGCACCGATTTCCGCGTGACGTCGTTCGCTCGCTTCAAGCCGGCGGACTATTTCACGAACTCGCGGATCGCGCGCTGGCTCGGCGATCACACCTTCACCGCGCTCTACAACACCTACGATCAGACTTCGAAGAGCACCGGGTGGAATCTCTTCTATACGGATCCCGACGGCGGCTCCATCTTCTCCCCCAGCGATGCCCTCGGATCCGCGCGCCGCCAAGTAAACTGGGTCACCTATCTGAGTGACCAGAATCTCACCACGCTGAGTTCACCCGGAGAAGTTCGCCTCAACCGGATGCAGCACCAGCAGCTCTGGAATCCCGGCCAGACCACGACGCTGCAAACCGTCGACCCCGCGACGGGCAACCTCACGCTCGCGACGCTTCGCACCGGTGCCTTTGCCAGCGGCTACGGCGAGAACACCCAGCGGGTGAAATCGTATGCCGGCAATTGGAACTCCTATTTTTTGGACCGCCACCTTGTCGGCCTCGTCGGCTGGCGGCGCGACGAAGCCTACAGTGCGGCCTACGATGCGCCGACCGGACTCGATCAGCTCGCCGATTTCAAAAACCTCGCGCTCATCAGTGGCGGCACCACCGAATCGGCCAACACCTTTAGTTGGTCGGCGGTCGCACACCTCCCTGAACGTTTTCTCCCGCGCCGCACGCGCCTCAGCACCCACTACGGAATTTCCCAGAATTTCTCCCTCGGCGCGACGCCCGTCGATTTCTTCGGCAACGCCGTTCCCTCCGCGTCCGGGAAAACCAAGGAATATGGTTTTTCGGTCAATCTCTTCGAAGACAAGCTCGTCGCCCGCGTGAACTGGTTCGCGTCCGAACTCAGCAACCGGCCGCTCGCCGGAACCAGCAACGTCTACAATCGATTCGCCAACCAGGGCATCCTCGGCATTTACGCCGCGCTCCTCGAATCCGAATTCTACGGCTTCCGCGCGCCCTCCATCGATCCGGCGACCGGGGTCGCAAGCCCCGGCACGCCCCACTTCGCCCTCGCCATGCAGGGCCTGGCCGAATTCCGAAAAATCATTCCCGCGAGCCTCCTCGCGCAAACCGGTCTCACCAGCGTCACGTCGACCGGCCTGAGCAAGCGCACCACGGCCGGCAGCATGGGCGACACCGAGGACGTCGAGGCCAAGGGCCTTGAAATCGAGCTCACCTACAATCCCACGCGGAGTTGGCGCATCTCCGCGAGCGTCGCCAAGCAGGAGACTGTCACCACCAATTTTTCGCCCCGCATGGCCACGCTGTTGGCGGCCACGGATTCCCTCATCGGGCCGAACGGTTCTCTCGCCCGACTCGCCTTCTTCAACGACGCGAGCAGCACCCCGCCCGCGCTGATCAGCGCCCAGACACTGAACAAAAACACGATCGCGGAGTGGCTCGAGGCCAACGTCAACTCCGTCTACCGGCTCTACAAACAGCAGGAGGGCCGCGCCTCCGACGAACAGCGAAAGTGGCGGGTGAATCTGGTTTCCAATTACGACTTCCGCACCGGCCGGCTCAAGGGCGCCAGCTTCGGCGCCGCGTATCGCTGGCAGGACGGTGCCGCGATCGGTTATCCATCTCAGTTGATCAACGGCCAGCTCGTCGCCGACATCACCCGTCCGCACCTGGCTCCCGCCGCGACCAACGTGGACGCGTGGCTGCGCTATAAGCGCCGGGTCTTCCGTGACAAGGTGGAGTGGCAGATCGAACTGCGGGTGCAAAACCTCAACACGAACGCCCAAAACCTGATCCCGGTGCAGTCCACCCGCGACGAGGCCTACCAAGTCGCTGTCTGGCGCGTCGGACCGCCGCAGGTCTGGCGTCTGACGAACTCGTTCCGATTCTGATGCTGCTCTTCCGGACCACCCCGACGCAACTCTCCTCCCTCGCATGAAATCGTTTATCTGTGGATTCGCCCTGCTGACCGCGCCGGCCGCCCTCCCGGTCGCTATCGCGCAAACCGGCGCACGCCCCAACATCGTCGTCTTCATCTCCGACGACCACAGCCAGCTCGACTCGCAAGCCTACGGCTCCGCCGAGGTGCGCACGCCGCACATGGCGAAACTTGCGGCCGACGGTTTGAAGTTCACGCACGCCTTCATCGCTTCCCCCGCGTGCGGGCCGAGCCGCACCGCACTCCTGACCGGCCTCTGGCCCGCCCGCAACGGCGCGGAGCCCAATCACAAACCCAAAAATCCCGGTGTCGCCTCGCTCCCGCCCGTCCTCCACGCGCTCGGCTACGAAGTCGTCGCGATCGGCAAAGTCGCCCACACTAACTTCGCCAAGGACCACGGCTTCGACTACGCCGAGGGCCCCAACCAAGGCTTCGAAGACACGGCCGCCGTCGCGAAATTCCTCGCGACCCGCGACACCTCAAAACCGCTCTGCCTCTTTGTCGGCACCCGCCATCCGCACACGGTCTGGAGCACCGACGTCACCTACGATTCCGGGGCCGTGAAAATCCCGCCCACGCACTACGACGATCCTGTCGCCCGCGCCGAGCGCGCCCGCTACCTCACCGATGTCACCAAGGCCGATGTTCTCCTCGGCGAAGTCCGCGCGTTCGTTCGCGACAAGCTCCCGGGCGAGACGCTCTTCGTCTATACCGCCGACCACGGCGCGGCGCTGCCGTTCGCCAAATGGTCGCTCTACGATGCCGGCATCCGCGCGCCGCTCATCATCGCGTGGCCCGGTCATCTCCAGCCCGCCACCACGAGCGACGCGATGGTCTGCTGGCCCGATCTCATCCCGACGTTCATCGAACTCGCCGGTGGAAAAGTCCCTGACGGGCTCGATGGCCGTTCCTTCGCGGGCGTTTTACGCGGCACGACCGCCACCCATCGCGACCGCGTCTTCAGCACCCACAGCGGGGACGGCCAGTTTTGCGTTTATCCCATTCGCAGCGTCCGGACCCGCGACTGGAAATACATCCGCAACCTCCATCCCGAGTTCCAGTATCACACCCACATGTCGCGCGCGACCGGCCCGCATCGCCCCCTCTTTTGGGACACCTGGGTCGCGGCCGCCAAGACCAACTCCGCGGCCGCCGCCGTCGTGAATCGCTACATCGAGCATCCCGCCGAAGAGCTCTACGATCTCGCCGCCGATCCCTTCGAATTGCATAACCTCGCCGGCGTTTCACGCCATGCCCCCCGCCTCGCCGCGATGCGCGCCGATCTCGATGCGTGGATGAAACAACAGGGCGACGCCCAGACCGTCTTCGGCCAGCCGCTCCTGCGGGGCGAGCCCGTCACGAACATCGCTGCCGCCCCGGCGAAAAAGAAACCCACGCCGTAACGCCTCCTTCTCCTCACGCGAATCCTCTCCATGCACCAGCCCGTCCTCATCCCGCGTCGTCGCCGAACTTCAGCCCTTTTGCGTGCACTTCCGTTCCTCGCGTGTATTTGCGTCACTGCCTACCTCCCGGCTCAGAGTCCGGCCGGCTCCCCGAACATCCTGTTCATCGCGGCCGATGATCTGAAACCGATCTTGGGCTGCTACGGCGACCCGTTGATTAAGACGCCAAATATCGACCGACTCGCCGCCCGTGGGACGGTGTTCCTCCAAAACTATTGTCAGCAGGCCGTCTGCGGTCCTACGCGGGCGAGTCTCATGACGGGCAAGCGGCCGGACTACACGAAGGTTTGGGATCTCAAGACCAAGATGAGGGACATCAACCCCGAGATTCTGACGCTGCCCCAATACCTCGCCCAGCAAGGCTACGTCACCGCCGGCATCGGAAAACTCTACGATCCCCGCTGCATCGACAATGCGCGGGATCAGGACAAGCCGTCGTGGAGCCTCCCGTATTTCGATATTCCGGAGCAGTCGTATTTCAAAAATCAACCGCCGGTGCTGGGCTATTACCAGGACCCCGCAACGCGCACGAGCGTCCAAAAACACGAAGCCGAGGCGCGGGCGAAGGGCCTCAAACAGAAGCAAGCGCGCGACTACGTGGCGGACCTGGTGAAGCCGTCGGTGGAAAACATGGATCTTCCGGACAACGCTTACAAAGACGGTGCCATGGCCGACCGTGCCGTCGAAATCCTCGGCAGGTTGGCGAAGGACCGGAAGCGCTTTTTCCTCGCGGTGGGGTTTGCGCGCCCGCATCTGCCGTTCGTCGCTCCGAAGAAATATTGGGACCTCTACCGGCGCGACGAAGTGCCGTTGGCGAAGTTTCAAGAGCACGCCCGCAACAGCCCGGAACTGGCCTACCACAACTCCGGCGAGTTACGGGCCTACACCGACATTCCCGCGCTCGCCAGTTTCACCGATATCAAGATGAACGGGATCCGACTGCCGATCGAGAAACAGCGGGAACTCATTCACGGTTACTATGCCGCCGTTTCCTACGTCGATGCGCAGGTGGGCAAGCTGCTCGATGCCTTGGCGACGCAGGGCGTCTCGCAAAACACGATCGTCGTCCTGTGGGGGGATCATGGCTGGCATCTCGGTGATCACGATCTGTGGTGCAAGCACACGAATTTTGAGCAGGCGGCTCGCGCCCCACTGCTAATTTCGGCACCCGGCCTCGCGGCGGGGAAGACGCGGTCGCTCTCCGAGTTCGTCGACATCTTCCCCACGCTTTGCGATTTGGCGGGAGTGAAGATTCCGCAGGGGCTCGACGGCCGGAGCCTCGTTCCGCTGATGAAGAATCCTGCCGCCGAGGTGAAAGACTATGCGGTGAGCCAGTATCCGCATGAGGGGAAAATGGGCTATTCCATCCGCACCGCGCGCTACCGGCTCACGTGGTGGATGGCCAACGGCTTTCGCAGCAACCGGCCCTTCACCAAGGGCGCCATCGTGGCGAAGGAACTCTACGATTATGAGCAGGACCCTCTGGAAACTGTGAATGTGGTGGCCGACCGCCAATACGAGGTGGCCACGGCGGCCCTGGAAGAGAAAATGGCGACCTTCTTCAGAGGCGCGGCGGAGGGGCAAAGAGTCCCCGGGTCGGATTGAAGCGCCGTTACCCCAAGTCGCCGGCGATAGCGCCGCAGGGCTGTCCACGGTTTAGTATCGGCGGCCTATTGTCCGATCGGACAATAGCGGAGGGCACGGGAGTCTGCGATAGTCAGATCCTTTTAGGCCACCCCAGCCTCGGCCTTTATCCCGATGAAATTCCTTCGCTTCGCTCTTCGTGTCGGTGCCGGCACCACGCTCGTCTGCTCTGCCTTGTTCACCGCATCGACGCCAATTACGCCGATTGCAGTGCCCCCGCCCGGCTCACCGGAGGTGCTCGTCCTCTGACCGTTTACCGCCGCAGCCTGCACTCGCGTCCCATGCGCAAAGATTGCACCGTCTGCCAATCACCATGAACGGCCGATACTGCCTCGCCCGCCTCGTCACGATCATCCTCCTGGGGTTAGATTGCATGGGGCCGTGCCCGGGCGCGGGGCCCGCCGAGACGACCCTGCAAGACGCTTTCAAAGCGGATTTTCTGATCGGTGCGGCGCTGAACCCGTCTCAGTTTTCCGAACAAAACAAAATGCAGGCGGCGCTGGTGAAAGCGCAGTTTAACTCCATCTCGCCGGAAAATATTTTGAAGTGGTCGTCCATTCATCCCGCGCCGGGGCGTTTCAATTTTGGCCCCGCCGACCGCTACGTGGAGTTCGGTGAAGCGAACCGGATGGTCATCGTCGGCCACACGCTGGTCTGGCACCAGCAGACGCCGAAGTGGGTTTTTGAAGGTGCGAATGGCCAGCCCGCGACGCGCGACGAACTCCTGGCACGGATGAAAGAACATATCTTCACCGTGGTGGGACGTTACCGGGGCCGGATCAAAGCCTGGGACGTGGTGAATGAAGCGGTGGAGGCAGATGGCTCGCTCCGCGCCTCACCGTGGCTGAAAATCATCGGCGACGATTTTCTGGAGAAGGCGTTTCAATTTGCGCAAGAGGCCGACCCGGCGGCGGAACTGATCTACAACGACTACAGCTTGGAAAATCCGGCGAAGCGGGCCGGGGCGCTGCGCCTCATCAAGTCACTGCAAGCGGCGGGAGTGAAGATTTCCGGGGTGGGTTTGCAGAGTCATCACCGCCTGGACAAACCCTCGGCGGAGCAGGTGGAGGCGACGATCACCGATTTTGCCAAGCTCGGCGTGAAGGTGATGATCACCGAACTTGATGTGGACGTGCTGCCGTCACCGCAAAAATCCTTGAGCGCGGAGGTGTCGCAGAACTTTCAAGCCGAGGACCGCCTCAATCCCTACACCGCGGGCCTGCCGGACGCGCTCCAGGCAAAACTGGCGGCGCGCTACGCGAAATTGTTCGGGATATATCTCAGGCATCGCGACGCGATCACGCGGGTGACGTTCTGGAACGTGACCGACGCGGACTCGTGGTTGAACTCTTTCCCCGTGCGCGGCCGCACCAACTATCCGCTGTTATTCGACCGGCAAGGGCAGCCGAAACCGGCCTTCGCGGCGGTGCTACAGGTAGCCGCCTTGGCGAAAAGTGCCGACGGGGAAAAGTAAGTCCGCGGCCCCAATCCTGTTTCAATACTATGACGAGCAAAGCGCTTTTCCAAACCACCAACGTTGCCTTCGTGGCGGCACTCCTTTCCGCCGCGGTGTTCACGCCTGCTCCGGCCCGCGCCGCGGAGACGGCCGGTGCCCGCCCAAACTTTCTACTGATCGTGGCCGACGATCTCAATTGGCGCGACCTTGGCTGCACGGGCAGTCCCGACGTGAAGACACCCCACATCGACCGGCTCGCTACAGAGAGCCTGTCGATGCGCGCGATGTTCACGCCCGCCCCGACCTGCTCGCCTCTGCGCCATGCGCTCTATACCGGGCTGTTTCCGATCCGCAGTGGCGCCTACCCCAACCACACGATGGTCGACCGACCGACCCACAGTATCTTTACCTACCTCAAGGCCGCCGGGTATCGCGTCGGCCTGCAGGCCAAGACCCACGTCAGCCCGCGGGAGTCGTTTCCTTTCGAATACATCAGCAGCGATGCGGACGACGCGCCCGCTTTCTCGAAATTCATCACGCGCGACCGCCAGCAGCCGTGGCTCGCCGTCTTCGCCTCCCACGACCCGCACGCTCCCTGGGACCGCGGCCCCAAGGAACTCTACGACCCGGCGAAAATCACGGTGCCTTCCTATCTGCACGACAACGCCACCACGCGCCGGCAACTCGCCGCCTATTTCGCCGAGATCACCGCCCTCGATACGCAAGTCGGCGCCTGCCTCGCGGCGGTGGATGCCTCCCGCCAGCGCGACAACACGCTCGTCATTTTCCTGAGCGAACAGGGCAGCAGCTTCCCCTACGGCGGCAAATGGTCGCTCTACGATAACGGCATCCGGGCGGCCGCGTTCGCCCGCTGGCCCGGGAGAATCAAACCCGGGAGCACCACCGATGCGCTCATCCAATATGTCGACATTGCACCCACCTTTCTGGCGGCCGCGGGCATCGACCCTGCTTCGATTGACACGGGGTGCTCGGACGCCCGCGGCTACCGCGGCTTCGATGGCCGCAGTTTCCTCGATGTCTTGCAGGGCCGCTCCCACCACCTGCGCGACGTCGTCTTCGCGCAGCACACCACGGTCGGCATTGGCGGCTACCAGGAGCCTTACGCGATTCGCGCGGCCCGCGACACCCGCTATAAGTATATCCGCAACCTCGCGCCGCAGAATACCTACAACATCGCCGGCATCCATCAGGGCCAACCGATCAAATCATGGAAGGCTGATGCGACGAACAACCCCAAGCTCGCGGCCCGCATCGAGTGGCTCTTTCACCGGCCCGCCGAAGAACTCTACGACGTAGAGGCCGATCCCTTTGAAGACCACAACCTCGCGACCGACCCAAAATTCGCCACCGCCAAGGCCAAACTCAGCCTCGAACTCGATGCCTGGATGACCCAGCAGGGCGATCTCGGGATGGAGACCGAAATGAAAGCGCTCTCCCGCCAGCCCAAGAACTCCGGTAAGGAAGAAGGCGGCCCACCGCAGGCCGCCAAGAAAGCGAAAAAAAAGCAGTGATCGGCGCGTATCCTCCCCTACCTTTATCCGCGGTGGGTGACGGTTCACAAGCGTCCAAAAGCGTGCGCCGGGCCGAACTTATCGCCTGCTCGTCAAGCTGTAGGCCTCGGAACGCGCAGAGCCGGTGACCCGGGGCTGCGAGCGCGGTCTGCTCAAGGCCTGAGCGGCGGCGCTATTGTCCGATCGGCCAATAGCGCGCCGGTGCGCTGGGGGCTATACTGTGGTCGCCTCGTCCGAAAACCGCCTCCCGTTTGTTTAATCCCATGACCACTCCTGCCAACCCCGCTCGCGTTCCGGTTCGCGTCGCGCTCCTGTTGATTTCCCTCGGCGCCGCCCACGCCCAAGTCGCTCCGCTTTTACCGGCGGCGTCCGCCGGGAATGAGGAGGCCATCGTCCTCTCGCCCTTCACCGTCTCGTCGGAAAAGGACACTGGCTACGCCGCCACCGAAACGCTCGCGGGCACGCGACTGCGCACCGATCTCCGCGATGTCGCTTCCGCGATGTCAGTCCTCACGCCCGAAATGCTCCGCGACCTCGGGGCGCACTCGATCGACGAAGCCGTGGCGTTTCTCCCGAGCAGCGATCAACTG
>JBBRWR010000161.1:0-14979 GCA_038249085.1 Opitutales bacterium
GCCGTTGTGGTCGAGCTTGCCAGGGATGCCGCAGGCACAGGCGATTTCGTGCAGCGACGGGGTCACGGCGCCACCAAAGCCGCCCGCCGCGAGCAGACGGGCGAGATCGATGTGCGCTTGGCCGAAACGCTCGAAGCCTCGCCTCCGCCCCCAGATAATTTCCTGGCCCTCGATGGCTCCGCCCCGCCGCGGCAGCCGTCGTATTCGGGGCAGGGAGCGCATGCGCCGCTTTTCGATTTCCGCGTGGGATTCCCGCTCAAAACCTCAGCGAAGCTCACGCCTCGGGTTGGTTAGACCCGCCGGGGGGCGGCAACATCGTCCATGGCGATGATGGCCAGGAGCATTTCTTTGTCTGTCGCTGGCCGGAGAACAATGTGAAGGGAGCGAAGTCCGGCCATCAAACCTGGTCTTCTTCGGTGGTGGTGATGAAGACACTGCGTTGCTTCTCGTAGCGTTTGCCGAAGAAACTGAAGCGCACATCGACTTCCCCCTGGGAAAAGTCGACATACAAGCTGCGCCAGCAGACCGTCGAACCCGGGTTCGGGATCATCAAGTCGGTCCTCGGCTTCAGACAGTTCCTCCGGCGCGGCACGGTCAAGGTGTCCACCGAATGGACCTTGGTGTGCCTGGCGTACAACCTCAAGCGACTGCATCGCCTCGGCGCCGGGCAAAAACTGGCCCTCGCGGGCTGAAACCGCCGGCCAAAGCCGTACCCAAACAAGAAATACTCGAAAATCCCGTTCCCCCCCGCCGTGCGCTGCACGGCAATTAGCAGCCCGTCTGAGTTGGCCGGTAAATCGCCGGTCACGCGGCCGAACTTCCTCAAGGGTGGTTTTCCCAAGTCCGACGGGCTGCTAGGTCCACCAAATTGGGGCAATCTCAGTCGTTTTTTGCGACCAAGGTTGTAAGCAAGGGCACGGGTTCGCTGCGGTGCACGGCGGCGTGGGACAGAACGACGGGCTCACGAATCTTCCTGGCGACCCGGAAAAGGGAACTGGCATTACACTTCACCTTCCCCTCTACGGGGACAAAGCAAAGGAAGTGCATGAGAGCCCGGCGCGACTTCATGGGCGTGGTCGTGAGCCGATTCTCTTGGTCTCCGACGGCCAGACCGGTGCCGAAAGCGGCGGACTTGACCCACGGAGTGCGGGCCGGATCTGCCATGGCAGGTGGCGTCTTTTTGGGCGGCGGGTTTCGTAGCCTGATGAAATCCCAGGTCATCCTCGTACCCATGCTTTGCGGTGATAACGGCATGTATGGTCACGACGAAGGCGAGAACGGTGACTGCGGCGATAGTCCAGAGGAGAATTGTCATAGGGGTCCTTTCATGGCCTGACCATCCCTGTCCTGCCTGATGAGACACGAAGTTTCCCCGTTGCTTCCATTATTTACCTGCGATTGACACGACGCTGCCGGCTGCTGCCTTTGGCCGGGGGTTAGCAGTTTGTTTTGAACGATAACGCCCACGCCTCAACCCGACTTTTCATCTGGGAATTCACCCATCGCGACGGAGCCCCATCGCTTCTTGGTGCCGCCAAATTCCCAACGTTGGTGGTAGATCGATGGGCGGTGGGTGTCAGTACTTAGGTTCAGTCGACCTCGGTCCGCGCGCGTGCGCTACGTAATTCTACGTGGAAGCGGGTGGGCGTTTCCCGTGCCACGTGAGGCTCGTCTCGTCCTCTTCCGGCAGCGTAATTGACGACAGCAGCAGGTTCCCGGGAGTCCCACCACTTTCACTGCGATGGTTGGACTTGCCAGAAACCTTCCGTACTTTCCACCCGTCGAATTCCCACAAATAACTGACGAAAATCCATGCCGCCGATCGTACCTTTCTGCCGGATGCAATTTCGAGATGGTTCGACACTCCCCCGGCTTCCCATTTGGAAGCGCGCGATCGACTTGGTTTGTTGCGTGATAGCACTTCCGTTCCTGGTCATCGGCGCCCTGGTCGGCGCGATCCTCATGTGGCTGACTTCACCCGGTCCGCTCCTTTTTCGTCAGGAGCGGGTGGGTTATCGGGGTCAGCGTTTTTACCTATTCAAGTTTCGGACCATGCATGTGAGCGCGAGTACGGCCACGCATAGTGAGCACTTTGCCAAGTTGGTTACGTCAAACCGGCCGATGCAGAAACTCGACGGCAAGGGGGACTCCCGGCTGATCCGGGGAGGTCGGTTCTTGCGCGCATCAGGGATGGATGAACTTCCCCAAATCATCAATATCCTACGGGGCGAAATGACCGTAGTCGGCCCGAGGCCTTGCATCCCGTACGAATATGATCTTTACAACCGGGAGCAGCGTCGGCGTTTGGAGAGTCTCCCGGGTCTGACCGGACTGTGGCAGGTTTCAGGCAAGAATCAGACATCCTTCGCCGAGATGATAGAACTTGATGTGGATTACTCGCACCGGATGTCGTTGTGCCTGGATTTGAAGATTATGCTGTTAACCCCCGGGGTGTTGGCGCGCCAGATCTTGGCTTCACGGATGCCGCGCAAGCCTCTGGTTGCGGAAGCACGGCCTCCCGCGACGTACGCGGAAGCTCCATTCAAACCCGACGCCAAACGCGTGAACCTGACGCGGGGATAACTTGGAATCCAGACCGAACCCAGGACCGAGTCCGAAAAGGCGATCGGGCCCGGAGTTGGTCGCTCCAAGGCAGTGCATCCGGCATGGAAGATGTTGCGGCTGACAACAGCGATTTACGCCCAGTTGTTCTCCAGGCTCGCCTCCAAGAGGGTGCAGCGTAAGGCCCGGGGGCCGAGCGCCGCTCGAACGGTCGGCTCCGCCCCCCACACGTGGACACACTCCTTGGCGCGCGTGATTGCCGTATAGAGCAATTCGCGCGTCGCGAGTGGACTTTCCTCCGGCGGCAGGATGACGACCACGTGGTCAAACTCACTGCCTTGGGAGCGATGAATGGTCAGCGCCCAGGCCGGGCTGTGATCGGGCAGGAGACTGAGCGCGATGCGGCGCGGTTCACCTCGGTCCGCGGTGGCGGGAAAATACGCCGCGCGGACGCCGTCGACCTCCATCTCGATCCCAACGGAGCCGTTGATCAATCCGGTCTCGGGATCGTTGTGGTTGATGATTAAAGGCCGGTTTGGCGCCCGGCGGAGACCGGCGCGTCCGGCGAGATGGTGGTGGATCGCCGTGTTCAACCCGGCGGCGCCAAGGGTGTGTCCGCGATGGGCGCTGAGGAGGCGAACCTGCGGGAGTGCGGCGAGGGCGTCGCCCGGTGATACGGCGTCGGCGACCGTTGCGAGGGCGTTCTGCACGGCGGGCGGCAAGTTCGCCCAGGCAAACTTGCCGCCGTGATCGCCCAGCCAAGCCAGGCCATCCGTCGGGACTGTGCCATCGGTCGGAGGAAGGTGATTTGCCAGCAGCGTCATCGCGGTGTCGGCCTGGAGGTTGACGACGGCGGAGGCGAGTTGACCGATCCCGGGGCGGTGCCGGAAACGGTGACTCTCGGTCAACTCGACCCACACCTCGCTCAGGCCGCCGGTCTTTCTCCCCCGGGCAAAACGCACCAGGGAACCGAGCACGTCTCCGGCCGCGACACTTTCCAACTGATGGGGATCGCCGACGAGGATCAATCGGGCCTCAGGCGGCAGGGCGGCGAGCAGGGCTTGCCACATCAACGTGTCGACCATCGAACATTCGTCGATGATCACGACGTCGGTGCGCAGGGGTTCGGTGGCGCTGAAGCGGCAACGACCGGTGGAAGGATTGAACCCCAGCAGGCGATGCAGGGTGCAGGCGCCGGCCGCGACCCGCTTCAGGCGTTGCCGGGTTGGATCGGGAATCGAGGCGCCCAGGTGGTTGGCGGCGGATTCGATCGCCTCCTTCATCCGGTCGGCGGCCTTGCCGGTCGGCGCGGCGAGGTGGACGACGGGGGTGCGATCCGGGCTGGCGGCGAAGAGGAGCGCCAGCAACCGGGCAAGGGTATGGGTTTTGCCGGTGCCGGGGCCGCCCGTGATCAGCGCCAGGCGGTGCGCCAGGGCGCAGGCGATCGCCTGCGTCTGCCGGGCGTTGACTTCCGCCGGGCCGAGGCTGGCCAGCGAGTCCTCCGTCGAGCGGGCCAAGGCCGGCGGCGACTGGCGGGCCTGGGTGAGCAGCGCCTGCGCAATCGCGGACTCGGCGTGGTAAAATCGCCACGCCTGCAGGTAAGGGTGGCCGCCATGCGACCGCCGGAGCAGGGGCCGCGGGGCTTCAAGATCCGGCGTCGCGCCGGGCGGCACGAGGCGGCACGCGGGCCCCCAGTCGGCAGCCATACCGGCAGCATCCGTTTCCAGGGCCAGGGCGGTGCTGCCTTCCCGCTGCACTTCAAGCAGGCGTTCGACCTCCGGAATCCGGGCCGGCGGTAGTTGCCACCGTCGCACCAGTAACTCGATTTCAGGCGTCAGCGCGCTGGAGGGGGTCCAAGGGTTCATGACGAGGCGCGGGTTGCCGGAGCGAAGAGTTGGTCGAGCGCGTCGAGCATCGCGGGGGGAGGATCGACGTGCAGGACGCCGCGATCGGTTCCAGGGGCGATCGCGCGGAGAAACACGAGCCAGGCGCCGGCCATCGGCGGCTGCGCGAGCCCGAGGGCGCGCAGGTAGCGGCGCAGGGCGACGAGGTAGAGGTGCGTTTGCAGGAGGTAATGGTCGGCGATGGCGCAGCGCAGCAATCCGGCCGGCGCGTAATCGCCCAGGGCGGAGCCCAGGCGGTTGGTCTTCCAGTCAATCACACCCCAGCCCGCTTCACTGCGGGCCAGGCGATCGATGAAGCCCTGCAGCAACCCCTGGAACCTTTCGTCCGAAAGCGCCCGGAGTTCGGCGGCATAGGGGCGATGCGCGGGCGCCGCGAACACCTCAAAGCAGCGGGCGAGTTTTTCCCCCGTCAGCGCGCCGGCCAGGGGCAGGTGAAAGTGCCACTCGGAACCGTGGGGCTCGGGGCAGAGTTCATGCAGCGGGGTCCCACCGGCGCCGGGCAGGCGCACCAAGCGCAGCATCGCGAACAACTCCGCGAGCACGGCACCCCAGGCGGGTTGCCCCGGCTTCATCGTGGGCAGCCGGGCGGAGGCGACATGCCGGGCCAGCGCAGTCGCGTCCGGATCGCCGAAATCCCAGGTCTCGATCCAATCATGCACGGCCGTGCCGACGATCGCCCCGGCGGGGGCCGCGAGGAAGATCGGCGGCGGCGCGGCGGCGGGAATCGGCGCCGATTCGATTCGCACCGCCTCCGGGGTCGCCGGAAACCCGGGGGCCCCGTGGGCGTGTTTTTCCCTGGTCAGGGTGGAGAACGACGTGACCCGCCAACTGGCCGGAATCGCAGGGGCGGGGAGGGGCAGCAAGGTCGGCGGCGCGGCATCGGTTGGCTCGACTCGCGCCAAGCGTTCGGTGGAGACCGGGGGGGGCTCGCCATAGGTAATCGTCGCGGCCGGCAGGTCGCTCGCCGCCGGGTCGTGCGGCCAGGCGCCGAGGGTCTGAAGCACGGCGGCATGGCGCGCCGGGCGATCCGCCTGGGCGGCCTCGACCCACGCGGGGGAGTATTCGCCGAACGCCGTGAGTTCGTCGTCGGTGCGGAGGAGCCAGTCGAGGGCACTGCCCCGGTCATGCGCGGAGGAATTGCCATAACTGCAAATCCAGCCGCGCACCTGGGCGCGCGTCAGCGCGACATAGGCGAGGCGGAGTCGTTCCTCCAATTGGGCGGCCAGGAGTTCCCGGGTGCGCGCGGCCTTGTCCTCCTCGGAGAGGAGTTCGAGGTTCACGAGCAGGTCGGACGCCGGCGCGGTCGCGGTGGGGCGGGCGCCCGACAGTTGCCCGATGCCCTCCGGCGGGCGAAGCGTATCAGCCAGATAGGGACAGAATACCAGGGGGTATTCGAGTCCCTTGGCCTTGTGCATGGTGACCACCTGCACCGCCGCGCGGTCGCTGCTGAGTTGGAGTTGGCGCTCCTCGACCTGGGAGCGCCCGGTGGCGCGGGCGATCTGCTGACCGATCCAGCGCACGGTTTCCGCCGGTCGCGGGGCCTCGTCGCGGGCGGCTTCCAGCACCAGATCGGTCAGGTGGCGGTAATTGGTGGCCCGCCGCTCGCCGGTGAGGGGAACCACGGCGAGCCGGTGCGTGATGGCGGTGTCCGGTCGCTCGAGGTCCGCTAACAGCGCCGCCAGACCACGCGTGGCCCAAGTCTGGTTCCAACGCTGGAAGCGCTCCAGCCAGACCACCGCGGGTTGCTGCCCGCCGGTCGCCGGCTGATCGAGTTGGGCCAGCGCCCGCGCATCCAGGCCGAGCAGACGCGTCGCGAGGGCGGCGCGCAGGCGGCGGGTGCGGCGCGGGTCAAGGACGGCCCGCAGCAACAGGTGCAGGTCCCGGGCCTCCTCGGAAGCGAAGACATCGGTGCCGGAATTGATGACCACCGGGACGGCGTGCGCCTGCAGGGCGGCGGCCATGGCCTCGGCCTGGACGTTGGTCGCCACGAGGACGGCAAAATCCTGCGGTGACACCGGGGTGCGTGTCTCCGCGCGTCCGTCGGGAAAGGTCGTGCGCATTTCCCCGTGGTGGAGGAGGTCGACGATCGTGGAGGCAATGCTGGCCGACAGGGCGGGGACGCGGCGGGACTGGGCCGAGTAATCGCGGGAGGCCGCGGCGGGTACGATCCAAGCTTCGAGGCGGGAGCAGGGTCGGTCGTCGCGGAACAGACGGCGGTCGCAAGCCAGCGCGGATACGGCCGGCCGGAACATCATGGCGGGATGATGAAAGGCCCGCGCGCGCTGGAAGAGACGATTGACGGCCTCGACGAGGGGCTGGGGGGCGCGGTGGGTGCGGGTGAGCGTGTAGCCCCGGTCCGCGCTGTCGCGAGCCGCGAGATAGGTCGAAAGGTCGGCGCCGCGAAACCCATAGATCGCCTGCTTGGGATCGCCGACGAGGATCAGGCGCCGGGGCGTGGCCGCAGCGAGGAAGATGCGCTTGAAAATGGCGAATTGCCGCGGGTCGGTGTCCTGCGACTCGTCGATGAGGGCGACATGGTATCGGGCGGCGAGGTGATCGGCCAGGCGGGTGGATTGCGCGTCGCCTTCGACGGTGGTGCGGTGCAGGGCGCGGAACAGGGCGCCGATGAGACCGTCCTGGGTGATCAGCCGGCGCGCGTGCAGCACCGCCGCGAGTTTCGGCACCGCGTCAGTGGCGAGTTGATGCTGCCAGGTCCATTCGAGCCGGTTGACCAGAGACGCGAGCTCCCCGGCGGCGACGAACCACTGGTGCGCCGCGATCTCGGCCTTCAGGGCCTTCGCGAAATTCGACCGGCCCTTGACCCGCCCGGGCAAATCTTCGGCGAACTCGAGGCTTTGCCAGAAACCCAGGGTCTCGGACCGGCCCGCCTGCAACGCCTCAATTTGCCGCAACGCCATCTCTGTGTCGGCCACGCCCTTGTTCCACTGTTCGACCCGCCGGATGAGCGCCACCGCGGAGGCAATCGTCGCCGGGGTGGCGAGCCGCGCCACCAGCACGCCAATTTGCGCCCGCAACGCCGCATAGGCGGGAGGCGGCGGTTCCGACCGGGGATGATGGCAGCGACGCCGGGTGTTGATCAGCGTCAGGGCGGCTTCGAGGTCCCAGTCCCGGGCGGCGGCGAGCGCGGCGACCGTGGGGTCGGCGGCCAGGGTGGCAAACCATTGCTCCCGCACGATCGGGATGAGGTGTTCATCGTCGTCGGTCGTGATCTCGGGCATCACTGGCATCCCGCACAGGCTGCCCTCCTGCTGCAGGGTACGCTGACAAAACGCGTGGATGGTGGAAACCGCGAGAAGATCGAGGTCCACCAAGGCGCGGGCGAGCCGCGCGCGGGCGTCGGGGGTCGTGAGCAGCGAGCGCAGCTTCCAGATGTCGGGAGCCTGCTGCGCCTCGTCGGGCTCCGGGGGCGCGGCGAGGGTCGTGAGCACGCGCCGGACGCGTTCGGCGAGTTCCCGGGCCGCATCCTTGGTGAACGTGACCAGCAGCAGCTTGGACAAATCGGGCAACGCCCCCTCCAGCAGGAGCCGCGGCACCAGATGGCTGATCGAGTAGGTCTTGCCCGTGCCGGCGCTGGCCTCGATGACGGTGAGTCCCGGCGGGATGGGCGCCGTGAGCAGATCAAGCTCGGAAAAGGCACTCATGGGGCGACCGGGGTATGGGCGGGAGCGGTGGACGCCGTGTCGTGCCACCAGGAGCGCAGCGGGGCGGCGACGGCGTTCGCCCACTTCCGCCATTCCGCGTCGAGCGGCGGGGCAAAGGGATCGACATCCCGCCAGGCCAGCAGCGCCGCCGGCGACAATCCTTCTCCGGCGGGAACGCCACGGAAGGGCTCCTTCTCCCACCGCGCTTGCGCTGTCGCGGCCGGGGCCTCGGACCCCTTCTCTTCCGCTTCCACCCACGCGGTGCTGGTCTGCGGGGCAAAGCACAGGGGCCGGTGCTGGCCCTCGGCATAGCCGGCCAGCAATTCGCGCAACCGCGCGCGGGCCTCGTCGGGGTTGATGGCGTTCAACTCCCGCCGGGGCGTGGCATCGATCCCCAGTACGCGGCAGTGCACCGGCCGGGCGAGGTGCACCGCCGCGGCGAGCGTCTGGATGTACGCGTCGAGTTGATACTTGGGATTCTTGTCAAAGCGGCTCGTCCGGTAGCACAGCACCCACGGCGCCGGCCCGTCGTTTTCGGCGAGCAGCACCTCGCCGGTCAGGCGCACGGGCGGGTCGAGGGCGAAATCCAGACTCACGCGCCGGCTCTGCGGCAGCAGCGCCGCGAGGGCCGTCGCCAGCGGTTCGACCTCGCTGGCGTATTTTTCCCACGCCAGCCTCCCCAGGGCCCCCGGCGGCAGGGCCCGGTCGGAAATCAGGCGATCGCAGTTCATGGCGGCGGAGGTCGCACCGGGTAGCCGGGTGCCGAGCGCCGCCTGCCGCACGCCGTATTGCTGGAGCGGGTCCAGGGTGACGGGGGCAGCATCGAGCGTGGTGTCGTCCACGTCTTCGTCGCCGACCTCGATCTGCATGGACCGCAGCCAGGCGCGGGCGGGGTCCCGCCAGAACGAGATCAAGAGGGCCAGCGACACGCTGAGGCCATCGTCAGCCGGGCTCGCTGCAGGTACGGGGGCCACTGCGTAGAACCCAGGGGCGGGCGCGGGGGTCGCCGCAATGATGTCGCCGGCAATCCGGGCCGCGCCGGCGTCGAATGAGCGCGGCAGCGGACCGTCGGGCCGGAAATAGTCCGTCGCGAACGGTTGAATACGGTGGGACACGACGATCCGTTGCGCGAGCGGCGGTCCCGCGTCGCCGGGCCGCACGCTGGCCGCGGCCACCCGCACCAAGTCCTCGACGCACGAGGCGAGAGGGCCGTCATGGGGGGTGCGCAGGCTGCGGTTGGCGGCGGCCAGAATGAGGCGATCGCCGGGCGCGAGCAGACCGTCGAGAAACCATTGCCGATCCTGGATGCGGGGATCGGCATCCCAACGCCTCGGCTCGTGCGCCAGCAGGTCCCAGGCCGGCCGGCGCGAAGTCCGGGGAAAGGCGCCATCCTCGAGTCCCAGGATCGCCAATACCCGGCACGGCAGGCCGTGAACTTGATCGACCCGGCCCAGGAGGATTTCGCCGCCCATGCTGGTGCGAAGGCTGGTGGCGTTTTCCAGCTGCGCCTCGAGCCAGTCGACCAGAGTCCCGGCGTCGAGTTCCACCGTGGTCTCGACTCCGGCCAGTTCTCCCAATAGCCGGCGGACCGCGGCGGCATGGTCGTCGAGGATTTCGCAGAGGAGGAGATCGTCGATGGCGCCGGCGAGGCGGAGGGCCCACTCCGCCGCGGGAGCGTTGGTGGTCCACGTGCGCAGGTGGCCGGCGAGATCCGTGAGCCAGGCGGAGAGACGGCTGATGGCTCCGTCGTGATGCGGGAGGTCACCCGCCAGAGGATGCACCAGGTGGCCCGCCACATCCCGGACCTCGGCGACGGGGCCGAACCAGCTGCCGGCCAGATGCCGGTCGAGGGCCGCGCGCCAGGTGCCCGCCGTTTCGCCCGCGCTCCGTTCGTGGGCGTCGAGCCCATGGGTCAGACCGGACTGGCGAATCGCGTCGACCCATCGCCCCATGACCTCCGGTTCCCCGGCCACGTCGAGCCGATGTTGCAGCGCGGTGAGGTTGAACAACTCCACGAGGTCGCTGGCCGTGCGGCGGCCGAGGGCGAGCCGCAGCAGCGCCAGGAGGCCCACCGCGACGGGGTTGGCTTCGCGGGCCGGCATGGCGGTGAGTCGCACCGGCAGCGGGTTGGCCCCTGCCCGCAGTACGCCCTCGGCGAGCGGAGCGTAGGTGTCGAAATTGGTCACCGCGATGAGCACCTCCTCGGGCTTCAGATCGGGAAGTTCGGCAAAGGCGCGGAGCAGTTCGTCCCGCAGCACCTCCAATTCGCGGCGCGGACTGTGGCAGCAGTGAATGCGGAGGCTCCGATCGTCATTGGCATACGCGGGCCGCAGGTCGGGCTCCCCGGGGTTCGCCGGCTGACCGGCGGGCGACTGTTGGAGCCGGATGTCCTCTTGCAGCCGCCCCAGGAGCGACAGCCCGTCGGTCGTCTCGGACCCCTCCACCTCCGGCCAGGCCGCATAGTCCGGGGCAATCGACTCAAGGAGGAGGAAGGTGCCGACCGCCTGTTGCCCCAGGGAAGCGAGGAGGGGATGACCTTCCGCGGGTGCAGCACCCGGATCCGCGGCCAGCGCGGTGCGCCAGTGGGCGCGGCGGGAGATATCGCCGAGGTAGCCGAGCGAAGGCAGCAGCAGGAACAGGGAGACTTCGTGGCCGCGCTGGGAGAGCCCTTCCAGGGTCCGGAGGAGCAGCGGATCCACGACGTCGGTGCCAACAACGAAGAGCGGGGGAGGCGATTCGCTCGGGATCGGCGCGACCCGCGCCAGTGGCCCGAGCAGCCGCGCCGGATGAAGGGCGGCGCCTTCGTCCTCGCTCAGGCGGCGCCAGAGTTGGCGCTGCCACGCCTCGTCCACCACCGCGCCGGCCGCAGCCGGGACGTCGTTCCAGCCGGACTTGTTGGCGGCCCATTTCTCGGGCCAGTCGGGTCGGAACCGGGCGTAGCGATCAAATTGTTGGGCCAGGAGATCGGCGGCCGCGAAGCGGTCCCGCGGACTGAAGCCTTGTGCGGGGTCCTGCCCGAGGTTTGCCGCAATGGCGTCGATGTGTGGGAGGATGCGCCAGCGGAGGCGATCCGGGGCCCAATACGCATGGCTGTCGGCGAATTCAGCCGTCTGGGGATCGGCGGCAAAGTGCCGGCTGAAGTAAGTCCGGGGCTGGAGAAACTCGAAACCCATGCTGAGCCCGAGGTCGCGGGCGAGTCGCACCTGCAGCCAATCGCCCAGCTGCACCGACGGCACCAGGACGGGGACCGGACGCGGAATGCCGGTGGCGCCGACGAGCGAAGCCGTCCGGGCGGCGGCGAGCCGCGGGCGCAGCGCGGCGAGTAGGTCGTCGCTTCGGGCTGACAGGTGCAGGTGCAGGCTCATGCGTCAAGGCGGGGTGCCCGGCACCCCGCCTTCAGCCGCGCTTCGCGACGTAGTCCACGACCATGACCTGATCGAGCACGCCCTTCAGCATTGCCCCGAATTTCTTGTGTTCCGGGTGCGGGAGGTACTTTTCGAGGTCGGCTTTGGATTTGAAGGTGACGAAAAAGCAATGCGTGAAGCCGTTGGCCAGACCCTCCGGGCTCACGTTGATGCCCCACTCGAGACTTTGGATGAAGGGGATCTTGGCCTTCAAGGCGACAAAGGCCTGCTCGATCTTTTCAACCTGGGCGGCGGGGGCGCCCTCCTTGAACTTGAAGAGCACCACGTGGCGGTAGGGCGCCTCGGCGGCGAAGGCGGCACTGACGGTCATACCCAGGATCATAACGAGCGGAAGAATACGATTCATGAATCGTCGATAACGGCGTGGAAGGAATCGGGCAAGTCTGCACGCCGCGCTGGCGATCCGCGCGCCGTCGCGTCGAGGAACCTTTGTGATCGCGCCACCTTATCTTGTCGGCTCGATTCGTCGCGCGTTTGCCTCCACCGGGGTCATCGTCGCATGAACAAGCAAGCCCTTACCGAAGCGGACCTACGGACCAAGTTCATCACGCCCGCCCTGGTTGGGCCGGCGGGGAACAAGTGGGACCTCATGACCCAGATTCGGGAGGAGACGTACTTCACCAAGGGGCGCGTGATCGTGCGCGGCAAGACCGTGAAGCGTGGCGAGGCGAAAAAGGCCGACTACATCCTCTCCTACCAACCGAACCTCCCCCTCGCCGTCATCGAGGCCAAGGACAACCACCACACCGTCGGTGCCGGCATGCAGCAGGCGCTGGAGTACGCCGAGATCCTCGACGTGCCTTTCGCGTACAGCTCCAATGGCGACGCCTTTCTCGAGCCCGACCGCACCGCCACCTCCGGTCCGGTCACCCGTGAGATTCCCCTTGATCAGTTTCCCTCGCCCGAGGAACGCCAAGACCATCATCTTCTGCGAGAACATCGACCACGCCGAGCGGATGCGGCAGGCCATGGTCAACGCCAACCCCGACCTCGCCGCCGCCAACGCCAGGTACGTCATGCGCATCACCGGCGACAACGACGAGGGCAAGGCCCAGCTCGACAACTTCATCGACCCCGAGTCGACCTATCCCGTCATCGCCACCACCTCCCGGCTCATGGGCACCGGGGTCGACGCCCAGACCTGCCACCTCATCGTGCTCGACCGGCGCATCAACTCGATGACCGAGTTCAAGCAGATCATCGGGCGCGGCACCCGCATCAACGAGGACTACGGCAAATTCTTCTTCACCATCATGGATTTTCGGCGGGCGACCGCGCTCTTCGCCGAGCCCCATTTCGACGGCGACCCCGTGCAGATTTACGAACCCGGCCCCGACGATCCGCCCATTCCGCCCGACGACCCGCCGGAAGACACCGGGGTTTACCCGCCCGTCGACCCCGACGATTTTCCGCCCTGGGTTGAAGAAGGCCCCGGTCCCGCCCTCTACCAGCCTGCCGCTTGACCCGCCCGCTTCCGCCCTCATGCTTTCGCCCGATGACACTCAGCAGCTACTCCAAGCAGGCTCGGCACGCGCGCTCGCGGATGCCGCGACTTACCTCCACCGCTGCGTATCTCCAGATGGACCGGCTGATGGGGCGGAAGGAGACTTCTCCGCGCCCGAACGGCAGTGGGCCGCGCTCGTCGACTGGACGGGTTCCGGCGGGAAAATCCTCCCGCTAGATTTTCCCGCGCCGGAACGCCAGGGCGGACGGGAGCACGACGTGACGCTCCACGAGCCGTCCGGTCGCTGGGTCAAATACACCAAACCCTCCGCCAGCGGCTACACCGTCAGTTGGCGCGAGGACGGAGCGCCCTTCCTCCACCACGCCCTTCCGCTCGACTATCTCCAACGCCTGCTTTGGCAAAACGAGGTCTTCGGCGACGACATCCAGTTGGTCGGTCTTTGGTCCTCATCTCCGCATCAGCCGTGTATCGTGACCAGCCAGCCGGGATTGCAGGGCAGCCGCGCCACGCTGGACGAGCTTTCCGCCGCGTTTCTCACCGCCGGGTTCCAACTCCTGCCGTGGCGCGGCATCGGTTACGAGGGTTCGCTTTCCCTGCGTTTCGAGGGCTTCGATATTTGGGACGTTCATCCCGCCAACGTCCTGCTCTCGCCCGAAGGCTTGCCTCTTCCCCTCGACGTCATCGTCTCCCGGACTCCCGCCTGAAGGACTTCCCGATCTTTTCCTCTTCTCCGTCTCCTCTCATCCCCGTCTTCCCATCTTCCTCTCTTCAGCCCATGCCCAACGTCTCCAATATCGTCAAAACCATCCAGGACATCATGCGCAAGGACGCCGGCACCTACGGCGACGCGCAGCGCCTGAGAGGTGGACCCACAAAATTGGACAGCCGGGATCGTTAAGTCCAAACCTGAAATCGAACGATCCCTATGTCCAAGAAACGTCGTCAGCACAGTCCTGAATTCAAAGCCAAGGTTGCGCTCGAAGCCCTGAAGGGCATCGAGCCGGTGCACGCCATCGCCGCGCGGCACGCGATCCACACCGTACAGGTCAGCCAGTGGAAAAAGGAAATGGCCGAACGTCTGCCCGAGATCTTCGGCCGCAAGCCCGAGTTCGACGCCGCCGCGGCCCTGGATCGCGAGAAGGAGCTATTCGAAGAGATAGGTCGCTTGAAGATGTCAGGAGGTCTGAAATTATGGGTTACATCGGACTTGAAATATCACCTTCCGAAACCTGACCCGTTCGGGTCTCCCGGTGCATCGTGCCGTCGCACCACACCCGCGCGCCCGCCGAAAATTTCTTCAACTCCAGTCGCTCGTAATCCAGCCACTTTTGGGCCGCCGGATACGCCGTTAGCAGCACCTGAAAACCGCGATCCAGCCGAAATCCTTCCACCCCATCCGTCCGCACCCGCCCGCCACGTTCTCCCCGCCGAGATGGATCACCGCATCGACCCCGGCCAACGCCGTCGCCGTGATCATCCCCGCCGCCGGCCGCGCAATCCGCTCGCTCCTCTTGAAAACTTCGTCAGCACGGGTGCCTCCGTTCTTGCGCATCCGGCACGCATCCGAGCAAAACTTCACTTCGTCCCAAACCTTCTCCCATTTTTTCTGCCACGTAAACGGCCGCCCACACCCCACGCCGGGCTTAGCCGGAGAAATGCAGTCGAGGTGAAGCGCCTTGACCTCAAGACGCTCCACCTGAGAGCGAACGCCCGAAAGCGCGTTGGGGACAACGCGCCCCACCGTTCAGTGGCTTCGTTTTCACACCTGAAACGCACTTCGACTGAATTGACACGGCTTCGTCGGGAGATCGGATTTTTTTGCGCATCGTCGGTATCGTTCAGCCCCTCGCCCCCAACCCGGCGGAGCCGGAACCAAGAGCGAGGGGAATTGATGTGGCTGTGATTGGCAGGCGCAAGGCCTGCCTCCGCCGGCTTGGTAAGCGCCAGGCGTGTTGAAATAC
>JBBRWR010000162.1:0-14974 GCA_038249085.1 Opitutales bacterium
GGAAAGCACCGGCGCCTGGCCAGACTCGGGCCCGGCGGTCACCCTCGGCTCAAAACCGACCAATCATGCCGGTCAGTCGCTGATGCGGAACGCCGAATTTGGAGCGTTTTCCAAAAAGCCGGTTTTTGGGACAAGCTCTAAATAATGTCAGGCGTTGGAAAACTTGCATAGCAAAAATTAAACTTGCGGAAAATACGAATAAACAGATCGATGCAACACGAACGAGATCGATTTGGTACAGGTGGCCCGAGAAACGCTACTCGTTGAACGAGTTCGCGCCGTCTTCTATGCTCGCGGGTTGGAGCAGCGGGCAACGTCCGCAATCAAAATACCATTAGATCTATGAACAAACATGTCCTGACCTCACTCGTACTCGCCGTGATCGTTTCGCCGATGCAGTCGCAGACTTATAACGACACCATTACTGCGATTTTTGGCGGAGGTAACCCCAATACCGGATGGACCAGTATGGCCGGCCCTGACGACCTTGTGTTGGCGCTCCGGGCAAAAAACAGATTTACGGCCGCTACGACCAACGTGAATGGGATCTACTCGTACGCGACTGCACCAGACACGAGGGGGCTTTGGAATTACGAATTCTCGATTGATTCTGGTTCGTTGGGATTGACGGATTATACCTTCTACTTGGCCGTCGATAGGGATTCTTCCCTCGGCATCAACTATGGCATCGTGACTCCTTTGCTCTATTGGGGAGATAACGAGTTTGGCACCAGTAGCACACTGAATGGTGGCGGACTGAAGCCAGGGGAGTGGGGGGCGTTTACTATTTCAGACTTCAACATTTTCCAAAACTCCCAGAATATCACCTTCGGTGATTATCCGGGTGGTGGCTTGCTACTGGAACAGAACGCGACCTATAACTACGAGTTGTATGCAGTTGCAGCTGGCGGTTCTGCGACCGACCCTAGATTGGCTACCGTCGGCATCACCGTGGTCGTTGGTCAGGGCGGTGCCGCCGTTCCGGATGCTGGCAGTACCGTAGCCCTGTTGGGCATTGCACTCGCAGGCTTCGCCGGATTCGCGGCTCGCCGACGCTGAGCCTACCAACGCAGGGTGACTTGGGATGAGCCCATCTCGGGTGAGATGGGCTTTTTGTTTCTTGCGTCCGACAGAATGCAATATCGTGGCATCAAGACGCCGGCGGTTTCGAGGCAGAGGAGCGTTTCATCACCAGCTTGGGTCCGAAACTGGTTCCCGGCGATGCGCCCCGCCGCGACGGGCTCCGATGGGGACTGAAGGATCCAAGAAGGATGTAAGAAGGATGTCCGCAGGACGGGGGCCGGTGCAAACCGGTGGCAGCCGGGTCGCCTCCTCGTGACCGCTGGGCGTCGGCCCGGCGTCGTGGAATCGCCCCGCGGCCTCGGCGCGGGGCGATTCTGCTCAGAAAGTGCCCTTGAGCCCGAGGGTGAGCTGGACGCCGTGCGTCATTTCCTGATACCGCCGGGCGTAGGCCGGGGTTTCCGAGCCGTAGCGGTAGAGGATTTCGGACACGTTGAGGATGTTCTGGCCGTTGAAGTAGAGGAAGAGATCGCGCCGGAGCTGGAAGTCGATGTTCAGGTCGATCGTGGTGCGGCCTTTCACGTATTCGAACGCATCGGCTCCGAGCGCAGCCACGCGATTGCGGCGCTGCTCCCCCCGGTAATTCCACTTGGCCATCACGGCAAAGGGCTTCCGGCTGAAGTTGAAGCCCCAGTTCGCGCTTTCGGGGATGAAGCCGTTGAAGTTGGCGTCCTGGTCGCCGTTGAGCTGGAGCTTGGTGCCGTTGATGAAGCCCTGGAAGTATTTGCCCCACGGTCCGAGCGTGCGCAGGGAATGCCGGAGGTTGAACTCGAAGCCGGTGACGCGGGCCACGCCGGGCAGGTTGTAGGTGGAGGACAGCTGCCAGCCGACATAGCGCGGATCGAGGTCGAGCGCCTGCAGATCCTGCACGGTGGCGAGTTTCACCGCGTCACCGAAGAAGCCGGTGATCTCCTTGCGGAAGGCCCCGACGCTGAACAGACCGCCCGCCTCGGTGTAATATTCCACGGATACGTCATAGTTGTCGGCGGACCAGGGCTTCAGCCCCGTGTTGCGCACGTCGATCCGGCCGGGGATCGCGGTCGGATCCGCCGTGTTGTCGGCGGCGTCGGATTCGTCGATGGTCGTGTTGGGGATGATATCGCCGTAGTCGGGCCGGCCGTAGGTCTTAGCATACGCGGCGCGCACCAGGAGGTTTTCGCGGGCATTAAAGGTCAGGTGCAGGCTCGGGTAATAGCCGTCGTAGGAGCGATGGGCGCGGAAGCCGCGATCCTGGCGCAGGAGGCTGAGTTCCTCGAGGGAGCCCACCGCCCCCGCTTCGGGGCGCCGGATGCGGGCGCCCGCGGTCGTGCGGGCAAAGGTGCCGTCGGAGTTGCGCCGCCACACCGCATCCGGATCGTAGGCCACGCCCTCCCCTTTGACCTTCGTCTTTTCATACCGCACGCCGGTCAACACCTTGAGGCGGTTGTGGAAGAGGCCCAACTCCGTCTGCGCATAGAGCGCCGAGACGTTCTCCTCCATCCGTTCGGAGTTGTTGATGCGAAACAACTCCTCCGCCAGCTGCTGCGCGGGGGTCTTCGAGAAGAGCGTCGGATTGACCTGGAAGGCGTCCCACGCCGTGTAGAGCGAGACCCAGGGCATGTTCCGGAAACCATAATTCTCCGGCTGGTTGACGTACTTGGTCATGCCATACGGTGCCGGGGTATCCGGGGTCGCGGGATTTCCATCCGGACCGTTGTAGGTCCAGCTCATGTTCTGGCGCCGTATGTCGCGGACCTGGACGCGATCCAGGCCGCCAATCTGCACCGCCGCCGGAAACGAGAGGAAGTCCAGGGTGCGCCGCAGATCGAGTTTGGCGTTGGTCAGGCTGTCCCGAATCGGCCGCGGGGTGGAGTTGGCCGTGTTGAGCCGGTAATTGTTGAGGTCGTAGAGGTCGACCTCCCGATTGCTGTTGTCGTAGGCGCGGATGGTCTGCGGCCGCACCTCGTCGATGTCGGCAAAGGTGATCCGCACCGGATTCATCAGGGTGATGCCGAGCGTACGGAAGCGGCCGCCGGTGGTGTCGTTGTAGCCGCCCGCCGAATTCGATTTGCCCAGGCCGGCGATGACGCGCCAGCTGCCGTTGTCAAAACGGTAGCGCAGGCTGGCGGCCTTGGTGTCGAGCTGCTGGATGACGGAGGCGCCCGTGCCCATGAGGGTCACGCCGCCGCGGCCGGTGGCGCCGATGGTGAAGTCCGGTCCGTAGGTCAGGCGCGTGCCGCTGGTCGGGGTCGGATTGGCGTTGGTGCCGGTGGTGAAGCCGATGGAGGCCTGCGCGCGGTCCGAGATAAAGCGGCCGCGTTCGAGGTTGACCGACAACACGCCGCTGGGCGTGACGCGCCAATCCGCGCGGAGCCCGACCGAATTGCGCGTGTTGGCGCGCGGCACACTCGTGAGTTGGAAGGACTGCAGGAACGGCTGGCTGAAGGAGGCGCCGGTGGCGGTGCCTGCGGCATTGTAGCCGCGCGGCACGCGTTCCTGCTCAATCCAACGGTTCTGGCTCTGCCCGGTGACGACGAGGCCGAAGGTCTTGGTGACGGGCAGGGTGTAGTCGAAGCTGAAACTCGGCTGGACCTTGTGCACCATCCGGTCGGAGGTGTGCGGAACCTGTTTGAGGCTCAGGTGGTGGTGGATGCCCGCCAGGCTGACGCTGTAGCGTAATTGGGCGTTTTTGCGCTCGAAGGCGCTCTTGCTCACCATGTCGATCGAGCCGGACATCGAGTCGGCGGGAGTGGAGGGGGTGGGCACCTTGGTCACCTCGATCCGCGAGATATTGTTGATCGAAACCTCCTTGAACTGGAACACGCGGGAGGAGCCCTGGGGGTTGCCGGTGTTGGACATCTGCATGCCGTCGCTGGAGAGCACCGCCATGCTGGTGGGAAAGCCGCGCACGGAGACCGAGGCGACCGAGCCACCGGACTCGGTGTCGTATTCGGCGGTGATGCCGGGGAGGAACTTGAGGAACTCGCCCACGTTGCCGTCCATCACGTCGCCGAGGGAGTCGGCCGCGACGACCGTCTTGATGTTGGCGGCGAAGCGCTGTTCGTTGACGGCGATCGCCTCACCGTCGGTCTCGCGCGAGGTCGAGACCACGAACGAATCGAGCTGCACCGTGCCGTCGTCGCCATACCGGGCGGCACTCGTGAGGCTGACGTCCAACTCGACGACCTGGCCGGGCGTGACCGTGACCGGCACCTGGCGGGCATCCAGTCCGGTGTAGAACACCTCGAGCACGGCCGATCCACCCGGTACCCCGGCGAGACGGTAGCTGCCGGTCTGGTCGGTGAAGGCCACGATCCCGGTGCCCTTGACCGAGACCCGGGCGTTGTTCAGGTACTGGCCAGTCACCACATTCTGGATGCGGCCGGCGAGGCCGCCGCCCGCGGCGGCGGCGCCCAGGCCGGAGGCCGTCACCAAGGCGGCGAGCAGGAAGACGAAGGCGGGGCGGCGGGGGTGTTGGGGGGTGGTCATGGTTGGGTGTAAGCGGCTGGGGCGGGGGGAAACGCGGGTTCAGTCGGGGGCTCCGGGTGGAGGGGAGCCGGGTCGCGGGGTGAAACGGCTCGTGGTACGGAGGGAAATCCCGAAGCGGACGAGGGGGCTCACGGCCGGTGGCGGGGGATTTCGGCCTTGAAGTCGCCGAGGCTGTGCCACTCGAGGCGTCGGTTGAGATCCACCTCGGCGACGACCACGGTGCCCCACTCCTGCGCCTGCGCGAGACGGGTGCCGTCCTGGCCGAAGACGGCGGAGACCATCCAGTTTTCCTTGGCGTCGGTGTGGGTGCTGCTGACCAGGTAGACATGGTTTTCGCAGGCGCGGGCGGCGGCGAGGAGGGGGTTGCACCCCCAGACGGGAAACGCGATGACCTCGGCGCCGCGGTTGCTGAGTTCGCGGGCGACCTCGGGAAAGAAACCGTCGTAGCACACCATCAGCCCGACTTGGCCGAACGCCGTCGGGAAAACCGGATACTCGTGGCCCGGCGTGATCCCCGCTTCGATCTCGGCGCGGGGCAGGCAGATCTTGCGGTACTTGCCGATCAGCCGGCCGTCGGGTCCGATGAGCACCGCCACGTTGTAGATCAATGCGCCCTCCCGCTCGACCAGGCCGGAGACGAGGTGGAGGTGGTGTTGGCGGGCGAGGGTGCCGAAGAAGTCGGTGGAGGGTCCGGGAATGGGTTCCGCGACGCCCGCGTAGGTCGAGCCGCCGCCGTAGGTGACCACCTCGGGCAGCACGACCAGGTCGGCGCGTTGCCGGGCGGCCTCCTCGATCAGCGGAACGAACGCGGCGCGGCGGGCTTCCGGGGTGCGCGCCGTGCGCGGCACGAAGTGCACCGCGGCGAGTCGTACGAGGCGGGGTGCAGGCGCGGCGGTGTCGCTCAGCGCCACTTGCGCCCACTCGACGCGGGCGTTGGCCGCCCAGCGGAACTCGAGTTCGACGATCGCCTGGGTCGCGGCGGAAGGCGCGCGGTACACGTCGGAGACCTCCGTCCATCCCGCGCTCCCGGCGGCCCGGTCGGTGGGATACTCGGGTTCGGCCCGCGGCTTGGCGCCTTTCCGGTTGGCCGCTTCCGACGGTTCATCGCGGATGACCGCCTTGCCGCGGGCATCCCGCCACAGGATGCGGACGACGGCGGTGCGGCGGCCGTCCGCCCCCTCGATCCGGCGCAGGGCCTTGAAAGCGTAGAACTGGCCGCCGATGACGGGGAAGATTTTCGTCCACCGGCCAATCAGGCCGGGGCGGTGATCGGAGGTGATCAGGAACGCGCCATCGTGGGCGGGTCCGCCGCGGGGATCATAGCCGAAGCGGGGAGCGATTTCGTCGCGGATGATGGCGGTGGTCCAACCGGCCGGCGGAGAGTCGGCCGCGACCGTACCTGCCGGGGTCGAACCTGCGAACACCAGCAGAGCAAGCAGAGACGACACGAGTCGCAGTTTCATGGAGGGCTTGGAGAGGGGAGGCCCGGGGCGGGGGTGCGGGCGAAGCGAAGCACGTTTTTCATCCGGCCGTCCACGATGAAATCACGATTTGGACGGATGCGATTTTCCCCCCGCGGGTGATCGGATTGCGCCGGGTCCTCGATCGGGTTTCGCGGCAGGCGGAAACCCTACCAACGAATCCCCAGGGCGAGCAGTCGCGCCGTGAGGGCGCCGCGGAAACGGACGTGACGGGCGTGGCGGTTGATCGTGCCGAAATCATCCTGGCGTTCGCCGTGGAAGCGCGTGCGGATGCGGCGCATCTCCTCCGCCCCGGTCGTGTGGATGGCATGGGCGGTCTTTTGCCCGGCGTGAACGCGGAAGGCTCCGAGGAAATACGGCACGCGCACCAGGCGGCAGCCGGCCTGCTGGAACCGGGCGAGCAAGTCCCAATCGAGCGCGAACTGGAAGCTGGGATCGAT
This sequence comes from Opitutales bacterium, assembly GCA_038249085.1. Lineage (GTDB taxonomy): Bacteria > Verrucomicrobiota > Verrucomicrobiia > Opitutales > Opitutaceae > ER46. The sequence continues at coordinate 6,470 of JBBRWR010000162.1, forward strand.
CCCGCCGACCCGATCCCAGGCGCGTTTGCGCCAGAAGAGCGTCTCCTGCGGCACGTAGTCGATCCACTCGAGGGTGGCGGGGTCGTGCCGCGGCATGATCCAGCGGCCGACCTCCTGATCCTCCTCGTCGATGATGATACGATGGCCGTAGATCACATCGACCCCGGGGTGGGTGGCAAAATACTCCGCCACGAAGCGGAGCGACCCCGGGGCGAGCAGATCGTCGGAATTCAACCACGCCATGATGTCGTCCGGGTTCAGGACGGGCTCGAGGTGGGCGAAGCCGCGCCGAATGGCGTCGGCCTGGCCCTGGTCGGGGGCCGACTCCCAGTGGTGCAGGCGGGCGGCGAGCGCTGCGATGATGGCGGCGCTGCCGTCCCGGGAGGCGCCGTCCTGGACCGCATAGACGAGCCGGGGATAGGCCTGGTCGATCACGCTGCGCAAGGTGCGATCGATGAAACGCTCCTGGTCATAGCTGGGCGTGACCACGGCGATCTGCGGCAGGGCGACCTCCTTCCGCCGCGCACCGGACCGGAGTTTGTCCCAGCGGAGCGGGCGGGGGTCGTAGTGCCGGAGGATGCCGATTTGCATCCAATGTTTTTCCACCAGGCGGTGGAAGAGCCAGGCTTGGAAAGGATCGGTCACCTTTTCCCGCAGCCAGAGCTGCACGGCGCGCCCGAGGAGGCGAAGCTTGGCGGTGAGCGGCGTGGCTTCGGCCGCCAGTTGTGTGATGAGGGCATCGCGCTGCGCGAGGCCCTGCTGCAGGGATTGAATGACGGCCTCCTTCTCCGCGAGCAGGCCGCCGTAATGCTTGGCGTTTTCGAGGTCGTGGAGGCCGGCCGCGCGATTCGCGGCGCGGTGGCGCAGTGCGGCGGTTTCCTCCTCGCGCTGTTTCAGGAGCGCTTCGAGATTGCGGCGGTGCACGAGCAGGTCGGTGATGGCCTGCGCCGACTTCGCGGCGTCGGCGGGCAGCGCGGCGAGCGTCTGGTCGGCGACGGCCTTGTCGGCCTTGAGCGTATTGTTCTCGGCCTGAAAGTATCGGACGTGGCCGTCGAGGATGAAGATGGTCTTTTCCCGTTCGTCGCAGACGGCCTTGAGGGCGTCGATCTCGTGTTCCTTGGCGTCGATTTCGGCCTCCTTCTCGGTGATGGCGGCGTCCTTCTCGCGGTCGAGTTGGGTGATCTCCTCGAGCTTGTGCTGGCGGGCCAGGTGGCCGGCCTGCGAAGTCCGGTGGTGGGCGGAGACCTGGGCGATGAGCGCCCGCGTGCCGGGGGCGATATGGTCGACCGCTTGGACGGCAAAGGGGGCGCCGCCGAGCGTGCGATCGATGGCGGCGGTGGCGTCGGCCAGGGTGATTTCACCCAGGCAGGCGGCGCCGCCCAGGGCGCAGTCCCAGCCGCAGCCGAAGCAGGGCAACGGGTGCACGAGGGCCACGCCGCGAGTCGCGGCGGGGACGAAGCGCGGCCAGGTGCCCCCGCCGAAGATCGCGACCACCGGAGCGCCCACGGCGGCGGCGAGGTGCATCGCGCCGGTGTCGTTACCGAGGTAGAGCGCGGCGTCGGCGAGCAGGGCGGCGAGGAGGGGCAGGTCACCCTCGCGACCGAGCCAGCAGCCGGCGGCTCCCGGGATGGCGGCGAGATATTCGTGCTCGCTCGCGTGGCCGATCAGGAGGGTGGGCAGCCCGTGGCGGGCCTGCAGGTGGGCGAGGGCGCCGGCGTAGCGCTCGGCGGGCCAGGTCTTCAGCCGGACGTTGGCGAAACCGGCGGCGGCGCAGACCGCATAACGGCCCGGGGTGAGCCCGTGGCGGGCCAGGATGGCCGCCGCGGTGGCGGCGGGCGGGACGCTGAGGGTTGGGACGGTGCGGGCGACGGTCTGGCCGAGCAGGGCGTCCACCAGGCGGAAATTGCGCAGCCAGTCGGGTTCGTCGGCCGGCACCGCGATCGTCTCGGCAAAGGCCGTGGCCGAATCCAGGCCGAGCTGGACGCGCAGTTGGGTGTCGAAGAATTCGTCGGCGGAGGCGGTGCCGAGGGCGAGTCGGCGGGCGGCGGGCGCGGTCGCGGCGAGGGCGATCTCGAGCCAGTTGCGGCGCCCGGTGGCGGCGGCGACCACGTCGGGTTGCAGGGCCGTAACCGCATCACGGAGACGGGCAAGCCCGGCCGGATCGGCGTCAGGGCTGCGATTGAACGGATCGAGGGAGGTGGCGAGCCACTCGACCCCCGGCTCCAGCAGGGCGGCGAGATCGGCGTAGGCCTGGCGGACGACCACGACGAGCCGGGCTTGCGGCCAGGCGGCCCGCAGGGCGTGCAGGGCGGGGGCGAAGAGCACCAGGTCACCCAGCGTGTCGACCTTGAGCAGGAGGGCGGCGCGCGGCGCGTTCATGGGGTGGCCGGCTGCAGTTCGACCGATACCAGGCGCGCGGCGCGGCGACGTTGATCGGGAGCGGGCAGGGCAAAGTCGTCGCTGGCGGTGAGGGAGAGGACCTGGGGCTGGGTGGAGGCCGCGACGGGCAGGAGGATCGTGGCGTACTGTCCGGCGGTCAGGACGCGATCCAGGCTGGAGCCATCGCCGGAGAGGCCGAGCGCGAGGCGGGCGGAGGTTTTTCCACTCCAGTCGGGGTATTCGACCTTGAGCATGAGCATGCGCCGGCCGCCGATGGGGAGGTCGATGGTGGCGTCGCGGGCGAGCCAGCCGTCCTGATCGATGCCGTGCGAAGGCAGGCGGGCGCGGCCGGGAATGCCGTAATCAAAAGTGTGGGTGGGCAGGGCCGGGAGAATCTCGATGAGCTCCAATTTCCCGCCGGCCGGCCGGTCGTCGTGGTCGGGCAGGGGGGCGGTGGCACTGAAGCGGAGCGAGAGGTGGGTGGTGGCGGTGTCGGCCGATACGGGCAGCAACCAGTCGAAGGCGCCGGTGGTCGCGGGCAGGTCAAATTCGCGGCTGCCGAGGCGCGCCAGGAGGCGGCCGCCTCCCAGGGGCGCGCCCGCCAATTGGGGCACGTAGCCCCGCACCCGCACGATGCCGGCGGTGGTGCTGGGACCGAGGACGAATTCACTGACCGGGGACAGCCAGCCATCCTCGAAGATGCCGGAGAATTCGAGGCCGCGGGCGAAGACGAGGTCGTCGGGGAAGCGGCTGATCTTGACCGGGCGCTCGAGCCCGGCGACCTCCGCGGCGGAGAGCGCGGAGATGTCGCGCCCGTAGGCGACGAGTTTGCGCGAATCGAGCGGCACCATCGTGTTGTAGAGCGATTGGAGGCCGGTGCGCTTGAAGGGGAACTGCACGGGCGACTCGTTGAAATCGATGGCGATGTAAGCGGCGCCGTCGCGGAACACCGGGCGAATCGGCCCGACAATGCGGTTGACGGCCCCGTTGCCGGGAAAGGCGAGGGGGACGTCGGTGGCGCCCAGGATGCGCGCGCCTGGCGACCAGGCGGTGTGGCCCTCCCCCATGAAGGTCTTCGACGCGGCGATGCGCAGGTAGAATTCCTGGTCCGGCTGTTCGACGCGCAGGAGGAGGAAGCGGCCCATGCCGGTGATGTCCTGCCGCTTGGTATAGGGATCGGCCTCCTGCTGGTAGATGGCGATGCGGTTGCGGTCGCCGAGGTAGTAGTGGTTGCCGCGACCGGAGTGCATGAACACGAGGTGGTTGCGGGCGGCCGAGACGGGCAGGAGCTTGAAATAGCTGGCGGGTTTTGTCCCCGGGGGGATGCCCAGCTTGTTGAAGAGGCCCAGGGACTCGTCGAGAGTGAGGTAGGCGTCGGTGTTGCCATTCCGGCCGAAGTCGAGGGCAGGGGCGCGAAACGTGGTGTCGAAGAGCGTGTGCGTGCGCACGGAGGCCGCGTCGCGCTCGGCCAGCAAGTCGCGGGTGCGCATCAGATCGGCGAACCGCGGATGGAGGCCCACGAGGGTGTCGCCGAGGCGTTCGAATTCGATGGGGGCGATTTGCTGGTAATAGTCCCGCGACAGAAACCGGAGGTCGGTGCCCCGGAGTTCAAAGGCGGCCACCTTGGCGGCGACGAGGTTGTTGATGTCGCAGAGGAGGCGGGTGTGGGGCGGCACGGCGGGGGCCTGGGTGCCCAGTTCGGAGGCGCGTTTGGCCTCGGTCAATCCGCCGGCCTTTTCGCCCTGGGAGACATCGGTATAATGGAGGGCGGTCGGCGCGCAGCAGACGGCGGCCAGCAGGACCCCGGCCGGAACCGTCCAGCGCGCCCAGGGGAGCTTGAGCAGGGCGGCGGCGAGGGCGGCGGCCAGCGCCGGCTGCATGAACATCGCGATCTTGTAGAGACCGAAGTCGTTGCCCGAGGCCATCAATTTGAGGCCGAGGGCGAATTGCACCAGGAGCAGCATCGCCATCGGGCTCGGCCGGGCGGCTTCGCGTCCCGCGGTGACCAGCGCCAGCACCAAGGCGATCAATCCGGCCAGGATGGCCAGCGACGTGAACGGTTCGCCGAAGTTGACCGCGAGCGGCATGAGCCCGAACAGGTCGGCCAAACCCGTCGGAATCATGAAGTAGGGGAAGAGCGAAAGTGAGAGATCGACGCTGCGAAAACCCGATCCCATCTGCAGCATAATCGTGAAGACATACGAGAGCACGTTGTAGCGCAGGAGCACGATGACCCCGAGGATGCCGTAGATGAAGAGGCTGACGCGCACGGCGGGCCAGGCCCGGTGGCGGTAGGACTCGACAGCGGTGCAGCCGAGCGCGGCGAGCACGGCGAAGGCCGTGACCTCGGGGTAGAAGAGCGCCAGCGCCGCACCCAGCAGCGACAGGACCGCGATCGGCGGAACCAGATGACGGCGGCGGGCGGGCAGGTGGCCGGTGAGGACGGCGATGGTCGCCAGGAGCAGACCCATGCCGCCCACCTGGGCGATGAGCTGGTAAAGCGTGCCCAGCATGAAGAGCGGGCTGATCGCGAGAAGCGCCATGGCGACCAGGGCGCGCCGGCGCCAGCGACCGTGATGCAGGACGAGGCCGGCCGCCGCGAAAAGCTGAACGAGGCCCAGCCCGATGATCACGGGCATGAAGATGTGCAGCGACTTCACGCCTGTGAGGGCGGAGAACCAGGCCAGCGTGAGCTCACTGCCGAAGCGCATCAGGCCCGGCACGTGCATCAGCCAATAATACTGGGCGATGTCGCGCCCCGCGAGTTCATCCAAGAGGGGAGCCCGCCAGAAACCGAAGTCCTTGAACCGTTCGGCCGCGAGGCAGTAGTTGACGAAGTCGTCGTTGACGTAGCTCAGCCAATCAAAGTTGAAGCGAAAGTGCGGCCAGCCCGTCCAGAAGAGCGAAAAGAGCGCGACCGCGAAGAAAGGCCGGAGGGTTCGGGCGGGAAATTGGGGTCGTCGCCAGACGAAGATCCCGGCGGTGGCGGCGGCCAGGGCCAGGGTGAGGGGCCAGGCAAACGCCCGGACGGGAAAGCCGGCCTGATTGAGGACGGTCGTGGTGAGCAGCACGACGGCGAGCCCGACGGCCGGGGCGAGCAGCCAGGAACGCAAGACTCCACCCCGCCAGCGGCATAACGCCAGCGCCGCCCGCCCGAACAGGGCGAGAAGCACGACGAAGACGAACGAGAGCGCTAGGGCCGGCATGAACCAGGAGTTTGGCGGGCTTTAAAGGCGGGTGCCGAGAAAAATTGAGAACGATCCCGGGAAATCGGCCGGCCGGGCCGCCAAACTGCTAGGGGGTTTTCGCGGGGCGAAGACCTGCGGCCACGAAGGCCGCACAGGCGGCAAAAGCGCGATCGGCGGCGGGAAGCGGTGAGTTGGCGGGGGTGGCGTTCCCGAGTGCCTGGGTGACCGCGGTCGCGTCGGCGTCGGGGGCGAGCGGGGTGAGCCGCAGTTCGGCGGCGGCGGCCCGCAGCTTCTCGTTGGTGGCGACGACGACGATCTTCGAGCCGGACCAGGCGCCGGCCAGGGCGGCATGGTAGCGGGAGGTGACGAGCCATTCGCCGCTGGGCCAGCGGGCCAGCACCGCGCCGAGGGGGGCTCCGGGCGACTCGGGCGAGTCGAGGCGCCAGCGGGCCTGCGTAGCGGGGGGCAGGGTGGCGAAGAGGTCGCGTTCCGCGCCGGGGAGGTCACGTGACTCCTGCGCCAGCCACACCCGGTCGGCGGCCGGCAGCCCCTCCAACGCGCCGAGGCACGCGGCCTGGCCGGGCCACGAAGCGTAGTCGAAATTCGCGACAAGCGTGATCCGGCCCGCCCGGGCGGGGGGAGGAGGTGTGGCGCGGAAAAAGAGATGGGCAAAATCGGCGGCGGTTTCGACCGGGGCCGGGAGGCTCAGGGCGCGCAGGCGCGCGGTGGAGGCCGCGTCGCGGGTCCAGATGCCGCGGGCCTGGGAGCAGATGCGCCGCACGTCTTCCAACCCGAGCTCGGTGGCCGACTGCACGCCGATGCCGAGGAAGAACATGGGCTTGCCGGCCCGGGCGCAGGCGTCGGCCTCGCGGGTCAGGTGATCGATGAACCAGCGCGACTGGGCGCTCTGGAAAGGGGAGCCACCCAGGCCGAGCCAGACGTCGCACTCCGCGATGGCGGCGGTGCGATTCGGGGCGTCATACGGCCGCCACGTGATGCCGGGAAAACGCCGCCGGAGCGGCTCGAGCGGAAACGGTACGCAGGCGGAAAGGCTCGCCGCCGGGGCGAGGGAGTGCAGGGCGGCAAGGAAGCCCGCCAGCATGAAGTCATCACCCAGATTCCCCGCGCCGTAGAAGTGATGGCCGAGATGGATGCGCACGGGACGGGCGGGCGTGCCGGCTCAGTAGGCGATCGTAAATCTCACGTGGAGGCGCGACCGATCGGGATCGGCATAAATCGTCTTTCTCGCCTGCACGCCATAATCGATCGTGCCGTTGAGGTAGGAGCCCACGTTGAAGCGCAGGCCCAGGCCGACGCTCTGGAGCGACTGATGCTTCGCCTCGCCCCGGCTGGGTTCGTACACCGAAGTGCGGCCGTAATCCCAGAAGAAGAGGAAGGAGCTCTCGAGCGGGGGCAGCCGTTTGCCCAGCGGCCGGGCGGGCAGTTGTTTTTGGATTTCCTGGGTCAGCAGCAGGCCGCCCTCACCGGAAAAGATCCGCTCCTTGTAGCCCCGCACCGACGCCGAGCCCCCGATCGAAAACTGCTCGGACGGGAGCAGATTGGTGGTGCTGCCGCCCTGCACGATGGCCCGGTTGACGAGCGTGACGGAGGGGGCGAGCGCGGTGAGCCGTTGGCCCCAGAGCTGGCCGTAGAGATAGCTGGGCCGGGCGTGCCCCCGGCTGTCGGCAAACGCCTCGGCGGTGTTGCGCGAATTCACGTTGCCGGGACTCCCGATGAGGTTGCCGGAAAAGATCCACCGGCCGCGGGGGTCGTTCCGCACCGCGACCAGTCCGAGCGAGGCATTGAACGTATCCGTGGTCGTGCCGAGCACCTGTTGGCCACCAAACTCGAGGTTGTTGTTGCTTTGTTTGAAGCTGAAGACCCCGGAGAGTTCGGCCTCCCAGCCCTTGAGTTTGAGCGGCGCGACGTACTTGAGATCGGCGTTCGAACTGCGCCCGATTTGGTTGAAGTATCCGCCATAAAGGGAGGCGGCCACGCGCGTGGTGCTGCCCGAGAGCGTGAGCACGTGGCGCCAGGGGAGAGGCACCCGGTAGTCGAAGGCGTGGGACTGGAGGAATTCCTGATGGTTGGTGGTCGTATACTGGTACGAGAGTTGGTGGTCGCGGCCCCAGACATTGCCGTACGTCAGCGCCGCCGTGTAGCGATCGTTGCCGAGGATGTAGTTGCCGGTATTGTCATACGAGGTCGCGAGGCGCAGGGGCAGGCGCTCCTCCACGCCGACATAGAGGTCGGCCTCGCCGGTGTCGGGGACGGGCTGAACATGCACGCGGACCCGGCGAAACGGATTGGTGTTGGCCCAATTGACGGCGCGGTCCAGCTCCGAGAGCCGGATGATTTCCCCGCTTTGCACCTGCAGCCGTTCGCGCAGCATCGACTCGCTGAACCAGCGGTTGCCCTGGAATTTGATCTCGCGAAACTTGCCTCGCATCACGGCCAGTCGCACCGCGCCCGAGGCGATGTTTTGCGGCGGGACGACCACCTCGGCGATCGGGAAGTCACGCTGCCGGAAAAACAGGGTTACCACCTGGACGATGGCCGTGAGCAATTGATCGGAGATCGCCTGCCCCTTGCCGGCCGCGAGGCGTTTCTCCAGCTCGACCTTGTCGGCGTTGGCGAGCGGCCCGTACAGCAAGAGAAACCCCTGATCCGGAGCCGGAGAGAGCGCGAGGGCCGCCTCCACCGAGTCCGCAACCAGGATTTGCTGGAGGGGAATACTGGCTGGCGCAGCCGGCGGTGCAGCGGGGGTCGGCGCTTCTCCCGCCCGGACCCAGGCCAGTCCGGTCAGGAGTGATGCCAGCAGAATACCGATTGATTTTCCGAGTCGCATGATGATTCAGCCGAGACATGACCGGTGGTGCCGGTGAATGTTCAAGGCAAAACCTGAACGGGGGGGTGGGCTGCTTTTTGTTTTCGGTAA
>JBBRWR010000163.1:0-14958 GCA_038249085.1 Opitutales bacterium
ACTCATGAGCTAGGGTATTGCTGCCGCCGCGTATTTCAACACGCTTGGCGCTTACCAAGCCGGCGGAGGCAGGCCTTGCGCCTGCCAATCACAGCCACATCAATTCCCCTCGCTCTTGGTTCCGGCTCCGCCGGGTTGGGGCAGGTCGAGCCATTGGTATTCCTCGTAGGTGAAGCTCGGCGAATGCCGGTGGTTGGTCGGCCCGCGGGTCACGACCTCCTGCACCCAGCCCACGGAGTTGAAACCCCACGCCAGCACGTCCGGCCGCACGGCTTCCCGGATCCAGCGCTCCATGCTATTGCCGTACTTGCGCGGCCAGAGGTCACCGGACGCGAGGTAACGAAGCGGCGCCGCATCGATGTGGTTCAGCCCGAGGCCGAACTGGGGCGTGCCCTCGGGCGTGATGAACCACCAGCGGCCCTGGCGCTGGGCGACGGTGAAGGACCGCGGCGAAGCCGGACGGGCCGCTCGCACCGCCTGGGGGAGGGCTAGTCCGGCGGCGAGGGCGGCGGAGTGTCGGAGGAAGGTCCGGCGGGGGATAGGGTTGGCGGGATTCATCGGATCAGGGACCTGATTGTTCCGGGGTTCATGCTGGCGAGGGAGCCGGGCCTGGCCCCGGGGCAGGCGCGGTACTTTCAACGCACCACCGTTTGCGCTCAATCCGAGAATGAAGGCGGGCCAAAGGGACAGGTTAGTTTCAGACGAGGTGAGTTGGCCCGGTTTTTTATAACCTGTCCCTTATCGAACCCCAAGTGGCGGGGAAGGGACTCCCCGCCCCACCCATAACGAGGTGCGGACAGGTAGGGCGCGGACTCCGCTCCGCGCCGGGGTCGGCAAAAGGGACAGGTTGATCTCCGCCGCAGTGGCATAACGTTCGAACCTCCCCGTAGCGCCAGTCTTCGACTGGCACCCGCCGGTCGGAGACGCGGCGCTACTCCCATAGGCATCACCGCCACTCGACCGATGCGCCGGTCGCCCCAACTCGATCGCAGGGACTTGACCTGCGTCAAGGCGCGCCGGACGGGAAAGGGGTAGCGTGGGGCGTTCCCTTCCTATCCTCCACGAACCCGTCTCGCGCCATGAGTCACACCCTCCTTACTCCTCAGCATACCGTCGGCGAGATCGTTGCCGGCCAACCTCTCCTGTCGCGGGTGTTCGAGCGCCTGGGCATCGACTATTGTTGCGGCGGAAAACGCACCCTGGCCGCCGCCTGCGCCGCCAAGGGCCTCGATGCGGCGACGGTTGCCGTCATGCTCGACGCGGCGGCCACCCTGGCGGGAGCGCGGCCGGCCATCGATCCGGCGGCGATGTCGCTCACGGCGCTCGCCGACCACATCGAGGAGACCCATCATGCCTACCTCAAGGAAGAGTTGCCGTCGTTGGTGGAGAAGGCCGATCGGGTCGCCGCCAAGCACGCCTGGCGCGATCCCAGGGTAACTGAAGTCGCCGCGACGACCCGGGCGCTGGCCGAGGAGATGTTCATGCACATGGTCAAGGAGGAGCAGATTCTCTTCCCGCTCGTGCGGCAATTCGAGTCGGCGGGCTCGGCCGCGAGCCATTGCGGTTCAATCTCGAACCCGATCCGGGTGATGGAGAGTGAACACGAAGACGCCGGGGGCGCGGTCGCCCGGCTCCGGGAGCTTACCGACGGCTTCACGCCCGACGCCGAGGCCTGCAACACCCACCGGGCATTGCTGGCGGGTCTGGCGCACCTGGAGACCGATCTCCACGAGCACGTGCACAAGGAAAACAACGTGCTCTTCCCGCGGGCGATGGCGCTCGAGGAGCAATTGGCGGGCGCCGGCACCTGAGTCCTTCCCAAAACCATCCCATCTCTCTCCCCCCATGCACTCTCACCCGCGTTTGAAATCGTCCTTCCTGTTGGTCGCAGCCTCGCTCTGGCTGGCGGGCTGCGGTCCGTCCGAAAAACCCTCCACGACCAGCGCGCCGCCGCCCGCGCCCGCCGGCACACGGACGCTGCAGATCACCGGCGACGACACCATGCATTACAACGTGACCCGGCTCGAAGCGCAGGCCGGTGAGTCGTTGCGGGTGGTGTTCACCAACATCGGCAAGATGCCGAAGCAGGCGATGGCCCACAATTGGGTGCTGCTGAAGCCGTGCAGCGAGGCCGACTTCAACGCCTTCGGCATGGCGGCGGTCATGGCGACACCGACCCACATCCCGCCCGGCAAAGCCGCGCAAATCATCGCGCAGACCCGACTCCTCGGGCCCGGCGAGTCGGAGACCATCGACTTCAAGGCGCCGGGCGAGCCGGGCGAGTACTCCTTCCTCTGCACGTTTCCGGGGCATTTTGCCCTCATGCGGGGAAAACTGGTGGTGAAGTGAACCGCGCGGGCGGACCCACGACCCGCGCCCACGCCGCGGCGGTTCTTGACTGATGCTTCCGTCGCTGGAACAGGCCCTGCTCCGGCATCGCACCGAGATTCGAGTGCGGTGGATCGAGCTGTTGCTGGTGGAGCCCGTCACCTCGCCGCTCGCGAATCCGATCACGAAGGTTTTCCTGATCGCCGGAACCCTGGATCAGGTCTTCGACGCGATCCGGCGCGGCGAACCGCCCCGCCCCGTGGTGTTGCCGGAATGCCCATGCGGCAATAATCCTCACCTCGCGTATTTTCGCGCCGGGACCCAGGCCTTGCACGAGGCGCTGATTCTGGTGCAGACGGAGGAGGCAGAACTCGACCCGGGGGAACGGGACTCCGCCTTTGCCGAACTCGACTCCATCATCCGCCGCCGGGCCCGCCGGGAAATCGAGGATTTTTGCTCGTTCTGCGAGCACCGCGAGCGACCCGCGCCCACCCGGGCGACCGGCATCAGGCCGATGGGTGATGCGCCCGGGGCCGTTTGATTCGCATCGCCCTTGGTTTTTTGATCCTGGTAGGGCGCGGACTCCGTTCCGCGCCGGGAAGGCGGAAGGAAGATCGTGAGGAAGAACCGGCGGGGAAGGGACTCCCCGCCCTACCGGGTGCGAAGATCGGTATGGGTGGGGCGCGTTGTCCCCAACGCGCCTGGTGCGTTCGCTCTCACGTTTCGCGCGTTGGCTCAGCCCGCCGCGACCGGCAGGGTGACGTGACAGGTCGTGCCTTCGCCCGCCTCGCTTTCGAGGCGAAACGTTCCGCCGAGGAGTTGCACGAGCCGGCGGACGATCACCAGACCGAACCCCGGGGTCGGCTGCCGGTGGCGCTCGGCCGCGACCGGCCCCATCTGTTGCAGGCGCTCCAACTGCGGCGGAGTCAGACCCCTGCCGTGGTCCGTCACGGTCAGATGCAGCTTCTGGCCCTCGCACCACGACCGCACGTGCACCGGAGTGTCCTTGCGGGAGTAGCTCAGCGCGTTGTCCACCAACTCTTCGACCAACGTGGCGAGGTCGACCGGAAGCGCCTGCACGCTCGTCGCCGCAAATTCAGCCACGACATCGGTGGCGCGCTGGTGCCGCGAAGCCGCCGCCGCCACCCCGCCCTTCAACGCGTCGATCACCTCGGTGGGGTCGAGCAGAGCCATCGGGCGCGGCGCGCCTTCGGGTTCGAGTTCGAGCAGGAAGAGATAATTGCGCAGCGTGCGGTGGAGCCGGCGTCCGGCATTGTGGATGTCGCCGAGATCCTGCTGGACTTCCTCCGGGGTCAGCTTGCCCAGATCCAGTTGCAGCAACTCGGTCAGGCCCAGAATGGTGGCGAGCGGCGTGAAAAACTCGTGGGGCAGGCTGGTGTGCAGGCTCTCCCGGAGCCGTTCCAGCACGCGGTCGTCAATGCGCCGGCTCAATTCAACGCGCTTCAGGCGGGCGGCCACGCATTGGGTCAGCGTGGCGAGGGAAAACGGTTTCAACAGGAAATCGTCGGCACCCAGGTCCATGCCGGCGCGCTGATTGCCCAGCGTGAGCTTGCCCGTCATGAGCACGAATTGCAGGCTGGCGAGTTCGGGATCGGCCCGCAACTCCTGCAGCAGGAGGTGGCCGTCCTTGCCCGGCATGTCGATGTCGCACAGGATCAGGTCGGGCAGGTGGGCCTGGGCGAGTTTCCAACCGTCGTCGGCGTTGGTGGCGCACAGGGTGCGGTAGCCGTTCGTTTCGAGCCCCAGGGCCAGGGTCGCGCCCAGGTGGACATCGTCGTCGATGATGAGGATCGTCTTGAGACTGGCGTCGGGAAGAGGAGTTTCAGGCGTTGCGTTCATAGGAAAGAATTCTGCCATCCCTGGTGTTGAAGGATCCCAGCGGCGGGGAAGGGACTCTCCGCACCACCCATCACGAGGTGCGGACAGGTAGGGCGCGGACTCCGTTCCGCGCCGGGAGCAAGAAAAGGGGATCGTAACGTCCAAACGGCGGGGAAGGGACTCTCCGCCCTACCCATCACGAGATGCGGACAGGTAGGGCGCGGACTCCGCTCCGCGCCGGGAGTTCTTGGCGAAATTGCGTTCATCCTGCGTTGGTGGGCGGCGCGGGGGCGGCCGGGTCGGGACTTCCCTCCGTCGCTGAGCGATCGGGGCTCCAGCGCAGCAGGACCTCCTGGAGATCGGTGATCCTTACAGGTTTGCTCACATAGTCATCCATGCCCGAGGCGAGGCATTTTTCGCGATCCCCTTCCATGGCCTCGGCCGTCATGGCGATGATGGGGATCGGCGCCTTCCATGGGCAGGGCCGGGTGGTGTCGTGCTCCCGTAGGCGGATGGCGCGCGTGGCTTCATAGCCGTCCATCTCCGGCATCTGGCAGTCCATCAGGATCAGATCCACGCCGAGGTGCGGCAGCGCGGCCATGACCTCGAGGCCGTTGGCGACGAACTCGGCCTTGCACCCGAGCTTCCGCAGCAGGCCGGCGGCGACCTTCTGGTTCACCGCGTTGTCCTCGGCCACCAAAATGCGCAATCCGGGCAGCGCCGGGCCCCCGGTGCCGGGTGGGCGTTGGGGCGCGGGTTCCCCGGCGAAGACCTTTTCGGCCTTGGTCCGGCCCATGATGTTCACAATGCAATCGAAGAGGCGCGATTGCTTCACGGGTTTGATCAGATACGCGTCGAGACCGGCGGACTTCATTTCTTCGCGACTCAACGTGTCCCCGAGCGAGGTGAGGATGATCAGGCGGGTCGCGGCGAGAGAGGGATCGGCCTTGATCGCCCGCGCCAGGGTGAGGCCGTCCATCTCCGGCATCTGCATGTCGAGCAGCGCGAGGTCGTAGGGGGCGCCCGCCGCCACGGCCTCCCGCATGAGCTTGAGGGCTTCGTGCCCGCCGGCCGCGCTGCCTTTCTGCATTTTCCAGGCGAAGATCTGGTGGCGGAGGATTTGCCGGTTGGTGGCGTTGTCATCCACCACCAGCACCCGCAGGTCGAAGAGATCCCGGCGCAGATGCTCGGGCGGGATGGCGGCGCCGGTTTGCTTTTCAAATTCGGCCGTAAACCAGAAGGTCGCTCCCTTCCCCGGTGCGCTTTCCACGCCGATCTCGCCGTGCATCATGGCGACCAACTGCCGGGAGATGGCCAACCCCAGCCCGGTGCCACCGTACTTGCGCGTGGTGGAATTGTCGGCCTGGGAAAACGCCTGGAACAGCCGGGTCTGCGCCTCGGCGGGAATGCCGATGCCGGTGTCGATCACCTTGAAGTGCAACACGGCATGCGTCGCGGTTTCACGCTCCTTGATCACCCGGAGCACCACTTCGCCGCGCTCGGTGAACTTGACGGCGTTGCTGAGGAGGTTGAGCAGGATCTGGCGCAACCGCCCCGGGTCCCCGCGCAGCCGGGTGGGCACGTCGGGCGCCAGGCTGCTGGCCAGCTCGATGCCCTTGCCCTGGGCGCGTTCCGCCAGCATGTCCAGGGTGCCTTCGGTCGCCTCCACCAAGTCGAAATCGAGCACCTCAAAGGCGAGCTTGCCGGCCTCGATCTTGGAGAAATCCAGGATGTCGTTGATGATGACGAGCAGGTTCTCCCCGCTGCTGCGCACGGCCTCGGCAAAATCGCGCTGCAGCGGCTCCAGCTGGGTGTCGAGCAGCAGGCCGGTCATGCCGATGATGCCGTTCATCGGCGTGCGAATCTCGTGGCTCATGTTCGCCAGGAATTCGCCCTTGGCCCGGGCGGCGGCCTCCGCGGCCTCCTTGGCCTCCCGCAGATCCTCCTCCGCCTGCTTGCGCGCCGTGATGTCCTCCTTGACCGCGAGGTAGTGCGTGATGTTTCCCGCGGCGTCCCGGATCGGGGAGATCGCCGCATTTTCCCAAAACAATTCCCCGTTCTTGCGCCGGTTGTGGAACTCGCCCCGCCATTCCCCGCCCGCCGTGATGGTGCGCCAGAGCTCCGCATAGGTTTCCGGCGGAACTTCCCCCGACTTCAGCACGCGCGGGTTCTGGCCGATGGCCTCGTCCCGGCTATAGCCCGTGGCCCGCGTGAAGCCGGCGTTGACGTATTCGATTCTCCCGGTGAGGTCCGTGATCACGATGCTCGCCGGGCTCTGCTCGATGGCGGTCGAGAGCTTGGAGATCTTTTCGGTCGCCAGTTTGCGCTCGGTGATGTCGCGGAAGGTCACGACGGCGCCCTCCGGCCGGCCGTCCACGAGAACGGGCGTGCTGTCGTATTCGACCGGGAAGCTGGAGCCGTCCTGGGCCCAGAAAACCTCGGTGTCCACATGTTGCTCCTTCCCCTCCCTGAGAACGGCGGTGATGGGACACGTTTCAGCCGGATAGGGACTGCCGTCGGTTTTGGTATGGTGCCAGAGCGCGTGGCTGGGGCGGCCAATCAATTGCTCAACTTCGTAGCCGAGCATGCGGGCCGCCGCGGCGTTGACAAAGGTGTGCCGGCCTTGCGCATCCAATCCCAGGATACCCTCGCTGGCGGAGTTCAAAATTGTGAGGTTCTGCCGGCTCAGCCGCCGGACTTCGTCCGCGGCGTGCCGGCGTTCCGTCACGTCGCGCGCCGCGGCAAAGAGCAGGCCGTCCCGGGCCGGCGCGGCCTCCCATTCCAGCCACCGGTAGCTTCCGTCCTGGCACCGGTAGCGGTTGACATAAGACGCGGTTCTCCCGCCGGCCAGCTGCGTCGCTATCTCCCGGAAGGTGGCCTCCCGGTCATCCGGATGGATGAAGTCGGCCAGGGGTTGCGCCAGGAGTTCCTCCCGGGTGAAGCCCAGCGTCTTGGTCCACGCCTCGTTCACCGCCTTGAAAAAGCCGTCGGGGGAGGCGATGCAGATCATGTCGGGCACGAGGGCAAAGAACTGTTCCAATTCCGTCCGGGCTTTCTGCGTTTCCGCTTCCGCCTGCTTGCGCTCCACGGTCGCCGCGATCTGGCGCGACACATATTGCAGGAGCTCGCAATCCTCTGCGGTGTAGCGGGCCGGGCCGGCATAGTTCTGCACCACGAGCACGCCGATGACCCGCTCCCTCGTGGTGAGGGGTACCCCCAGCCATTCCCGGGGCAGCGTGCCGATGGCGGTGATTTCCCCCTGGCGCACCAGGTCGGCAATCTCGCCGGCGGAGATCAACAGGGGACGGCCGGTGCGCAGCACCCGCCCGGTCAGGCCCTTGCCGGGCGGCCGGGACGCCGGCGCCGGATCGACCTCGTCGACGAAGTAGGGAAAACTCAACTGGTCGGCCCCCGCATCATACAGGGACACGTAGAAATTCCGGGCGGAGAGCAACCCGGCCACGATGTCATGAATCCGGCGCAACAGGCCGGGCAGATCCTCGTTTTCATGCGTGGCCTGGGAGATCCCGAGCAAGGCCGCCTGGATCGCCGCCGCGCGCCTGGCGGCCGTGATGTCCCGCGAGATGCCGACCAAGCCGGTGATGTGGCCCGCCGCGTCGCGCAGGGGCACCTTCGTTGAGGAGGCCCAGGTGACCCGCCCGTCGGGCCACGTTTCCTTTTCCTCCTGCCCGACGATCGACTCGCCGGTCTCCATCAACCGCTGTTCATCACGATAGGCCTGCTGGGCGTGTTCCCCGGTGAAGAAATCGAGGTCCGTCTTGCCCATCATCGCGGCGGCGTTCTCCACCTGGAACAACCGTACCATCGCCGCGCTGACCCGGACAAAGCGGCTCTGTCGATCCTTGAAATAAATCACGTCGGGCACGGTGCCGATGAGGGCGTTGAAGCGCGCCTGCTCCTGCCGCAGGGCGCTCTCCGCCTGTTTGCGTTCGGAGATATCGCGCAGGAAGGCGCAAAACGAGAGGCCATCGCGATGCCGGACAGGCCTGATGGTGAGTTCGACCGGAAAGGTTCGCTGCTGCCGATTCTGGGCCGAAACTTCGATGACGGAGTTCATCACGGTTCCGTCGCCGGTGGCGAGGAAGCGCCGCAGGCCGTGCTCGTGGGCCTCGCGCTCCGGCGGGGGAAGGATCATTTCCGACAGCCGCCGGCCGATCGCCTCCTCGCGCGACCAGCCAAACATCGTGGCGGCCCGCCGGTTCCAGTCGGAGACCCGGCCCGCCGAGTCCATGGCGATGAAAGCGTCGTGGGCGGAATCGAGGATCACGCGGCTCAGCTCCTCGTGGTCGCGCAGCGCCTCATCGGCCAGCACGCGATCCGTGATATCAAATTGGATACCCTGGGTGCCGATGATCGTCCCGTCGGGCGCCCGGACCGGCGACTTGACGACGTGGAAATGCTGTCGGGTGCCGTCCGGCCGGAGGCGGGATTCCTCCTTTTCGATCGGCTCGCCGGTGCGCATGATCTCCGCGTGCTCGGACTCGACCTGTTTCGTGTCCTCCGGGTTGTTGATCACGGAAGTAGTCTGCCCGAGAATCTCGCCGGCCGTGCGACCCTTGGATCGGCAGAAGCGGTCATTCACGTAGGTGAAGCGGCCGGCGGCGTCCTTGCGGAAGATGTTGACCGGCGCATGGGCGAGCAGGGAGCGCAGGAATTCCTCGGAAGCGGCCAGGGAGTCGACGGCGTGCTGGTGCTCCGCGACCTTGTGCGCGAGTTCCCGCGTGCGCTCCTCGACCCGCCGCTCCAATTCGTCCCGAGCCTGTTGGAGGGAGACTTGGGTTTGCCGGAGGGAGGAAAGATTTTGTGCGCGGACCAGCCGCCAGCGCTTGATCCGGAGGCGGATCATCAGGGCGGAGACGAACAGGAGGGCGACGGCGGCCCCGGCCCCCACCGCGAAAGCAAAGGCCCGCTCGCGGTTCTCCTGCGCGCCCGCGGCCAGGGCATCGGTGAGATGCTGGCGCAGGTGCTGCATGCCCGCCGCCAGCGCGGTTTTCCGCGCCGCATACGTCTCCCCGTACAGCAACCCGCTGGCCTGCTCCCGCCGGCCGGCCCGGACCGCGGCGAAGGCCTGGTCTTCCATGTCGAGGAGTTGGCGGTTGGCCGCCGCGATTTGCCCGGCGGCTTCGGAGCTGCCGGAGTCAGTGATCAGGCGCTGCACCTCGATGATCGCGGCGTCCAACTGACTTCTGAACCGGCGATAACGCTCCTCCCAGCGCAGGTCCCCGGTGGCCGCCGCCATCTGGGCGGACAGGGTCAGGACTTCATCCAGATGGATGATTTGGCCGCGCAATTCCTCCACGCGCAGGTCGCTGGGCTGGAGGTTGGACGTGTTCTGATAGGAATCGAACGCCGACCACACCATGGCCAGGAGGACGATGACGGTGAAGGTCATCGTGGCCACCAGCAGGCGGAAAGGGAAACGTTCGCCGCCGGATTTGGCGGGAAAGGGCGTCAGCGGGCTATTCATGGTGAGGCGGATTCAAGCTGAAAGGCGCAGTTGGAACCACGGAGGCACAGAGGGCACAGAGAGGAATCAGGTCGCCAATCGGATTCACTCAAGGGGTGAAGCAGCCTTTGAGGCGGAGTTTTCCCAACTGCCTTTCTCTGTGAACTCTGTGTCTCTGTGGTCAATTTTCATCTGCGGAATTTAGGTTCGAGCAGGGTGCGGACGGCGTCGGTCAGCACGCGCGGTCGGCAGGGTTTGCGGAGAAATTTACAACCGGCCGGCAGGGTGAGCGCGGGCGTGGCGGTTTCCCGGCCATAACCGCTGATGCAGATCAGCTTGAGCCCGGGTTTTTCGGCGCGCAGCCGGGTGGCGAGTTCCAAGCCGGTCATGTCGTCCTGCAGCAGCAGGTCGGTCAGGAGCAGCTCGATCCGCGGCGCATGCCATTTCCAGACTTCGAGGGCGTTGGTGCCGGATTCGGCCTGCAGCACGCGGTAACCCTCGTCCTGCAACACCGCGACGGTGAGCTCTCGCACGAGGGGGTCGTCCTCCACCAGCAGCAGGGTGGCCCGTTTCCGATCGGTCACGCTCGCGGGCGCGGGCGCGCTTGCGGTCACCCCGCCGGGAGGTGAGGCGGGCAGCCAGGCGGTAAAGGTGGACCCGGCGCCGACGATGCTGGCGACCGAAAGCGAGCCGCCGTGCTGGCGCAGGATGCCCTGGGCGGTCGCCAATCCCAAACCAGGGTTGCGGCCCGGGGCCTTCGTGCTGAAAAAAGGTTCGAAGATCCGTGGCAGGTGGTCCGGCGCGATGCCTCCGCCGGTGTCGGAGACGTGCAGGCAGACGCCGGCCGGCGTGCCGGAGTCGGACGCTCCCGCGGGGCCGTCGGGGGCCGCCGTTTGCGCCTCGGTCTTGATCATCAACCGGCCGCCGGCCGGCATGGCCTCGCGCGCGTTGGCCACGAGGTTGCCCAGCACGTGTTCCAGCAGGTCCGCATCGGCGCGCACCGGCGGCAGGGCGGGGGCGAGATCAAGTTCCAGCCGGATGGAGGCTCCCAGTCCACGGCGCAGTCCCTCGGCGGCGAGGGTGACGAGATCGTTCAGGGCGAGGTCTTGCGCGCGCAGCTCCAGCTGGCCGCTGAAGATCAGCAATTGCCGCACGAGGCGGGCCGCCCGATCCCCGGCGTGGTAAATTTGGTTCAGCGCGGGCACCGAGGCGCCGGCGATGTCCTCGGCATCCAGCAGGCGGAGCACGTGGCCGTTGATGACCGTGAGCAAATCGTTGAGATCATGGGCCACCCCGCCCGCCACCTGGGCAAGGGCCTCCCGCCGGGCGGCTTGGGACGGGTCTGGGAGGGGGTCATTCATGGGGAAGGCGGGAGCGATCGGTCGGTAAAACGGAAATCGGAAATCGTTAAATCGGGAATCTAAAATCGGGCATCTGGGGCGGCGAGTCCCTTCGCCGCCGCGGGGGCGGGGCCTGGAGTAGCGCCAGTCTTTGACTGGCGAGCGCCGGTCGGAGACCCGGCGCTACCTCGAACATCTGGCATAGGAAATCGCCGCCGCCGGCGCGGAGCGGAGTCCGCGCCCCACCCGGTAAGGGAAATCGTGCGAGGAAGGGCGGCGAGTCCCGTCGCCGCCGCGGGGGCGGGGCCTGGAGTAGCGCCAGTCTTTGACTGGCGAACGCCGGTCGGAGACCCGGCGCTACGGGCGGGACGCGATTTTGGTTCAGCGGGTGCCATGGGGGGAGCCGGATCCGCCCTGCGGCCGAGGCCGGGGCGGGTTGGAGCCGGTGGGCGAGGCCGGCACCTGCAGGGCCTGGCCGATGAGGCTGAGCAGGTGGTCCGCGGTGAACGGTTTTTGCAGAAATCCGACCATCGTGGCGGCGTCGAGGGTCGGGTGTTCCGCCTTCTCGCCGACGCCGCTCATGCCGATGATGCGTACCTTGCGGTCGAGATGACGGAGGACCCCCACGAAGGTCGGTCCGTCCATGCCGGGCATCAGCATGTCGGTGACGACGATGGCGACCTCGGCGCGGTTTTCCATGAAGACCGCCAGCGCCTCGGAGCCGTCGGCGGCCTCCACGGTCCGGTAGCCGCCTTGCTCGAGCACCCGGGCGGCCACGGTGCGAATGGAGATTTCGTCGTCAACGACGAGGATCAGCTCGCCGTGGCCCCGCGGCGGGGGCGCTTCCGCCACGGCGTCCACCGCGAGTTCGTGCGGGGCGGCGGGCAGATAGGCCTCAAAACACGTGCCCTGGCCGGGGGCGCTCTTGAATTGCAGGAAGCCGCCGTGGCTTTTCACGATGCCCAGCACGGTGGCGAGGCCCAGGCCGGTGCCCTGGCCCAGATCCTTGGTGGTGAAGAAGGGTTCGAAGATCTTGTCGAAATTCTCCCGGGCAATGCCCATGCCCGTATCCGCGACTCCGATGCGCACATAGGGTCCGACCTTGGCCAGCGGGGTCATCTGGACGAAGGCGTCGTCCAGTTCGATGTTGGTCGCGGTGAGCGTGAGCGTGCCGCCTTGCGGCATGGCGTCGCGGGCGTTCACGCACAGGTTCATCAGGACCTGGTGCAGTTGCGTGGCATCGCCCAGCACGGGCCACAGGTCCCGGGAACTATCGAGCTCGAACTGGACGCTCTTGGGAAAGATTTCCTGGGCGATATCCGCCATCTCGCGCAGCAGGTGGCGGATCTGCACCGGGGTGCGCTCCCCCTTGACCCCCCGCGCAAACGTCAGCACCTGCCGGATGATGTGCGCCCCGCGCCGGGCGGCCGTTTGCATCGTGTCGAACATCCGCCGCTCCATCTCCGACTGCGCCCGCTGCTTGAGGATGTCGGTCGCCATGAGGATGGGGGCCAGCACGTTGTTGAGATCGTGGGCGATGCCGCCCGCCAGCGCGCCGAGGCTTTCCAATCGCTGGGCCTGCAGGAAGCGCGCCTCGAACTGCTTGGTCTCCGTGATGTCGGTGTTGATGGCGAAGACGGACGCCGGTTCGCCGTGCTCATTCTTGACGACCGTCAGCCGCAAGAAAACCGTCACCTCGGTGCCGCTCTTGGTGAGGTGCGTCCGCTCGCCGGTCCAGCCGCCGTGCTGCAGCAGGGTACCGCTGGCCTCGGCGGCGGCGTCCATCTCCTGCAGGTTGAGTTCAGTGAGGCGGCGGCCCAGCACCTCGTTGCGGGTCCAGCCGTAGAGGCGCTCGGCGCCTTCGTTCCAGAACGTGATCAGGCCGTCCAGGGTGCGGGTGTAGATCGCATCGTTGGCGCGATCGAGCAATTGGGTCTGTTCCCGCAGGCGATCCTCCGCCTGCTTGCGCTCGGTGATGTCGGTGGCGACCACGCCGAGGGCGGTGGTCTGGCCGGCGGCGTCGCGCAGGGGGAACCGGACCGCGAGGTAGACGTGGGCCCCGTCCGGCTCCGCGTTGATCTCCTCCGAGACCACGGGCAGACCGCCCGCGATCACGGCGTCGTCGCGTTCCCGCCGCGCCGCCGCCACTTCGGGCGGAAAGATGTCGTTTGAGGTCAGGTGGCCGGTGTTTTCGGCCAGGATACCGTATTTTTCCCGGAAGAGCCGATTGACCATGAGATAGTGCCCGTCGAGATCCTTGATGTAGTTCAGCGCCGGGCTGAAGTCGAAGAAGGCCCGCAGGTGGAGGCGGGTTTCGGCGAGGGCGGCTTCGGCCTGCTTGCGGGCGCTGATATCGCGATCGATGCCGCGGTAACCGAGAAAAATTCCGTCGTCGTCGAAACACGGCACCCCGTTGGTTTCCATCACCACCAGATGTCCGTCCTTGTGGCGGTTGACGTTTTCCACGCCTCGAATGGGCTGGCGGGCCGCGATAAGCGGCATCATGAGGGCGGCGACGCGTGCGGCTTCGCTGGGAGGCATCAGGTCAAACGGCGTCCGGCCGAGGATCTCCGCGGGTGTGTAGCCCAGCAGGGTGCTCACCTGGGGGCCGCTGTAGGTGTAGACGCCGTCGGCATCGATCTCCCACACCCAGTCCTGCGTGGACTCCACCAGCGCCCGAAAATGCTGCTCGCTCTCGCGCAGCGCGAGTTCCGCGGCCTGGCGCCCGGCCTGCTCCGCGGCCTCGCGCAGGGCGCGTTGCACGGACGGCACCAGCCGGCCGAGCCGTTGCTTGAGTACGTAATCTGTCGCCCCATGCTTCAGCGCCTCGATCGCGACTTCCTCGCCAATCGTGCCGGAGACGAAGAGGAACGGCACGTCGGGCCGCTCCCGGCGCACCAAGGCGAGCGCCGAGAGTCCGTCGTACGTCGGGAGCGAATAGTCGGCGAGGATCAGGTCGGGCGCGAAGGCGTGGAGTTCTTGACGGAAGTCGCGCTCGGTTTCGACGCGCCGCAGCGTGAAATCGAGGCCCTCCCGGCGCAGTTCGCGCTCCGTCAGGGCGGCATCGTCGTCGTTGTCTTCGAGCAGCAGGAGGCGCCGCGGATTACTCATGAGAGGGGGGTGTTTTCGTCGGAGTGGCGCCGGGGAGGACCGGGGCCGGCTCGTTCATCAGCAGCCAGTACAGGCCCATCAGGCGCACGGCCTCGGCGAATTGGACAAAGTCCACCGGCTTGCGGATGTAGCTGTTGACGTGGTTTTCGTAGGCCGCGATCAGATCCTGATCCTCTTTGGAGGAAGTGAGGATGACCACGGGAAGGTTTTTAGTGAGCGGGTCGGCGCGTATCCGGCGCAGCACTTCCAGGCCGTCGATCTTGGGCAGTTTCAGATCCAGGAGAACCACCTGCGGCAACTGGCAGCGGTTGCGCCCGGCGTGGGTGCCAGTGCCAAAGAGGTAGTCGAGGGCCTCGGCTCCGTCCTTGGCGTGGACCAGTTCATTGCGGATGTTGGCGTGCTGGAGGGCGCGCACCGCGAGATCGGCGTCGTCCGGGTTGTCTTCGACGAGGAGAATGATTTTGGAGTTCATGCTGGGAATGGTTCGGGTGCGGAAAAAAGCCGGCTGAATTCACCACCGAGACACGGAGACACAGAGGATGGGATCCCCAGCGGGGTTCGTCTCTGTGCCTTTGTGTCTTTGTGGTTCATGCTTGGGATGGTTTGGAAAAGGAAATGGGCCGGCTGAATTCACCACAGAGACACGGAGACACAGAGGAGGGTATCCCCAGCGGGCGATGCCTTGGCCGACGATGCGGCGGCACAGATTCAGGAACTGACCAAGGGCGGCGTCGATCACGCGATTGAGGCTGTTGGACGTCCTGCGTCTGGCACACTTGCGGTGAAGTCATTGAAGCGTGGCGGGACGGCAACCATCCTTGGCATGATGCCATTGCAGCATTCGGTTGGCCTGTCCGCGATGGACCTTTTGTC
>JBBRWR010000164.1:0-14385 GCA_038249085.1 Opitutales bacterium
GCTTTACGCCGCGAAGGTCCCACGAATCGCGGCGTAAAGCCGCTCCTACACCAATCCAAGCCGGGGCAACCTCCGGCCCGCGACGAAATCACAACGCACCGCCGGCCCCGCGTGAGGACGCCCGACGGTTTCCTGGTCGTCCGGGTTTTCCGCGTACGCCTCTGCCTCCGCGGTCGCCCACCCATTCCGGCCGCACCCTTCCCTACTTCTTTCCGATGCAGTACAGATGCGTGCTGCCGCGAATGAAGAGCTGTCCCCGGGCAATCGCCGGAGATCCGCGCGTGTCTTCGCCGAGCTCGTTTACGACGATCAATTCATACTTGTCGCGTGCTCCGACCACCCAGCACTTCCCGTCGTCGTCGAGGAAATAGACGTTGCCGCCCGCGATCACGGGGCTGGCGCTATGGTGCCGCCCCAGCCGTTCGAGCCAGATCTCCCGGCCGGTGCGCGGATCGGCGCAACTGCCCATGCCCTCGTCACTCACGACAAACGCGAGCTTGCCGTACGCGACCGGCGAGGGGACGTAGCCACCCCGGCTGGCGCGCTCGACGTTGAACACCAGGTGCGTCGCCGTGACGTTCCCCCGCCCGGTCGGATCGATCGCGCAAATGCCGCGCTTGGGAAACCCGTAGGTCAGGAAGACCACGTCATCGAGGTAGATCGGGCTGGAAACGAATTGCTCCGTCGGTCCGTCGACGATCCATAGCTGTTTCCCCGAGTCCGGATCGTAGGCCGCCACGCATTTGCTGCCCGACAGCACCAATTGCTTCCGCCCGTGCACGTCGATGACGGTGGGCGGGCAATAGGAACGCGTGCGATTGGGGCGGTCGGTGCGCCAGCGCTCCCGGCCCGTGGCCTGATCGAGCGCCACGAGGTAGGCCTCGGCGTCCTGGTCGCCGTTAAGGATGATCATGTCCTGGTAAGGCACCACGCTGCTGCAGTACCCATGCCGGCTCAGCAACTGCCCCGGAACCGTCTGCCAGACCTCCCGGCCGTCGCGACAGTCGTAGCACACGATCGTCATGTCGGGATGATCCAGAAAGCTCACCCAGACGAACCGGCCGTCGGTGGCTGGCGTCGAACTCGCGTGGCTGTTCAGCTTGTTAATCGCCTTCTGGCGTTTCATCGGCGTGCCCCGATCCCACCGCACCTGGCCGGTGACCCGATCCAGGCAGAGCAGGACGTGGCGGTCCTCGCTCTCGAGAAACGTGGTCACAAAGACCTGATCACCGAAGACGATGGGCGAGCTGTGCCCCTTGCCCGGCACCGCCGTCTTCCAGGCGATGTTCTCGGTCTTGCTCCAGCGGAGCGGAACGTCTGTTTCGTCGCTGACTCCATCGCCCCGCGCGCCGCGCCAGCTGGGCCAGTCAGCCGCGGCGGCGGTGGAGACCACCACCAGCGCGAGCCCCCAGGGGAGGAGGTGAAGCGAAGTCCTCGTGAGTAATCCTGATTTCATGAATTTGAATGGCACCAGAGAAGACGGACCAAAACCGGGTCTCGTTGCTGCGTGGCGGACGGTAAAGGAGTCGGGCAGGTTTTCCGACGTGAGGCGAGTCGGCAAAGGGCTCCCGACCAAAACGGGCACGGCGGATTTTTGCACGGCGAACCGGCCCGAAAATGACTTGTCGGATCCCTCTTGTAGGAGCGGCTTCATGCCGCGATTCAGCGCGGGCGGATTTCCAT
This sequence comes from Opitutales bacterium, assembly GCA_038249085.1. Classification (GTDB taxonomy): domain Bacteria; phylum Verrucomicrobiota; class Verrucomicrobiia; order Opitutales; family Opitutaceae; genus ER46. The sequence continues at coordinate 1,684 of JBBRWR010000164.1, forward strand.
CGCGGCATAAAGCCGCTTGTCTCCTACAGCGCGACCGACCGGGCAAAAATCCGCCGTGCCAAAACGGGCTGCGCCTCTTCACGAAGGACGCCACGAGCGGAAGGGATGGCCGCAAAAAGGCGCATGAATTGTCGGTCCTGCGACGAGAATCACCCGCGCGCCTATCGGCGCCTGGCCAGCCGGCTTTGCCGACGAGTTTTTGTGCCTTCACCCGCCCGCGTCGACGGCCGGCCGGTGGCCCGCGGCCGATCCCGCCCTCTGCGCGAGCCGGCCCCGCACGCTGTCGCTTGTGCTTCGCCCCGGAATAGTCTTACAACGGGTCTCATGACACCCGCATTCCGCCGCGTTCTCCCCATGTTCACGGCGTGGCTCATCGCCGCTCAGTTCGCGTTCGGGGCCGACCCGGTGCGCCCCAACATCCTCTTCATCCTCTGTGATGATCTCGGCATCAACGATCTCCATTGCTACGGCCGGCAGGACCACCACACCCCCAATCTCGACCGCCTCGCCGCGCAGGGCACGCGTTTCACCTCCGCCCATTGCGCGCAACCCATCTGTTCGCCTTCGCGCGCCGCCATTCTCACCGGCAAGGCGCCCGCCCGGCTGCACCTCACCACGTTTCTCCCGGGCCGCTCCGATCGGGTGTCCCAAAAACTTCTGCACCCGGAAATCGAGATGCAGGTGGCGCTGGAGGAGAAGATGATCCCCGAATACCTCAAGGCGTACGGCTACGTCTCCGCGGCCATCGGCAAATGGCATGTCGGGGGCAAAGCGTTCGGCCCGCTCGAGCAGGGCTTCGACACCTACCACCCCGGCCGGCCCAATACCCAACCCTCCGCCACCGAGGGCGGCAAAGGCGAATACGACCAGACCGCCGCGGCCGAGGCCTTCATCGAGGCCAACCGCGACCGCCCTTTCTTCGTCTATCTGGCCCACAACACCCCGCACATTCCCTTCACCGCCCAGCAGCGCCGGATCGACCACAACCCCACCGCCTTCGAACCCGTCTACGCCGGCGTGATCGAGACCCTGGACGATACTGTGGGCCGGCTGCTGGCCAAACTCGACGCCCTGAAACTGACGGACAACACGATTGTTGTTTTCACCTCGGACAACGGCGGGCTGCACGTGCCCGAGGGCAGCCACCAGCGCATCACGCACAACACGCCCTACCGCGCGGGCAAGGGTTTCGTCTATCAGGGCGGATTGAGGATACCGCTGATGGTCCGTTGGCCCGGCCACGTGCCCGCCGGCAGGGTCGTGGACGATCCCGTCATCAACACCGACTGGATTCCCACGTTGCTCGACCTGATCGGCGGGCAGGCGCCCGCGGGCCTCGATGGCGTGAGCTTCGCCTCGTTTCTCACCGGCCAGGGCCCCGCACCGGTCCGGCGGTTTTTCTGGCACTTCCCCCATTACACCAATCAGGGCAGTCGGCCCACCGGCGCCGTGCGCGACGGCAATTGGATGTTCGTGGAGTACTATGACAACCCCAAGGACGAGCTCTACGATCTGAGCAATGACATCAGCGAGGAACGGGACGTGGCCGCCCAACACCCCGACCGGGTCGCGGAAATGCGCGCCGCCCTCAACTCCTGGCGCGGCACCGTCGGGGCCCAATCCAACCGCCCCAACCCGGAATTCGATTCCGCCTGGTTTCGCCGCTTGTATGTCGACGTCGATGCCAGCCAGTTTCGGCCGGCCGCCGCCGACCAGACCAACTGGGAAAAGATGTGGACGTGGCGCCAGGGGATGAACTCCGTGCCCCCCGATACCACGGCCAAGCAGGGCCGGAAAAAGGCCGCGAAATGATGCCTTGGTTTTTAGGCCGGTGCGCGGACATCACTTCCCGCCTCGCCTGCTCGATTCTTTTGGCTGAATTCCCGGCCCCATTCCATCCGTATCGCCCTTCCCTCCCTCGCCCCTGCCATGACCACCCTTCGCCCGCTCCTCGCTTGTGTCGCCACCCTCGCGCTGACCGCCGTTCTCGGCGCCAGTGAAGCCAAACCGAATCAGCTCACTTCCGCCGAAAAGGCGGCGGGCTGGCGCCTGCTCTTCAACGGCGAATCCCTCGACGGATGGCGGGGCTTCAAGAAGCCGGCCCCGCCAAAGACCGGCTGGGTGGTGAAGGACGGCGTTCTCACCTGCCTGAAGGGTGGCAAAGGGGGGGATCTGATTTCGATCGACGAATTCGACGACTTCGAACTGTCCTGGGAATGGAACATGCCGCCGAAGTCCAACAACGGCGTGAAGTACTTCATCACCGAATCGCGCGGCAGTGCCGTGGGCCACGAGTATCAGATGATCGACGACACGCTTACCCACGGCGACGCCCGGTCGAGCACGGGGTCCTTCTACCTCGTCGTCGCGCCCGACCCCGCCAAGGAGGTCAAACCCTTCGGCCAATGGAACCATTCGCGCGTGATCGTCCGGGGCAACCACGTCGAGCACTGGCTCAACGGCCGCCAGGTCCTCGCCTACGAACTCGGCAGTCCCACGATCCTGGCGCAGGTCGCGCAGACCAAGTTCAAGGACGCCCCCGGCTTCGGCATGAAGATCCGCGGGCACCTCCTGCTCACGTATCACAACGACGAGTGCAGCTACCGCAGCATCAAGGTGCGGGTGCCGTAGGAGCGGGTTCACCCCGCGATGCCGTCATTCCTCGCGGCGTAAAGCCGCTCCTACAATCGACCCTGGGGCACCGCAGCGGTCGGATTTTCCACCCCTCAGCGCGGCCCGCCAGCGCGAATCTGTTCGAGGCGGGTGGCCAGCTCCCGGAGCTTCGCCGGCTCCTGCGCCGCGAGATCGTGCTTTTCGCCGGGGTCGGCCTGCAAGTTGAACAGCAGGCCCGGGGCCGCCACCTTCACATCCTGCCAGGGGCCAAGACCGTCACGCACGTTTCCGGGGGGCACAAACTTCCACTGGCCCTGCCGCAGGGCGAGCCCCTTGGCGTATTCAACAATGTGATCACGCCCCACCGGCGACTGGCCGAGCAACGCCGCCAGCACGTTCTGGCTGTCGGACATGGTCCGCGGGTCCGGCGCCTGACCCACCAGCGCCGCCAGTGAAGCCGAAAAATCCACCTGGCTCACCATCGCATCGGAGACGCCGGGCTTCACCTTCCCGGGCCAGCGCACGATCATCGGCATGCGGGTGCCGCCCTCAAACGAGCTGTACTTGCCCGCGCGAAACGGTCCCGCCGGCTTGTGGGCGCCCAGCTTTTCGTTGGCCTGGTCCTTGTAGCCGTCGTCGAGCACCGGCCCGTTGTCGCTGCTGAGAATCACCAGCGTGTTGTCCGCCAGCTTGAGCGTTGCGAGTTTCTTGAGGATTTCGCCCACACACCAATCGAACTCCACGATCGCATCGCCCCGCGGCCCCATCTTGCTCTGGCCGACGAAGCGAAGATGCGGCACCCGCGGCACATGGACGTCCTGGGTGGCAAAGTAGAGGAAGAACGGCTGGTCCTTCGCCCGCTCGATGAAGGCCAGCGCCTGCTCGGTGAAACGATCCGCCATGTCCTCGTCGACCCACCGCGCCGCCTGGCCGCCCTTCATGTACCCGATGCGCCCGATGCCGTTGACCACGGAGTTGTTGTGCCCGTGGCTCCAGTCCATCTTCAGCGTATCCCGGTTCCTGATGCCGTTGAGTTCGCCGGGAATCTCCTTCCCGTAACTCACCTCGATCGGGTCGCTCGGATCGAGACCCACCACCCGGTGGTTCTCCACGTACACGCACGGCACGCGGTCGCCGGTCGCCGCCATGATATAGGAGTAGCTGAATCCAATCTCCAATGGCCCCGGCTTGATCTCGCCATTCCAGTCCGTCTTCCCCCGGGCGCTGCCCAGGCCCAGGTGCCATTTGCCGATGGCGGCGGTGGTATAGCCCGCCCGCTGGAGGATCGAGGGCAGCGTGGCCCGCCCCGGCTCGATGATGAGCGCGGCATCGCCCGGCAGCACGCCCGTGCCTGCCTTCCGAAAGGCATATTCGCCGGTGAGCAACGAATACCGGGACGGGGTGCAGGTCGCGGAGGAACAGTAGCCACTCGTCAGACGCAAACCCTCCCGGGCGAGGCGATCGACATTGGGTGTCTTGACGGCCGTGGCGCCATAACACCCAAAGTCGCCGTAGCCGATGTCATCGGCGTAGATGATCACGATGTTGGGATGCGCGCTCTGGGTGGGCGCACCCAGGACGAGTTGGGCGGCACCCAGGGCGCCGCCAAGCAGGCTGAGGATTCTCGGGTTCATAAATTCGATGTAGCTTCGAGCCGGTTTTTCGCCCGGCGGCAACTGTTCACTTTTCGTCGGTCCAACGAAAGATCGTGACGGACAGTGGCGCCAGCGCGGTACGCAGCACCTGGCCGGTCACGACCGGTCGCGCCGGCGTGCTGACCACGGGCGCCACGTCATCCGGGGCCCGTCCGCCAAATTGCACCCGCTCCGTCGGCTCACCGGGGGACGCCCCGGCCAAGGTGATGGCGACGGGTGCCGCCTGGTCATCCTTGTTCAAGAGCAACAACACTCGTTCCCGCCGGTTCGGGGTCCGCAGGGCGTAACCGCGCAGCCGGCCGACCACCCGCTCGGTGTCGACGAACTCCCCCAGGAGATGGCGGTTGATGAGCCGAATGACCTCACCGGTCGGAGTCCGGGCATTGGTCCGCAGGCGCAGGGCCAGCGCCACGTCCTTGGCCGGCTCCACCTCGTCACCGCGGTAGGACCAGGGGGTGTGGGTCCCCCAGTAGAACGAATAGGCCACTCGAGGATGGGCCAGTTCGTTCATCAACACCTCAAAACACCACAACGCCTTGTAGGTATTATTGACCTCGCCCAGGGCGCTGCCGCCGGAGACTCCGGTCTCCGTGACCAGCAATTTCGTCTGCGTCAAGCCGCCCGCCTCCAGCGTCTTCGCCGCCTGCTCGATGTTCTTCACGAAAGAGTCCGGGCAGTCCCGCCAGCCGGCATAGTCGTGACACTTCTTCTCCGACCCCCACATGTATTGATGCACCGAAGCGAAATCGACCAGCGCGGGGCAGGCCTGGGCGACGGCGCGATAATAGGCCGGACGGGCCAGGATGCCGGGTCCAATTCGGGCCGCCGGATCAACCGCCTTCATCGCGCGGGCGAAATCCTCGTAGAGCGCCACGTAGGCCTCCATCGGCAGCAACTTCGCGCTGTCCCCGTGATCCACCTCGTTGCCAATCTGCCAATAGTCGACCCGAAGGCGATGCGTCACCGCGTACCGCACCCACGCCACCGCCGCGGCCTTCAACTCCCCATACGTCGGCCCCCCGGGATACTTGAACGAGAGCGCGTTCACACACACCAGCGACCGGGCGCCGATCTTTCCGCACAGCTCGATATACTCATCGAAATCCATGCCCCCCGGCATGCTCCCGTCCGGCTTCGTCGCCCAGGTCCACTGGCCCGGTGGCAGGTTCAGGCTGGCGACTTTTGGCCGCAAACCGCCACCAGGCCGGTCGTATGGCGGCGAGTCCCAGAGGTAATTGTCCGCCAGATGGCCGTAGGGGAAACGCAGCACGCCCACCCCGAGCTCCGCCAACGCCCGCACCATCGGCGCCGGTTGCCGCCGGCGCCGATCGGAATCCAGCAGCCAGCAAAGGTTGATCCCCGCTGCACCCGGATTGACGTCCTCCTTGGCCACCCGATCGAAATCCACAGCCAGGGCGGCTTCCCTCGCCAGCAACGGTGTCCCGCACCCCAGCAAAGCGAGGGCGATCACGCCGCAGATGCCACCGCGTTCGGGCAAATTCTTTCCCATCGATCGAAGTATATTCATGAATACGGATCCGGCCGCCGGGGCCGGGGGGAAGACGTGGAGGGCGTCAGAAGCGGGCGAACTCGGCGGCGGCGGGCAGCGGCGTGCCATCCGGCCGGAACAACGCACAGGAACCGCCGAACCAGATGTGGGCGCCGGGAAGATCGATGGCATCGGGGTGCCACCAGACGACCCCGATGCCCTTTCCTTCCGGCAATCCGTGTACGACGTCAATGACCTCCCGCAGGAACATCGCCTGCCCGGCGGCCGTCTTGGGCCACGCGTAGGTCTTGCCCGCCGATTTGTCCTGGGGCGAACCCTCGCGCCACAGGTAGGCCGTCTCCACGACCATCACTTCCTTGCCGAAGTGGGCGACGAGGTTCCGGCAATTGTCCCGCAGATTCTCGATGGACCCGTGCCACCACGGATAGAACGACAGGCCGACAACGTCGTAGTCCACCCCGCGTCGTTGCATCTCGCGGTTGAAGGTCTCGGTCTTCGCCCGATCGCCGCCCGTGGCGGAGTGCAGGACAATGCGGATGGCCGCGCCCGAGGCCGTCGCCCGCCGCACGCCTCGGGCCGCCGCCCGGAAGAGCGCGGCCGCCGAGTCATAGTCGGCGGGTTTGCCTTTCTCCTTCCAGATCTGACCCACCGGCCAAAGCAGGCCGTTGTGAATTTCGTTGCCAATCTGGACCAACTCGGGGGTGAGCCCCGCCGCGGTGAAGGCCCGCAACGTGTCGTAGGTGTGCGCCTCAACCCGGTCCGCCAGCGCGGCCAGCGTGTGATCCGTCCACGCCGCGGGAATGTGCTGTTTGCCCGGATCGGCCCAGGTATCCGAGTAATGAAAATCCAGCAGCAGGGCCTGGCCGGCCACCTGCGCCCGGCGCGCAAGCGCCAGCGTGTACGGAAGATCATTCACGACAAAACTCTTGCCGTCCGGCGCGACGAAGAGCCGCAGGCGGACACAATTCGCGCCCTGCGCCGCCAGGCTGCGCAGGCCATCCGACGCCCCGCCCGTGGCATCGCGAAACCGGCCGCCCAGTTCCTCGATCTTGGCCAGCGCCGACAAATCGCCTCCGTCATACCACGTACGACCCACCCGCGCCGCCGTTCCCGCAGTCAATGTCAGGCGGGCGGGCGGCAAACCCTCGGCCTGCGCGACTAATTCAATGCGCCCTCCCTCCCCGGCCCGCGGGCGCAGCATCACGAGGCAGAGACCACCGAAGGCCTTCATCTCGCTGCCTTGCAGCGACAGGAAACTGGCGGCATCGCCGTTGTCCACGCCGGCAATTTCCGCCGGTCCGTTGACCGCGAACTTCACCAGGTTTCCGGCGGTGGGCACCACCTCACCGTTGGCATCCACCACCTTGACGGTGATGAAGCCCAGGTCTCGACCGTCCGCGCGTAGCTCGGCCCGATCCGCCTCCAATTTGATCGCCACCGCGGGACCGGTGGTGCGGCGCACCGTCTCGGCCCAGGGCTGGCCGTGCTTGTAGGCCACCGCCTTGAGTTCGCCCGGCGCATAGGCCACGTCGTCCCAGCGCAAGCGATATTCGCGCTCGCCCTTTTGCTTGCGCCCGAGGGAGCGGCCATTGAGGAACAACTCCGCTTCGTCGCCACTGGTGTAGAGCTGCACGGGCGTGACTTCGCCCTCCCGTCCGGCCCAGTTCCAATGCGGCAGGAGGTGCGCCATGGGCAGTTCCGGCCGCCACCGCGACTGGTAGAGATAGTACCGGTCCTTGGGGAAACCCGCGAGATCCACCAGGCCAAAGTAAGACGACCGCGAGGGCACGCTGCCCCCCAACTGCTCCATCTCGGCCTGCATCGCCTTCCGCTCGGCCTCGTTTTGGAAGTTCAGCAGATTGGTGGAGTCCTTGTTGTACGGGGTGGGCTCACCGAGGTAATCAAAGCCCGTCCAGACAAACTCGCCCGCGAGTGTCGGCAGCCGATCGGCGGAATCAAAATCCGCATCGGGGATGTTGGCCCACGGCGGCGCATAGAGATCATAGGAGCTCACCTGAAACTGGAAAAATCCTCCGTCCTTCTTGGGACTCACCGGAAAGAAATAGACTCCCCGTGAGCTGACCGCCGATGAGGTTTCGGAACCGAAGAACGGCTGCTCCGGATTGGCCTCGAGGTGATCGAGGTAATTGGGCTGCTTCGCCAGGATCGCTTTGTAGTTGTAACCCGCGACATCGAGGGTGGCGGCGAACCCGTTGCGGATGGAGGCGGCGTTGTTCATGCCGTTGGACACCAGGCGCGACGGATCTTCGCGATGGAAGAGGGCCGTGAGCTGCCGGGAGAGTTCGTGCCCCTCGGGCTTCACGCCCTGCTCGCGGATTTCGTTGCCCGTGCTCCACAGGATCACGCTGGGATGATTCCGATCGCGGCGCACGAAATTCACCACGTCGCGCTCGTGCCAGGCGGCGAAGTACTGCGAATAATCGTTCGTCGTCTTGGCTTTCGCCCAGCAGTCGAACAACTCGTCGAAGACCAGGAAACCCAGGCGATCGCAGAGATCGAGCAACTGCGGGGCCGGCGGGTTGTGCGCGGTGCGGATGGCGTTGCACCCCATCTCCCGCAGGATTTCCAATTGCCGCTCGGCGGCCCGTTCGTTGAACGCCGCGCCCAGCGCCCCGAGATCGTGGTGCTGGCAGACGCCCTGCAGCTTCACCACCCGACCGTTGAGGAGAAACCCCTCCTGCGCCGTCCAGTCGATCTGCCGGATGCCAAAGGGCGTTTCAACCCGATCGACCTCCCGACCGGCCTGGAGCACGGTCGTCCGCAGGGTGTACAGTTGCGGCGAGTCCACGTCCCACCGGCGGGGCTGCTTCACGGTCAGCGTCGTCGTCACCCGACCGGAGGCGGCGCCCGGCGGGGCGGCCAGCGGCGTGTCCGCTTGGACGATCATTTCACCCGCGTTCGGGGCGATCACTTCCTGCCGCACCACCAACACCACCGCCTGACCCGACTGGTTGTCCACCGTGGTTTCGATCCTCACTTCGGCGGAATCCCGGCTCACCTTGGGCGTGCGGACGAACACGCCCCACTGCGCCACATGGACGGCATCCGTCTTGATCAGCCAGACGTGGCGGAAGAGCCCGCCGCCCGGATACCAGCGCGAGGAATCCGGCGGATTGTCGAGCCGCACCGCGACCCGGTTGGGCGTGTCGTAGCGGACAAAGTCGGTCACCTCGACCCGGAACGAGTTGTATCCATAGACCCATTCACCCGCGAGCCGGCCGTTCACGTACACCTTCGGCTTCGCCATGGCGCCGTCGAAATCGAGAAAGATCCGCCGTCCGCGATCCGCCGCCGCCAGTTCGAGCGGCTTGCGATACCAGCCGATCCCGGCCCAGGGGAGTTTGCCGGTATTGTTCGGCAGCTCGGCGCGAAACGGGCCCTCGATCCCCCAGTCGTGCGGCGTGTTCACCAGCCGCCAGTCGGAGTCGTCGAACCCGGGAGCCTCGAGCCCCACCGGCTCGGGCCGCACGCCTCCATCCGGCATGGGGCCAAAGCGCGCGAAACGCCACCCCGGGTCGAAGGCCTCGCGCGTCCGGGATTGCCCCGCCGCCAGCAGCGGGAAAACCAGCGGGAGCAGACCGAGCACCGCCGCCAGCAGCGGGTGCGTCAACCGGCGGTGAACATCGGGCTGGGAGGAAGCGTTCAGGAGGGTCATAGGTCGGAGCGTACCCATCGACTTGTAGGGAAGTTGCCGCCAGCAGGCGACCGCAATCCCCGCCGGCGCGGAACTTCTCGGGACCACACGAGTTGTCATCGGGCCATCCTCATCCCGTCCGACGAACTTGTTTGAAGCGCGGCGCCCCGGCGCCCAACCTGCCCACCCCCATGAAAATCCTGCGCCTTGTCTCCTCCGCCCTGGCCCTGGCCTCGGCCGGCCTGTGGGCCGCTTCCTCGGCTGGCTTCACTTCGCTCTTCAATGGCCGCGACCTCACCGGTTGGACGGCGCCGGTTGGCGACCATGGCCACTGGAAAGTCCTCGCCGGCGTAATCGACTATGACGCGCGCAGCGAGGCCGCCGGCGACAAAAACCTGTGGAGCGAAAAAGAATACCAGGACTTCGTCCTGCGGCTCGACTGGCGCATCAAGGAGACGACCGGCCTGTATCCGGTGCCGACCGTGCTGCCCGACGGCACCCACCAGAAAGGACCCGACGGGAAGGACATCATCACGCCCACCGCGAACGCCGACTCCGGCATTTACGTCCGCGGCACGAGCAAGGCCCAGATCAACATCTGGTGCTGGCCGATCGGTTCGGGTGAAGTCTACGGCTACCGGATGGACAAGAAAATGCCGGCGCAAGTGCGGGCGGGAGTGACGCCCAAGGTCAGGGCCGACAAACCCGTGGGCGAATGGAACCGTTTTGAGATTACGATGAAGGGCGACCGCCTGACGGTGGTGCTCAACGGCCAGACCGTGCTCGACCACGCGCAACTTCCCGACGTACCGGCGACGGGCAAACTCGCGCTGCAGCACCACGGCGGATTCAAGGACGGCAAGTACTCCCCCGCCTCGAGCCTCGTGCAGTTCCGCAACATCAGCATCAAGGAACTGTAAGGTCTGCCCCGGGGCGCCGAAAGATCGGCACCATGGTCGGACCGCGGAGTGTTGCGCGCAGACCAATCGTCGGATTTCGCCTCAGGGGCCTGGACTTTCCCCGTCAACGCTGCGGCGGCGCCGCCCGCCCGCCGTGGCCTGCGCCAGCACTTCGTTCCATAACTCCGGCTCGCCTGGCACACCCCACGTCTGGAGAGCACCCGCAATCTCGGCGCGCGAGGGTTCGACGACGGCGTGTTTTGGATCACCCGGCAGTTCGGGTCGCACGGCCCGGGCCAGCGCCCAACACGCCCACGCGCGCCATCGCCGTGGTTCGCGGCGTGGTTCATTCATGCGGTCGGCGTAATGCTGGAAATGTACCCGGGGATTGCCGATAAAAACTCCGTCCGGCGTGTGCCGCATCACCCACGCCATCGCCGCATAGGGCAGCGGCCAGGCTCGCAGGACATCTTCCCCCGCGCCCAAGTCGGCGCCGAAGGCCCGGTCCAGGCAGAGCAGCGTCCGGGCGGCGAAGCCCCGTTGCCACAGCGCGTGGCCATACTCCAGACAAGCGAGGTAGAACTCCGGACCCCGCTCCGCCTCCCGATAAGCGTGCAAGGCCCGCCAGTCCAAGCCGGGACACGGCGCGGGCAGGTACGGGCACGGAGGCGGTTTGGCAGGCATGTCGCTTCGTGGCGGGGAAAGGGGGATCCGTCAAACCGTTGCCGAGCGAAGTGTTCTTTCGCTTGGCGCCCCGCCCGGTTTCGGCGACAACCCTGTTGCTCTGAACCCTCCAACGATTTCGTCCCGCCCCCCGCCCACCGTCCATGAAATCTCCGGCTGGCGACGGGCGGTGCTGTGGCCGCTGGGCTTCCTGTTGCGGCTTTGGGGCCGGTCGCTGCGCTTTGCCGCCGCTCCCGAGGATGTGCGGAACTACACGAAGAAGGACGTGCCCGTCGCCATCGTGCTCTGGCACAACCGGCTGTTCCTCGCCGCCGAAATTGTGCGGCGCTACCGCGCGGGGCGGCCCGCCTATGCCTTGGTCAGCGCCAGTCAGGACGGCGCCTGGCTCAGCGCGTTTTTTTCCCTCATTGGCCTGCGGACGGTCCGCGGATCGAGCAGCCGGCTTGGCCGCGAAGCCGCCACCGCCCTGGTTGATACGCTGCGCGCGGGCGACGATATCGGCGTCACCCCCGACGGCCCCCGCGGACCCTGCTATGCGGTCAAGCCCGGCAGCGTCATCGTGGCGCGCCGCACCCAAGTACCGATGCTGCTCGTGGGCGCCCGCTTTGAATCCGCCTGGCGGCTGCGCAGTTGGGACCGGTTCTACCTCCCCAAGCCGTTTTCGCGGGTGGTGATGCGATGCGAGATCATCCCCCCCGAAAAAATCGGCGACCGCACCGCGGCCGTGGCACTGTTGCAGGAGCGCCTGCTGGCCCTGAATCCGGACACCGACGCTTCCGCCGGTGCCCGGTAAGGCGAAGGGCTCAGAACTCCGGTTTGATCGTGATCGCCGCGCCGCTCGCGATCTTGTGGTCCGGGCCTACATTCCAGGTCAGATCGTTGACGAGAAACTTGAAGATGTGGCCACCGGGGGAAGCCCCCAGCTTGATCTGCCAAAGGTCGTCGGCGACGCACTGCATCGCCACCCCCGCGTTCCAACTCAGGCCATTGCCCTCGCCTCGCATGTAAAGCGTGTTGCCGAAGCCAATGTCGACGTGGGCCGAGATGGTCGTGACCACCGGCTTGGGAGCGACCGGCTTCACCGGAACGGGCTTGGCTGCAACGGGCGCGGGGACCGCGACCGGCTTCGGAGTCGGCACCGCAGGAGCCGGGACCGCGACCGCAGTCTTCACCGCGGCGGGTGCAGCCGGCTTCATTTTGGCGACGGGTTTTACCGCGACGGTTTTTGTCGCAGGGGTGGGCGACGGTGTGGGCTTTGTGATTTTCTTCTTCATTGCAGTCATTGATTGGTTCGAAGGGCGGATAACCCCATAGACAAGCCACACGGTAGCAAATAGGGGGCCAATGCACCAGTCACGTTTTGAGGTTGTCGCGGAATCGCAACTATTTGTTCGCAGGTATCTACCATTACTCTATTTCCGTCATTTTTCTGGCGCGCTCCAACAGCCGGCGCCTTCCCGGCAGGGGCAGTTCTTCACCCGTTTCCCGGGTCGACCAGCAACCGGACGCCACGCGACTGCGATCTGAACCGCTCGGGACGAGGATGGCTCCCCCTCCCTCTAAGCGACGAGCGTGAAGTCGTCGGTTTCTGGCGGTTAGGAATGCATCTGTTCTTCGGCGGTTTTTCTTCTCTGTCAGAAGCAAAAAGCACTTCTTCCGTGGGTGGTTTTTCTTCCTTTTAACCGA
>JBBRWR010000165.1:0-14169 GCA_038249085.1 Opitutales bacterium
GCCACAGACCTGACTCAATCGGCTGGCACGCCAATCGTCGCCATCCCAGGCTTTCGTCTTGTTGCGTTCGTTTCGGCCACTTGTCCGGGCTACTCGGCTCCGCCGCATCCTCGAAAGCTTCGTCTAACCCGCACGTTGCATCGCGCCCGGGATTCACTCCACCCTTCCGCCACCCCATGAACCGACGCTCGTTCCTCCACTCCACCTCCGCCGCCGGCACCCTGGCCGCGTTTTCCCTCCAGACCCGGGCCGCCGAAAAATCCGGTCGGCGTTACCGCACCGCCCTGGTGGGCTGCGGCTGGTGGGGCGGCAACATCCTCGGCGAGGCCATGGCCAGCGGCCGCTGCGAGATCGTCGGGCTTTGCGATGTCGACGGCCGCCAGATCGCCGCGACCCAGGCGAAGATGGCCAAAGTGACGAGCGACCAGCCCCGCTCCTATCGCGACTACCGGGAACTCCTCGCCCAGGAAAAGCCGGAGATCGTGATTGTCGCGACACCCGATCACTGGCACGCGCTGCCGACGATTGCGGCGGTCACGGCCGGCGCGCACGTCTACGTCGAGAAACCCGTCGCGCACACGATTGGCGAGGGCCGTGCGATGGTGAACGCGGCGCGCGCGGCCGGCCGCGTGGTGCAGGTCGGCACCCACCGCCGCGCCTCGCCCCACTCCATCGTGGCCCGCGACTTCATTCGCTCGGGCAAGGTGGGCGAAATCGGGCTGATGCGCTGTTTCGTCAACTCCAGCGGCAGCGGACCCGAAAAGCCGTTGCCCACGATGCCGGTGCCCGCCGAACTCGACTGGGATGCCTGGTGTGGCCCCGCCCCGCTGCGGCCCTTTAACGGCACCGCCAACAACCGCGGCATCCACCCACGCGGTTTCCGCCAGTACCTCGACTACGCCAACGGCACCCTCGGCGATTGGGGCATCCACTGGTTCGATCAGGTGCTCTGGATCACCGGGGAGAAGTGGCCAAAGAAAGTCTTCTCGGTTGGCGGCCGGCCGATCAAGGGGCCACCCGTGCTCACCCCCCACGAGCAGACGACCGATGCGCCCGATCACCAGCTCGTGACCTTCGAGTTCGAGAAGTTCTCCGTCTCGTGGGAGGCGCGGCAATTCGGCGGCAACAACGTGGACAAGGGCGAGGGCGTCGGCTGCTATTTCTACGGCACGAAAGGCATCTTTCGCCTCGGCTGGCGGGGCGGCTGGAGCTTCCACCCGGTCAACGAAAAGGATCCGATCCAGCACGAGGACGCGAAACTCAACCCGCCCGACAGCCAGAACATCCGCGAGCTCTGGGCCGATTTTCTCGACGCGATCAAGACCGGGCGGCGCCCGCTTTGCGACATCGAGGAAGGTCACCGGTCGACGAACTGCTCCCTGCTCGGCATGCTCAGCCTGAAACTCGGCCGCAGCGTCGCCTGGGACGGGGCCACCGAAGTCATTGCCGACGATCCCGCGGCAAACCTCCTGCTTCGTCGGGCGTATCGGAAGGGCTGGGACTATCCGACGGCGTAGGCGCAAACGAAGACGGCCCAGTCCACCCCAGGCCAAACCCCGGGGCCGAAGAGAGCGAAAGACATCAAAAAGAAGTCACTCTTCCCCGACGGCTATGCTCGCTCCGCCGAACCCCGCCCCACCCTGCCGCCGCCTTTCGCTTTTTTCGACGACCCCGATCAGGGATCGACTTCGCGGCCTTGCGGCCTTCGCGTGAGGCTTGCCTGAGCATCGCATTCACAGTCCTCGATCGCGATCACCGATAGGCCCGCGGCCGGCGATCGCGGCACCACCTGGCGGATTTCAGCGATACCGTCGGGGATGTTTATTTTTTCCGCGGCGTCTTGCCGCCCTTTGGCGGGCCCGCAGCCGAGCGCAGCGGCGGGCCATAATACTTCATCTGGTCCCAGCCGTTGTACGCCGGGTCCGTCCGCGGATCGCCCGTTTCACGCATCCACCGCTCGACGCGCTCCCGCAGCTCGCGTCGGGTGTCGGCGTAGGCGGGACGGGCGGCGACGTTGAGCAATTGATCCGGATCCTGCCGCAAATCGTACAGCTCCTCCGCCGGCCGGTAGCCAAAGGCCAGCGTCCGGTAGCGCGCGAGTTCGGGCCGCCCGGAACCATCGACGAGCAGATCCTTGAGCGGCGACTGGTCGACATCACCGTACGGTCCCACCGAATGGTACAGCTCCGGATCACCCGCCGGCCAGCGGTCCGGGCGCAGGTTCCAGAGATAGAGAAAGTCCTTGGTGCGGATGCCGCGGATGGGATAACTGAGGTCGCCACGGCGCACATTCGCATGGCGTTCACGCTCGAGAAACACCGCATCACGCCGCACTGCGTCCGGGCGGCTCATGATGAGATCCGCGAAACTCCGGCCCGTCATTTCCGGCTGCACGGGCAGTCCGGCGAGTTCGAGGAAAGTCGGGGCGAGATCCGTGAGGCTGACCAACTCCTCGTGCGCGCGACCGGCGGCCAACCGGTGGCCCCAGCGCACCGCGAACGGCACCCGGCAACCGGTGTCGTAGCAATTCGCCAGGCCGCGCGGCATCTGCCAGCCGTTGTCGCTCGTGTAGACGACGATCGTATCCTCCAGCAGCCCGAGTTTCTCCAGCCGGGCCATGTCCTCACCGATCGCCTGATCCATGCGGCGCACCCCGCCGTAATAGGCGAGCAGCGTGCTGCGCGTCGCTGGATCATCCGGAAACTGCGCCGGAATGCGAAGCTTTGCCGGGTCGAGGCCCGCCATGCCCTCCGCGTCGTAGCGCCAGTCGTGGCGCGCGGTGTCGACATTCCCCAGCCAAAAGAAAAACGGCTTCTGCTTGTCCCGCTGCTTGAGGAAGACCTCGAGGCTCTGGTGTTCGCGCCCGACCGGATTTTCGCTCCAGCCGAAGTCCTTGAAATTGCCCGGAGACCAGCCCTTGCCCGTAAAACCCACCTCGTAGCCCCCTTCGCGCAGCAGGTCGGTGAAGACGCGGTTCGCCCGGTCGAACCGGCTCCAGAGACTCGCGGCATCGGCCAATTGATGCGCGGCGCGGCCGGTGAGGATGCTCGACCGCGTGGGCGAGCACGACGGCACCGGGCAAAACACGCCGTCAAACCGCACGCCTTCGCGCGCGATGCGATCGAACACCGGCGTCTGCGCCATTGGGTCGCCGAGGACGCCCGCGTGCGGCCAGCCCCAATTGTCGGCCAGGGCGAACAGGATGTTGGGCCGGCGGGTTTCCCCCGCGGCGGCTGGCCGGCCACCGATCAGCAGCAGGAGGAACACGGGGAGCATGAAAGCCGGTATTCGCATGGGGAACTGGGAAGACCATGACACCCTGCATGCCAGCCTCAAGTCAGGAGGCGCAAAGCCCCTGCCCTGCGTTGTGCGCCCATGCCGGTCCCGCGGGCGGCTCCGTTCCATCCGTTGCATACCTCACGTGTTGCCCATAACCGCGGCAGCCTTAACTCTCCGGGAAATCCGTTCTCCATGCGCCTGCCTCCGTTCCTGCTTCTGCTCGCCAGCATCGTCATCACGGCGAACGCCTCGACCCCCTCGCAGATCCTCCGCTTCGCGCCGCATGAAATCGCCTTCTCCGCGACGGGCACGTATGCCAACCCCTATGTCGAACTCGCGGCGGAGGCGACACTCGCGCGGCCGGACGGCCGCACCGCCTGGACGCTGCCGCTGTTCTGGGACGGCGGCTCCACCTGGGACATCGTGATGGCCGGAGGCTACGTCGTCGCCGGCTTCGGCTCCACCTACATGGGCGGCCATCGCCACCCCACGGCGTTTCTCCCCGACGATCCGAAAAACACGATCTGGGTGGAACAGATTGGCCATGTGAAGGAGCTGTTCAGCCGGCTCCCTTACTGGCAGCTCGATCCGCACGACGAACTACTCGCCAGCCCCGACACGCGCAGTCCGGATCGGGTCACCCGCACCACGATCGGCGACCGCGCCACCACCCTCATCCGCGCACCCGCCACCACGTACTGGTGCCTCGCCGAGCCCGGCCGCAATTATCTGGTCTACGTGCGCGGCACCCAGGCGCCTCTGACTTTGGCGGTGGCGGCGCGGTCCGCGTGGAACGTCCTCCGCTGCGATCCCCGCACGGGCGCCACGGCCAGCACTCTGGTTACGGCCGAAGGCGCGCATCTTCGTCTGCAGGTACCGGATGAGCAGGACTGGGTCTTCGCGATCCAGCCGGGAAGCCGGTAACCGGCGCCACGAAAATGCGGGTGGGAGCAACCCCCGCCACTTGGGCGTGGGTTTGTTTCGGTGGGCCGCGGGCTTTTCCGGCAGCGAAACGACGGGATGAAGGAAGCGGTGGCGCGAGGGTAACCGAACCATAACCGCAAGGCCTGCCTTCGCGCCCGCGAGATCTCCTCCGGAAAGAAGGTCTTGGCATCGCCACCAATGCGGAAATGATCCCCGGCGCACCGCCGGGTTCGCGTCCGGCGGAAAAGTTCACCTCTCGCCCCCTCAAACCTGCCCCATTATGAACGCAACCCCGACCTCCGTCGTGCGCGCCTGGCCTGTTATTGCCGGCGTCGTGCTCCTGCCAGCCACCGTGCTGTTCGCCCAAACCGCCGCAACCGATCTCGTGCAGCTCGCCCGCTACGACACGAACCGGAACGGCCGGCTCGATCCGGCGGAAATCGCCGCGATGCCCGAGTCGGCGCGGCCCCCGGTCGTCACGTCCGGTGAGCCCGGCGCCGCCGGCGAGACCGTGATGCTCTCACCGTTCGAGGTGAACGCCGAGGGGCGCGGCTACTACGCGGCCAACACCATGTCGGGCACGCGACTCAACTCCAAGGTCGAGGACCTCGCGTCCTCCATCACGGTGATCACCAAGGAGCAGATGGCCGACTTCGCGATGCTCGATCTCAACGACATCTTCCTCTACGAGGCGGGCACCGAGGGCACCGGCACGTACACGGAGTTCTCGGTCGATCGCAACGGCAGCCCGGTGGACAACTCCCTCAATCCGAACTCGGCCAACCGCGTGCGGGGCGTGGGCCCGGCCAACATCTCCTTCGGCAATTTCGAGACCAGCGGCCGCGTGCCGCTCGATCCCAGCAATATCGACGCGGTCGAGATCAGCCGCGGCCCCAATTCCACCGTCTTCGGCCTGGGCAACGCCGCCGGCACCGTGAACCTGCAACCCGCCTCGGCCAACGTGAGCCGCCCTCGCACGCAGGCGAGCTTCCGGTTCGACGACTGGGGCGGCCGCCGCTCGAGCGTCGATTTCAACCGCGTGCTCCAGCCCGGCGTGCTCGCCCTCCGGGGCAGCGTCGTCTACCAACACGACGCCTTCGTGCGCCAACCCTCCGGCACCGACACCACGCGGCTCAACGGCATGATCCGCTACCAGCCCTTCAAACGCACCTCCATCACCGCGTCGCACTCCTATTACAACATCCAGGGCCGGCGGCCCAACACGACGATGCCCCGCGACGCCGTCACCGGCTGGAAAAACGCCGGCTCGCCCACCTGGGACCCGGTCAC
This sequence comes from Opitutales bacterium, assembly GCA_038249085.1. Lineage (GTDB taxonomy): Bacteria > Verrucomicrobiota > Verrucomicrobiia > Opitutales > Opitutaceae > ER46. Next base: position 5,494 of record JBBRWR010000165.1, read on the forward strand.
CATCAGCGCCAGGATCAACGGCGTGCGCGTGCCGGGCACGTTCACTTCCTCCACCCTGCCGCCGTACTTCGCCAACTCCCAGTTTCGCAACTTCTCCACGCTGTTCATCGACCCCGATGGCACCATCGGTTTCTGGTCGCCCGACCGCACCACCAGTTCCACCAACCCCAACACCGGCAACCAGAACATCGTGCTCGTCAACAGCGTCCCCGACCCGATCCGCGCCACCCAACCCCTCTTCGCGAGCGACCCCTCCGTGACCAGCAAGGAGCTCTACGACTGGACGGACCTGAATCTCGCGGCGGTAAACCGGATGCATGAATCCACCGGCACCACGCACCTCCAGGTCGAGCAGATCTTCCTCGACACCCCGCGGCATCTGCTCGCGCTGCAGCTCGCCGGGTTCCAGGAGGATTCGCAGCGGCGGAATCGCAATCTCATCGGCACCGCCGGCAGCTCCGGGGCCACCGGTTTCCTCCATGTCGACGTCAATGAGCGGATGATCGACGGCAGCCCCAACCCGTACTTCCTCCGGCCGTTCATCGGCCTCTACAACGTCAAGGGCCTGACCGAGCAGCCCAACCACCGCGCCACCTATCGGGCCCAACTCGCCTACCGTCTTGACCTGCGCCGGGAGCAGAGCCGCCTGCGCTGGCTGGGCATGCACCAGTTCTCCGGCTACACCGAATACAAGGAGACCCGCTCCCGGACCTCGATCTACCGCGACATGATGCTGCCCAACGGCACGTGGTACCCGTACCCGACCGGCACCGCCGAGAGTTTCACCGTGCCCAACATCGCCATCAACTACTACCGCTACTACGTCGGCGACAACCAGGGCCAGAACATCGACCAGGCGCCCCATGACTTTGTCTCCGGCACCTACCCCTATCGCTGGGGCAATGGCGTCACCGGGCAGTTCACCACCGCGCAGGTCCGGTTGGCGCCCGACCACTGGTACGGCTCCACCACCGCCTACAGCAGCAGGGTGATCAAGACCCGCGGCGGCGTTGTGCAGAGCCATCTCCTCGGCGGCCGCCTCGTCACGACCCTGGGCCTGCGCGACGATCGCCAGTACAACCGCGGCGGGGCCAACCCGCTCTTCAATGCCCAGCCCGACGGCACCGTCACCCTCGACTACGACTCGATCCAGCGGCAGGATCCAGACTGGGTGTTCAATTCGGGCAAGACAAAGACCGCCGGCGCGGTCGTAAAGCCGTTCCCGTGGCTGCACTTCTACGGCAACGTTTCCGACAGTTTCCAACCGGCCGGCACGGCCGTCGGTCTGTTCCTCAACCCCCTGCCCAATCCCACCGGCACCGGCAAGGACTGGGGCATCGCCCTCAATTTCCTCGACGGCAAGCTGGTGGCGCGCCTCAACCGGTACGAAACCACCGAAATCAACACGCGCAACGGCAGCAATCGCACCCTCGCCCAGCGCGTCCGCAGTCTCGATTTCTACTCCCCCGCCTACACCAACGCCTACGCCCTGTCGGTGCTCGCGCAGTCTTGGGTCACCAACGCCGCGGCGGCGCAGGGCCGCACCCTGAGCCCCGACCAGATCAACCAGGAACTCGTCCGCCTCACGAAGCTGGATATCGCCTACTTGACCCGGCCGGAGGACCCGGCCGAGCAGAACGACCTCGTGGCCGAAACCCAGAACCTGACCGCCAGGGGCACGGAAATCGAGTTGAACCTCAATCCGACCAGCTTTTGGACGGCCAAGCTGAACGCCACGCAGATGGAGTCGATCGACTCCAAACTCGCCCCCGGGGTTTCGCAGTGGATCGCCGAACGGCTGCCGGTCTGGGAGAGCATCATTGATCCCGAACTCGGTCGGCCGTGGTTCACGGAGCGCTATGGCGGCTCGAACTCCGCGTCGCAATACCTGGCCTCCAACGTCGTTTCCCTACTCAACATCGCCCGGGCGAACGAGGGCAAGAGCCGGCCGCAGATTCGCAAGTACCGCGCCAATGTCAGCACGAGTTACCGGCTCGCCGGGCTGATGGGCGACCACGCGGTGCTGAAAGCCGTCACCGTCGGCGGCGCGCTGCGTTGGGAGGACAAGGGCGCCATCGGCTACTATGGCGTTGAATCCCTGCCCGCCGTGATCACCGCGCTCGATCCCAAGCGGCCGATCTATGACCAGGCCCACCTCTACGCCGACGCCTTCGTCGCCTACCGCACCCGCCTGTTCGCCCGGAAGGTCGGCGCCACTTTCCAACTCAACGTCCGCAACCTCCAGGAGGGCGGCCGGCTGCAGGCGATCAGCGCCTTCCCGGACGGCACCCCCAACGGCTACCGCATCATCGATCCGCGGCAATTCATCGTCACCGCCACGTTCGATTTGTAGGCGCTGGCTTTACCGGGTATAGGCTCGCGGGTCAATTGTAGGAGCGGCTTTACGCCGCGATGCATCCGAGTAATCGCGGGGTAAACCCGCTCCTACGCTGGCCGGCTCCGGCAACCACGCGTCCGGGCCGTCAAGGTTCACGATGCGGTATTCGTAGCCCTGCTCGCAGAGGAACAGTTGCCGGTTCAGGGCAAACTCCTGCTCGACGGTGTCGCGGGAGACGATGGAGTAGAAATGCGCCTGGTTCTCACCCGGCTTCGGGCGCAGAATCCGCCCCAGGCGCTGCGCCTCCTCCTGCCGCGAACCGAACATGCCGGACACCTGGATCGCCACCGCGGCGTCGGGCAGGTCCACCGAGAAATTCGCGATTTTGGAAACCACCAGCGCCCGGAGTTCCCCGCGGCGAAACTGTTCGTACACGGCGTCGCGCTTGCGCTGGTTGGTGGCGCCGGCGAGGAGGGGCAGGCCCAGCTTTCGCGCGAAGCTCTCCACCTGGGCCACATACATTCCGATGATCAGCACGGGCACATCGCGATGCCGCTCGAGCAGTTGGCGCACCAGGCGGAGCTTGCCGGGGTTCTCCGAGGCGAGGCGAAATTTGTGCCGCGCCTCCGCGACGGCGTAGTCCAGGCGGCGCGCCTCGGTCATCGGCAGGCGGATTTCCGTGCAGACCGCCCGGGCGATCCAGCCTTGGTGCTCCATCTCCTTCCAGGGCACATCGTACTTTTTTGGGCCGATGAGCGCGAAGACGTCGTCCTCCCGCCCGTCCTCGCGCACGAGGGTGGCGGTGAGACCGAGCCGGCGGCGCGCCTGCAGGGAGGCGGTGATCTGGAAGACCGGCGCCGGCAGCAGATGCACCTCGTCGTAGATAATCAGCCCCCAGTTGCGCTGGTCGAAAAGCGTGAAGTGCGTGAACGCGCTGTCTTTGCCCGGGCGGTGCGTGAGAATCTGATACGTGGCGATGGTGACGGGACGGACCTCCTTGCGGTCGCCGCTGTATTCCCCAATGTCGTCCGCGGTCAGCGTCGTCTTGTCGAGCAGTTCGGTTTTCCACTGGCGGGCCGCGGTGACGCTCGTGGCCAGGATGAGCGTCGAGGCGCGCACCAGGGCCATGCACGCCATGCCCACGATGGTCTTGCCCGCGCCGCAGGGCAGCACGATGACGCCGGAGCCGCCGCGATCCGCGCCGCCGGCATGAAAAATCTCCGCCGCCTCGCCCTGGTAGGCGCGCGGAGCGAAGGGCCGGCCGGAGCGCGCAACCGGGCGCAGCGCGAGCGGAATCTCCTCGCCCGCGAGGTAGCCTGCGAGATCCTCGGTGGGGAAGCCCAACCGGATGAGCGCCTGCTTGAGCCGTCCGCGATCGACCGCGGCAACCTCGAATTCCAGGGGCGACACCCGGGCGCGCAGGAAGGGCGCCAGCGTTTTTTGATGGGCCAGTTCCTCCGCCAGCGGCCGGTCGCGGGCCGCCAGCCGCAGCGCCGCGCCGTCGCACCGGTGCAGTTTCAGGCAGCCATAACGGGCGGCAAAATCCCGGACGCTGGCCCCAACGTGTCCGGGCAGGGCGTACCGGGAAAGCCGCTGGAGGGCGCCGACAATCGTTTCGGCGGTCTCCCCCACCGCACAGGCATTCCAGATGGAAAGCGGCGTGACGCGGTAGGTGTGGATGTGCTCCGGCGATTTGACCAGTTCGGCGAACCGCGCCAGGGCATCCCGGGCCTCCGCGTACCGGGGATTGGCCACCTCCAACAGGATGGTGTGGTCGCCCTGAACGATCAGTGGATTCTGCAAATCAGGCGGGGGCATCGGGGAGTGCAGCCGCCGGCTACGGGTCGATCTCCTCCACCTCCACCCGGTACGCCTGGGCCAATTGCTTCAGGCACTCCTTGACCAGCGCCTCGGCCTTTCTGGGGTAGCTGACGGTAAGGGCGCGCCGGTCGATGGGCACCACGCATTGGGCGTCCAGGAGAAGCTTCGCGAAGGCGGCGTGGGCCTCCGCTGCCGCAAACCGAAGCGTGGTCTGGACGCTCCGTTTGAGCTTGAGGGCGGGTTTGCCGGCGGCGCGGCGCGGCGCAAGGGCGGGGGCCAGGCAACTCGTCACGTTCGCGGGCGCGGCCAGGGTCTTCCCGGCGTGCCGGATGCGGACCGGCACCTGCCCGGCCGTCTCCAACGCCTGGAAAAGCCGATCCGCCGCGCGCACCACGGCCAGGTTGGGCGCAATGGTTTCCACCACGAAGGGGTCCGCGGTGGTCGACTCGCGCGGGCCTTCCAGCAGGCTGAATCCAGCGTAGAGGATGAATTTTCCCGAGTGCCCCGCCCAGTCGTTCAGTTCCTGTTTGACGTTGGCGGGCAGGGGGCGGCCGGAGAGCGCTTCGAGGGTCGCGATGGGTTTCTCCACCGGATCGGTCACCAACGCCGCCGCGACGCTGGCCTTGGTCAGCTTGAACACGCTGACGAGGCCCCGCTGCACCACCTCGCTCCACGGCCGCAACCGCGCCACGGTTTGCGCAGCGTAGAACAGCGACTCGACGTGGACCTCGAAGTTGGGCAGCACGGTGACCTTGGGCGGCGCGATTTCGTTGCGGATCGCCCGGCGCAGCCGTTCTGTCACGCGGAAACCGGATACGAATCCCCGCGACGGTTCGAGCCCGCCCTCGCGGTTCCGCTGCAAATACGCCACTTCGGTGTAGCCGAGCACCAGCGGGACACCTTCCAGGAACCGCTCGATATAGCGCCCTTCCACCTTCGCAAATCCCTCCGGATCCTTGCTGGAAATGGGAGTTTGATTGCTCCAATCGCCGCGCTTGCGCTCGACAAAATTGCCATACCGGTCAGCGGCCCTCTGGCCGTACCGGGTGGCGGCGGCGGGCAGCACCTGCGGAATCAGGAACCACGGGTCGTTCCGCCGCAGATACTCCACGAGCGACTCCGTGCGGAGCCAGACTCCCACCGGGCACCGCGCGAGCAACTCCAGCAGATGCCGGCGGACCTTCGCAAAGGGGATGGTCGGCACCACTCCGATGGCGCAGCCCCGGAAATCGAACCCGTCGGACCAGGTCAACGGGCCCCGGCTGAAGAACTCGCTTCCACCCTCGTCGGCGCCTCCCAAGTGCAGCGCGAGAACCGCCTGTTCCTGCGCCGGGAGCGACCGCTTGAGGAATTTCTCATACGCCGGCTCGTCCACCGTGATGTAGTTCTCGGGAAACGAAGGCTCCGAACTCGAGTAGCCCGCGTATTCTCCCTCGGTATCGTACCGCACGAACTTGAGCGCCAGGCCCATGCGGTCCACGTGATCGATCCACGGCGACGAGCCAAATTCATCCCACTCCCCGGCGCAGATGTATCTCGACGCCAACCTCGCCGTGAAGGAGGAAATCCTGGCGAAAGCCAACCCGATCGACGCAAGACCGGGCCGCTTCAAACCCGGCGATCGTCTGCTAAACTTCCTTAAAAGCCTGTAAAGACCGCTCCGGACTATGCCGGGTTGAGCCGCGGCCGCACAGAGTAGAGCGGGCCTCGAACCCGGCATAGTCCCGCATCCGGCTCACGTGTGAGGATTCGTACGCTGCATTCACAGGAACTGTAATCCCAGCCGTTGGAGGTGAGCATAGACGCTGGCTCCTTCGGAGAGACGATAGGCCCGCTGGCTGCGCCGTTGCAGATGCCGGCTCAACCGTTGCTGCAAGTGCCAGTTGATCTGGCGGTACTCCCGCCGGGGATGCCCCAGCGAGAAGTAGTTCTTCCAGCCACGAAAGTGCCGGTTAAGGCGCTCCAACAAGTCCGGCAACGGCTCGAAGCTGTGCCGGGCATCGACATGATCGCGGACCCACTGACGTTGCCGCTGCATCGTCTTACGGGCCGGATACAGCCGCCACCAACGGGGACCGCGACCAAGGAGGTCACGATCCCAGCGGAAACTGTACCCGAGGAAATCGAGGGTCTGCTGCGGTTGGCGGGCATCGAAGATCCGGGTCTTTTCCCGATTTATCTTCAGCCCAAGCCACTGCTCCAACCGCTCCTCGATGAACCCAACGACCCGCGGTCCCACTTCCGACGCCATTACGACGAAGTCATCCGCATATGCTCGCAATGATAGGCACAGAGTTCGTGCGCGTCGGCGATCGCCCGGGCCGTCTTGTCGGCCGCAAAGATCTCGCTCAGCGCCACGATTTTTTGGCGATGATGACCGACGTTCAACCGGCGCTCGGCCAGTTGCTCGTGATACGCCCGGGCCTGGGGACACAGCGCCAGGAACCGGAGCAGGATTTTTTGATCCCGGGCCGCCACGCGGTCCCGCAGGAGGGCCTGCTCGTGATCGGGATGCACGACGTCCTGCTGGCGCTCGAACGAGCGCACGTGTTCGGCGACGAGGATCAGGTCGAACGCCGCCTCCTTCATGGCACTTTCGTGCCGGTGGAGCGTGACCCCGGTTTTCGTCCGCCCCATCTCGTCCATGACGGCGCGCCAGGAACGTTGGGCGATTTCGGGGTCGGTGGCGGAAAGATACGTCCGCGCGAGCTGCAGGTTGAGGAGAGGCTGGCGAAACGCCTCGTTGCGGGCGTGCAGGAGGGTGGGCGCCTCGGCCGCATCCCTGGTGCGCAGGCTGGCTTGCCGGCCCGTCGTTGAATCCTGGCAATAAAACACCTTCCCGCGGCGGAAGAGAACAAATCGTGGTTTCATGATGTCGCCTGAATCATAGCGGCATCCAAACTCCCCGCGTTAGCGAGTAGTGGGCGGGTTTCAGCGGAGTAGCAGCGAATTCTGGGCGGATAGTGTTTCCCCCTGGAATTTCACTGACACTTTCACTGACAGTGGCCCTTCCCGCCCGCGCAACTCCCTGCCACGCATAGGGCAGAAACTGGAGGCGCGGGTCGGAATTGAACCGACGCATAGAGGTTTTGCAGACCTCGGCCTTACCACTTGGCTACCGCGCCTTAGCTATTCTACTTCCGCTAGTTACACGACTCACTTTCATGAGAGTTTGATTTTTCTACACCGTCTTTCTACACTTTGAGCATGAAATTGAGCAAAGGACAGAAGACGTGGGAAAGAACAAACGTCACGAACCTGCTTCGCAACGGACAGAGCGGAACTTACTACGCGCGCGTAAAAGTCAACGGCAAGGAAAAATGGCGCACCCTCAAGACCAAGGTATTTTCCGTCGCCAAACTGAAGCTCGGCGACGTCGAGCGCGAAGAACGCTCCCAGGGGGTGGTTGCGGCGGCGGCCACGTTGCCGGAGGGCGGCGAAACGGTCGTCGAGCGCTTCATCGCCATCTATCTCTCCCGCACGAAGAACGACCCGGCACTTCAACCCGCGACCAAGTCGCGCCGGGAAATCGCCGTGAAAGCGATCCTTAAGACCTGGCGGGATCTCCCCGGTCGCGATGCCCGTCGAGTGACTCCGACCGATTGCCAGCAGTGGGCCGCCTCCGCCTTGCGGGATGGCACGGGCTTTGTCGCGCCCAGGGCGAAGACCGTTCGCACAGGCATGTCGGCATCGGCCTTCAACAAGTGCGTCGATACGCTGCGCGCCATCTTTGAAATCGCCCGGGAGCATGGCGTCGCCTACCAGAACCCCGCGGAGGGCCTGGCCAAGGCCAGGATGCGCCAAAAACGGCTGGAGTTGCCATCAGTCGCGCAGCTTCACGCCATCGTGAAAAACGTCGGCGAAGCGGGGGCGCGCCAGTCCAGGGACTGCGCGGACTTGGTCCGATTTCTCGCGTACTCCGGGGCGCGCATCAGCGAGGCCGCGGCTACGCGCTGGAGCGATGTTTCCCTGGAAAAGAACCAGCTCACTCTCGCCGGCACAAAGTCGGCGTCCAGCGATCGCAGAGTCCCGCTATTTCCGCCCTTGGCCGAACTCTTGCAGGAAATCCGCGCCCGACGGGGTGACGAGCCCGCCGACGCTCCGATTCTTCGCGTACGCGAATGCAAGGGCGCGCTGCGCTCCGCCTGCACCGCAGCCGGGGCGAAACCGATCACCCATCATGACCTCCGGCACCTTTTCGCCACCCGCTGCATCGAATCCGGGGTGGACATTCCGACGGTCTCCCGCTGGCTGGGCCACGCCGATGGTGGCGCCCTGGCGATGAAGACCTACGGCCACCTTCGCCAGGAACACAGCGCCGCTCAGGCGGCAAAAGTGCATTTCTGAGCGCGATGGAGCTTTGCAGTTGGGTAGTACTTGTCCAGCGCCAATTAGAATCCGTGGTCGGCGCCAACTAGAATCCGTGTTGCTGGATGCTGCAGGAATGCAGGGAGCGTGAGAAGGCGAAGGGAACGATGGAGTGGGAGATGGAGGCTCCATGGTGAGATGCCCCCCCC
>JBBRWR010000166.1:0-14021 GCA_038249085.1 Opitutales bacterium
GGTATTGCTGCCGCCGCGTATTTCAACACGCTTGGCGCTTACCAAGCCGGCGGAGGCAGGCCTTGCGCCTGCCAATCACAGCCACATCAATTCCCCTCGCTCTTGGTTCCGGCTCCGCCGGGTTGGGGTTATGCCCCATGGCAAGGAGGCGGGCCAGCCCGTAGCTTCGCCCAACACATTTCAAATCTCCACTATGAAAGATCCCGTCTATAAACTCATCGAACTCACCGGCACGTCTTCCACGTCCATCGAGGAAGCCGTGGCCAGCGCCATCCGACGCGCGCACCAGACCGTCAAGCACCTGAGCTGGTTTCAGGTGGTTGAAACCCGCGGCAGCATCGCCAAGGGCAAGGTGGACCACTGGCAGGTGACCATCAAAGTCGGCTTCGCTTTGGAGCCCCGGAAGCAGAAGTAATTTTATGATGAACCATACAGACGGCTGGATGAGCGGATGGTCGGGCGGAGGCATGTGGCTTTGGCCCGTGGTCGGCGTGCTGGTGGTGGTCTTTCTGGTCGTCGCGATCCTCAAGCTGATGAAGAAATAGTTCGTCACCCGGCGTATCCGGGCGGCGATCGCTCAACCTCGAAGGGAAATTTATATTGTTCACCTTACCGCCAGAGAAAACCATCCCAGGCTTTTCCTCTGCGTCATGTTGGGCACGCTCGGCGTGGTCATCATTGGCAGCCTCCGATGCCCTCGGCGGAACGCCAAGGGCTGCCTGCGAGACGCAGGCGCTCCCCGAACCATTGCTCCGCTCCAACGACGTTCCGAAGCCGGAGCAAGCTCCGGGGTACCGGACCCGTTGCGAATGAGCCCCGAGAAATTGCGCCCATGAACACGGAATTGTCGGGTTGGTGGCGTTACGGCGTCACCGGCGTTGCCCTGATCGGATTGGGCGTGCTGACCTGGATCGCCCTCCACACCTACTCGGGCGGCGTGGGGACCCCGATCCCGGCGCAGGTGGTCGATCCGGCCGGGCAGACCGTTTTTACCGGCGCGGACATCATCGCCGGGCAGCAGGTGTTCCAGAAACACGCGTTGATGGAGAATGGCACGATCTGGGGCCATGGGGCCTACCTCGGGCCGGATTTTTCGGCCGCCTATCTGCACCAACTGGCGCTCGACACCGCGGACCCGGCGACGCTCCGGGAAAACCGGTATGACGCCACCACCGGCATGCTCCGGTTTACCGCGGCGGAAGCCGCGTCGTTTCACCACCAGATCGACCAGTGGGGAGTCTATTTCGCCGACTCCACCGCCAGCCGGGGTTTGTCCGCCAAGACGATCACTGATCCGGAGGAACTGCGCGAATTGGTGGCGTTCTTTGCCTGGACGGCGTGGGGGTCGGCGGCGCGCATGCCGGGCAAGTCCTATTCCTACACGCAGAATTTTCCGTATGAGCCGCTCCTCGGCAACGGCCCGTCGGGCGAGGCGATCCTGTGGAGCGCCCTGAGCCTCATCACCCTGCTGGCGGGCACCGGCGCAGTGTTGCTCGCGTTCGGCCGCTTCGATCTCCTCGGTTGGAAGGGCCGGGACACCCAGGTTCTCCCCCGACTGTTGCCGGACCAGACCACCGCGAGCCAGCGGGCGACGGTGAAATTCTTTGTCGTCGTGGTGCTGTTGTTTTTGACCCAGGTCATGGCCGGCGGCGGTCTCGCCCATTACCGCGCCGACCCCGGGAGTTTCTTTGGCTTCGATCTGGCCGCCTGGCTGCCGAGCAACCTGCTGCGGACCTGGCATCTGCAATCGGCCATTTTCTGGATCGTGACGGCCTATGTCGCCGGCGGACTTTTCCTCGCGGATGCACTGGGGTCGCACGAACCGCGCGGGCAGGTGCGCGGCATCAATATTCTGTGGGCCGCACTGTTGCTGGTCGTCGGCGGCAGCATGGTTGGGGAACTGTTTGGCCTGAAGCAGTGGGCCGGCCAATGGTGGTTTTGGTTCGGGCATCAAGGCTGGGAATACCTCGACCTGGGACGGGCCTGGCAGGTCCTGCTGGTCCTGGGACTGGGACTCTGGGTGGTCTTGCTCGCCCGGGCCATTGGCCCGGCCCGGCGCGACCCGGAACGACGGGAAATATCCACCCTGTTTCTGATCTCCGCGGCGACGATTCCCTTGTTCTACCTGCCCGCGTTTTTCTTCGGCACCGAGACGCGGTTCACCGTGATCGACACCTGGCGGTTCTGGATTGTGCACCTGTGGGTGGAAGCGTTTCTGGAACTGTTCGTCACGGTGATGGTGGCCACGCTGTTCTTTAAGCTCGGATTGGTGGCGCGACAAACCGCCGCGCGCGTCATCTACCTCGACGCCCTGCTGTTTCTGGGTAGCGGGATCATCGGCACGGGCCATCACTGGTATTTCACCGGACAGACCGTCACCTCCATGGCCCTGTCCTCGGTTTTTTCCGCGATGGAGGTGGTGCCGCTCATCCTACTGACCCTGGACGCGACCCATTTTGTGCGGCTGAGCCGGCAGCAGTGCGAGGTCTGCGGCCAACCCGCCAGCCTGCCGCACCAATGGACATTCTATTACCTGATCGCGGTCGGCGTGTGGAATTTTGTCGGCGCCGGCGTCTTCGGTTTCCTGATCAATCTGCCGGTCGTAAGCTATTATGAGATTGGCACGAACCTCACCGCCAACCACGCCCACGCGGCCTTCATGGGGGTCTTCGGCATGCTCGCCGTGGCGCTGCTGGTGTTCGTCCTCCGCCAGGTGTCCAGCGAGGCGCACTGGGCGAAGATGCAGATCTACCTGCGCACCTCCTTTTGGGGCCTGAACCTCGGGCTGGCCGGCATGGTGGTGCTGAATCTTTTCCCGATTGGGGTCCTGCAATTGCTGGACGTCACCCGGCACGGCTACTGGCACGCCCGCAGCCCGGCGTTTTCCAGCCAACCGCTGATCGTGGCCTTGGAATGGGCGCGGATGCCGGCCGACGTGATCTTCATGCTCCTTGGGGTTGTGCCGCTGGTGATCGTCACGTTGCTGACCTATCGCCATGTGCGGGCCGAGGCGGCTTAGGCGATAACGCATCCCTCAACCGGGAACACATCTGCGCCGGGCTTGGCTCGTTCGACCCGCCTCCTCGACCCAAAGCGCGACGCGAGCAACGCGCTGCCGAATTCGCGCGGCGCCGATCGTGGTGTCGTGCTCGTCGCTCATCCAGATGAAGAGCGCGCTGGCCATCGGTACGCCGGCGCCGTGCTCGCAGGCATCGCCCAGGCGGCCCGCCGTGGCGTGCTCATCAAAGGCGGGATCCATTTGGAAAACTTTTTCCAGGGGCGGTGCCCGAGGCTGGTATGAGGATGCGCCGTTGGCGCGGGAGGAGGTGGCGGCGACGCGGGGGCGAAGGCTTCCTTGAGGACGGCTTGGAGGGGGTGGCCGGCGTGGGTGCGGATGCATCATCACACGCAGATTACCGAGCGCGCCGCGCTGCCGTTGGTGAAGCACGGCAGATTCTGACGCTAATCTCTTATCTTATCTTCTCTGGATACCATCAGCGGACAACATCAGTGGCATCCCTTTTCAGAAGATCGGTCTTTCAGCCCAAGGGATGCGCGGTGATTAAACGGGGGCGCGAGTCATCCGGGCGAATTTCCCAGACGGTGCGGATGCAGGGATTGCTCCGGTCGGGCGTGGGCAGGTGGCAATCCAGCGCGTAGACCACGCCAAAGGGCGTGCGCTTGGTCTGGCTCACCGAGTTGTGCTTCGCGTGGTGACGGAGGGCATCGGCCAACCCCTCCCACGCTTCCAGGCGAAATCTGCGCCCCAGGAAAAACTTCGCCTTGGAGCCGCCTTTGCGATGCCCGAGGTTCAGCAGGTAGGCCGTTAACTTCTGTTCCTCGATCACCGCGGCCGCCGCGTTGGGTAAGGTCGGGACACTCATGGTGCCGGCTTCACTTGATGGGCGAGCAGGGTGGCCACCACCGGACTACCGGACGGGGGCTCCAGCTCGACCGCGTAGCCTTGGCCACCTTGGTAAACACTGATGATCGTGCCCACCGTGCCGGCGGGGAACCGCACCCCGTCTTCCACGAGATCCGCCAAGAGCGCGACGCAATCGTGCTCGGCGAGGGTGGCCTTCACTTCGGCAACGTTGCCAACCGCCCGCTTGATCGCGGCGAGGTCCTTTCCCGCCGGCATCGCAAACACACATCGGCCGCCACTACGCGCCGCCCAGACAGCGCCGACCGCCGCTTTTTCCTTCGCTTCGTCGGCAGTGACGAGGTGCGCGCCTTTGTATTCCACCGCCAGCACGCGACCATCGGTGAGCAGGCAGACGAAGTCCGGATAAAAATTCGCGGTCGCCCGTCTCAGCCAGAACGGCCCCTTCTTGCTCAAATTGCGCACCCACGTCTTCACCTCGGGCAAACCGTCGAGATAGACCGCGCACTCGAACTCCTCGCCTTTGCTGTGCAGCTCGCCGGGTGCGGGCGAGTAGTAGTGCTTTTTGAAATTGTGCCCGCCATCGTAGAGCCAGCTCGGTTCGTAACGCGTGGCGGCGAGGTCGATCGTCATCGTGTCGCTGACCGTGAGCTCCGACTGGGGTAGAAGCAGGGCCTGAAACGCCTCCAGCCGCTCCGTCTCGCGATGTTGGCGGATGCGCTGCGCCAGCGCCTCGGCGAGGCGGTGACGGTCTAGCACGAGGGCGCCGTGGTCACTCAAGCCCCGCGCGGCCAGGAGGCCGTTGATCGCCTTGCGCAGGAAAAGCGCGGACTCGGTGCCGATGATCTCGCGCCGTTCTTCGGGGTCGCGAAATAGGTTTCGATCCAGCCAGGCCACCAGTCGGTCGAAACTCCAGTCGCTGCCGCCGGTGAGAGTCATCACCTGCTGATGCAGGCGACCGACGAAATCCTGGTCGTCGCCCTCATCCACGGTGTCCGTCTGCTCAGTGCGGACTTTTCCGCTGCCTCGTTCGACATCGACGAGTCCCAGCTCGCCGGCGGCGCGCTTCGAAGGGTAGAGCGTTTCTGAGAGCGTGGCGTCGCGTTCGCTCAAGCGCCACGGGCGCTCCAGCAGGTGCGTGGCCTCGAAGGGCTCCAACAGGTCGCCCTGGCGGATGGCGAGCAGGGGAATCTTGAAGTTGATCTTGGTTTGCAGGCCGGTCTCGCGGGCGATGCGTCCGCCCGCACCCCACGCGGCCACGGCGTCGGCGACCGTTTTCGCCGCCTCCGTCACCTGCGCCTGAATCGCCGGGACTTTTACGCAGGACAACGCCCAGGTCTGCTCCGTCTCGGTGAGCGGTGCCTGCACCGTGAGCGTGCCGGCCTTCACATCGAAGGAGACTTTGCCGAGCAAAGCCGGCGCGTGCGTCGCGACCAGCGTCAGATCGAAATCCTCGGGATGCACCGCGATCACGACCGGTTGCGCCGCGAGCGGCAGCGTGCCACCGCCTTCGCCGCCGAAGATGATGAGGCGCTCGGCCTCCGCGCCGGTGAAACCGTGCAACTCCAGCGCGCCTTTCAGCTCACCCAGCACTTCCGCGAGCGTGGGCGAAACGGAGAAGACGTACGCCTCGTTGAGCGCGGGCTCGGTCTTGAACACCGCCTTGGGCAGGCGCAGCACGCGCCCGACGATCTGCTCGATCGCCGTCGCCGAGCGCGTCTCCTGCAAGCTGCACAACACATACGCGAAGGGGCAGTCCCAGCCTTCGCGCAGCTTTTGCACCGTGAGAATATAGCGCACCGGGCAATCCGGCGCGGCGAGGTCACGCACGTCCTTCAACTCGTCGAGTTTGCCGGTGCAGATTTTGATCTCGGCCTCGGCGATGCCGTGCTCGGCCACGAGGTGCTTTTTCAACTCCACGGTGTGCTCCACGTCGCGGCCTTGGATGAGGGCGATGGGGCGTAGGTATTCGCCCGAAGACTGGCCTTCGCGGCCGGCGATCACTTCGAGACTATTCCGCAGGGTGAGCGCGTCGCTGAGCAGGCGCGCCCACTCGCCACTCGGGCGGGTGACGACGCGGATGGGCAGCTTGATCATCGCCGCCGCCTTGAGCTCCGCCGCCGACACTCGGTGCAGCACGTTGGACGGAGCTTTTTCGCGGTCCGGCGTGGCGGTGAACTCCAGGATGCAGGAGGGCTGGAGCTTGCCGAGGGTGGCGAACGAGAGCGGCGTGCGGACGTTGTGCGCCTCGTCCACGATCACGATGGGACGACGCAGGCGGAGCACGTTTTCCAACGAGCGCGCGGGCTTGCCATCGGGGCCTTTTTCGAGGTCGGCCACGCGGTCGGGCGGCACGGCGCGGAAATGCTCGTCGAGCTGGCCGTTCATCGGGTCGTAAACCTTGCGGCCCGTGGTGTCGTCCACCCGGAAACCCTGGATCGTGGCCACGATGACGACCGTCGCGCCGTCGAGCGTGGCGGGCGTGACGCGCAACGCCTCCTCGATGGTCAACACCTCCACCGCGCCGAGGCCGGGGCTGGCGGCGCCGTCACCCTTCTCCAACGCGTGCCGATACGGGTGGCGCGGGTTTTTGAGCGCGGCGAGGGTCTGGTCGAGGATGGGATTGCTCGGCACAAACCAGAGCACGACGCCGCGCTCGGCCCGCTGGTAATCCTTCACCGCGCTGCCGATGGCGTGGGCGGCGAGGAGCGTCTTGCCGCCGCCGGTGGGCACGCGCAGGCAGACGTAGGGCATCACACCCGCGAGGCCGGGGATCTGGACCGGGATATACGGGAGCGCCTTCGCGGCGTTGGCGGCGACGATCTTCTCAAACGGATTCCGCGGATCGCCGGTGCGGGCCACCTCGCGCAGGTAGTCGCGCAGCGTGCCGAGGATGCGGGTCTGGTAGCCTTTGAGCGCGAGGTTCATGACGTGGCGATTTCGTAGGGCGTCTGACGGAAGGTGATTTTCTCGGAGCGCAGGCGGTCTTCGCCGAGAAGGCAGCCGTAGGCGTAAACGACCTTGGGGCCGGCGTGGGGCGGGAGTTGGGCCAGGATCGCGCGGTTGAGCACATTGCCGCCGTTGCGCGAATGGTCGCCGAGGATGCCGTTGAAGAGCAGGTAAACGGCGGTGCCGCGATACACGCCGACGAGCGGGGTGTTGGGCACGCGCTCGCGTGGCAACGGCTCGCCGGTCTCGGTGAAAAAGACGTGGCGGGCGAGCTGGGCGAAACGCACGTCGGGATTGATGACGCCGGCGGCGGAGAAGAGCGGCGCGTCGAGCCGGCAGTAACGGAAGCCACCGCCGAGCCCGGCAACCGCCTCGCCCTTGGCATTGGTGTAGCCGGTGGCAACGCGGCGGACGCGCTCGGCGGTCACGTCCTTGGCGATAGCAGGCTCCATCTCGATGCCGATGAAGCGGCGCGGCAACTGGTCAGGCTGCGCGGCATTGAGCTTGAGCACGGCGTGGGCGGTGGTGCCGGAGCCCATGAAGGAATCGAGGATCAGGTCGCCGGGGTTGCTGGCGATTTGAGCGATACGCTCGATCAAGCGCGTGGGCTTGGGGGTGATAAAGACCGACTCTGACTCGGAGAAGTTCATCGTGCTAACCAACTCTTTTTTGGCTTCCTGCGTGTGTCCGACTTCCGAGTGCTGCCAAAGTGTATCAGGGACCAACCCGACTTTCACTTCGGTCAGGAATCTTTTTACGCGAGGAACGTTATTTCCGTCTTTGCCCCACCAGATACGATTGTCGCGGTTCATTTCCTCGAACTTCGACTTTGAGTAACGCCAATACATTCCTGGGGGCGGTCCGGGAATTATTCGGCCTGAAGGGCATGTTATGGGATAGCGGCCTTCGGAGTAAAAATTACGAGCTGAGCAGTCGCCTGAGGTCCAGGCGCCTCGAGGATCTTTGTCAGGATTTTTGTATCTCGCGTCTTGGGCTTGACCACGCGCTACAAGATTTGGTCTCCAGGTTGCGGCGTTCAGCGCGTAAACCACGATGTAATCATGGCTCTCTGAGAAGTGGCGCGCCGTATTTTTGGTCGAAAAAATTTTCTGCCAGATGAGCGTCGCGACGAAATTATCCTTTCCGAAAATCTCATCCATGATGAAGCGGAGCGACTGAACCTCATTGTCGTCCAAACTGATGAAGATCGCCCCATCCTCGTGCAGAAACTGTTTCAGCAGTTGGAGGCGGGGATACATCATGCAGAGCCATTTGTCGTGGCGGGAGAGGTCCTCGGCCTCCTTGCCGACGGTTTCGCCGAGCCATTTCTGGATGAGGGGGCTGTTGACGGCGTCGTTGTAAACCCAGCCCTCGTTGCCGGTGTTGTAGGGCGGGTCGATGTAGATGCACTTCACCTGGCCACCGTAGTAAGGAAGGAGGGCCTTGAGGGCGTGGAGGTTGTCGCCCTCGACGAGGAGGTTGCCGGAGCCGGGGTCGCCGCAACCGAGCTCGGGCACGTCGCGGAGGAGGCGGTAAGGGACCTCGCGGTGGTGGTTGACAACGGCATCTTTGCCGATCCAGGAGAGCGTGGGCATGCGTCAGAACGTATTGAAGTAGGTCTTGAGTGTGGCGGCCAGAAACTTGGGGTGCGGCTCGAGGAACGCGTCGCAATCGGGTAGCTGGCTGGAGAGCATCGTCACGGGCCGGCAGTTCATGGCGAGAATTTCCTGCATGCGGCCCAGGCCGAAGACCAACGGGCGATGAAGGCGTCTGAGGGGGGAGTCGCCACCGCTGGACCTCAACTTGTCCACGTGGGATGCCCAAGGAACGCGCCAACCGCTCGACAGCCATAGTTAGAACGCACGGGGAGGGGAACAACCCATGGCCTGCGTCCGCGGAAACAGTTATGGTGGTGGTCCCTCGGTGAAGCGATACCCGGTTACCGAATATGAAAACAAAACCTCTGACTCCGGAAAAGCTGCAAAAGATGGACGTCAACGGTCCCGCCAAAACTTTTCCCGTCGTCTGCGTCGGCGGTTCCGCCGGGGGGCTCGATGCCTATACCCGGCTGCTCCGGCACCTCCCCGCCGACCTCGGGGTCGCCATCGTCATCGTCAATCACGTGAGAAACGTCGCCACGCAATTGCACGAGATCCTGCCGCGGTTCACCGCGATGCCGGTTGTGCTGATCACGGAGAAATTGGATATCCGACCCAACCAGGTGTTCATCATTCCGGCGCAACGCGACCTGCACGTGCTGAATGGAGAGTTCCGACTGAAACCGATCTCCAAGCCACGGGGATGGCCCGATGTGATCACGGTCTTTCTGCGGTCCCTGACCGAGCATTGGGAAGGCAAACTGATCGCGGTCATTGTCTCTGGCTATGATGGGGACGGGGCGGAGGCCCTGCGCGGCATCAAAGAAGCGGGAGGCATTACCATCGCCCAGAAGCTCGACACGGCCACCCAGCCCGACATGCCGGAAAGCGCGATCGCCAGCGGGTGGATCGATTTCATTCTGTCACCCGAGGATATCGCTCGAAAGGTCGCCGAGATTGCAGCGGCGGAAGACAGGGTGGAGGCCGGACGCCTTCATCCGGACAAGCCGGAGTGAAAACCACCCTGAACCCCCTCATCGCCCGATTTCGCCTGCTCCTGCGCCAGCCGACGTTTCGGATCGCCCGCAAAGTCGTGGTCGCGGTGCTGGGGGGCACCGTGGTGCTGGTGGGCCTCGCCATGGTGGTGTTGCCCGGCCCGGCGATCCTGGTGATCCCGCTCGGGCTCGCGATTCTGGCGACCGAGTTTCTGTGGGCCAGGCGCTGGTTGAAGCGCGCGCGGGGCCTGCTCCCAACTGGCCACCAGCCCCCGCCGGCGCCGACGGCCGGCCACGGGTGGCATCAGCTCCCGACCGAGGACGTGCTGGCCCAAAACCATTCCTCCGCGTCCGGACTTTCCGCCCCGGAAGCCGCGCAGCGCCTCGCGACCCAGGGCCCGAACGAGCTGAAGGAAGGCCAGCGCATCAGCCCGTTGCAGCTCCTCCTCGGGCAGTTCAAGAGTCTCATCATCTGGATCCTCATCGCCGCCGGGGTGGTCTCCGGCCTGCTGGGCGAAACGATCGACGCCATCGCCATCCTCACGATTGTCGTCCTCAACGCAGCCATCGGCTTCTACCAGGAATTCAACGCCGAGAAGTCCATCGCGGCGCTCCAGAAGATGACCGCGCCCCAGGCCAAGGTGCGCCGCGGCGGGCAGGTCATTTCGATTCCGGCCGCCGGCATCGTCACCGGTGACATCCTCGCGTTGGAACCCGGCGACCTGGTCGCCGCGGATGCCCGGCTCCTGGTGGCGGCTTCCCTCACGTGTATCGAGTCCGCGCTGACCGGCGAGTCGGAGGCGGTGACGAAGCATTCCGCCACGATCGAACCGGGCGAAGTCCCGCTGGCCGATCGCGCCAACATGCTCTTCATGGGCACCAGCGTCACCACGGGCACGGGCCAGGCCGTCGTCGTGGCCACGGGGATGCAGACCGAGTTGGGCCGCATCGCGGGACTGATGCAGGAAGCGGGGGCGGAGGCACGAACCCCGCTGGAAAAAAAGCTCCACTCGTTCGGCCGGGTGCTCGTCTGGGCGGCGTTGGGCATCGTCGCATTGCTCTTCGGGTTGGGCCTGCTGCGCGGGACAAAACCATTCGAGTTGTTCATGACATCGGTCAGTCTCGCCGTGGCCGCCGTGCCGGAAGGGCTGCCGGCGGTGGTCACGGTCGCCCTCTCGCTCGGCGTGCTGCGCATGGCCCGGCGGCGCGCGCTGGTGCGCAAACTGGCGGCCGTCGAAACGCTCGGTTCGACCACGGTCATCTGCACCGACAAGACCGGCACCTTGACGGTGGGAGCCATGACCGTGCGCGCCCTCTTCGTGGCGGGCCAGAGCTACGAGGTCACCGGCGAAGGCTACGGACCGGATGGCGAAGTCCACGTGGAGGGAGGAAAGGCGGCACCGTCGCACGCGGCGCCGTTGCTCGAGCTCGCGACCGTCCTCCTCGGCTGCAACAACGCGCACCTTGTCCAGGCGGACGGTGCCTGGAAAACCGTGGGCGACCCGACGGAAGGGGCCCTGTTGGCCGCGGGTCGCAAAGCGGGCGGCGACCGCGCGCGGATCGAGCAGGAGTGGCCCCAGCAGCACGAACTACCGTTCGACTCCGACCGGAAACGCAGCGCGGTGATCCGCCGATTGCCGGACGGAAGACTCCGCGCCTTCGTCAACGGTGCGCCCGGCCCGTTGTTGGCTCGCTGCACGCACCACACGACCCGGGAGGGGGTCCGTCCGCTGGCCGCAACCGACCGGGAGCACATCCTGGCCCAGGTCGCGGTGATGGCCCAACAGGCCCTGCGCGTGCTCGCCTCCGCCCGGCGCGACCTGGACCACGCGGCGCCCGCCGAGCTCACGGCCGACGCCGTGGAGCGCGAGCTCGTGTTCGTGGGGCTGACCGGAATGTTCGATCCGCCACGGCCGGAGGCGAGAGAGGCCGTCGCCCGATGTCACGCTGCCGGCATTCGCGTGGTGATGATCACCGGTGACCATCCGCACACCGCGACGGCCATTGCCCGGGACCTGGGCCTCGCCGCGAAAGACGACCTTGCCATTACAGGGGTCGAACTGGACCAGATGACCGACGACGAACTCCGCCGGCGGGCGCCCGTGACCGCCGTCTACGCCCGCGTCACCGCCGCGCACAAGCTGCGCATCATCCGGGCCTGGCAAGCGAACGACGCGGTCGTGGCGATGACGGGCGACGGGGTCAACGATGCCCCCGCGATCAAGGGCGCCGACATCGGCATCGCCATGGGCCAGGCCGGCACGGAAGTCACCAAGCAGGCGGCGGACATGATCATCACCGATGACAACTTCGCCACGATCGTCTCCGCCGTCGAGGAAGGCCGCGGCATCTACGACAACATCCGCAAGACGCTTCAATACCTTCTCGCCGGCAATACCGGCGAACTGCTGCTCATGACCGGGTGCGTGATCATCGGTCTGCCGACCCCGCTGCTGCCGATTCACCTGCTCTGGATCAATCTCGTCACCGACGGGCTGCCGGCCCTCTGCCTGGCCACGGACCCCATCGATCCCGACGTGATGAAGCGCCGCCCGCGCCGCCCGGCTGAGCGCCTCACGGACCGCGGGTTTCTCCGGACGATGTTCCTGACCGGCGTGCTCACGGCGGGGGTCGCGTTTGTGGTCTATTACCACGGGCTGCAGACGGGATCGCCGGAGACGGCCCGCACGTCCGCCTTCGCCGTGCTGGTCTTTGCCGAACTGTTGCGGTCCTTCGGCGCGCGCAGTGAAACCAAACCCCTCTGGCGCATCCCGCTTTTCACGAACGTCAACCTCGTGGCCGTGGTGGCGGTCTCGTTCGGCCTCCAGATCTGGAGCCAGCACAGCGCGACGCTCGGCCGATTCCTGAAGACGTCATTCCTGCCATTCGACGACGGCCTCTGGCTGCTGGCGTTGGGCAGCATCCCGCTCCTGCTCCTTGAAGGGGTGAAGCTCGTTCGCAACCAGCGCGCCAGGGCCAGCATGCCTCCCGCTCCCGCGCCGCCCTGACGCATACCCGGAGCAAGCCCCGGGTCATTTGGACCCAGCGCGAATGCCGCCGTGCGGCCACGTGGCACGGCAGGAAGGCCGCCGCGCCGAAGATCCATTGGGGGAGCCGATCCGGCAGGGAGATTACCGGCGGGTTTCACCCCATGGCGAATCCGCCCGGGAGGGCTTAGGGTTTGTCAGGATTCTTGCAGAGCAATTTTCGCCGCCCGCCATCCCGCTTGCGGCGACCCAAACCCGGGCGCCGAAGAATACGATCCAAAATCAACCAAACTACCATGATGCTAAACCAAGCCAAAACGCTGACCGGTTACAAATTGAACAGCCGCGACGGGGAGATCGGGAAGGTCAAGGAGTTCTATTTCGATGACCGGCACTGGACGATTCGTTATCTTGTCGCGAACACCGGAAACTGGTTGACCGGCCGGCAGGTGCTGCTTTCTCCCTATGCCTTGGGTCCAGTGGACCCAGTGCGAAAGGCTATCGTCGTCGAATTGACCAAGAAGCAAATCGAGGAAAGTCCTGCGTTGGGCAGTGACAAACCCGTCTCCCATCAATTCGAGGAGCGTTATTACGGCCACTACGGCATGCCGAGGTATTGGGGCGGAACCTACAGTTGGGGGGCGTACCCCTACCCGATGCGGGATCGGGCCAGGTGGAGCGATCACCCCCAGGGCGAGAAAGCGTGGGATCCCAGTCTGCGCAGCACGCATGATGTGAGTGGGCATCATATCCAGGCCACCGACGGCGAAATTGGACACGTCGAGGACTTTATCATCGATACCGAGACCTGGGCCATTCGCTACCTGATCGTCAGCACCCGGAATTGGTGGCCGGGAAAGAAGATGCTGCTTTCACCGCGGTGGATTGATCGCGTCAGTTGGCCCGAGTCGAAAGTGTTTGTCGGTCTTTCCCGGGAAAGCGTCCAAAAGTCGCCCGAGTATAATGAGGCCGCCCTGCTGAACCGGGAATATGAGTCCAGTCTCCACCTTCACTACAATCGTTCGGGGTACTGGGAGGACGAACTGGCGAACCGGGAAATCGAGACCCTCCGCCGCGCCCAAGCGGAGCGTGACACCGCGCCGACGGCGGGCGGGAGCGACATCCGCGCGTCGCTCGTCTGACGTTGGCTGGAGCACGCACCCAGCCTTCGAATCGAGTCGGACAGCCTGGCCGGTGAGGCGGCGGCCATTTCCAAAACAATGCAGACGAACCCGCTGACGTTCACACCGAAAATGCGACCTTCAGGTGGGCGCGGTGCCCTCACCGCGCAGCCCGGCGGGGACGACATAGCGCAGCGGGTGGGCACCCAGGCTATCTTCGCTCGCCGGTCGGAAACTGCTCCCCAGCCGCTACGTCATCACCGCCACATCGCGGCCTGATCAACCTGAACCCTTCCGCCTTTTGAAGCGCATCCTGGTCGTCGATGACGATCCCTCACTGTGCGATCATGACGCCATGGACACACTTGGTAAGTTCGAGTTTTCCGCCCGATTGCCGCTGACGCGGAGAAACTGGCATCTGCGGTCTTGACGTTATGACACGAGCGGTATTACTCCTGAGTCAGTTTGAACCGAGCCTCCGCTGCCCA
>JBBRWR010000167.1:0-13923 GCA_038249085.1 Opitutales bacterium
GCCCCCCCGGCATTATGGCAATCGTTTTTGGCCGTCTGCGCCGGTTTTGCCCTCGTCTATCCCCCTTGCGGCGAGGTCTCCCGTCCGCTTTTACCTATGCAGAATCAGCCGGCGTCCGAGTGGGACCAGCTCTATGCTAGGAGGTTTCGCTCATGCATCGCCCCAACATTCCAGTTAACTCGAAGAACCAAGTCCGCAAGATCAGCGCGAGTCTCCTCCTGATGCTACTCGCCCTGTTGACGGCTCCGCGCGGTCTGGCCTATCAACCGATCCTGACGTTTCCTGAATTGGCTTTGACGGATGGACGACGGTATGTGGCGGTGGAAATTATCAACTACACCGCGAACGGCGTGGTCGTCCGCCACGCGGCCGGCCTTACCGTCTTCCCCTACGAATTCCTGCCCGAAGCGGTGATCGCGGCGCTGCACCTGAAAAGGCGGCGGGCCTCCACACTCAGGACCGCCTTGCCCTATGATCGCAATCTCGCGGACAAGCCGGCCGCCGCCGCGTCCAAGGCCATCTCCGTCGCCGACCAACCTGCCGTCGTCGAGGATGCGATCGCCGATCAGCTGGCCGTGACTGACGCTGCGATCGCTGACCGCCCGGCGATTCATGAGGGCGATGCGTCGGCCCTCGCGGACAAGCCCGCGGTCGATGCGACCGAGGCCGCCCGCTCGCACGCGGCCGGCCTGGTGGCGGCTCGCTCTGCTCCGGACGAAAAGCCGCGGGTCCGTGAGGTGGAGTTAAGCCTTGCCGGAGCCAGGATACCCGCGGCGTATCTCAACCACGCGAAAGCGAAAAGCGAGGTCCCGGCCGGGAACCTGCGGAATACCGCCGGAGCCGCCTTGCCCGAGGATCGCGCGTCCCTCTCCCCGGCCGCGCTGATGGCAAACTCGGACTACACCGCGGGGCCTTATTAACATTACTTCGTGAAGTGCCCCCCCGCGATTTCCGTGAACAATCAGAGGTAAAGTAACCTAATGGATGAGCGACGCCATTCCGCGAGGTTCGCAAACACGTGGTCGGGTTTCACTTGCATGCAGACGACTAGCGCCGCCGCTTGAACGTTCAAGCGTGTAATTGAAATCTGGTGTCATGCGGCCGTCATGCAGGGACGTATCAATGCGGGACGTGAAAGAAGCTATCGGAGCAAAGCGGAGGTGGTGGCGACGGCGGAGCCCGGCGAAAGTATATGGAGACGTCTGCGCCGCGGAGCCGACGGCGAATAGGTCACGGCTCGTTTCGGAGGTCGTGTCCGAAGAAAAAGCGGCGTGACGGATGAGCCGCGTCGTGGGCTCTCGCCGTGATCGCGGTGGGTCACAAGACGTCAAACCTTGGGGCGGTCGGCGTGCTATTCGAAATGTCGTCGAGGGCCAGGGTGAGATTTTTCGACAGCTGGCTGGTGAAATCTGAGTTCTTTGGGCTCATGTTCCGCCCAACCGAGTCCGACTTGTTCCGATAGAAAAGGAGGACCCACCGTTCATTCAGGTTCGAGAAAGGTGGGTGTGCGGCCGCAGGTTGCGGGAAATGCGGGATGCCCGGGTGCCGACAGAAAAACAGGAGCCGGCGCGCGCCGCCGGCGGTCGTCGCGTAGACTTTGTGCAGCGACGATCTTGGGGGAAGTCCGGGAGAACTGATCCCTATCGCCAATTCAGGCTTCTCCTTGAGCTTCGCGAAAAGCTTCCGCGCCTCGTCGGAAATCTGTCCGCCCAATTCCTTTCTCCTGATGGCGTGCGGGACGATGATGTCCATCAGCGCGCTCGCAGGCGATCAAGAGCCTCGCCCAAGTCCCTCATGAGGGGGACGGCTTCGGCGGGCGCCTCCACGCGTTCAATTCTCTCGATGGATGGTTCGAGGGAAAGACGGACCTGGTAACCGAGGCTGCGCGCAGTCCGCACGATGGTGTAAAGGGTGATCGAGGTGTTGCTCGCGTCGAGCACTCTCCGGATCGCCGTGCGACTGGTGCCGGTGTCGCGGGCGAGAGACGCCAGGGTGACTCCCCGCTGCTTCAACCGGGAGCGGAGCGTCCGGGAGATGGTTCGCTTGATCGCAAAAACGTCTTTGGCCGATGGATCTCGGATTGTTCGCATCGCCGCAAGGTGGACCATAAATGAACCACGTCAAGGCCGCTGGGTGGAGATACGTGGTTGGAATTGTTGTCGCAGCAGCGGCTCGGGTTTACGGAGGGAAGAGGATGGGGATCGAAGCGATCACGCTTGGCGCCGCCTTCCGCTTCTCATGGCCCGCAGAAACGGTGCCGCCGCTCCGGGCTCCGCCCGGCACGCGCTCGCCAGCCGGCTCACCTGGAAGGGACTCCCCATCGCGAGGGCATCCGCCAGCCACTGATTCGTCGCCGTGGTGCTCGCCTTCATTTCCGCCGCCAGCGCCACCTTCCACGGCGCGGATTTTCGTTCGACGTCAAGATCCCCGCGCCTCTTCCCCATCGCCGCCAGTAACTCATCCAGGCGTTTCTCGAGTCGGGCCGTTCGAGTCTCAGCCAAATCAGGTTCGCCGCGCTCCAGCACGGCTACCGCCTCGCGATGATCGTCCACCAGCGCCGCTTTGAATTCTTTGGTCCCCACGACCCAACCTTTCGACATCCGATCAAACCGCAGGCGCTTCTGTTCCGGCGCGTTCTCTGCCAGCCACGCCAGATACTCGGCATACTGGCGCCGTCCTGCGGCGGTGTCCGCCAGCCCGCCGGCGTGTTCCAAGCACGCCTCCGACCGATACCAAGCGGCGCGTTCCCCGGGTGTCATCAGCCACCGAAAGCTGCTCCAGGCCCAATCCGCCAGGCGATCGACGGTCGTGACACCGGCCCGAACAGGATTGAGGTGAAGGTAGTGACAGAGCGCACCGAGCCCGTCGGCGGGATCGACGAGCAGGCTCTTGTAGCGCCCCTGGAAAAGATGTCCGCACTCGCGCCGGTACCGGTTGAAGCGCAGGGCAAAAGTGCTCTGCAGCCACTGCATGCCGGCCACCAGATTTCCCCGCGGAGTTTCCAACGCCAGATGAAAGTGGTTGGTCATCACGCACCACGCATGCACCTGCCAGCCCGCCTTCTCGCACGCCTCACCGAGGCACGCGAGAAACGCCAGTTTGGAGCCTTCCTCGCGAAACAGAGCCGAGCGATAGTTGCCCCGATTGATGACGTGATAAACGGCACCCTCGAATTCGAGCCGGAGCTTGCGAGCCATGATCGCGCCAGAGTGCGCGCCCCCGATGTGCCGTCAACCGCAAAGCGCAAGGCCTGACCCTTTTGGGTCGGCCCCGAAGTGACCGATAGGAAACTGGATCTTCCGGGGGTCGGACCGGGAGGGGTCAGCGCAAGGCCAGGGCGTTCGTGGCCGTCAATTGCGCGGCCGTCCCGGTGAATCTTCTGGAGAGCGAACTGTTCGGCCATGAGCGCGGCGCCTTCACCGGCGCGGAAACGCGGCGCATCGGCCGCTTCGAGCAGGCTGATCGCGGCACCCTCTTTCTCGACGAGATCGGCGACCTTTCGCTGGAAACCCAGGCCAAACTGCTCCGCGTATTGCAGGAGCGCGTGATTTCCCGGGTGGGCGGCGGGGAAGCCATCCCGATCGACGTGCGCGTGATCGCCGCGACGCATCGCGCTCTGGCCGCCGACGTCGCCAGCGGCCGGTTTCGCGAGGATCTCTGGTACCGCCTGAATGTGGTGGTCATCCCGCTGCCCCCGCTGCGCGATCGCCGGGAAGACATCGCGGCGCTGGTGAAATACTTTGTCGCGCGCCACGGGGCGGAACTCGGCGGCGCGGCGGCGATGCAACCGGCCGCGCTCAAACTCCTTGCCGCGCAACCCTGGCCCGGCAACGTGCGCCAGTTGGAAAACGTGGTGAAGCGGATGCTGCTGAAAGCCCACGGCTATCTGATCACCGAAGAGATGGCCCGCGCGGCGCTGGCCCAGGGGCCGGCTGGCGTGCCGGCGGATGTGTCCGGCCGCACCCTGGCCGTCTTGTGCGGGGAGGCACTGGCGCAGGCCCGGCGCCAGCCCGGCAGTGGCGCCATCGCCAGCGTTTTCGGGACGGTCGAGCGCGAGTTGCTCACCCAGGCCCACGCCGCCACAGCCGGCAACATCACGCAGATGGCCCTCCTCCTGGGTTGGTCGCGGCTCACGGTCCGCGAAAAACTGAAACTGCACGGCCTGCGCTCCGAACCGGCGGACGAAGCCAGCGGCACCGAGCCGTCGAAGTAGGATCCCTCACCCCACGGAGTTCAGTAGGTGCGTGCGGTGCGGCGGCCGAAATACTCCAGCGCCTGGTCGGCCGTGGCGACCACCGGCTCGGCGTTGAAGAGATCCCCGATGTCGAACCGCCCTTCGCCCCCGCGCGCCTTCGCGCCGTAGCTCGCGTTGCAGCGGTAGACGCCCCGATGGGCGACGTGCACGTACTCGTTGCGAAAGACATGAACCTTCGCGACGTCGACCCCCAGATTCTTCAGGATGAGCGCCTTCCTCTCCCCGACGGTTCCGCTCCGCAGCACCTGCGCCTCGGCCCGGTCGAGCAGGTGGCGGCGGTGGGGCGGATCGAATCCGCTGTGATGAAAGAGCACGGCGATCCGCGTATCCGGTTTCTCCTCGGTGTCATAAATAAACCGGTTGTCGCAGATCAGGAAATTGGTGCCGAAATACTCGTAGTTGGGCTTCCGCGACGGCGCGGCGGGATTGTCGTCGTTGAAGAGCGGAATCGCCACGAACGGCTGGTGCCCCCCAAGGTATTTCCCAGTCGAGCGGAAGGTGCAGCCGATCACGACGCCGTAATCCGAGCCATCGCGGAAGCGGACGTAGTCGCCGGCGCAATCCTCGAAATGGCAGCCGACGAGCCGGAGGTGGAGCGGATCGTAGGCGTTATAGATCATGTGCGCATGGGCCCCGCTGCCGACGCGCTCGAAGCGGCAGGCCCGGAAGGTCACGTGATCGGTGGCCGCACCCGTCGTGCCGGTCGCCCCGAAGTAGACGCCCTGCAGATCGTGCCAGTGGCAGTCCTCGATCGTGAGGTTCCGCCCGCCGGCAAAGTTCGTGGCGTAGCCCATCGGAACGTCCGGCGCGGTGAAGGCGAGATGCCGCACGGTCGCGTTGCGGCTGTTGACCAGAAAGAAAAGCCCCGGGCCCTTGAGGGCAGCCCGCTCGGCCTTGGGGTAATCCGCGATCTTCCGGTCTTCCTCGTGGCGCGTGAAAACCACCGCGCCGGCGCGCTCGCCCTCGATCACCAGGGGGTGGCGCTCGTGGCCGAGGCCGTCGAGCTGGAGCGGCGGCAGGTGGCGCGCCGGGTCCGCACTCACGACATAGCGTCCGGCCAGAAACGTGACCGTCACCGGCCCTGCCGCCAGCTTCGCATTGATGCCGTTCCAAAATTTCATGTTCCGAAAGTCGGCCGCGGTCGCGCGCGCCGAACCGTCGCCGCTCCCGACGTCCTCCGCGGCGACAAAAAGCCGCCGCCCCTCGCCCTCCGCCGCCCGCGCGCCCGCGGCGGCTGCCATCAGACCCACCACCACGCCGAATCGAAAAGCCCGGAATTTCATCAGTCGCAGTTCACCTGTTCAGTTGCGGCGGGACAATATCGATCCGCATCGCACCGTTTCGCGACGATGCGGGCCGTAGCGCGGAGCTTCCGCCCGCGCGGTGGGCGCGAAGCGGTGCAGCCCCCCGTCGTCATCAAGGGGCGCGATGAACCGCCCACCCGGGCTTGACCAGTGCTACGCCACCCCCATTGACGACCAATCTTCCGTGGTGCACTCTGCGCGCCACTTTCATGGCCGACTTCCTCACCGACAAACCCGCCAAGCTCGAACGCGCCTTTCTCGTCGGCGTGCAAACTTCCCAGATGGCGGCCGGCGAGGCGGTCGAGCTCCTCGCCGAACTCAAGGAACTCGTGGAGAACCTCCGCATCGCCGTCACGCGCACCGAGCTCGTGAATCTGCGGCGCGCCACGCCCTCGCTGCTGCTCGGCAGCGGCAAGGCGCAGGAACTGGTGAACCTCGCCCAAGCCGACGGCGCCGACGTGATTGTCTTCGATGAGGCGCTTTCCCCCGCCCAACAGCGCAACTGGGAGGAGCTGTCGGGCCTCGCCGTCATCGACCGACCGATAGGAAACTGGATCTTCCGGGGGTCGGACCGGGAGGGGTCAGCTGATCACCCTCACGTGCTCGGCATCGGCCAGCAGGGCCTCGACCTCGCGCCACCCGGATTCGGAGAAATCCCGACGAAACTCTGCCGGTGGCAAGGGGAGCACCGCCTCCCAGCCCAGCCCAAGCGCGAGCGCGGAACGGGCGAACACGATGTCGCTGCCGGCGGCGGCCGACGAAAGCGCGAGCCATTCGACGCCCGCTTCCGCCCGCAAGCCGGTGAGGACTTCGCGGATCACGCGATTGAGTCCCGCCACGTCGCGCAACTGTCGGTGCCCGGTGAAACCCACGACGTGGAAAATCGGCAGTTGGTCGGACATGCGCGCGACCTCTTGTCATTGCGGCGCCTGCGGCCCTGTCAACGGCGCAACGGCGAAGTGCGTCGTTTTCAACGGCCAACCCTGCCGGTGCCCATCAGGTCCGGCCTCACCGGTGCGCCGCTCCCGCTCTTGCTTGGCGCCGTCTGTGTCGGTCGGGCGCATCTCAATCTCCTGCAAAATATCCTGCAAAAGGGAGTGCAGACGTAGGCGAAGCCTCGTCTGCAAAGTGCGGATGAACGCCTGCGGCGCTACGTTCGCGCCGCGCCCCACCGGGTAAATGCCCGAAATCGAGGGGCGCCTTTTTTCGCGATCGACCCGAGAGAATCCTTTCGCCGGAGAAAGTCCCGGGTTACCATCTCTTCCCCGTTCCCATGAAGAAATCCCTGTTCCAACGTTTCACCCCGGGACGCCCTACGGCGCGGCCGTGCGGTTCATGGTCGGCGGCGGATTCAGTTCCCTTCATCGCGCCGTGCGCTTCATCCGGCACCACGCCGCGCGCCCCGGCATCGTTCCGCAACGACTCGTTCGACCAACATTTGCGCGGAATCCTCCAATGAGGAACGGGGCGAAGCACGCGGTTGTCGCTCGCCGGAGCGAAGACTTGATTCCGCCGCCGCGGCCTCACGCATGACGCTGATACCCCAACGCACCGTCGCCAGTCAGCTCGCGGCGAAATTGCGCGCTGAAATTGCCAACGGAACGTGGCACGGCTGGTTGCCGTCCGAGCGCGCGCTTGGTGAGACGCTCCAGGCCAGCCGCAACACGATTCGCGCGGCACTGCGCCAGCTCAGGCGCGAGGGAACTGTCTCGACGGTGCCGGGAGTCGGCAACCGCATCCCGGAGCCCCGGCCGAAGAAGATCCGCCATGGCCGGCCGGGCCGGACCCTTGGCGTGCTGATTCCGGAACCGGTCGACCAGCTCCGACCGGTCATTCCCCTTTCGATCAACGAAATCAAGGACCAGCTGCTGCAGGAGGACTGTCGCACCACGGTCCACGAGGGATTGGGATTTTACCAAGCCAAGCCGCAGCGCGCCTTGGAACGGTTGATCCAGCAGCACCGGCACGACGCCTGGTTGCTGTGGATGTCCTCCGAACCGATGCAGCGTTGGTTTCACGCGCGCGGGGTGCCCTGTCTGATTGGTGGATCGGCCTACCCGGCGTTTGATCTGCCCTTTGTCGATATCGATTTCCGGGCCGTTTGCCGGCATGCCGCCGGCGTCCTGATCGGCCACGGCCACCGGCGCATCGCGCTCATCAACCGCGAATCGCGCTGCGCGGGCGATCTGGGCAGCGAACAGGGATTTTGCGAGGGAGCGCGCGCCTCCGGGCACGCCGAGGTTGAAACGGAAACGGTCTATCATCACGATGACGTGGAGTCAGTGGCGCGGGCGCTCGGTCAGTTGTTGGGCCGGGCGAAGCGCCCCACCGGTCTGGTCGTCAGCCACTCCTATTCGTACCTGTCGGTCGTGAGCATCCTGGCGCAGCGCGGCCTGACCATCCCGCAGGACATCTCAGTCATCTCGCGCGACGACGATTCCTTTCTACGGTTTCTGGCGCCGGCGCCCGCCCGCTACGTCTGCGCTCCGCGCCTGTTCGCCCGGAAGGCGGCGGGTCAAATCCTGCAGCTGATGAACGCCGGGACACTGCCGCACCGGCAGACGCTCCTGCTGCCGAAATTTTTTTCCGGCGGATCCGTCTCGGCGCCGGTCGCGAACGGGTAAATCGAGCATTTCCTAACGCGGCAGCCGCAACCGAAGGATTTCGGAAATCGTGAAATCGTGAAATCTGGCATCGGGCATCTGGAATCGCGGAATTTCAAACCAACGAATTTCCGAACCGGGGCCCTCGGTGTCTTTTCCGGCGCCGGGATTCCAGCGGGGGGGCGATCGAGTAACGCGGCCGGTGGGCGGTGGGTCGAAAAAAGTACCGGAGGCTTTCGGTTGTACGCCGGGGGAAACCGCTGACCTTCCTCCCCTTGTCATGAACACCCACCCCATCCGATTCGGCCGATTCATGTTCAAACACCGCCCGCTCCTTCTTCTCCCGCTTGCGGTCGCGACCTGCCAGCCGATCCCGGCCTTGGCGCAGGTGATGCCCCCGCCGGGCAACGCGGCGGGAAAGACGGAAGGCGTCGTCGAACTTTCCCCCTTCGTAATCGTCTCGGACGCCGAAACCGGATGGGTCGCCACGGAGACGCTCGCGGGCAGCCGACTGCGGACAAATTTCAAGGATGTACCGAATCAAATTGAGTCGCTGACGAAGGAGTTCATGAGCGATCTTGGCCTGACGAATGTCTCCCAAGCGTTGATCTATTCGGTCAACGTCGAGAACGGGAACGAAAACGTCTTATGGGAAGGCGGCGGCATCCAACGGGCGAATCTGGCGGGGCGGGTCCGGAGTTTGGGACCGGCCACCATCTCCCGGAATTTTTTCGCCATGGGGAATCCGACCGACAATTTCAATCTGGACCGGGTTTCCATCGCGAGCGGCCCCAACGCGATCCTGTTCGGATTGGGCAATCCCAACGGGATCATCGACGCCACCCCGGCCCGCGCGCAGATGCGCAACAAATATGGTTTCGAACTTCAATACGGTTCGGAACATTCGAAACGCGCCACCTTCGACGCCAACGTCGTGGTGCTGCCCAGGAAGCTGGCCCTGCGACTCATGGGCCTCAGTTCGGAGCAGCATGATTACAAGTCGCCCACGTCCGACCGCGACCGGCGCTGGTATGGTGCGGTGACGTTCCAGCCCTTTTCGGGTACGACGCTCGTTCTGCAGGGGGAAAAGGCGGTTCGGGCGGTGAACGGCCTGAACCGAATCGTGCCGGCCGACTACGTCACGCCGTGGTTGAACGCGAACCGGATCCCGGGCAGCGGCTACACGGTGGCCAGGCCGGTTTTCAACAACAACGGGAGTTTCGCGACCATCGCGACCAATCCGATCTTCGCGCAGGCCGGTCAGAACCCCGTGCTGACGGACAGCGGCGATTTGCGGGGCTGGCGCAATTCCGTCGTGGTGAAAAATCCCTCGACCCTCCCCGGGGTGAATCCGATTTACGATGCGGGTCTCGTCACCAGCCTGCTCGACCCGGGCGTTTTCCCGTTTGACGTGAACCTCATGGGCCACGGCCGGCAGCAGCTCTACCGGGCCTACACGAAAACGGTCATCGTTGAGCAAAAACTGGCCACGAATCTGAATCTGGAAATCGCCTACAACCGCGAGGACGCCCGGCCGAGGGTGGACGGCGGGCCCGAGACGGTTCAGGTCGGCGGCAACAACCTCAACCTGATGGTCGATCCCAACCAGTTCAGTCCCGGCACGACGACCTCGAACCCCAATTTTGGGAAGTATTACTTCCAGGGGCTGATCCGAAACGACGTCTCCTTCAGTACCACGGACGACTATCGCGCCACGCTTTCGTACGAACTGGATCTGGCGCGGAAGTTTGCCCAGCGTGGATCGTGGGCGCGTTGGCTGGGACGCCATCGGGTCTACGGGCTCTACTCCTGGCAGGAACGGGACGGCCGGACCTCGAACCAAATCACCCGCCGCATCCTGGACAATCCCGTGATTCCCGGTCTCGTGCTCACGCCAAAGACCACGCGGAACTGGGCCATCAATGCGACGCGTACGCCGCAGGTCCGCCACTACTTCAACACGCCCTACGACGTCGCCGCCGCGGCCGGCCCGTTGGGTTCCGCATGGAAGCTCAACGATGCCAACGGAGTTCCGTATCAACTTAGTCTTTACGACACGGGGCTTGTTTCCGCCGAGGGCAAACGGCTGGCCGGAAATGCGCCGGCGGGCGGGAACCTCACCCGGATGGAGGGGCGGATTTTCGCGTGGCAGGGTTTCTTTCTCCCCGACCGGGAAAACCGGAGCCGGCTGGTGCTGACGTTTGGTTATCGCAAGGATTTCGTCCGGAATGCGGAACTCGACGCCGCCTCGGTCGCGCAGGATTTTTCCGGCCTTTACCCGGTGATGTGGGACACCGCCTATGGTGAATTCGGGCCCGTGCAATCCGGCATCAACCGCAACTTTGGAGTCGTCGCGCGACCGCTGAAGTGGCTGGGCGTTTTCTACAACCAATCGTCCACCTTCAACCTCAGCATCGGCAACTGGGATCCGTTTGGGAACACGATTGCCGGTGCCGCGGGGAAGGGGAAGGACTACGGCATCCGGCTCGACCTCTGGAGCGACAAGGTCGCGCTCCGGTTGAACAAATACGAGAGCAACAACGGCCCGCAGCAGACCTCGACGCAAATCAAGCAGATGCGCCCGACGTTCCAGACGATCGAACAGCGGGTGATCGATCTCAATCCGTCCATCGCGCGAATCAATGTCACGGATGGAAACAGGAATGGGTACCTGGTCCGTCCGGCCGGCAACTACCTGACGATGGAGGATCTGGTGGCGACCGGCTATGAGTTGGAACTCGATCTGACCCCGATCCCAAATTGGAACATCCGGATCAACGGATCCAAATCGCGCGCCAAGGAATCCAATATCGCCACCGCGTGGTTTGATTGGGTCGCACAGCGCCTGCCGGTGTGGCAGGGCGTGGTGGCGAACAACGGCGAGGTCGACGCATCCCGTCGTCCGGTCACATGGAAGACCGCACCTGTGAGCGCGAGCCAGCCCACCGGCCAGACCTTGGAGCAGTATTACAACAGCGTTCTCGTCGGCCAGACGTTCTCCTTTATCAAGGCGGTCGAAGGCCGCTCGACCGAAAATGCGTCTCCCGCCCGGATGAACCTCATCACCAACTACCGGTTCACCGCCGGGCCGCTGAAGGGCTGCAATATTGGCGGGGCGGCCCGCTGGCGTGACGCGCAGACCATCGGCTATGCCTTGGCGACCGATGCCGCGGGCAAAGCCAATCTCGATGTCAACCAGCCCTACCGCGGACGGCAGGAATTGTACTTTGACGGGCTGGCCGGTTATCGCGGGCGGATGAAATCGTTCGGCAATTTCAACTACCGTCTGCAGCTGAATGTGCGCAACCTGCTCGACGTTGACGATCCGCTGCCGGTGAAGAAATTCACGACCGGCCAGACGGTGGTGCTCGGCACAATTGAGCCGCGGGTCTACACGTTGACGTTTGCGGTGGATTTTTGACCACGGTTCCCGTCGCATGGGCGCGCGATTCAGGTTCCTCCGTGCAGTCGGACGGCGCGATGACCGCCCCGTGGATCGCAATGGCCGTTGATCACTTCATGCATTCATTCCGAATTTTCTTCGCTCTTTTCGCCGTTGCGCTCACCCCACTCCCGGTGGTCGCCGTGGAAAAAAACGACGTCTTCGTTTCCGGGCGGGACGGTTACCATACGTACCGGATTCCGGCCGTCCTGCGGCTGAACAGCGGCGTGCTGCTGGCGTTTTGCGAAGGCCGTCGGAACAACGGCAGTGACAGCGGCGACATCGATTTGCTGGTGAAACGATCCACCGACGATGGACGCACGTGGAGCGCGGCGCAGTTGATCTGGAGCGACGGCTCCAACACCTGCGGCAACCCCTGCCCGGTGGTGGACCGTGCGACCGGCACGGTGTGGCTGCTGGCCACGCATAATCGTGAGCAGGACCTGCTGAAGGACATCGTGCCGAAACGAAGCCCCGGCACGCGGACGCCGTGGGTGATGCGGTCGACCGATCAGGGCGTCACGTGGTCCGCGCCCCAAGAGATCACGGCCGCGGCGAAAGATCCGCGGTGGGGCTGGTATGCGACCGGGCCCGGCATCGGCATCCAAATCCGGGAGGGTCCGCACGCCGGGCGGTTGGTGATTCCCGCGAACCACAGCTACGACGATCCGGCCGGCCGGGTGGCGGGAGGGCCGTATGAGTTCGGTTCCCATGTGATCTACTCGGATGACCGGGGCGTCACCTGGAAGCTCGGCGGCACCATTCGTCCCAAGGTAAACGAGTGCCAGGTGGTCGAACTCGCCGACGGTCGCGGCACCTTGCTCATGGATATGCGGTCGTATTTCGGCCGCGGCTGCCGGGCCCAAGCGACCAGCCCGGATGGCGGTCTCACGTGGAGCGCCCCGCACGATGTGCCGGCGTTGGTGGAGCCCGTGTGTCAGGCCAGCATCCTGGGTTGTGAGCCCGCGTCGGCCGGTGCTCCCGGTCTGATCCTGTTCTCGAATCCGGCCGACGGCCGGCGCAAGCAGCGCATCCGCCTGACCGTGCGGGCAAGTGAGGATCAGGCGCGCACCTGGCCGCGGGCGCTGGTGCTGCACCCCGGACCGGCGTCATACTCGTGCCTCGTGGCCCTGGCCGGCAATCGGGCCGGCTGCCTGTATGAAAATGGCGCGGACGACCGTTTTGATCGCATCACCTTTGCGCGCTTCGCCCTGACCGAAATTACCGCGATCCGCTGAAGCGGGACGGGCTCGTTGAACCGAACCGCGGGCCCGAGGCGGACGGAATTTACCCCGGCGCCCGCCACTCGGTTGTATCCATCCGAGCGATATCCACTTTGCGCGTGAACGGTCGAAAACCAGATGATGGACGGCGACCGCCGGGCGCCGTTTGGTCGAGGCCGAAGGAAAAACGTGCCCGGAGGCGCACGGGGGGCGCACCGGGGCTGGTCCGTCCTTCGGCGGATCGCGTTCCACCCCAGTCCGACTGAATCGTTACGCCCCTCAGACGCTGAGGAATATTTTCTTCCGATACAGGAAGTAGAGCAAAAGCCACACCAGCGCCAGCGCTCCGAAACTCTCGAAGACGCCGTGCCATTTCACGTTCAAGGGGGCGTAGAGGCCTTCGAACAAGAGCTTGGACGTGGAACGGAAATTCACGAACCGGTTAACCAGGTAGATGGTCAGGCTGTTCATGCCGATGACGACAAAGAAGAAGGACCAGCGGCTGAACTTCAGGAGGTCGATAATGCCGTAAAACACCGCCAGGAAGGTGAAGGCCATCCCTCCGGTGAGCAAAATGAAGGAACTGCTCCACAGCCGCTTCGCGATGGGAAAGTGCAGGCTCCACAGCAGCCCCAGCGCCACGCAAATCGCCCCGGTCAAAAGGAGGCGAGTGAACTTCTTCCCGTCCGACAGTGCGCGGTCGCGAAGGATCTCTCCCGCGAACGCACCGAGCACCGTGAGGCAAAGCGCGGGGAGCTGCGTGATGATGCCGAGTTCGTCGTAGGTGCCCTGCAGGAGCCGTCCTGGCAGGAACGTACGGTCGATCCATCCGACCAGGTTGCCCGCAAAGGTAAGGTTGCCCGCCCCGTGGCCGGGGACGGGAATCAACATCAGGCCGGCATAGTACGACAAAAGGATTCCCCCGACAATATACAGCCGCTTCCGCGAGCTGACGGTAACTGCTCAGGTCGGACCGCAGCAGTTTTTGGGTGCCGGCGTGAGTTGGGCTTCCGGGTAACGATCCAGCAATGCGGCTGAGCCGGATATTACACCGGGACGAAGGGCGTGCCGGTGAAGATGCGCTGGATGGCCTCGA
>JBBRWR010000168.1:0-13740 GCA_038249085.1 Opitutales bacterium
CGCGCACGCCGTGCCGTTCCCGAGGCCGGCCAGCTCTCGCT
The DNA here is from genome assembly GCA_038249085.1 of Opitutales bacterium. GTDB lineage: Bacteria > Verrucomicrobiota > Verrucomicrobiia > Opitutales > Opitutaceae > ER46. The sequence goes on from JBBRWR010000168.1 coordinate 42, forward strand.
GTTCTGATTACACGCCCGTTACCGCGCAGAACCCGGGGACCCGGCCCGCTCAGGTTTTATCAAGATAAAATCCCCCGGGAACAACGTGGCGCGACACAACGTTGGTGTCGCTCCAGTTCCAACGGAAGTTCCCGTAGGTGTCGCTTTGCGGATTGAGATCCTGCATCCGCGCGGCGACCGCCAATAGCTGCTCGAGCCGCTCCGGGTGCGCGGTCGCTTCGCACAGCGCCAAAGCATAGCTGAAGAATTCGCTGGATCGCGGATTCTGCCGTTCCGGATCCTGCGCCGCGGCCCAAGTTTGCTCACCGGTCGCTACGGCGCGCTGGATGATGGCGGTCCGATCCATCGGTGCGCTGCGTACGGTCGCGATCGCGGAGAAAACCGCGATGGACAGGAAGATCGGGGAGCTCGCTTTCATGGCAGAAGACGATCCGCGCCGACGAGCGCGGTGTCGCGGTCGGCGGTGTGATAGCCTTTGGTCCAGCCGAGGTAGGAATCGAACGGCTTCGGATTGTCCTCGGCGCGCATCCGCTGCTCCCGATTCGTCACCGGATCGTAGTGCACGATCTCGTGATGCCTGCTGCGATTGGGCTGGTTCAGGAAGAGGAAAAACTCGTGCTGCGTGAGCGGGCCGACCCCACCCAGATACGCGCCGAGCGTGGAATAACGCCCGTCGATGAAGACCCACTGATTGAGCTCGCGATCGAAGATCCCGGCGACGAGGTGGGAATTGCCGCGGGCGAGGTGGACCGTCTCCGTGTCGAGGCCGTCGTTGCTGAAGCCCCAGCGGTTGGTCACGCCGAATGTATTGCAGGCCATCGAGAATAATTGAAGGGGCTGAACATGATGCTGAGCGGAATCGTAGGCGGAAGAGGCGGTTGGTTTCGGGATGGAGGCGCGCATTAGGGGCCCGCCGCGACGGCGGTCCGGCAGGTCACACGTTGCGATGGCAGGGATTTGATGCCCAGCGGAAGGGCGGGCACCACGTTGCACATTTGTCGATTCGTAACTGCCCGAGAAGCCTTCGACGGGTGCGGAACAGATGATGATCAAGGACGGCGTAAGCGGGGCTGGCGACGACAAGCGGGTGCATCTCCGAGTTGACGCCGCCACGGGAGCGCGGGCACTCCTGCCCGCCTCGGCGTCCGGCCGCAGGCAGGAGTGCCTGCGCTCCTTTCAGTTCCGCGGGAGTCAACTCGGAGATTCTCCCACGACAAGCCGTGGATGCTCCTTCACTTTGCGTCCGATCGCCAAATTCATGTTTTGCAACTTGGTGCGCGACTTGCCGATTCCCGCGGACCAAGTCTTGAATGAAATTGGTCTTGCTGCGATTTCCCCCAACCACTGCCCCGTTGTTTTCTAACCTGCCCAGCCATGCCTCTTGCCCTACGCTCCGCCCGTTACCTGCTTGGGGTTGCAGTCTCAGTCTGGGCCGCGGCGGACACCGCGGGCGAGGCCGATCTACCGATGCACAAAGTCTTGTATAACGATAACGTCTTTCCCGGAACTCCGGCTTGGGTGAAGGAAACCGTGCCCGCCTGGGTCGTGCCGCATCTCAACGCCTACCGGTTCGACGAACCGATTGTCACCTACAATCCGGGCATCTCCTGCTGGCAGGCCAACCACAACATCCGCTTCAATCCGGAGACGGCGGCCTACCTCTATTCCGACTACACTCCGCTCGAAGTGCACTACCAAGCCGGATCGTTGCCTGAATTCGAGGCAATTGTCCGGGACTTCCAATTGGAGCTGATTGCGGGCGACGAGGCGAAGGCGCTTTTCATCCTGCGCTCCGTCATTCCGCGGGTCATTCCGCACAGCAGTTCGCCCCCCCTCGGCTGGAATGACTCCGGCGGTTTCGGGCTGACCGATGAAGAACTGCTCATTGGCGGGACCGCGGCCTGCCATCAGCAGTCGCGCATCTTTGTCCGGCTCTGCCAGGTGCTGGGGATCCCCGCCCGGATTATCTTTCTGGCCTATAGGGAAGGCCATCATACGATCGCGGAGTTCCATGCGGGCGGAAAGTGGATCATGGCGGACGTCACGCAAGGGCTGGTTTTTCCCGGTCCGGACAACCGTCTGATGAGCGCGGCCGAATGCCATCGCCGCGATGGTGCCTACCGCGATTGCTTTGCTCGAACCTACCATGCGCGGGTCCGCGAGATCCTTGCTGCGTCGGACCTCGAACTGGCTGGCCGCCGCTTCCTGCACCTCAAGGATGCCGGAGAGCGGAATCAAAAAATGGCGGAACTGGCCGGTTCGATCCGGGCGCGATTCAGCCAGTATACGCCGGACTTCCTCCGGAATCGGCTCAATGCCTTTGGAGTGATCAACCATCCGCTGCCGCCGGAGGCGGTCGAACCCTGATCGAAGGCCCGGCGGTATGGCCGGCGATCGCCGGTGAAATGAGCGTATCCTGCCGGGCGAAGATGGTTTGGCTCAAGCAGCGGCAATCCTGCCGGTCTGTCCCACTTGGACTGAATTCCGGTCGCCTTTCAGCCACGGAATTGATGCCGATTCATTTTTTGATCGTTGGTTGATGGTCGTAGCCCGCGGGAAAATCCGACCAAATTTCGAGGTTGTCGTAATAAACATGCGTCCCGCCCGGCAGCAGCGTGAGCCAATCGGCGCTGTGATACATTTTGAAAATCATCTGGTCGTGAAGTTTGGTGCCCTTCCGAGTGGCGCCCTTGAAATCGGCAATGGTTTGGCGCGGCCGCCCCTCTCTGGTGATCGCGGCAAAAAACCGGCCTTGCGATTCATGATACTTGAAAAAGATATCGAGCGTGAACCATTCCCCGAACGGGACCTCCACGTTCTGATATTCCGTATTTTGGTAGGTGGGGACTATTTTCATGCTTTGCCTCACTTTTTTGTCGGCAGGAGCTTGTTCCTGCCGGGCAAAGAAATACCAAGGCCCATTTCTATTTTTACTGATACGGATGACATGCCTGGTTTCGTCCGAAATCCAGGAGTGCGATTCAAAGATGCCGAACCACGGCGACTCCTGATCCAAAGGGATGGCCGCTTTTATCTCCAAGGGGATGAACATCCGGTAGCGGTAAAATTGCTGGTCGAATTTGTTGGGGCCACCGGGATCGTCCCAACTGGCTTCCTGCAACAAACTCCATTGGGTGCGCGATCTGGTTTTTTCACGGCTGAGCCCGGTATTGTGAAAGTGGAGCACCTTGTTCCCGGGATTTTGAGGATCCGGGGAAATCTGGATCGATCCTCCCTCGAGGTAAGCGTGGGTGGCTTTCACCCAGGGCAGATATTCGGATAATCGGTCCCAGTTGTTCATCCCCGCGGGCGAACTCTGGTCTAGGCCAACGATCGCCGTCCCTTTAATGGAGACGCCATCCTCGAAACCCGATTTGAAAAGCAGGGTGCCTCCTTTGCGATCACTATTGGAAGATGCCGCCGTCAAGCGCAACGGGAGGATTGAAAGCATACAACAGCAGATGCGGAACAATGCAGGGGTCATATTTAATGATGTTTTCGGGTCAAAGGGATTGAGGTTTACCGTTCCGCGGCCGATGGATTGGAACCGGCCAGTCGCCGGACGATCCTGACCCGGTGCTTGTTGAACATGAGCTGGCGCAACGCCTCCTGCGCGGCCGCTTCCGTTCCGAACCACGTGCACTTGGTGCAATAGTATTCGTTATCCTGCTCGTCGAATCGCAGTAGAATCGGGTCGATCTCCCTGGCAAAACAAGTGGGGCAGATGAGCGGTTTCATGCAGGGGTCTGGCGGTGGAGCACCAACTCGGTGTTGAACGCCTCTCCGACGGCCACCTCCTTTTCGAGGCTGAGATCGAAATAGGGATGGAAAAGGGTTCCATCGCGAAGCGACCCCCGCATCCCGCCCGCTTCACCGGTGGCGACCCGCAAAGATGCGCTCACTCCGATCTGCGGGACCCGGGCGGACAGCAGGCGGGCGCGGTCCACCTCCCGGGCGGGCGAATCGTAACGAAACGGCATCTCCGTGGTGTTACCGTCCGTGGTCGTGGCGGAAAGGACGATCCCATGCATGTCCTCATGATAGTCGATGGTTCCCCAAGTGGCGCAGAACGACTCCCGCAGCGTGATCGACGGGGCGGGAGGCTGACAGTCGACGACCTGACGCGTAGTGCGGATGGCACCAGACCGGTCGAAGGTCATGCAGGTGACGAGGGAGACCCGGTGGTTGCCGACGTTCAACACCACTGGATCGGTCGTCAGCGTCCAGCGTTCATCCGTCTGTTCGACCTGCGCCCGGGTGCGGCGATCGGAGATCCAGGCGCTGGCCGTCCCGATCCGCACCTGGCAGCCGAGATGGGTGTGTTCATGGCCGCCGCGCAACTCCGCGCTGATGAGGTAGGGATAGTTGCCGTTCCACAAGGCCGGGGTGTCGGGTCCCAGGTCGCGATTGAGCCGGCCGCCGAACGGACGCAGGTCGCAGACGGTTCCCCCGATGTTGAGATCCACGGCCGCGCGATATTCCGCGTTGACGAACCAGAAGATCTGCCGTTTCCCCCCGGTGAGAACGTCGTTCCAGAGGCAGGCTTGTGGCTGCCCGGGCCGGACGGTCCTGCGGAAGTCATCGGCAAACTCCTCCATGGTCAGGTCGCGGACGGTCCCCTCCGCCCGTTTTTGCGCCAGATATTCGAGGCTGGCGGTATAGAGACGCTGGGCCTCGCGATGATCATCGGTCGCCCAGTGCTGCGGCGTCAGCCAGCCGCTGCTCACAAACACGTTGTAGTAGGAATAACCGTTCCAGCGGGCCTGTGTGATCCATTCGTCGATGAAGCGAAACAGGTAGGGGCATTGATCCCCCTCGTTGAGGCGGGTGCGAAAGAGGCCCGCGGGATGGCTGGAGAACAGATCGTCGCGGCTGGCCAGGGCCATGATCATGTCGCGGTTCAGGTGCGGCAGCGCGACGATGCCCAGCCACTCCGCTTCGTCGCGCGCCGGACAGAGGGCCGAGTCCTTCGACGGATAGAAGGGCCACCAAGGTCCGCCATCGCTGAACAGCGTCCAGTTGTGGTTGTTTCCCTGGAACATCTTCACGCCTTCCTCGAAACAATTGGTGGTCGCCACCTTGACCGCCGGGTAGGCCGACTTGATGTGCCGCAGCGTCCAGGCATCCAGGACGTATGATCCGATGGCGCGCGGGATGAACCCGAACACCTCCTCGAAGCGGTTGAGGAAACAGGCGATGATAGCGGTCTTCCTTTCCCGGGAGTGCAGATAGATCGCGCGTTCGCGGGAGTGAAACCGGCGCTCGAACTCGGCACCGGCCAGGGGATGAAAGTGGATCCCGAGTTCACCTCCGGTTTCGGCGTGCCAGTCCCGCATCAGTTGGATGCAGTCCTCGTCGTAGAGACTGGCGAAATCCGCCAACAGGGTGGCGCGCAGCTCGAGCCGCTTCGCCTCCGCGAGCTGGAACTTCAACGCCTTGATTATCTCGGCGCCCGGCTGGACCTTGTGGATGAGATTGAAATACATACTGAGGACGAAGCGGGGCGGTGGGTATCCTGCACCTTCGGCATTTGAATCGGGGGAGACCGGCGGGGCGAAGCAGGATGCGCCGCACCACGTTGCCCGGCGCGCCTCAGATCCCGCGGAGGAGCTTCCGGAGAACGGGCCGGACCTTGCGGGCGAGTTGCGGGTTGGCGTAGGCGGCCCAGCTCACCGCGGTGTCCGTGTCGAGCGGCGCGCGCAGGGGGCGCCCCATCGGCGTTTCAACCACCGCCCCGGCCTCCCGCATGATGAGTTCCGTGCAAAGGTCGTAGGGATGGCCGCAACTGACTCCGGAACCGCTGAGTCCGGTCGCCCGATAGGCTTCCGGCCGCACGTCGATCACCATGCGGTCGCGACCGAGCAGGATCTCCGCCAGCAAGCCGCCGCCCGAGATGTATTGATCTTCAAAGACGGTCGGGGCCGCCCCCTTCGCCGTCAGCACGCCGAGTTCCCGCCACAGGGCCTCTTCAAATTGCGCGAGCCAGACCTTGGCATGGGGAAAAAAGTGCAGCACGGAAGCGAAGCCGTGTTCGAAGCCGGTCGCCTGGGAGGGCCGCACCGCGATTTTGGCGCGCTGGCCGGTCCGCACATCGTGTCCGGTGGCGACGACGCGGCCGCGACCGCGGATGGCGCTGAATTGATCGGCCCGCCATTGCTTGGTCACCGGTAGTTCCGTCATTGCGGCCACGACGATGTCCCCGAGGTGGGTGCGTCGGCCGCGCTGCGGGGCGAGACCGGCCAGAGCCCATGCACTGCGTTTGTCGTGCATGAGCCCGCGGGTGCCGTCGATGGGATCGATGATGAGTTTCCAGACCGTGGCGCGCACGGGCGTGCCGGCGGGAAAGGTCATTTCGGTTTCGAGTCCTTCCATCACGAGTTCGACCGGCCAGGATCGCGGCCAGTGCTCCTCGAGCCATCCGACCAGCGCCTCCTCGGAAAGGCGGTCGATCCCGTAGATCGTGTCCGCCGTCGTCTCGGCCGCCACTTGGGCGAAGCTGCGACGACGACTGCGCGCCGCGATCAGTCGGTCGCGGATGGTGTCCTGTAGACCGCAGAGCAGCCGGCGGGCGCGTTCGAGATTTCGGAAATTTTTCATGTGACCAAAAGGGTTGCGCACCAGGGCGGAGCCGTCTTGCCGTCGGGCTCGCGGGTCACGCCAGCGGCCGGGTATGCACCGAGAGGTTTCGATAGCGCATCGTCGTCTTATACATCTGGCGGAGGCCGAGGCGGCCGAAGTTGAGGACGGGTCCGTTGTTGGCCAGCGGATCGTCGGTGACATCGAAAACGGTCCGACCATCGATGGACCCGTGCATGCGGCGCCCGACCTTGACGAAGCGGAGGCGGTGCCACTGCGCGTCGAGTCGGGGGATGCAACCGTAGGACAGTCTCCGCCCCCACGGATTTTTCGTCAGGTATTGGGTTTCCACGTCGCGCCGCATGACTTCCACACGCCTGACATACTCCCAATGGTAGTTGTAGGTCTGGTTGAGAATGACCCCCATGCTGCCGCTCTTTTCCATCGCATGATCGAGCAGGAAATCCTCCCGCAGGGGGCCGCGGCAGCACACCGTCAGGAGGGAGAGACCGTCTGTCGACTCGGGGCGAAAGTCGTATTCGACCCATTGGTCGCCTTCGAAACTGAAGGGGCTCCAGAGATACATGCGCGAATCGTTCGCGATGAGGTCGGGGGTGCGCGCCAGCAGCCCCTCGGCCGTCGCTTGGATGGTGAATTCGCTCCGGTGCTTGTCGCCGGTCTGGAAAGGCCACGCCTCCACGTCCCGCTGGCGCGTGAAGTCGGTCGCATAGGCTTCGGCCCAACTCGAATCCCGGACGAGATCGAGAGGGGGACGCGTGATTAAATCGACCGCCTGATGGATGTCCTCGTCCGCGGGTCCGTTGCCGGCCGGGCGCTGCGCGGCATAGCGGGCGCGGATGTCGGTTTCCGTCGGCACGGAGGTTTCGATGCGCAGATCGCGGACGATCATGGCGGTATTGCCGACGCGGAGGGTTTCCCCGGGCTCGGCGAAGTTGTCCGCGCTGTCGGAACGGCCCATCAGCCGGCCGTTGACGTAGAGTCGGAGGCTCCGCCGCGGTTTGTCCCAGGTCACCAGGAGATGATACCAGGCGCCGGCGCGCAGGATGAGCCGCTCGGCGTAGACGAACGGCGCCAGGCCGAAATTCAGTTGGGTCCAGATGCCTCCCGCCGCGAATTTTCCGAGGAGCTGCGGATACCCCGCCGTCCAAAACAGGCCGAACCGCATGGTCTCCACGGCGCCCGCCGGATCGGCATCCGAGATCAGCGGCAGGATCGCAGCGGTGGGCACGGCCGTCCGGATCGCCAGCGGAACCGGGTAAAAGCCGGCGTCCTCCAGCGGAGAAAACCACAGGGAAACCGCGCCCGCCGGACTGCGGTGAAGGGTGGTCGACACCATTGCCTTGGTGCGGAGGCTGGTCGGTTGAAATCCGGTCAGCCCGCCGATCGTGATAAAGCGGTGCGGCCCTTGCAAATCGAGACTGGTTGGGTCGGTCAGCGGGAGGTGCAGTACCCGCGGGGAAGCGGCGGATGACGCGTCAGCTCGCCCACCGAGCAGCACGGATGCGACCGTGGCCGCGCTGACCTGGCGGAGAAAATCCCGTCGGCCGGAGCCGGGGTTCGGAGTGGAAGAAGGTCGGTTCATAATGGTAAAGGGTGATCGTCGGCGATCAGTCTTCCTGCGGTGCGCCCGGCCGGGGCGGCGAAGTAGCTGCCGAAACCAATGGAATCCAAGCTGCGTTTCATCTTGGATCGCAATGATGGACCGCCGGTCGCGGGTCGCCGGTTGCCGCGAAAGATTCGAGGCGGGCGACTTGCAGCGATTCGACGCAACGCGTGAAAAGTCCGTGGGCGTTGAGCTTCGTGCTGAACTGGAGGTCACGCTTGGAACCGAACATCCCGATATTGGGATAACCGGAGTCGTTGAATTCCGTCGGCGGCTCCAAGTCGGTGCCGGCTTCGGCGTGGATCAGCGTGATGTCGCGGAGGGCGGCGCGGCGGATGGGCGCGCCGGGATAGCCGCACACGACCACCGGGTAGCCCGCGAGGTTGCGCGCGATCACGTCGCCGATGCGCACGTCTTCAAAGCAGCGCGACTCCGGGAAATCGAACGCCTGGTCGCTGGACCGGTCGCTCACGGTGCAATCGCCGCCCACCGCGATTTTGCGGCTGAGGCGGTTGCCGTGGCGCAGGAAGATGGCGGAGGCGGGGCCGTCCATGACGACGTTCGTGACCGCTACGTTTTGGAGCGGGCCACCATCCACCGAGGCGAGGTCGATGCCGCAGATGCCGCCCCAGAATTTCAAGGGATGGATCATATGCCGCGAACGCGACCGGTGGATCGCGATGTTGGAGATCGCGATGTTGCGGAAGCCGCCGATCGAGGCGGTGCCGAGCTTGATGGCAGAGGCGTGCGAGGCGAGGAGGCAGTCGCTGCACACGACGTTCTCGCACGGCGAAGCGCCCTCCGATTTGAGGCACAGCGCATCGTCGGACGAGTCGATGCGGCAGCCGCGGACCAGCACGTCGCGGGAGCTGTCGATATCGATGCCGTCATTGTTACGATTGACGTGGTTGTCGATATCGAGATCGAGCAGCCGCACGTGGTCGCACTCCAGGGTGCGCAGCATCCAGTAGGCGGAATCGCAAAGGGTGAGATTCTCCACCACGAGATTGCGGACCTTGACGAAGTGCAAGCCGTAGGGCCGGTCGGGGTTGACCGAGATCCCGTTCTGGAAAATCGGCAGACCGCCGGAGCCATCGATAATGCCGCGACCGGTGAGCCGGAGATTTTCCACGCTGTCGGCATGGAGAAAGGCCTTCCACGGCACGACGTCCATGCGGCTGTAAGCCGAACTCTGGATCGCGATGAAGTCAGAGGCCGAATCGATGGCCTTCAAGGTGGCACCGGCGGGAATCTCCAAGGTGAGATTGGAACGTAGGCGAAGGGTGCCGGAAAAATGCACGCCCGGCAGCAGGCGAACGCCGCCGCAGACCGCCGATGCCCGGTCGAGGGCGGTTTGAATGCGCCGGGTGCTGTCGCCGGGTTCGGCTGCGAGCTCGAAATAGTTCACGCCATCCAGGTTGCCCGGAGCCGGAGGCGGCTGAATTGCAGGTTTATGCACCACGTTTCGCAAACTGTGGGGTTGGCATGCGAGATCACGACCGATTGTGATGGCATCGATGGGGACCCAAATCGCAAATCCAGCCTGCGTTGCCGCCGTGCTGTTCGCTCTCGCCAGCCCGCCGCTGTCGGCGGTGTCGGCGGCGGACGCCGAATTCTTCGTGCGCCTCAGCGAAAGGCCGTCCGTCAGCGTGGTCATGGAGAATCGCTGGTTGCGCGTGCGGCATGGTTCGACCGAGAAAACGCGGGGCGCGATTCTGGAACTACTGGACAAGCGCACGGGCTACGATGCCGCCGGCAATGCCGCCAGCATCTGGCAGACGCTCGACAACAGCGCGAAATCCGCGCCGTTGACGTCCGCCCGCATGGTCAAGCAGACGTCCGATGAGATCTCGGTTGAGTTCAACTGGGGCACGGGCGTGAAACGGCCCACCGGCTGGGATGGTGAGAACAAGCGGGAGGTCATTACCATCTACCGGGACAGCGCGGTCCTGCGGCTGCACTATATCACCAAGTGGCACATATACGAGTGGGGCGCGGAGCGCACTACGGGCGATGGCGCCTACTGCATCGTGGGAGCGCGGCAGTTTCAGGCCGGGCGGGGCCTGAGCCAACTCTACTTCAACCACCAGGAGTTCACGTTCGACCCCAAAGGGGTTTATTACAACCGGGAGCGCGACGGCTTGGATGTGCCTTTGAACTATCATGGCCATATCATCATGGGCATCACGAATAGTCATGGGCGCGGCTTCGTCCGCGTGATGTCGCTCGCGGCGCTGCCCAACCTAAAGCTCATGGGTGTTCCGCCCTGCGGTTTCGAGATGTATCGGGTGGTCAATGACACCGTGGGCTATCTGGCTCCGGTCGGCGGCGGCGCGGCGGAGATCGAGACGCTGGGCAAAGCCATCGCCGACTGGGCCCAGGGTGGGGAGCGACCCCGGGCGGAACCAGCGCCACGGGCAAACCACGAATTGAATCCCTGAAGACACCGCGCGTGGGCCGGCCGCACAGATGGACGAAGTCGCAGTTGGCGCGGTCAAACAGGACGATCGCCCCAGCGCGAAGGCACGGCACATAACGCGCCAAAAGCGCGGTGGTCTACTTCAGGTGCGGGGCGACGAGTGGCACCCAGATGGCGTAACCGCTCTCGTTCATGTGCAACTGATCGCTAACATAGAGTTCCGGTCGCGGCTTGCCTTTGGCGTCGAGCATGGGCGTCCACACATCGACGAAGGTGACGCGTGGATCCCGCGCGCACTCGGCGGCGACGAGGGCGTTGGCGCGCTCCATCTTTGGGTGAATTTCCCAGCGGGCCGGGCTGGGCTTGACCGCGAGGAAGACGATTCGCGTCTTGGGTAGCGCGGCCTGGATCCTGGCGCAAAATGCGCGAAAATCGGCCAGCACTGTTTCGGGCGACTTGCCGGCCATGAGATCGTTGTCGCCGGCGTAGAGCACGACGACGCGCGGTCGATACGGAATCACGATCCGATCGGCGTAGAACACGCTGTCGGCGAGTTCCGAACCGCCGAATCCACGCCAGATCACGGATACGCCCGGAAAACCCGCGGGCAGCCTCGACCACTTGCCGATCGTCGAGCTGCCGATGAACACCACGCCATCCTTCGCGGGAGGATGAGTGGCGTCGGCAGCGGTGAGCTTGTCGATCGCCGCCGTCCATTTTTCGGGCGATGCAGGTGCGAGCGGAGCGAGAAGCAGAAGGAGGAGGGCGAGAAAAACGCGGGGCATGCGGCGGCCAATAGAGGCGGGCGGGCGGCCGGAGGCAATTCCGATTCCTGGCGACGAGCCGGTCACGGCAGCACGGAGCGTGTTCCGGTGGATTCAGGCCCCGACCGACTGAAGCTGCAACGACACGGAACAGTCGCCGATCGCATGGGGCAGGGTGATGCGGCAGCGGAAGCCCCCGAGGTTGTCGGTGTGCAACCCGGCCGGGGTTTCTCCGACCAGCGAAAGCCAGGCCGTCGGCGGAAGCGATTGAACCAAGAAAGCGAAGACCGTACGATCGACCTGCACGGCCACGGCGGGAGTCTCGCCCGGCGCGAACTCCAACGGATCATAACCGCCCTCGGTGCGGAGGAAGCGTCCGGCGAGAATGTCGGCGACTTCATCGCCCGACCAGAGCCGGACGAACCCGGCGGGACGGCGCATGAAATGGAAATCGAGCGTGGCGTCGCCCGCCCGTTCGCGCAGGCCGAGCCGGAATTCGATTTTGTCGCCGTGAAACCACAGGGAGGAATCCAGCTTTCCGCCCGGATGGCCCGCGGCGTCGAGCAACGGTTCGCTCCAGCCGACGCGCACGCCATCGGCCGCAGTCGTGGCTGAGAATGACTCCAGGTGCTGTTGGGAATCGAACTGACGGCCGCCGGCGGAGACGCGAACGTGAGGGAACCCCGCCCAGTCGCTCAGATTGCCCAGACGGGTCTTGGCGATTTCCGAGGCGGAAAGTTTCCCGCACGAATGCAGGGTGGAAAAGACCCAATCGCGGTGGCCGGCGTGCCAGAGGTCGATGAAACCGCGGGCCCAGATGCTGCGATCATAATTGGCGAACCATGCCATCCAGGGACCTTCGCGGACGACGGTGGCGGAGATGCCGCGGAACTCCTTGATCGCGGGTCGGCGCGGTGCTTCGTCGGCGGGCGTGCCGAGCGCCGCCTGCCAGAGGGCCGGATCTCCCTCCCAGTCGACGCGACCGTGGTGTTGGACGCACCAGGCGGCCTCGTGATCGCCGAGCGCGGCGGCGAGCAGCACCACCGGTCCGGGTAAGGTATCGAGCTTCGAGACGCGGGTGCCGAAATTTCCGGGCCAGTCGAGGGTGGGGGTGGCGAAGGGCAGGAGGCAGCGCGTGAAGATGCGGCGGACGGCCTGCTCCAGCTTGGGGGCCTTTGCCTCCCAGGCGAAACGGGCCAGCAGGCCGGAACCAAAGAGCTGATAGTGACCGGAGGCGCCGCCGTTTTCCGCCTGAATCCAGCCTTCATCGTCAACATCGCGCTCCAGGCGATGGGAGGCGGCGGAGAGCGCCCACTCGCACCAGTCGTTCCGGCCGAATTCGCGGCCAATCCGCCAGAGCAGCCTGCAAAGATCGATGCCGGCGTTGAACACGTAACCGCCGACCACGGGATTGCGATGAATCCAGCGCCCCGTGTTTTCCAGGGAGGCTTGCCAGAAAGTCCGCTGCCCGGGAGTGAGCCGGTCTTTCAATTCCATCCACGCCTCGAAGGCCCGGTTGCCGGAGAAGGCGGTGCCCCAGGGAATCGTGCGCCACATCGTGTCCGCACCCAGCCAGGTGTTGCGTTCGTATTCGACGAAGGCGCCCGACGGGGTGACGAAGCGCCGGAGCAGGGCGGTGGCGAGGCCGGCGGCAAGCGGCACCGTTTCCCGGTCCGGATCTGCGCGGGTGAACGCGGCGGCATCCCGGCAGAATTTCATGCCTTCCCGCATGAGACTGAAATTGGGCTGGGCGGCATGCGCGGCGGTGAGCGCCGCCAACACCGCCTCCCTATCATCGTGATCCTGCCGGCGCAGCCAGAGGGCGGCGGCACGGCCCCGCGCGTGGCGGAACTGTAAAACCGCCTCGAGGGTCACGGCGGGTTCTTCGGATGTTGGGGAGATCCCGGTTTCCGCTGCGGTCGTCGAGTTCTCACACCGTCTGTCGCGCTCGCGGCCCGGGGGCGTGGGGGCGGAGCCCATGGTGGGTTTCACTGCGGCGCCCAAAGGTGCACGTAGCATTCGTTCCAACCCAGGCTGACGATGCCGCGCCGCCCGCCGCCCAGATCGATAGGCTTGCCGCCGTCATGATGTTCGAAGCGGTCGTCGAGCATGTAACGCTTCCACGTGCGGCCCTCCGGGTCGGCCTTCTTGTAGACGTAGAGATGACAGCGTGATCGGTAGTCACTTATCCGGCAAATCCCGCGCAAAATGCGCAAGAAACTTGATATAGGCTCAGGGTCACTGGGCGACCGGCTGGAGTGCGGGAATGATTAGATTTTCGGTCAATTTGCGTGCGACGATGAGCGCACGGCGGCC
>JBBRWR010000169.1:0-13519 GCA_038249085.1 Opitutales bacterium
CCCCGCCGCACTCCCTACCCCCCGGCGGGGAGGGACGTTGGCGCGGCTTACCGCCGCGATGGGGGGGTTTAGCGCGGCTAAACGCCGCTCCTACAATGAGAGATGAGAATGCGCACATGTGGGTTTGGTCCGAGGCTCCGGAGGTTGCTCCGGGGTTCTTCACTTTTTTCAGGCTATGACGCAATCCTGCGGAATTGTGGCTCGCCCGCCCCGGACGGTCGCCTCATCTCCTCGGGGCGTGTCTTCGTGCCTGCGCCTGCTCAGCGTCTGCCTGGTGGCCGCCTGGGGGGCGGGTTGCTCCCAACCGGAGCGGGTCGCGCCGCCGCGGGGCGAAACCGGCCTGCGGAAGGTCGTGCTGCAGACCGACTGGTTTCCCCAGGCGGAACACGGGGGCTTCTATCAGGCCCTGGCCAAGGGGTTTTACGCCGCCGCGGGTCTGGAGGTTGACATCTGGGCGGGAGGGCCGGGGGCGGGCATCAAACTCAAGGTGCTGCGGGGCGACGCCGATTTCGGCTTGTTGCGGAGCGATGATGTGCTGCTCGCGGCGAGCCAGGGGCTGCCGTTGGTGATGGTGGCGGCCAACCTGCAACACGATCCCCTGGGCGTGATGGTGCACGCCGAAAGTCCGGTGACCGGCTTTGCGCAACTCGCCGGCCGTACGGTGATCGGCAATGTGGGCATGGCGTGGATGCCCTTCCTCGAACGCCGATTTGGCATCACGTTTGAAAAACGCCAGAATACCTACGGTCTGGGCGAGTTCCTGGCCCAACCGGACTTGATCCAGCAGTGCATGGTGACCAACGAACCCTTCTTCGCCCGGCAGCACGGGCGGGCGGTGCGCACCCTTTCCCTCGCGGACGCGGGTTACGATAGTTACCATGTGATCGTTGCCCGGCGCGAATTGTTGCGGGCGGCACCGGAGGTGGTGCGGGCGTTTGTCCAGGCCTCGATCCGCGGCTGGCGCGATTACCTGGACAACGATCCGGCGCCGGCGGACGAACTGATTTTGCGCCGCAATCCCCAGATGTCGCGCGAACTGCTGGCCTTCTCGCGCAGCGAACTCATCCTGCGCCACTTCGTGCACGGGGATCGCACGCAGGGAGAGGACGTGGGCCAACTTTCGCTTGGCCGCTTGTCGGAGCAGATGGAATTGCTGCTCCGCCTCGGCGTGATGGAGGTGCCTGTGGCGATCACCAGCGTCGCCACGAAGGAATTCCTGCCGCCCGCTCCGCCCGTGCGGTGAGAGTGGCGGAGGTCGGAGGTCAGAAGTCAGAGGTCGGAGGTCAGAGGAGAGCGGCGGATTCGCTGCGCTACCGCGGCGAGTCGACTGCCGCGCCGGTGGGTACGTCATTCTAACATCCCTTGTCATTTGGACATTCCATCGGCCACGCAGGGGTAGGGTGGCGAGTCCCTTCGCCGCCGCAGGATCGTGATGAAACTCCGTCGGTGACCTTGGCGCGGAGCGGAGTCCGCGCCCTACAAAGAATCCAAAACGCAAAGACAAGGGGTATCACAGGTGTGGTCCAGCGGGTATCGCTTCCGGCGTTTTTTTTCGGCCAGCGGCCTGGCGGTTTGGTTGCTCGCGAGCAACAACCACCATAACCGTCGAAATGGGCCCGCCGGGCGGATTCTTTCACGGTCGGTCGCGCAGTAGGAGCGGGTTTATCCCGCGATGGAAATCCGTCCGCGCTGAATCGCGGGATAAACCCGCTCCTACAGGAGAGATCCGAACCGTCATTTTCGGGCCTGTTCACCGGGCAAAAATCCGCCCTGAATGGGCCTGGCCGCCGGACTGAAAATCGTCGCCAAGCGGATCGATCGGAACCAAGAGTGGCCGCATGAATCCCGACACCCGACTCGCCGAACTCGGCCTCACGCTTCCGTCCCCGCCCACCGCCGCCGGCAGCTATGTGCCGACCGTGCAGACCGGCAACCTGCTCTATTGCGCGGGGACCATCGCGGTCTTCAACGGTCAGCAGACTCATGTCGGGCAGGTGGGCAAGGAGCAGACGGTTGAAACCGCGAAGCAGGCCGCCGAGATCTGCGCCCTCAACACGCTGGCCAACATCAAGGCGGCGCTCGGCTCGCTGGAACGCGTCGCTCGCATCGTGTTCGTGAGCGGCTACGTCAACGCGGTCGACGGTTTTGCCGACAGTCCCGCCGTGATCAACGGCGCGAGCGACCTCTTCGTGAAAGTCTTCGGCGAGGCGGGCAAACATGCGCGCGCCGCCATCGCGGTGAACGGCCTGCCCCGGGGGACGACCGTCGAGGTGCAGGTCGTGGTCGAAGTGAAGGCGTGAGGATGCGCCCGGCGGGCGGCGCACCGCCTCAGGTCAGTCGCTTGGCCATCACCTTGGCATTCCGGCCGCTCTCGCCGTAGGAGCGAAACCGGGCCTCGGGGAGGACATCCTTCGTCGTCTCCTCGAAGCCGCAGACGTTGGCGAAGAACCCGAAGTTCTGCGTCGAGAGGGCGAGCAGCGTTTCAACCCCGCGTTGTTTCGCCACCATGCCGGCATACTCGACCATCTTCTTGCCGATGCCGCGGTTGTTGTAGAACGGCATCACGTAGAGCGATCCCACTTCCGCGAGTTTAGGCCGGTCCGGATAGAAATAGAGGGTGACGCAGGCGATGATGTTTTCGTCGATCTCGAACACGAAGAATTGCTCGATGTTCTTCTCGATGGCCTGCTGCGTGCGGTAAATGAGCTCCTCGCGGCGCACGGCGTTGCGCGTGAGGTTGTGAATGAGCCGCACATCGCTCTTTCGCGCCTTCCGGATCTGCTGGTAGTCGTTGCCGTAAACGAGGGTGCCAACCCCGTCGTTGGAGAAGACCTCATTGAGCAGACCGTCGAAAATGCGCCCGTCCAGGACGTGGACCCGGGGCGTGCCGGTCTCGATGGCCTTGATGGCGTGGATGGCCTTGCTCCGGCTGTCCGCGCTGATGCGCCTGGGTTCGTCCTGCACCAGCTTGCTGAGCGCCTCGATCGAGATCTCCCGGCGAAACTGGCCGTCGATTTCGAGGCCCGAGGCGGTGCCCAGGTACACGACCTTGGTGGCCTGGAGGGCCTCCGCCACCTCGGCGGCGAGCAAATCCGAGTTGATGCGCAGGGGCCGGCCGTCCGGGCCAAAACCGATGGGGGACAACACGGGCACCACCTGCCGGTCGATCAGTTCCGTGAGGAAGTCCTTGTCGATCCGATCCACCTTGCCGGTGAATTGTTGATCGATGCCCTTCATGATGCCGACGGGCAGCGCCCGCACGGCGTTCGTCGTGGCGCATTTCAGCAGGTTCTGCGTCAGTCCCTCGACCACGGCGTGGGAGACGCGCGACGAGGCCCGGATCGCCAGGTCGAGCGTGGCGGCATCCGTAATCCCGGCGCCGTCCGCGTTGCTGATCGGGATGTTGCGCATCACCGAAAGCTCCCGCAGTTGCTGGCTGATGCCGTGCACCAGCACGAGTTTGATGCCGAGCGAGCGGAGCACCGCGATATCGACCAGGATGTTGCCGAAATTATCGTCCGCGACGATCAACCCGTCGATCGCGATGATGAAAATCTGTCCTTGAAACCGTGGGACGTATTTCAGGATGCCGCGCAAGTCCGTCGGTTTGATCGTGGTGGCGATGGCCGAGGCGTGGGCGGGCGGTGCAGGTGGGCCGGTTTCGGGACTGGTACTCATCGAGGGTGAGGGGCGATCTTGTCGGAGATGAGGCGCGGCACGTCAATAGTTGTGAACACCCGCGGCCGCGGCCACCGGGCGCGTCTCCCGGGATTGTCGGTACACGGAAACGGCGCTGACGGAGCAACGCCCTCCGGCGGAACCGCGCTGCGCCCGAAGGGGCGCGGGCACTCCTGCCAGCCTCTTGGCTCGGCGGCAGGCAAGAGTGCCTGCGCTCCCTTCAATTCCGCTGGCGTCAACTCGGAGATGCCCCCGGTGCGTTCGCCGCCCGGGCCTCACTGCACTTCGAGCGACCAGGTGCGGGAGGTGCGCTCACCCACCAGCGTCACTTGGTAGCGCCCCGGTTTGACCGCGCCGGCCGGCACGGTGAGCAGCACTATCGCCTGGCGCGTGCGGGTGAGCAGGTCCCCGGCGACCTGCTCGAACGTGGGGGCGATGACGAGGGTCTCGCCCCGCACGTAGAGCTCGGCTCCGCTCAATTGTTTTTTGTCGTCCGGCAGAGTGCAGACGAGCTCGATGGCATACGGCAGGAAGATGCTGGCGGTGGGGGCCGCGGTCACCTTCAGGATTTCCCCCGGCAGGAGCAGGGGTTCGACGAGGGTGCTGCTGAGTTCCGCCGGCAAGCCGCCCGCGCTCACCGTGACCACGGCCCCTCCGCTCGTTCCGGTGCGATCAGCCGGACGATTGGCGGGCAGGGAAATGCGCTGGTAGCCGGCGGACAGCAGACGCGCGACGTTGGTGCGGTTCTTGATGTCCTCGTACGGCTGGAACGCGGGTCCCGGCTTGCGATAGTGCAACGTCAGGAACGTATACGGCACGATGATCAGGAGGATCGCGACGACGATCCACTTCATGGGCCACGGCTGGCGTTGGCGGGGGGCGGCGGGCATGGGCGGATCGTGGGCGGCGGCGAGAGAAAGAAGGACGGCGAGGATTAAGGCCAAGGGAAAGAGGCGGAGCGACTCGGAGCAAGGCTGGGTGCGGCCGATGGGAAAGTCGGCCACGGCGGTGTCAAAGTCGATCAACCCATCTTTCTCGTTCCTCTTTATCTTTCTCTTTCGTCAGGGTTCGTCCGCCGGAGAGAAAGATTGGGAGAAAGAATAAAGAGAAAGACCACGAGGCGCGAGGACGACTTTGACACTGCCCTGGAAAGTCGGTGGCCCGCTTCCCCCGGGGAGGGGGCTGGCGCCGCGGGGCGGGCGACCGGCCGTTTCCCGGGGTGACGGAACTTCGGGTTCGCCCACGAGCCGGCGCCGCTTCAGGTCGCGCAGTCCCAGGGGCAGGAGCCCTTGCAGCGCGCACCACAGGCGGGGCAGATGTTTTGGTTTCATGGTGCGCGCGACGCACCCGACACCTCGCCGTCCCAGTCGACCTTGCGCGTGAAAAACATCACCGCGCCCAGCGCCGCAAACAACGTCGCCGTACCCGCCAGGAGCGAATAGTTCTCCATCCGCAGGACAAGGTAGAGAATGCCGTACACCCCGGCGAGGATCGTCGCCACCAGTCCGGCCCGCACGGGGCTGCGGAGAATGGAGGCACTATAAAACACGATCAGCAGCGACGAGGCCACCGCCGCCCCCAGGTAAGCGCGGTCGGGCCCCACGAATTCCCCCAACGCCAGCAACGCCAGGTAGAACAGGCAAAGGGCCGCGCCCACCAGCGCATAGTGCACCGCATGCAAGCGCAGTCCCGCCAGCACTTCGAAGAGAAAGAAGGCCGTGAACACGAGCGCCACGACGAGCGCGGCATAGTTCATCGCCCGTTCGACCACGCGGTAGGATTCAAAGGCCCCAGCGTGCCCGGGGGCCGCCCGTGCCGGGGCCGGCACGAGGCGCTCGCGCGTCGCCTTGCGATCCCGTTCGAGCTCCTGGATGAGATGCACGGGAATTTGCAGCACGAGCACGAGGAAGCCGATCAGGAGCAGCTTCATCGTCGCGGTGCGACCACGGGCGAGATTCAAAAGCGGGGTCAGAACAGAGCGGGAGGTTTCCATGGGTGAGGTTGACGCCACCATGGTGCCCGCGCGGGGTGAAGCGGGTGTGAAGCCGGCGTGAATTCGCGATGAAATCGGGCCCGCTCAGGCTGGCGGCAGCACCAATTCGGCGTGGGCGCCGCCCGCGGTGCCGTTGGCAAGGCGGACGTCGCCGCCATGCAGGCGCGCGATTTCCCGGGCGATGCTCAGGCCGAGCCCGGTCCCCTTCCGGCCGGTGTCCGGCCGAGGCAGGGAATAGAAGCGTTCAAACAGCCTGGGCAGCGCGTAGTCCGGCACGCCGGGCCCCTCATCGTCGACCGTCACGCTCACTCGGCCCGCGGCCGTGCTCAGCGTCACGGTCACCCTGCCGCCGGGAGGTGAGAACTCGAGCGCGTTGTGCACGAGGTTGGTCAGCGCTTGCGTCAGAAGGAACTTTTCCCCGCGCACCCGGGGTGACGCGCCCGGGACGACGGCAAACCCGACCCGGCGCGCCGCGGTGGCGCCAAGCGCGCCGGACACCACTTCCTGGACCACCGCGCGCAAGTCGATTTCCTCCGTTTCGATTCGGCCATGCCGCGCTTCGAGCGAGGCCAACTCCAGCATGCGATCGATGATGCGCTGGATGCGCGCCGACTCCGCCCGGAGGTTCCCCAGGAATTTCTCGCGGTCGGCCACCGGCAGGTCCTCGCCCAGCAATTCGGCGGCGCCGCGAATGGCCGCCAGCGGTGCCTTGATCTCGTGCGCCAGCGCCTGGGTGTAACGTTCCACGTAGGCCTTGCCTTCGAGGGTCGCCCGCATCTCGGCGAAGGCCCGGGCGAGGGCCTTGATCTCGATGGCGCGCGACGCGGGTGGTCGGGAGGGCAGCCCATCGCGCACTGCTTGCACGTGGGCGGTCAGCCGCTCCAGCGAATGCGTCAACCGTTGGGCGATCCACCAGCCGGCCACCAGCATCACCGCCGCGATCCCGAGCCCGATGGCAACGATGCGCCACCGCGCCTGGCTCACGCCCTCGGCCACCGAGGCGATCGGCCGCCCCACTCCGACCATGCCCACGACTGCGCCGTTCGTCCGCACGAAGGCTGCGACGCGCAGTTCATCCCCCACCACGGCAACGTTGCGCGCCGTGTAGTTCTCCGAGGCCGCCGCTCCGCCGCCCGTCATGGGCCATGGATAAGTGCGCCCCACGTCGGCGCCCCCGGCGGAGTCGAACAGCACCCGCCCGGCCGGATCGCAGGCAAACACGCGCAGCAGGTCGGCCTTCGGCGGCAGGGCGGCGAGCCGGGTGGCCCAGGCACTGTCCGCCCCCGCGCCCTCCCCGGCAAACACCGCGAGAAACGCCGCCGTGTCGCCCATCGTCCGCCGCATGGCCTCGACATAACGGAGCCGCACGTCGTGCAGCACGAACCCCATGAGCACCGCAAAGCCGATGACCGAGGCCAGGACGTAGACTCCAAAGATCGCGGTACGGATTCTCACGGCTCAGCCCGCCGGTCGGCGCAACGAGTAGCCCAGACCGCGGTGCGTCTGGATGGGATCGGCGTCCGCGGCGACGGCGTGGAGTTTGGCCCGCAGCGTCTTGATGTGCGCGTCGACGGTGCGGTCGAGGCTCGCGCCCGGGTCCTCCCAGGCCGCGCTCATCAATTGATCGCGGGAAAACACGCGGCCGGGCGCGGCGACCAGCGCCTGCAGGAGACGATACTCGTAGCGGGTCAGTTCGAGCGCGGCGCCGCGAAAAGTGATGGTACAGGCGTCCGCGTCGACCGTGAATTCGGGCGCGGCCGGGGCGGGGCATCGGGATTCCGGGGGCGCGCTGCCGTGGGTTCGCCGCAGGATCGCCTTCACGCGGGCCGCGAGTTCGCGCGGGCTGAACGGCTTGACCATGTAGTCGTCGCCGCCGAGTTCGATGCCCAGCACCCGGTCGAGTTCCCCGCTCCGCGCCGAGAGGAAGAGGATCGGCACGGTCGAGTCGCGGCGGATGGCCTTGCAGACCTCGAAGCCGCTGCCGTCGGGCAGGCCGACATCGAGGACCACCAGCGCGAACGGTTTCCGCCCGAGCGCCGCCAAACCGTCGCGCCCCGTCGTGCACCATTCCGGGGCAAAACCCTCCGTCTTCAAGGCGTAGAGCAGGGTGTCGGCGATCGCCGGCTCGTCTTCGATGATGAGTATGTTTGCGCCGCCGCCAGGCATCACGACTCGCATGGCGAATAGATTTTTCCCCGCAAAGATTTTGGCGACTAGATTCGCGGCGCGAAGCCCACCGAAAGAAAGCCCCTCTCCGCCGTGGGCCTACGGGCAGGGACCGAAGACGTCCGGTCGTGTTCGCTCCAGCTCAACCCATGGACCGAACGGTTGCGCGGTCGAGGGCACCAGAGAACTTTGTTCGAGGGCGGCGATGATGGCTGGCTTGCGGTGGCAGATATCGGGGTCGATCGTAATGCGGGAGAGGAGGGTGCTCATGGTTTGAGCAAGGATGTCTTCCGATTCGTCGGGTGGGCCAAGCGGACGAATGGCGAGGAGGGAATGGCGAGGAGGGAGAGTTGGGGCATCGCCGCCATGACGCCGCGGCGCGAGTTCCGGAGCAACGCCCGAAGCGGAATCGCGCTGCGCCCGAGGGGAGCGCGGGCACTCCTGCCCAATGTCACATAGATTTCGTTGCGTTTTCGACGGTTTGGCGGAGGGAGTGGCCGCGCTCCGGCCCCAACCCCAGAGCCATGACCCGGCGCTGTCTCCAAACCGCCGGACCCGGGGAATAAAATTGCCCCGGCGCGGGCGGGCTGCTTCGTTGCCCGGCTGCATGAAACTCTGGTCCCAGTTTTTTATCCCGACCCTGAAGGAAAGTCCGGCGGATGCTGAAATCGCGTCGCACAAGCTGCTCGTACGCGCCGGGCTCGTGCGCAAGCTGGGGGGCGGCCTCTATACCTACATGCCGCTGGGGCTGCGGGTAATCCAGAAGATCACGCAGATTTGCCGGGAGGAGCTGGACGCCGCCGGCGGCATCGAGTTGTGGATGCCCCACCTGCATCCCGTCGAATTGTGGCAGCAGGGGCCGCGCTGGCCGGCGGCCCGCGAAATCATGTTTCGCGCTGACAGCTCCGGCGACGGCAAGCGGGCCCCGCGCGAACCGGAGTTCGTGCTCGGGCCGACGCACGAGGAGGTCATCACGCCGCTCGTCAAATCGGAGATCACGAGCTACCGCGACCTGCCGAAGAATTTTTATCAGATCGCGACCAAGTTTCGGAACGAGATCCGCCCCCGCTACGGCCTGATGCGGGCCCGCGAGTTCATCATGATGGACGCCTATTCCTTCGACGCGGCCGACGAGGGTGCGGTGAAGAGCTATCATGCGATGAAGGCGGCCTACGAGAGCTTCTTCAAACGGGTCGGGGCGCAGGCCATTGCCGTCGAGGCCGACACCGGCGTGATGGGTGGGAGCTTTTCCCACGAGTTCATGGTGCCGGCGGAGGTCGGCGACGACGATGTGATCTACAATGAGGCGAGCGGCTACGCCGCCAACCGCGAGAAGGCGACGAGCGCGCTGGTGCCGGCGGACCTGGCCGATGCGGAGCCCGCGGGCGCGCTGGAGGAATTCGCGACGCCCGGGGTCGTGACGATTGCGGCGCTGGCGGCGGCGCCGTACGCGGTGCCGGCGGACCGGCAGTTCAAGACGCTCGTCTACCTGGGCGACGGCAAACCCTTCCTCGTGATCCTGCGCGGCTGCGACGAATTGGAGGAGGCGAAGCTCGGGGCGCTCGGCTTCACGGTGTTCCGGCCGGCGACGTCGGAGGAGATTGCGCCGGTGCTCGGGGCCAAGCCGGGCAGTCTGGGCGCGGTGCGCGGCACGATCAAGGACCCGGCGGCGCTGGCGGGTGTGTTTGCGGATCACGCGATCCGGCTCATTGGCAATGGTACGACGGGTGCGAACAAGGACGGGTTTCACCTGCGCCACGTCAACGTCGCGCGCGATCTCGCGATCACGAAATTCGGCGACTTCCGCCGGGTGCGGCCGGGCGAACCGGATCCCCGATCGGGCCAGCCGCTGCAGGTGCGTCGCGGCATCGAGGTCGGGCATATCTTCAAGCTCGGCACCAAGTATTCCGAAAAATTCGGGGCCGCTTACACGGACGACCAGAAGCAGTCGCACCTGATGGTGATGGGCTGCTACGGCATCGGCATCAGCCGCACGATGCAGGCCGTGATCGAGCAGAGTCATGATGCCGACGGCATCATCTGGCCCTGGAATTGCGCGCCGTTTCAGGTGCTGGTGGTCGTGCTCGATCCCCAATTGCCCGAGGCAATGGAACTCGCCCGCAAACTCGGCGCGGCGGCTGAGCAGGCGGGGGCGGAGGTGTTGATCGACGACCGCGCCGAGCGCCCGGGGGTGAAATTCAAGGATGCCGATCTGATCGGCATTCCGCTGCGCCTCACGGTGGGCGGCCGGGGCATGAAGGAAGGTATCGTCGAGTTCAAATGGCGTGCGGAGAAGGACGTCGCCAAGATTCCGCTCGCCGAGATCGAGGCGCACGTGGCCGCCGCGGTGCGGGGCGCGCAGGCGAAGGCCGGCTAGCCGCGCCCGGTTAATCGCTCCGGGTCACTACGCCGTTGACGAAGACTACCTCGCGCTCTTCCGGCGCAGAGGAACTGCGGGCACCCCGGCTGCTCGTTCCAAGGCTCACGCCGCCGATCCCGGCCCCGACCGACAGGCCGGTGTTGGCGAGGAGCGGAGTGACCCCGCCGCCCTTGCGATAGACCCAGACCTCATCACTGCTGGAGCGGGTGACGACCTGGGTGGGTTTGCCGAGAGCCATTTCAACCTGTTCGCGGGTCATACCCTTCCTCGCCTCGCTGTTCAGCACCGCCTCCTGCACGTCGAGGGGCCAGGATTCATAGATGGCGCGGTTGGTATCGATGCGGGACATCGGGGAGGACGAACAGGCCGCCAGCAGGGCCGTGGCGAAGATCAGGGCGAGCGGGGCCGAGCGAGGGATGGTTTTCATGGGAAGCCGGCAAATAGATTCGTGGTGGGTGAGACTGCTCCCGGCGGGCAAAGTTTCGCCGACGGGGGGCGGTGGCGTTTTCGGACCGCCCGCCTGCGTGCCTGCCGCGTTCCCAAGTGCAGCGCCGGCCCAGTCCCGGTGGAGGACTCCGGGGTGGCCGAGGGCATCTTCAGGCCGGCGGTGACCTGGAGCCCGGTCCTACCCGTCGCGCCCGTCTTCGACTGGCGCCCGCCGGTCAGAGACGCGGCGCTACTCCCAGAGGCATCACCGCCAAACGACAGATGCGCCCTAACCGGAGGATCGCGCCACATCCGCGTTGCCAAGCCGTGTTGAACTTGCCGTGCTGGAGGGGCACCTTGCGCTCCCGCCACCGCGGGAGCGGGCACCTCAACCCCTCAGATTATCATGCGTCCGCGATCGATCATCCTGCTCGTTGCCTGGTTTGGCGCCAGTTTCTGCTCTGCCCAGGTCAGTCCAACCGGGTCGCCCCGCTCCGAAGCCCAGAGCCAGAGTCCGGGGCCGGTCGTCGAGCTGAGTCCGTTCGAGGTCAATTCGACCAAGGATGTCGGCTACCAGGCGGAAAACACCCTCGCCGGCAGCCGCCTGAACGCCCGGCTGCGCGACACCGCGGGATCGGTGTCTGTCTTCACCAAGGAGTTCCTCGACGACCTCGCGATCACGGACCTCGAGGGACTGCTCAATTACACGGTGAATTCCGAGATGGATACGAATGCGTGGCAGTCGGCCACGATTCAGAACCCGGTGATCTCGGGGGAAAATCTGCTGAACCGCACGGCCATCCGTGGGCTCGCCGCCAGCCAGGGCATGGACTACTTCACGAGCATCACCAACATGGATCCCTACCGGGTCGGCCGTTTCGACGACACGCGCGGGCCGAACAGCATTCTCTTCGGCGTTGGCGCCCCGGGCGGTCTGCTCAATCAAACCTCCAAGGTGGCCGTCACCCACCGCGACAGCGCCAACCTCCGGTATGGTTTCGGTTCCTGGGAACGCAGCCGGGTCGAACTCGATGCGAACAAGGTGCTGAAGAAGGACCAGCTGGCCATCTCGGTCGCCGCCGTGCAGCAGGAGAACGGGGGCTGGCGGCAATTTGATTTCCAGGACAAGAAGCGCGTCTTCGCGGCGGTGTTGTTCCGCCCGGTGCGCACCCTGACCCTGCAGGCGATGGGGGAAACCGGGCGCGACCGCGGCGCGGTGATGAAATCGATGCCGCCGGCGGACGAGTTTCTGGCGTGGTATGACAACCGCGCGGCGCGCGGGGTGAGCGCGGTGACGGTCAATCCGACCACCGCCGCGCCCAACGCGAGCCTCGTGGCGCTGGGCATCACGGCGCGCAACGGCACCAGCGGCGGCCAGAACCGCCGCGCCACCTTCATCGAGAATTCGGGGACGATCTTCGACGCCATCGGCACGTATCTGTCCGGTTCGTACAACAACGCCGCCGTGCGCGCGCCCGACGGCACGGCCGGCGCGACGGGTTCGGCCCTCATGATCAACGACGAGCGGATTTATCCCCGTTGGGGCAACGCCAATGGCGCCGGGGCGTTTCGCGAACAGAAACTATATAACTACACGCTGTCGGCCGACTGGCAGCCGACGCGGGCCCTGGGTTTCAACGTCGCCCAGAATTTTCAAAAGACGACCCTGACCAGCCGGGTGATGGTCGGGGCGGATCCGACGCTGCGGGGCGATCCCAACCGCACGCTTGGCCTCAACGGCCCGGCGAACCCCTTCGTGGGCCAGATGTACGTCGATGGCAACTGGCGGGGCGACCTGCACTTTGGCGAGTACCGGGAAACCCGCGTGGCGGCGACTTATTCCTATGACACCAAACGAGACTGGCTGGGCCGGCACCGTCTGGCCGGAGCGTGGTCGACCTCGGCGCAAACCGACATCAACGAACTGTCGTGGCTCGCCCTCGTGGGCAGCCCCTTCAATGCCGTGGCCAGCAACGCGAACAACCGGATCGCGGTGCGAAACTATCTCACGGAGGGCGACTACGGCACCTATCGGGCGGGCGACTGGCGCGGGCTGCCGGAGAAATTCACGTTTGGCGGCAAAGCGTACGATCTGGCGTTCGCCAACGATGCGGCGGGGGCCAACAACAGCGGGATGCGGCAGGATACGGATTCGATGCTGGGGGTGCTGCAGAGTTATTTCTGGCAGGACAAGATCGTGGTGACCGCGGGCTATCGGGAGGACCGCGTCGCCGTCACGCAGTTTGGCTACTACGTCGATCCGGCGATCGGCGACCGGCCCGATCGTGACCCGGCCAAGGCGACGGTCACGCATGTCACGGCGAACACCCAGTCGGTCGGCGGCGTTTATCATGTGGTAAACTGGCTTTCCCTCATCGCCAACCGTTCCTCCAACGTCGGGGTGCCGCCCCTGGCGCGCACGATATTTCCGCTGGGCAACCTCGCGCCGCTGTCGCATGGCAAGGGGGAGGATTATGGCATCGGACTCGACCTGCTCGACGGTCGGGTGAGCGCGCGCTTCGTGTATTTCAAGGCCAGCGAAAAGGGGCGCATCACTTCGAGCGGGTTGAGCGGGGCACCGGGCCGCAACACCCGCGTGATGGAGGCGTTCGCCGGCGTGCTCACGGGACCCGGCGGCGTCATTTCCGCCAGCGACTGGGCGGCGACTTACCAGGCCTGGACGCCGCCGGCCAACGCCATCGCCTCCGACTTCGTGTCGGAGGGTTACGAGGCGCACCTCACGACCAACCTCACCCGCAACTGGCGCCTCGTCCTCAATTACTCCTACACCGATTCCGGCCGGACGAACTTCGCCACCGAGATGCTGGACTGGTACGGCCTGACCCCGGCGGGGGACTGGGTGCGCGTGGTGGAGG
>JBBRWR010000170.1:0-13451 GCA_038249085.1 Opitutales bacterium
TCGAGGCCATCCAGCGCATCTTCACCGGCACGCCCTTCGTCCCGGTGTAATATCCGGCTCAGCCGCATTGCTGGATCGTTACCCGGAAGCCCAACTCACGCCGGCACCCAAAAACTGCTGCGGTCCGACCTGAGCAGTTACTCACCAGCAAGAACCCCACCGGCACCCTCTCGGGGGAACACAATTTCGGGCGACTGAAGCTCGATTATGCGGCGCGCTGGAGCAACACCCACTGGGATTCCGGTGCGCACCGCGATCGCCGGGGCGGCCAGCTCACCATGCGCGCACCCGGCATCGGCATGGTGCTCGACAAGTCCGACCTGGACGGGCGCGTGTTCACGCAGACCGCCGGCAAGAGCATTTACGAACCAACGAGCTACACGGCGAACATCGTGTTCACCAAACGCGACACCGTCACCGACACCACTGAGGTTGGCGGCACCTTCAACGCGTCGTACCTGTTGCCCACGGCCCTGCCGATCACGGTGAAGAGCGGCGTCGACACCGTGAACCGCCGGGTCAACAACCGGCAGGTCGCGCCCCGCCGTTGGAACCGCGTCGCGGCGCCCGGCGGGCCGGCCAGTGTGCTGCTGCCGCTGGAGGAATTTTCGCTGATGACCCTGACCCGCTTCGAGGAGCAGCACGGCGGCCAGCGCCTGCCGGTGTTTGATCCGGTGTCGGTCAACGACGAGCTCTCCAACAGCGCCCGTTGGACGGAGGATCTCAACTACGCCGCGACCCAGCCGTACACCAGCCGCCGGATTATGGAGGAGGCGGTCGACGCCGGCTACCTGCAGGCGCAGGCGCGGTTCTTCGGCCGGCTCAACGTGCTCGGGGGCGTGCGGGTGGAGAACGTCAAGGTGGATACGTTCACCTACGTCAAGTACCGGTCGACCGCCGTGGCCGTCGAGCCGGACCCCGTCAAGCGGGCGCAGATCGACTACGGCGCCGCCTCCAGCGAAGGGGAGTACACCAAGTATTTTCCGAGCCTGCACGTCGCCTACGATCTCACTGCGCGGCTCAAGGCCCGCGCCAGCTGGTCCACCAGCTATGGCCGCC
Organism: Opitutales bacterium; assembly: GCA_038249085.1. Classification (GTDB taxonomy): domain Bacteria; phylum Verrucomicrobiota; class Verrucomicrobiia; order Opitutales; family Opitutaceae; genus ER46. The sequence continues at coordinate 1,060 of JBBRWR010000170.1, forward strand.
CGACGCTGGCCCAGCTGGTTCCGGCGATTTCATTCAACGACACGGCGATGACGGTCACCGCCGGCAATCCGGCGCTGAAGCCCCAGCTCGCGAAGAACATCGATGTGAAGCTCGAGTATTACTTCCAGGAGACCGGCGTGTTCACCCTGGGGCTGTTTCAGAAGAAGATCACCGACTATATCGTCAATCGCGGCGGCGAACTCGTGCCCAGCGGACCCGACAACGGCTTTGAGGGAAACTTTGGCGGCTACACGCTCAACGCGCCCATCAATGCCGGCAGTGCGGAGGTCAACGGCTGGGAAGCGGATTTTCGCCAGCGCCTGAGCTTTCTGCCGGGCTTGCTCAAGGGGCTGACCGTGGCCGCGAACTACACGTGGCTGGAGACCAAGGGCAAGTTCACCGGCACCACCGAGCTGCGCACCAACCAGGTCACGGGGTTCATTCCCCGGGCCGGCAACCTCCGGCTCCTGTACAACTACAAGCGGTGGGGGGCCTCGGCCTCGCTCAATTTCACCGGCGAACACATCATCACTTATTCCGCGACCAATGTGGCGGCCTTGGTTTTCCGGCGCGATCTTACGACGGTCAACCTGGGCGCGACCTACAAGCTGCAGCCGAACACCACTCTCTATGTGGATGCCAACAACATCTTCGAGGAGGGACCGGATCGTTATCGGTACATCCCGTCCCGTCCGCAGTCGCAGACGTGGGGTGCGATGACGATCAACTTTGGCGTGAGCGGCCAGTTCTGATTCGTTCGCGAGGGAAGTTCCAATGGGCCGACTGTAGGAGCGGCTTTACGCCGCGATGAATTGCTGAAATCGCGGGATAAACCCGCTCCTACAGTTGGCGGAAGAAAGAGGACGGGGGAGGCTCGCGGTCTGCCTCCGCGGCGGCCTCGAGCCGGCTGCAGGCTCGCCACGCGGAACCAATCGCGTCCTCATGCCGGTCGCAATGAAACGGACGAACCTCGCATCCTCGGGCTGGCTCCGCGCCTTGGGCGTGGCGATGGCGGGTCTTTGCCTGGGCGGCGGGCTCCTGCGGGGCAGTGCGCCGGAGTTTCCACCCGCGGCCGCCGCCTTCGTGGCGGGTGACAGCGACCAACCCCGCCCGCCGACGACGTGGTTGGAAGTGCAGGTGGAGTTGACGCGGCGGGGTTTTTCCGGCGGTCCGATCGACGGCATTCGGGGCCGGCAGTCGACGGCGGCTTTGGCGGCGTTTCAGCGTCGCGGTGGGTTGCCCGACACCGGCGAACTCGACGCCGCCACGAGCCGGGCGCTGGTTCTGGAGGCCCCGGCCTTGATCTGGGCTTCCCTGGCGGAGGAGGATCTCGCCGGTCTACATCCGGTGGCGACGACGTGGCTCGGCAAATCCGAACAAGGCGTGCTGGCGCACGAAACTGCCCTGGAACTCGCCGCCGAGCGTTTTCGCGCCGGGGTGGCCTTTCTCCGGCGCATCAACCCCGACGTGAATTGGGACGCCCTGACGCCCGAGACCCTGTTTGTGGCGCCCGCGGCCGAGTTTGTCCGAACACGAGGGCCGGCGGCGCGCATCGAGATTCGGATCGAGGCGCGTGTGCTCGAGGTCTTCGACGAGCGGGGTCGTCTGATCGCGCATTTCCCCGTCAGCATCGCGCGCCGGGTGGAGAAACGGCCGTTGGGTGAATTGCGGGTGACGGTCGCCATCCCCAACCCGGACTACACCTTTGATCCCGCCGTGTTCACCGAATCCGCGGAGGCGCGCGAACTCGGGCGCAAACTCAACATCCCGCCGGGGCCAAACAACCCGGTCGGCGTGGCTTGGATTGGGCTCGATCGACCGGGCTATGGCATTCACGGCACCCCCGACCCAGCCAAGGTGGGCCACACCGAGTCTCACGGCTGCTTCCGGCTCGCCAACTGGGATGCGCACACCCTGCTTTCCCTCGTCTGGGTGGGCCTGCCCGTGGTCGTGCAACCGTGAGGCCGCGGGCCGACTCTGGGGCAATCCTGTTGCCTGCATGCAAGCCGCTCCGGCCCCATGGCAGGGTCAAAGTCGTTCTCTCGCGTCGTAGTCTTTCTCTTTCCTCTTTCTCTTTATCCCGCGGACAAACCCTGACGAAAGAGAAAGATAAAGAGCATGGAGAAAGATTGGCCAATCGACTTTGACACGGCCCGGCAGGCGCACCGCGGCCCCGGTTCCAGCTTCCCCGCCGGCGGGGATTGCCTCACGCTCGCCGCCGGAGCCATGACCACGATCGGAGCCGTAACAAATAAGTGAGGACACCGACAATCTTGGGCATCTCGGGGTATTACCACGACAGCGCGGCCTGCCTGGTCGGCGGCGGCGAAATCATCGCGGCGGCGCAGGAGGAGCGGTTTACCCGGATCAAGCACGACGCCGATTTTCCGGCCCGCGCGGTGGCGTACGTGCTGGCCGAGGGTGGGGTGGGGCCGGAGGAACTGGACTACGTGGTCTTCTACGACAAGCCGTTCCTCAAATTCGATCGGCTGCTGGAAACCTACCTGGCCTACGCGCCGGCCGGGCTGCGATCCTTCATGACGGCGATGCCGCCCTGGCTGCGGACCAAACTGTACCTGCGCCGGGAGATCGGCCAGGCCCTGGGCGGGCGCTACCGGAAGGGCGTCGTCTTTTGCCGGCACCACGAGTCGCACGCCGCGAGCGCGTTTTATCCGTCACCCTTCGACGAGGCGGCCATTCTCACGGTGGACGGCGTGGGGGAGTGGGACACCGCGACGATTGGCCACGGGCGGGGAAACGAGATCAGGCTGCTCAAGACCCTGCAGTTTCCGCATTCGCTGGGCTTGCTCTACAGCGCCCTGACCTATTTTTGCGGGTTCAAGGTCAATTCCGGCGAATACAAACTCATGGGCCTCGCCCCGTACGGGACCCCGCGTTTTGCGGACGTGATGTTGGAACATCTGGTCGACCTCAAGGCCGACGGCTCGCTGGCCATGGACATGAGTTATTTCGATTATTGCGCCGGCTTGCGGATGACCGGGAAGAAATTTGAAGCGTTGTTCGGCGGGCCGGCGCGAAAACCGGAGGCCCTGATCACGCCGCGGGAGATGGATCTGGCCGCCTCCATCCAGGCAGTGACCGAGGAGACGGTGCTGCGCATGGCGCGGACCGCCCGGGAAATCACGGGCGCGCGGAAGCTGTGCCTGGCGGGGGGAGTGGCGCTCAATTGCGTGGCAAACGGGAAGCTCCTGCGCGCGGGGATCTTTGAGGACATTTTCGTGCAGCCGGCGGCCGGGGACGCCGGGGGCGCGCTGGGGGCGGCGTTGTTGGTGCACCACCAATTGCTGGCCCAGCCCCGGGTCGCGAATGGGCGGGACGGCATGCGTGGAGCCTTGCTGGGCCCGGCCTTTGGCAATGTGGAAATTCAAACCCTCCTCGATCGCCGGGGTATGCGTTACGAGCGGATCGACGACGAGGAACGGTTGCTGCAGGTGGTGGCGGCGGCGGTGGCCGCCGGGCAGGTGGTGGGCTGGTTTCAGGGCCGCATGGAGTTTGGGCCGCGCGCGCTCGGGGCGCGGAGCATTCTCGGCGATGCGCGCAACGCCGGGATGCAGGCGACGATGAATCTGCGCGTGAAGTTTCGGGAATCGTTCCGGCCGTTTGCCCCGGCCGTGCTGGCGGAGGACGCGGCGAGCTTCTTCGAGTTGGATCGGGAGTCACCTTACATGCTGCTGGTCGCCGGGGTGCGGCCGGAGTTGCGGCGCAAGCTGATCGCCGAGGAAACGCGGCTCATGGCCGATCCCGATCTGCGCAAACGGGTCAATGTGCCGCGGTCCACGCTCCCCGCCGTGACCCACGTGGACCTGTCCGCCCGCGTGCAGACCGTGGACGAGACCCGCCACGGCCGCTTCTACCGGCTGCTCCGGGAATTCAAGCGGCAGACCGGCTGCGGGGTCATGATCAACACCAGTTTCAACGTGCGCGGCGAACCCATCGTCTGCTCCCCGGACGACGCCTGCCGCTGCTTCCTGGCCACCGACATGGATCTGCTGGTGCTGGAAAACTGTGTGCTGCGACGATCGGAGCAGCGCGTCCTGAGCGCGGAGGAGCGGCAACAATACGTTGCCAGCTTCAAGCACGATTAAGAGGATCCGCGCCGTGCTGAATCCGTTTCGCGAAGTCAATTGGCAGCCGGATCGGGCGGAGCGGCGGAAGTTTGCCGTGAGCCTGATGGTGGGTTTCCCGATCGTGGCCACCGTGCTGCTCGTGGCCGGGTGGTGGCACGGGGGCGCTTGGAATTTTTCCTTTCCGCTGGCGGTGGGCGGCGTGGGGGCGGGGCTGGGTGCAATCCTATGGTTGATCCCGCGCATCACCTGGCCGTTTTACGTCGCCTGGTATGCGGTGGCGTGCTGCCTCGGCTTGGTGGTGGGCAACGGGGTGCTTATCGCCGTCTACCTGCTGATGGTTACGCCGATGGGCTGGGCGAGGCGGGCGCTGGGGCGAAGGCCGTTCCGTCAGGGCTTCGATCGGAGCGCGCCGAGTTATTGGCGCGATGCGCCGCCGCCGGACCCACCGGAGCAGTATTACCGGCAATTCTAGCCCCGGACTATGAACGAGGAAAAATCACGCGCCTTTGCACAAGCCGGCCAGAAGGCCCGCCCCGGCCTGGTGGGGGAATTCTTCCTCTTCCTGAAGGAGAACAAAAAATTCTGGCTGATTCCGCTCCTGGCCGCGTTGTTCCTGCTGGGCCTGCTGGTCGTGCTGGGCGGGACCGCCGCCGCCCCTTTCATCTATACCCTGTTTTAGGGTTGATGTGCTCCCATTCGGGGGGGCGTAGGAGCGGCTTTACGCCGCGAATTCAAGGTTCGAATCGGGCCATCGCGGGGTAAACCCGCTCCTACGCGCCTGGGCCGAGCCATGGCAATGCTCCGACGGTGCTCTCGGCGGTAGGTGGTGCGTCCCGAGGGATGCACGGGTATCCCCGGCAGCAGTCGGAATGGAAGGGGCAGACCGATACGAACAGCCACCGATCTACTCCCAGTTGTGGCTCCCGCCCTCCTGCCGCCCCCTCAGCGCGGACCCGGCACTTCCGACCACCGCGCGTAATCCTCCTTCAACGCCTTCTCGGCGCTGGCGGTGGGCGGGAACTTCTCTTTCAACCGCGCCAATTGCTTGGTGTTCAGCCCGCGGGCGGCCCACCAATTCGCATTGGTGAAATCGGCGTCCGTCAGGTCGGCGCCGTCGAAACGCGCCATCGAGAGGTTCGCCCCGTTCAGCACCGCCGATTCCAGCTTCGCTCCCGTCAGATTGGCCCCGACCAGTTTCGCCCCGGTGAAGTTGGCCATCTGGCAATCGGCATCCGTCAGGTCCGCCAGGGTAAAGTCCGCGTTTTCCGCCTCAATCTGCTCCAGGGAACTCGCGGTCAGGCTCGCCCCGCGCAGGGTCGCCCCTTTGAGGATGGCCTGCAGGATCCGCGCCTCGGTCAGATTGGCGTGGTTGAGTTTCGCCCGGGTCAGGTCCGCCAATTCCAGCGTGATGCTGTTCAGCTTGGCCCCGTCGAGGTCGACCCCCACCAGGCTGGCCCTCAGCAACCCGGCGTTTTGCAGATCCGCGCCCGGCATCGAGATCCCCGCGAGGTTCAGCCCCCGGAGGTCCGCGGCCCGCCATTCCTTGTTGCCCGCTGCGACCAGGTGGCGGAATGCGGCCTCGCGCTCCGCCGGCGTGGAGCCGGGTTGGCCCAGGATCCAGAAATCACGCTCCCGCGAGGTGCTCCGTTGTTCCTTCACCAGTCCGGCCACCAGCCAGACGTTGACCGTCAACACCGCGAGGGTGCCCGTGAGAACAATAACCATCGCCAGCCGAAACCATCTTGCAGGCCGCACCCCGGATGGACGTAAATTTTCGCTCATGTTGACGTGACGAATCATTCGAACCGCATTGGCGGCCGTCCTGACCCGTGACGTCGGCATAGTGATGAACGACCCAAAGACAATCCCCGAGACCGAAGCCGGCGCGCCGCCCCCTCCAGTTGGGCGAGCCGCCGCCGGACGTTCGCGCCGTCTTCTGTTCGCACTGGGTGCGGTGGTGGCCGGCCTGCTGCCGCTGCTCGTGCTGGAGGCAGGCCTGCGCCTGTTCGATGTCGGCCGGCCGGCCGATGCTCCCGACGCGCTGGCCGGGTTCAGCCGGAACGTGCCGCTCTTTGAACGCCAGGGAGAGGTTTATCGCACGGCTCGCGCCCACGCGCCTTTCATTGCGCCCCAGGAATTTCCCGCCGCCAAACCCCGCCACGGTTTCCGAATCTTCTGCTTCGGCGGCTCGACCGTTTATGGCCATCCGTACTTGGGCCCAACCTCCTTTCCCCAGTGGTTGGAAATGGAGCTGGCGGGCAGCGACGCCTCGCGTTCGTGGCAGGCCGTCAATTGTGGCGGAGTTTCGTACGCCAGTTACCGCATCGCCCCGATGGTCAAGGAGGTGCTGCAATACCAACCCGACCTGATTATCCTGGCGACGGGGCATAACGAGTTCCTCGAGGACCGCACCTACAAGTCCTTGAAGGCCCGCTCCGCCGCTTGGGCCTGGTTGCAGGGCCGGCTCTACTCGCTCCACACGGTGGGCCTGGCCCGGCAGTGGCTGGCCCGTCTCCGGCCGGCCGCGCCGCCGCTCGATGAGGCCCCGGACAGCGACACGGGACTGGGTCCGACGGTCAATACCAGGCTCGATTATGCCAGCGGCTACGCCTCGTACCACCGGGACGATGCCTGGCACCAACGCGTGATCGCCCAGTACGACGATTCGGTGCGTGCGATCGTCGCGAGTTGCCGGGCCGCCCACGTGCCGATCCTGCTGGTGCGACTTGGCTCCAACCTGCGCGACTGCCCGCCCTTCAAGTCCGAACACCGGGCCGTCCTCGCGCCGGAGCCGGAAGCGGACTGGCAGGCGGCGTTCGACCTCGCCACGGCGGCGGAGAAGATCGACCTGCCGCGTGCCCTGCGGTTCTACACGGAGGCGGCGGCGATCGACGGCGAGCATGCGCTGCTCAACTACCGGCTCGCGCGCGTCCTGGACCGGATGGGTCGCCCCGGCGAGGCACTCCCCTATTATCTGAAGGCGCGGGACGAGGACATCTGCCCGTTGCGCATCATCTCGCCGTTGGAGCAAACCCTGATTCGTATCGCAACGCAGACCGGCACCCCGCTGGTGGACGTGGCCAGTCTGGTGGCGGGGCGGAGTCCCGACCAGATTCCCGGCAATGATTGGTATGTGGATCACGTCCATCCGAATATCGGCGGCCATCAATTGATCGCCCGCGCGCTGGCGGCGCAGATGCGCGAGAGTGGCCTCCTGGCGCGCGACGCGGTGTGGTCGGAGGAGCAACGCGTGGAAGCCTATACCCGTCACCTCACGGCCCTCGGCTCCGCGTATTTTGCCGATGGCAGGCGACGGGTGGGCTGGCTCGATCGCTGGGCCCGACGGCAGCGTCTCGCAGTGGAAACCGTCCCCAACGACGCGGGCGGCTATGCCCGGCTGGGCTTTCGCCGGATTGACCTGGGGGAGGACGATGCCGCCTGGGTAGCCCTGGGCGAAGCGCTCCAACGCGATCTCAACGTGTCCGGACTGATCCGGGTGCGGGCGCAGGAATTGGAGGCCGAGGGCCGCCCCGATCGCGCCGCCGCGCTGCGGCGCCGAGTGGAGTGATCGCCTCACCCCGGGGAAATCCCAAGTGACAAAGGGTGTTGGTCTGACATCTCGGAGGGTCCTCGGATTGACCTCCTGTGCCCTGTCTCGAGCCCGAGCCCTGCTCGACCGGCGCGCCATCAGGGTATCCTTTCACTTGGGCGGCGGAACGGATCGAAGAGACGCCGAGCGGCCCGGGGTCCTTTTCCCCGCTCAAATCCGTGCGCGAGTTGCCCGGTGTCGGCGCCGCGTTCGCCGGCGGCGGGCGTTGACCGGCCGGATCCGGTCTGCCGACAAGCGGTGCCGTGCGTTCGGCAAGAAATGACCAGACAGAAGCGGCTGTGGTCGGCAGTATTTGCGGCCTTGCCCGGCCGGCGCCGCGCCCTGCATTTTCTCGCCGTTCCCCTCATCCTCAATCAGCGTACCTCTCATGAATACTCCCCCTGCTCCTGGTCTCCTGCGTCGTGACTTCGTCAAACTATCGGCCGCCGGTGCCGCGGCGATGGGCACGCTGGGTATCCCCCGCGTGATGGCCGCCCGCACCGCCTCGGATACGATTCGGGTGGGCGTCATCGGCTGCGGCGGGCGCGGCACCGGCGCCGCCAAAAACTGTCTCGAGTCGTCCCCCGGCGTGCAAATCGTCGCCCTGGGCGACTTGTTCGAGCGCCAGACCGAAGCCGCCCAGAAAAAGCTCAAGCTGGCCAAGGTCGAGCGGTTCTGGGGATTCGACAATTACAAGAAGGTGCTCGCGGCCGACATCGACCTGGTGATTATTGCGACCCCGCCGGGCTTCAAGCCGGTGCAGTTCGAGGCGGCGGTCAACGCCGGCAAACACATCTTTTGCGAGAAGCCGGTGGCGGTCGATCCGGTCGGCGTCCGGCAGTTTATCGCGTCGGCGAAGAAGGCCAAGGAGAAGCGCCTCGCCGTCGTCGCGGGGACCCAGCGGCGGCACCAGCAGAGCTACCTCGACACGATGCAGCGCATCCACGGCGGGGACCTGGGCGAGCTCGTGGGCGGGCAATGCTATTGGAACGGCACGGGTATTTGGTTCCGCGATAAGAAGGACTGGCTGGCGAACGTTTCCGACTTCGAGTGGCAGTGCTGGAATTGGTACCATTGGGATTGGATCTGCGGTGACCAAATCGTGGAGCAGCATGTGCACAATCTCGACGTGATGAACTGGGCCTTTGGCGGTCCGCCGGTGAAGTTCATGGGCATGGGCGGCCGGCAGACGCGGGACAAGGAACTGTCCGGAATTGCTGCCGAGAAGCGCGGCAACATCTGGGACCACTTCGCGGTGGAACTGGAATATCCGAACGGCGCCCGGGTGATGAGCATGTGCCGCCACACGCCGAAATCCACCCCGCGCGTTGCGGAACGGGTGGTGGGTTCGCGGGGCGTGGCCGACATGACCCAGTCCGGGGTGGCCACCATCAAGGGGGCCAAGCCCTTCTCCTATGCCGGGCCAACCCCGGACCCGTACGTGGTGGAGCACACCGATCTCATCGCGAGCATCCGCGCCAACGCCCCGCTCAATGAAGGGGAACAGGTCGCCTACAGCACCCTGACCGCGATCGGAGGCCGCATGTCGGCGTACACCGGACGTGAGGTGTCGTGGAAGTGGCTGCTCGAAGGCTCGAAGCTTGATATCTTCCCGAAGGAGTGCAAGCCGGGTCCGGGCGTCTTCCCCAAGGTGGCCATGCCGGGCGAAGTCGAACTCATCTAAGTTTGTGCCGGCCGGCCCGCGCGGTGCGGGCTGGCAAATTGCCATAGCAAAGAAACGTCCCGACCCGCGCTGGTCGGGACGTTTTTGTTTTCCACCGCAGTCGCCTCCAGGAGCGAAAATTTCGCCTCACCCAGGGACCTGCTGAACTCAGTCCGTGATCCAGACTCGGTCACCGACGCGGACTTCGTCGTAGAGTTCGATGATGTCGAGGTTGCGCATCAGCACGCAGCCGGAACTCAGCGGTTCGCCGATTCGCGCCTCCTGATTGGTGCCGTGAATGTAGACGTAACGCTCGTAGGTGTCGACGTTTCCGCCGCTATTCACCCCCGGTTCGAGGCCCCGCAACCAGAGGATGCGCGAGGTGATCAGGTTGTCGTCCGCGCCGCCGTTCGCCCCGTTGATCTCCGAATGGTGCAGGCCGGTCGGGATGCGCGACCTGAAAACCACTCCGGCGGGCTGGCCGGCCCCGATGCGCTCGGCGATCTCATGCAAGCCGCGCGGGGTGCCGAGTGAGTTCTTGAGGTTCGAAGGGGGGCGCCGCGAGGTGGAGATGCCGTAGCTTTTGACCAGCCCACCATGGCGGAGGAATTGCAGGGTCGCGGTACCGATGCTCACCGCGAGAATCCTCTCTCCGGGCTTGATGCCCAGCCGGCCGCACGCTTTGTTGACCTGCTCTATTGGAGAAAAACTCGTGAACAACGCTTCCATCAATGTGGGTATAGTCGGCGCCACCGGCGCTGTCGGTCAAGAACTGCTGCAGCTGCTGCACCAACGGGGATTCCCGATGGCCTCCTTGCGGCTTTTTGCCTCGGCGCGGTCGGCGGGCAAAACCCTCGAGTGCGCTGGGAAGAGCTACCGCGTCGAAGAGGCGAAGCCGGGGGTGTTTGCCGACGTTGATGTCGCCTTTTTTGCCGCGGGTGGCTCGGTCACGCGGGCCCTGGCGCCAGATGCGGTGAAGGCTGGCTGTCTGGTGATCGACAAGAGCTCGCATTACCGGATGGACCCCACCGTGCCGCTGGTCATTCCCGAAATCAATCCGGAGGGGCTGCGTTCGCACCAGGGCATCATTGCCAACCCGAATTGCTCGACCGCCGTCACGCTCATGGCGCTGTGGCCGCTGCACCTGGCGTTTGGCCTCAAGCGGTACTTCGCCTCGACGTACCAGTCCGTGTCGGGCACCGGGGCCGAGGCTATCCGGGAACTCGAGGACCAGATCCAATGCCATGTGAAGGGGCAGCCGATCACGAAGAAGGTCTATGCGTACCCGATCGCGTTCAACGTGATCCCGCAGGTCGACTCGTTCGGCCCCAACGGCTACACGGGCGAGGAGACCAAGATGATGCTCGAGAGCCGCAAGATCATGGGCCTGCCCGACCTAAAGGTGTCGGCGACCACGGTGCGGGTGCCCGTCGTGCGGGCGCATTCGATTTCCATCAACGCCGAATTTGAGCGGCCGGTTTCGGTGGAGGCGGCCAAGGCGGCCATCGCGGCCTTCGCGGGGGCGACCCTGGTCGACGACCCCGCCCGGCAGCAGTATCCGACCCCCCTCGATTTCTCCCGGGTGGTGAAGTGCGGGGTGGGGCGCATCCGCCTCGACACCGCGTTCGACAACGGCCTCGCCCTCTGGGTCAGCGGCGACAACCTCTGGAAGGGCGCCGCGCTCAATGCGATTCAGAACGCCGAACTCATGGTGCGCGAAGGCCTGCTGAAGCGCCGATCCGCTCCCTTATCGTCCTGATGTCAACGCGGCGATTCCGTGAGCCTCGCGGCGTAAAGCTGCTGCAGGGGGCGGACTCCGCCCGACAAAAGCAAGAGGACTTGCTTTCCGCCTCGGGGTAGGGCGGCGAGTCCCTTCGCCGCCATGTGCTCCGGAATAATTCCTTGTCATCCCGGCATCCCGGACGCTTTGCTGCCCCCTTGGCTTGAAGCGGACGCTTAGCTCAGTTGGTTAGAGCACCTCGCTTACACCGAGGGTGTCGGGGGTTCGAGTCCCTCAGCGTCCACCAGCCACTAATACATTGCCTCGAAAAACCTGTTTTCATAGGTAAAGCTCGCTATCGAATGTGGCGCAATACTACGCATTATTCGATGAAACCTGCACCCAACGAGCACCCAGAAAACACCCAAGCAGCACCCACGGACACCCAAAACACCCAAGATCATGTGGACAGTGGGTCCGTGCAGAAACTTCCGGACCGGCCGGATCGGCCCAGCCCCTACTACGTCGGATGGAAAATCGACGGGGAGAGGAAGAAAATGGGGTTCAAGAACGCGAAGGACAGGGACGAGAAGTTCCGAGAACTCGAGAAGGCCGCAAAGCGTGGCACCCTAGACCTAGTTCCCACTCGCGATGACCTGCGCGACTGGCAGGCTTTCAAGCGAGCCACGCACCCCACCCGATGGCAGGATGTGGTGGCTGGGTGGCGCGAGTCTGGACAGTTCTCTTGCACGACCACGGTAGCCGCTGCGGTCGATGCTTTTATCAAGGGTCGCGAGAAGCGTGTGAAGGAGGGTACGATCAACGAGAGCACCGTCGCGCACCAACGGACCGACATGCGGCGGTTCAAGGATTCGTTCGGCAGTATGAAGCTTGACGAGCCAACCGCAGAGCAGATCGAGGAGTGGCTCGATGATCTCGCCCCCAACAGCAACGCGACGTTTAATTCAAAACTGAAGGTCGTCCGTTCGTTTTTCAACGGGCTGGTGGATCAGGGTCTGGTACGCGAAAGCCCTGCGGCCTCAATCCTGTTGCGCGATGGAAGCATTGGCGAGGTGGGGATCAACACGGTGGCAGAAATGGCTCAACTTTTTGCCTACGCGAAGGAGCACCACCCTGAGGCGCTGGGCCGCCTGGCGCTGGAGGCATTCGCGGGCTTGCGCTTCTCCAGTTTGCCAGCAGCGGTTTGATAGTCCGCTGATCCTGGCGGTTTGATGTTCGGCATCTACTTCGGGTCGATTTGCTTCCTGGAACTTCGTCAAAAGAGATTTTCTTCCGAGGGTCGATTTACTTCCCCACCGGACGCTTTCTTCA
>JBBRWR010000171.1:0-13360 GCA_038249085.1 Opitutales bacterium
CACGGCAGGCGGGTATCGGTGCGCACGGCGCTGCCATAAACCACCAGCACGTTGCCCGTTTTCGGGAGCGGTTGCACGTCACCCATCGCGAAAGTGTTGACGGTTTCGGGTCGGCCCTTGGCGTCGGAGGCCCAGACGAGTCTGGCGGTCCGGGTCTTCGGATCGAAGGAGTATTCCATCGCACCGCTCACCACCTCGGAATTGGACACCGCCGGAGTGAACGGTCGCGCTTTCATGATTCCGTTGTTAAAGACCAGCAACGTGCCCCACGGCGTGAGCCGGGGTGCGTGGTGATGCCACGGCCACTCGCTCACTTCTGCACGATTGAAAAGCAGGGGTTGGTACCGCGGGGCCCAACCACCCGGTTCACCGAAAATCCACGCCACGCGGCCACTCGGTCGCTCGATTTTGAATACGGCACTCTGCTGCCGCGAGTTGAAGAGAATGGAGTTGTCCCGGTCGTCGAAAAAAACGCCATTGCCGTGGGTCCAATCGAGGGTGTCGGGGAAACCGCGGATCGCCCAATACTGGTTGATCGTCAGGTAGCCGAAGCGGAAAACATCGAGATGGTCGAACGCGTTCCAGCGCCAGACCACGCGACCCGAGCGATCAAATTCGATCACCTCGTCGCCCATCACCTTCCGGCGCTTGCGCGGCGCGTTGGGGTCGGTCTCGCTGGTGTAATAGTTGTCGATCTCGCTCAGTTCTCCGCTCACCAGCAGGAAATGGCCATTGGGCATCTCGGCGAAGCTGTGATGCATCGTGAGCGCATCCACGGGCGTGCTGGTCGACGGGGCCGCACCTTGCGGACGGCGCGAAGCGCACCACTCGCCCTTGACGTTCCCGAGCAGGTCGATCTCCACCAAGCGGTTGTCATTGGTGATGAACGCGACGTTGCCGTTGCGCAGACGATGCACGTCGGCCGTGCGATTTTTCCCCTGATAATACCACACCACCTGTCCCCTGCCATCCAACGCCAGAATCAAGCCGTAGTCGGTCGCGAATCCGGGCTCACCTGCGGCACCACCTCCCCGGCCGCCACCGCCGGCGCCACCACCACCGCCACCGCGACGCTGCCGGCGCAGGCTGAGCAGCGTCCAGCCCGGCTCCATCTGCGCCGATTCTGCGGTCCGCACTTGGATCGGCGGGAATTCCGTCGCGTCAGACGGTAGCGGCGGCGCGGTGAAGGACAGCTTCTCGGGCGCAGTGGTCAACCTGTCTCCGACGTCGCGGATGGAGACTTCGATGGCGTGGGTTTTCCCGGGATAAAAGCCGACCAGGGGAAGACCCTGCTCCGGATTGGCATCGCGTCCGAATTCGACCCGCCAGCGGCGGGTTCCATCCGAAATTGTTACCGTCGTCACCACCGGCGCACTCGCCATAAAGCTGACGACCGCGGCCAACGGCACCGCCGGGTTCGGATTTTGCCGCACGACGGGTGCGGAGATGAACTCGGCGGCAGACGCCGTCGCCAGGCAGGCGAGCAGCGCGACGCTGCCTACGTTATTCAGGATTTTCATTTGCGGGATGGGCCTGCGAATTATTGAAAGGAAACTGGACCTTCAGGGGGCTGGCCGGGTTTGTCGATCAGGCTGTTGTGGGTGGGAACGCGGGGAATTCCTCCCCTCTCTCCTTTGCAATCCCACACGCCCTTTCTTTGACGATCACTGCATTCGCAGCGAATTGTCAGCGCTGAAATGAAGATATTGAAGGAAGCCAAGTGGCCCGCGCCCTTTCCTCCGATGCTAAAAGAATTTCTGTGGGCCGAAAGTGCGGGCGGGGTTATCCTGATGCCGGCAGTGTCTTTGATAAATAGTGTCGTGGGTGTCAGATGCTGCTTGCCTGATCGACCTTCAACGCCGCCATTTAAGGAAGGCCGAGCGGTGGATCTCATGCCAGAACACCGACCAGCGCACGTCGAGTGATTACCCGCTTAATCGGCAAGTGGCTGAAGGCGGGGCATGGGAAGACGGCAAGGTCAGCTAACATCGAACCGTCGACGGCCCACTTGTCTGGTGTGCACGCCAATTGGCGCGTGAGTTAGAAAGCTCCGGCACCGCACTCCGCGCCCGCCCTTCGACCAGCTGCTGCAGTTTCCCGACCGCACCGTGCAGGGCCACTGCCTGGCTGTTGAGTTGCGATGCCGCGCTGGCGCTTTCCTCCGCCCCAGCCGCATTGGCCTGGGTCACTTTGTCCATCTGGGCCACCGTGACATTAATCTGTCCGATGCCATCACTCTGCTCCTGCGACGCGGTGGCGATTCCGGACACGAGATTATCCACGCGATGGGCTCGCTGCGCGATGTCCTGAAACCGCTGCACGGCGGCGACCGAAAGCTGGGCGCCGTTGGCGGTCTTCTGCAGGGACTGCTCGATTTTCCCGGCCGTTTCCCGGGCGGCTGCGGCACTGCGTTGGGCCAGGGCCCGCACCTCTTCCGCCACGACGGCAAATCCAGTGCCGGCCTCGCCCGCCCTCGCCGCCTCCACGGCCGCGTTGAGCGCCAGAATGTTGGTTTGAAAGGCAATCTCGTCGATCGTCTTGAGAATCTTCGCGATTTCGCCACCGGATGACTTGATCTCGGCCATCGCCGCGTCGAGAGCTTTCATCTGTTCCACTCCGCGTCCGCCTTCCTGCACCGCCTCGTCGGCCGCAGCCTTCGCCTTCCGTGCATCCTCCGTGTTCCGCCGGGTCATGCCTGATACCTCCTCGAGGGCGGAACTCGTTTCCTCGAGGGAGGCCGCCTGTTCGCTGGCGCCGTCGGCCAGGGCGTGGCTCGAACTCAGCAGTTGGGCAGACGCGGCCTGCACCTGATTGGAGGTGGCGTTCAGCTCCGCCATGACCTGCTCAAGCGGCCGGCCGACCAGCCGCTGAATCAGCCAGAACGCCAGGACGATGAAGACGACAACGATGACCGCCGCGGTGCCGAGGCTCAGCCAGCGATTTTCGCGCAGCAGGCCGGCGACCGAGCTGGCCCATTGCTGCTCCGAACGTTTGAGCGTCTCGTTGGAAAAGCGAAAACCGGTGACGCCGACAATGTGGCCTTCGCTCCAGTTTGTATGACAGCGGATGCACTCCGGAACCGCGACCATGGGGCGGTAGATCTCAAACGTGTCGGCGGTGCGGCGTTCGACCCGTTTGGGATCGCGGAGCAGTCGCTCCCGCAGATCAGCCGGCAGCCGCCCGCCGACAAAAGTGGCATTGGAGGAATAGCCAGCCACGCCCTGCTGATCGAAGAGTGAAAACTCAATCAGGCCTTTGATCTGACGCTGGGCCGCGAGCAGTTTCTCGAACTTGGCCATTTCGCCGCGTTCGAGCGAGCCGCTGACGGCAAACTCAACCGACTGGAAGACATTCTCCGCGTTCTTGGCTTCGCGATCGGCGAGCAGCGCGACATTTTCGTGGCCGAGTTCGCGCAGGAGGGTGCCATTGCGCGTCTGCTGGAACCATTGTGACGCGAAAATGATCAGGAGCAGGCCCGCCAAGAGGGCCAGAGTAAGTTTGAGGTGGAGTTTCATGACCGACCTTCGGCCCTCCCTGGGGAGGCAGTGAGGTGGAACGGAAAACTCGCCTTGCTCGCAAAGCCCTCGCGCGCGCAGCCGATGCAGGGGGCACCGGCCCGGATGCAATGATTCACGCCGCCGTTCCACTGCCGCATGGTGCAGTCCGCGCGCGTGATTGGACCGGCGCAGCCGAGTTTGAAGAGACAGCCGTCGGCGCCGTAATTCAGGGCGAAGTTCTCCCGCTCGTAGTCGGAGAAGCGCGGGCACTGTTCGTGAATCGTGCGGGCAAAGAAAGCCTTCGGCTGGCCGAGTTGATCCAAGGGAGGGAGTCCGAACTTGAGCACGTGCGCCAGGGTTCCCACCACCCAGTCCGGGTGAGCCGGGCAGCCGGGAATGCTGATACGCGGCGTGGTGATGCCCTCCTGGGCCAAAAACGCCGGCACACTGATGGCTCCGGTCGGATTCTTTTCCGCCCCGGGAATTCCCCCGTTGGCCGCACAGGCGCCCACACACAAAATGGCCTTCGCCTTTCTGGCCGCCCGGGCCAGCTGGACCGAAAAGACCTCCTCGCCGAAGAGGCAGGCCCGGGGCATGCCGGCCGGCACCGATCCTTCAACGATGAGAAAGTATCCGCCCTGCGCGATCGTGCGATTGACGACTTCCAACGCCGCCTCGCCAGTGGCCCCGGAAAGCGTCTGGTGGAAAGAGAGGGAAAGAAACTGGGTGAGCAGTTGCTCGGGCCCCAGGGGTTCGCTGTTGAGCAGGGAAATCGAACAACCCGAACAGGACTGGCCCTGGAGCCAGAGGGCCGGCGCCGCGCCATGGGCCAGTTGCGTCAGCGACTCCGCCATGACCGGAATGGCCTTCGCCCCCAAACCCATCAGCGCGGTCAGCCGCACGCTCCACTGCAGGAAAGCCCGTCGGTTCATCGAATCCATGATCGTGGTGGCGTCGGGTGAATCAATGGACCGCGCACGCCAGGCACGGATCAAACGACCGGATCACGCGGGCCACCTCAATCGGGTGCTTCGCGTCCGCCACGGGCGTGCCGATCAGCGCGGTTTCCATCGCGCCGGGGCGATCCCGATCGTCCCGCGGCGAACAATTCCAGGTGGTGGGCACCACACACTGATAGTTGGAAATTTTTCGTCCCCGGATCTCGATCCAATGCCCGAGCGCGCCGCGCGCCGCCTCGGTGAGACCGATCCCCTGCCCGCTCTCGGGAATCCTGAACTCGACCGACGTCGGCTGGTTGGGCACCAACTGCTCCACCCACTCCGTGCAGCGATCCACCAGCACCCGCGCCTCAAGGGCCCGGGCGGCGTGGCGGCCCATCATGGAAACCAAATCCTTCGGCTGGCGGCCAAGGGACTTCAGGAGTTCATCCACCGCCGCCTTGATCCCCGGCCGACTGCCATCGTGATACGCCACGAGCATGCGCGCGAGCGGACCCACTTCCACCACCTGGCCGTCGTAACGCGGCGCCTTCAGCCAGGAATAGGCTCCGGACTTGTTGGGGTCGGCGATAGTTTCCCCCTCCGTCGGTTTGCGGCCGGTCGCGGACGAGAACCACGAGTAGCGGACGTCCTCGGTGATTGCCTCCACCTTGACGGACTGCAGCCGATCGCTGAGGAGCACGCCCGCCGGCAGGAATCGACTGCGCTCCCCCGACGATTCCGGGAAGACACCATACGAGAGAAAATTTCCGCATCCCCGGCCGATCTCAAAATATTCGGGAAACGCCGTCGCCACCGCGACCACGTCTGGGAGATAGGACTCGACCACGAAAGTTCGCAGTCGGGCCAGATAAGCTCGAAACTCGGTGATTTTCAGCGCCGTGACCTGCTCCGTCACCCCGCCCGGCACCAGCGTGGCGGCATGTGGCATCTTGCCGGCGAAAATGGCGCACAGTTTGTGCCCAATCTTGCGGACTTCGAGGGCGTCGAGGTAGTGCTTGATCACCCCGATATTCACCGCCGGATCGCGAATCAGCTGCGCCGGAAACTGCGGCAGGAACGGTCCCACCGGGTTCACCGCGACGGACGCCAGTTGGGACTTGGCCCAGTCGCGCAAACCGACCAGCGCGGAATCGCGCCCCTGATAGGCGGTAATCTGCGAGAGATCGACAAAGTCCAGGCCGCACAGCAGGTAGAAATGAGTCACGTGCGAGGTGATGAAGTTCGCCACCTGCACGAGATTGCGAGCGATCCGGCCGTTGTCCGGCGGGGTTACGCCGTAGGCCGAATCCTGCGCCGTAATCGACGCAATGCCGTGCTCGACCGGACACACTCCGCAGATGCGCTGCGTGATCTCCTGCGCATCGAGGGGATCTCGCCCCCGAAGAATCTGTTCAAAGCCGCGGAACATCTCCCCCACCACGCGCGCACTGCTCACCCGCCCATTCTCTGTTTCAACCTTTACGCCAAGGTGGCCCTCGATGCGAGTGACGGGACTGACGTTGATTGTTTGTTTCATGGCGCGCCGAAACGCTGGGAGGCCTTCAAGCGGTGAAGGCCCGGTTCCGTTGCCTATCGGCACATGACCCGGAAACTTTCGCCAAAACGCTGAAAATAATCCCGGGAAGCACTGACTGCACCGTATTTGCGATTGCGACGCCTGAATTTCAACGGACACTCGAACTCCTCATGTGCCTCGCTGTTCCCGGCCGTATCCTGGAAATTGCTGCTGCTGATCCTAACTTTCCGGTCGGCCGGGTAAGTTTTGGCGGCGTGGTGAAAAAAGTCAGCCTCGCCTGCGTCCCGGAGGCGCGCGTGAACGATTACGTCCTGGTGCATGTGGGCATGGCGCTGAGTGTCGTCGACGAAGTGGAGGCGGCCACGGTGCTCGGGTACCTGGAGGAGATGGGCGAGTTGGATGAACTTGCCGCCCCACCCGCGCCGCCGCCGCCATGAAATTTATCGACGAATACCGCGACGCCGCGGCGGTGCGAAAGCTCGCCGCTGCGATCTCCAGTCGAGTGACGCAGCCGTGGACCCTCATGGAGATCTGCGGCGGCCAGACCCACAGCATCGTCAAATTCGGCCTGGATCAGCTGCTGCCGGCCACCGTCTCGCTCGTGCATGGCCCGGGCTGCCCGGTGTGCGTGACGCCGGTGGAACTGATCGACGCGGCGATCGAATTGGCCGGTCGCCCCGGGGTGACGCTTTGCTCCTTTGGCGACATGTTGCGGGTGCCCGGCACGGGAGTCGATCTGCTCACCGCCAAGGCGCGAGGAGCGGATGTGCGCATCATTTACTCGCCCTTGGACGCCGTCGCGCTGGCAAGCCGGCAGCGCGACCGCGAGGTCGTGTTTTTCGCCGTGGGGTTTGAAACCACCGCACCGGCCAACGCCATGGCGGTGCGGCAGGCGCGGCAGCTGGCGCTCACGAACTTCTCCCTCCTGGTTTCCCAGGTGTTGGTGCCGCCGGCGATCGAGGCGATTCTGTCGGCGCCAGACAACCGCGTGCAGGGATTCCTCGCCGCCGGGCATGTCTGCGCCGTGATGGGTTTGGCGGAGTACGCTCCCCTCGCCTCCCGGTTTCACGTCCCGATGGTGGTGACCGGATTTGAGCCGGTGGACATTCTGCGCGGCGTGCTGGCGTGCGTCGAACAGTTGGAAAATGGCCGCGCCGAAGTGGAAAACTCCTACGCCCGCGCCGTCCGCCCCGACGGAAATCCGCACGCCCGCCGGCTGATGCAGGAGGTCTTCACCGTCGTTGATCGCAACTGGCGCGGCATCGGCTCGATTCCGCGCAGCGGTTATGATCTGCGACCGGAGTTTGGCGAATTCGACGCCGCCCGGCGCTTCGCGCCGCAGGCCGGTCGCGCCGCTCCGATCACGGATTGCATGGCGGGAAAAATCATGTGCGGCACCGCCAAGCCCCCCGATTGTCCGGCGTTTGCGACCACGTGCACGCCCGAGAGTCCCAAGGGTGCGCCGATGGTCTCGAGCGAAGGCGCCTGCGCCGCCTACTATCGCTACCGGCCGACCCGCCCGGGACTCAGTTCAGCCGCTGCACGCTAGCGGGCTGGAGCGTCAGCAGATGCGCGGAAGCTGTTCGCCGCTCAGTCGGTCCAGGATGCGCTCCACCCCGATGACACCGCGCAACGTCACCTGCCCGGCGGGCCCCCCCCCGCCCACCACGCCGATTTTTGCCGGCGGGCCGCCAGGCGCCATCTGCTCCAGCAGCGCAAGGGCGGCGTCGGCCTGCGCGGCCGGGACCACCGCGACCAAGCGGCCCTCGTTTGCAACATAGAGCGGATCCAGCCCAAGAAGCTCACACGCGCCGCGCACGGCCTCGGAAACCGGAATCGCAACCTCCTCCAAGGCGACCGACACTCCGGCGGTCTCCGCCAGTTCGATGCTGCAGGTGGCCAGACCTCCGCGCGTGAGATCGCGCAGGCAATGCACCTCGATGCCACCGGCCAGCAAAGCCGCCACCGCCGGCCAGAGGGGCGCACAGTCACTTTCGATCGCCGTCTCAAACGCGAGGCCCTCGCGCTGCGCGAGAATTGCCATCCCATGGCGCCCGAGATCGCCACTGAGCAAGACCACGTCTCCCGCCCGAATCGCGGCGGGCCCGATCGTCAGATCATGTTCAATCCAGCCAATCCCGGCGGTCGTGATAAACAGACCGTCCCCCTTGCCCCGCTCCACCACCTTGGTGTCACCCGCCACAATCGCGACGTCGGCGGCCCGAGCGGTGGCCCCCATCGACTGCACGATCCGCTCGAGCGTCTCCAGTGGCAGCCCTTCCTCGAGGATAAACCCGGCGCTCAACCAGCGCGGCCGGGCGCCACACATGGCGAGATCGTTGAGGGTGCCATGCACCGCCAGCCGCCCGATGTCGCCCCCGGGAAAAAACAGCGGGCTCACCACGTGCGAATCCGTGCTAAACGCCAGCCGGCCATTGGGCGGAGCCGTCACCATCGCGCCATCGTGCTGCGTGGCCAGGGCCGGATTGCGAAATGCCGGAGCAAAAATGCGATCGATCAACTGTTGCATCATCCGTCCGCCACCGCCGTGCGCGAGCTGGATTTCCGTCGAGCGAAAGGGCGGGGTCGGGCAGCTGATTTCCAGCGGTTTGGGCGCAGGTTCGGACATGCAACGATCGTGATCGAATGCGGACCAGACACAAGCATCGCCACGAAGGCCGGGCCACCCGGTGGGGTCTCGACAACCTCCAGACTGGACGCTTCGCTCAGCGGGTGCATGAATTGAGCATCGCGACGTCGGCATTACAGCAGACGCTGGAGGCGGCGCATGAGGCCGGAGCCAGCCGCGTGGCGCGGATCGTGCTCCGGGTTGGGGCGATTTCGGGCGTGGAGGTGGAGGCATTGCGATTCGCGTTCTCCGCCATTTTGCCCGGCACCGCCGCCGAAGGCGCGGAACTCGAAATCTGTCCCGTGGCGGCCCGGGCCCATTGCGCCAGCTGTCAGGCAGATTTCGCGCCGGGCTCCGATCTGCTTTTTGAGTGCCCGACTTGCG
Organism: Opitutales bacterium; assembly: GCA_038249085.1. Lineage (GTDB taxonomy): Bacteria > Verrucomicrobiota > Verrucomicrobiia > Opitutales > Opitutaceae > ER46. The sequence goes on from JBBRWR010000171.1 coordinate 8,989, forward strand.
GTCGCCTCAGCGCCACGATCACGCAGGGGCGGGAGCTCGAACTCACCCGCCTGGAGATCTATTAACTATGCCCCCTGAATCCACCCGCGACCCCAGCGTCGTTCCCGAAGTCACCGTCGTCGACGTGCGCGATCCTGAAGACGCGCTGCCGCGACCGCCGGGCGACGCCCCGACGCGCCCCCTGCGCGTGCTGGAACTGCAGGTGAAAGTGCTCGACCAGAACGATCGCCAGGCCGAGGCGAACCGTACCCTGCTGCGCCATCACGGAATTCATGCCGTCAATTTCGTTTCCTCTCCCGGCGCGGGCAAGACCGCCCTCCTGGAGCGCACGCTCGACGCGCTCGCCGGCCAGGTGCGCTGCGCGGTGCTCGTCGGCGACCTCGAGACGGACAACGACGCGCGCCGACTGCGGCGGGCCAACGTCCCCGTGGTGCAGATCACGACGGGCGGCACCTGTCATCTGGATGCGTCGATGGTGGCGCGGGCGCTCGCCACCGTTCCGCTGGAGGGGATCCGACTGCTCCTGATCGAAAACGTGGGCAACCTCGTCTGCCCGGCCTCGTTTGACCTCGGAGAGAATCGCCGTGTCACGTTGCTCTCCTGCACGGAGGGGGAAGATAAACCGCTGAAGTATCCGCCGATCTTCACGAGTGCGCACGCCGTCATCCTGAACAAGATCGATGTCGCGACTGCCGTTGGCTTCAATCGAACCACCGCCCTGGCCAACATTGGCCGTGTGGCGCCACAAGCCGAGGCCTTCGAACTCTCCGCCCGCACGGGCGAAGGCTTCCCGGCATGGCTCGATTACCTGAGGAGATTGGCGTAGCATGGCCCGGGCGGCCGACGACCGATCCGCCCCTTTCACCGATCGGGTGATTGAAGTGGGCGGCACCGTGCAGGGCGTCGGGTTCCGGCCCTTCGTCGTCCGCCGCGCGTCCGCGCTCGGCTTGCGCGGTTGGGTGCGAAACGACGCCCACGGGGTGACCTTGCGGGCCGCGGGGCCCACTCTGGCGGTAGATCGGCTGCAGGCGGACATGCGGCAGGAGGGGCCGCCCGCCGCCCGCATCTCTGCCGTGCGCGTCCGGGCCGCGGGCGAAATACCCCACTTGCCACCGCTGCCTGCCACGGGGTTTGATATCCTCGAAAGCGCCCCTTCGGCCACGCTGCCGACCGTAGCGGTCACGCCGGATCTCGCCCTCTGCGCCGACTGCCGGCGGGAAATGGAAGACCCGCTCGACCGCCGGTGGCGTTATCCCTTCATCAACTGCACGCAGTGCGGTCCCCGATATTCGATCGTCCGGGCGCTGCCGTACGATCGCCCCCGGACGACCATGGCGGAGTTCCAGATGTGCCCAGCGTGCCGGGCCGAGTATGAAAATCCCGCGGACCGTCGCTACCACGCCCAACCCAATGCCTGCCCGGTCTGCGGTCCCCGCATCGAACTGCAAGACCGCACCGGCCGCGTGCTGGCCGGACCGGCGAACGCCATCAGCGAGACCGCCGCCGCGCTGGCTCGCGGCCAGATTGTGGCGGCGAAAGGCATCGGTGGTTTTCACCTGTTGGTGGACGCGACGAACGAAGCCGCGGTGGGCGAACTGCGTCGCCGCAAGCACCGCGACGAAAAGCCGCTCGCGGTCATGTTTGCCTCGCTCGCGGAACTGCGCGCCTCAGCCGCGGTGGGCGCGGAGGAGGCGGATTGGCTCACTGCCGCCGCGGCGCCCATTGTGCTAGTGCGCCGAAGGTCCGGCGCACCGCTGGCCGCAGCCGTTGCCCCGGGCAACCCCTGGCTCGGCGCGATGCTGCCCCACGCTCCGCTCCAGGTCCTGCTGCTCGCCGCGGTGGGGCGACCCTTGGTCGCGACCAGCGGAAACCTGTCCTAGGAACCGCTCTTCACCGACGAGGCCGACGCACGCCATAGGCTCGGTGACATCGCCGATTTTTTCCTGGTGCACGACCGCCCCATCGCACGGCCGATCGACGACTCCGTGGTTGGCCGTGCGGCCGGCGGTCCGGTGTTATTGCGCCGGGCCCGCGGTTTCGCCCTCGCGCCGTTCGCGCTCCCCCCGGACACCGAGGCACCGGCGCCACTCCTCTGCGTCGGCGGGCAAATGGAAAACGCCATCGCGGTCGCCGCCGGCCGCCGGCTCCTGCTCAGCCCCCAGGTGGGCGATCTCTCCCACCCCGCCGCCGTCGCTGCCTTTCGGCGCGCCGTCGACTTGCTCGGTTCCCTGCACCAAACTGAATTCGCCGCCGTGGTTTGCGACGCCCACCCGGACTATGTCTCCACGCACTACGCGGAATCCCTCGGATTGCCGGTGGTGCGCGTGCAGCATCACCTGGCCCACCTCCTCGCCTGCCTGCTCGAGCACGGCGGCGGTCCCAAGCGCATGCTAGGGGTCGCCTGGGACGGCACCGGCTACGGGCCAGACGGAACAGTTTGGGATGGCGAGTTCATCGTGGTCGACCGCGAGCGTCGAAGCGCCACGCGCGTCGCCCACCTGCGGCCATTTCGACTGCCGGGAGGCGAGGCGGCGGTGCGCGAGCCGCGGCGTTGCGCGTTGGGATTGTGGCACGAATTATCCGACGGCACTCCGGCCCAACTCGCACCGCTGGCGGTCCGGCTCGGCTTCAAGCCCCAGGAGACCGCTTTGCTGGAAGCGATTCTCTGGCGCGGCCTGCAGTCGCCGGTGACCACGAGTGCCGGTCGCCTCTTTGACGGTATCGCCGCTCTGCTGGGGCTGCGGCAGAAGATGACCTTTGAAGGACAAGCAGCCATGGAAGTGGAATTCGCGGCGGAGCAAGTGACCACCGCTGATCCCTGGCACCTGCCGGTCACTGCAATCGGATCCGGTCAGGGTTGGCAGGTTGATTGGAGACCCGCGGTCGCCGCCGTCCTCGATCCGACCCACTCCGGCAATCCAGCCCGCGCGGCCGCGCGGTTTCATGCCAGCCTCGCCCAAGCCATTGCCGAGGTCGCGCAGCGTGCCGGGGTGCCGACCGTCGTGCTGACCGGAGGTTGTTTTCAGAATGTGCAGCTGCTTGAGCTCACGACGGAGCGACTGCAATCACAGGGCCATACGGTGCTGCAGCACCGCGACCTGCCGCCCAACGACGGTGCCATCGCGGCGGGACAGGCCCTCGCCGCGCTTTGGGGCATAACCACCGTCGCGTCCCGCTCTGACTAGAACACGGATCGGCCGCCATGCCTTGGGAGACTGTCCGTGCCGACCGCCTTGCTCGCTTGCCTCCGGCGCCTCACCAATTGGCGCTTGTTTCTGCAAGCCGAGGCGCGCGAGCAGCAGCAAGATGTCTGTGTCCACTAATTCGGGGGAATCTCAAACCCCGCACTGCTGTAACCAATCAGCTAGTACGCAGAGTTGATCGATCGTGGTCCCGAAGCTGCGCACCGGCTGCGGATCGCGGTCCGCGGGTACGGCGACGTAGTGCACTTCGGACGCCAGATCGATGCCGGCGGCATCGGGGTGAACCACGGTCTGTGGAATCACCGGTTGCTTGCACAGACGAGGGGAGGATCTTTTCGGCATGGTCGTGGTTGGCTCTCGCCGCGACGGCCCGAAGGGTGAAAAGGGATGCGGTAAACTCCTAAATTGACCGTCAAACCGATTGTAGCTTATCTCACCCCGTGTCTGCTCGATGGAAACTTTGCCCTGTGCCTTCTCCGTACCTTCCTGCCGGCAGCATTCGTTTACCTATAGGTGCAATCCGGAAATCGGTGATCCTCCCACGACCGGACTACCGCGGTCCATGAAATACAAACTTCAGGATCTAATCGACCTCAAGCAGTTCCAGTCGCTACAGGAACGATTGGACGGGATCTGTTCCTTTCCGGCGGCGATCATTGACAACGATGGCAATATCCTCACGGCGACCGCCTGGCAGGATGTCTGTACCAAGTTCCATCGAGTCAACGCGGAGTGCGAAAAGGAGTGCATCAAGAGTGATCAGTACATCGTAACCCATCTGCACGAAGCGAATCCGGTGGTGAGTTATCGGTGTCCCCACGGGCTGGTGGATAACGCCTCGCCGATCATCATCGATGGCGTTCACTACGGGAATTTCTTTACCGGCCAGTTTTTTCTGGAGAAACCCGATCTCAATTTCTTTAGAGCGCAAGCCCAGCGATATGGGTTTGAAGAGGAGGCTTATCTGGCGGCGGTGGCACGGGTACCGATCTGGACTAAGGAACAAGCCAGTAACTACCTGTCTTTCATTGTAACTGCTCAGGTCGGACCGCAGCAGTTTTTGGGTGCCGGCGTGAGTTGGGCTTCCGGGTAACGATCCAGCAATGCGGCTGAGCCGGATATTACACCGGGACGAAGGGCGTGCCGGTGAAGATGCGCTGGATGGCCTC
>JBBRWR010000172.1:0-13321 GCA_038249085.1 Opitutales bacterium
CGGTGGCGGCCCACCTGAAGGCGACGACGGATGTGAGCAACGGCTGGCTGGCGGAGCGGCTGGGCATGGGCTCGGGCGTGTACGTGAGCAAGCACGTCGGCTTGCACCAGCGGGGAAGCGGCGCCGGCCAGAAGTGGCGGCGAAACTTGCCTGAGGTAAAAGGTAAAACATGACCCCATTCCACGGCCTCTGAGGTAAAAGGTAAAACATGACCCCATTCCACGGCCCTGAGGTAAAAGGTAAAACATGACCCCATTCCACGGCCTGAGGTAAAGGGTAAAACATGACCCCATTCCACGGCCCTGAGGTAAAGAGTAAAACATGACCCCATTCCACGGCCCCCCATTCCACGGCCCCGCCCCGGCCGGCGTCGTGGCTGATCTTTGACATTGAGCAATTTGAATTTCTGCACCGGATACCCAAACGAATGAACACACAACGTTCGAAGGAAACCTCCAAGGCTGCCCGGCCGACGCCGCTGCTGGCATTCGGCGCGCACCCGGATGACATCGAGTTTGGCTGCGGCGGAGTGATCGCTCGCGAGATGTCGTTGGGCCGGGCTGCGCACTTCGTGGTCTGCTCCCGCGGGGAGGCGGCGAGCAACGGCACGCCGGTCCAGCGCTCCCGGGAGGCCCGGCGGGCGGCTGCGATTCTGGGCGCGACGATCGAATTTGCGGCCCTGGGCGGCGACGCGCACTTCGAGGCGCGGCCGGCGTATGCCATCCGGTTGGCGGCCATCATCCGGCGCGTGCGGCCGGGCATCGTCCTGGTTCCCAGCGTCGTGGAAAACCAGCACCCGGATCACGTCGTGCTGGGCCGTCTGGTGCGGGATGCGTGTCGGTTGGCCCGTTACGGCGGGTTGAAGGAATTGCGCCGGTGGCCGGCCCATGGCGTGGGGCAATTGTTCTTCTACGCCGTGACGCCCGAAGCGGAGCCGGTCGGCGGCGGCCGGGTGATGGTGGATGTTTCGTCGCCGGGGGTGCTGGCGACCTGGACGGCCGCGATGGAGGCGCATGCGTCCCAGATGCAGACCCGGAATTACGTCGAGTTGCAGCTGACCCGCGCCCGGCTCAACGGCCTGCGGGCCGGGGTCGGGCATGCCCTGCCGCTCTTCCCGGGCGATCCCCTGGTCGTCGACTCGCTGGCGGCGGTCGCGCGCGCGGCGCGGCGCTTCTGATCCTGACATGACGGCACTGGCCCGCATTATTCTCCGGCGGTCGACGAACTTGGATGGGACCGGCGAACAAACTCGTTTGGTCGGTGGCAAGAGGGTGCCAGTATTCGTCCGGAGTGTGCACGCCCGCGACGATTTGATCTTTCTCTTTGCTCTTAATCTTTCTCTTTCCCGGTATGGTCAGGAAGGCATGGGGATAAAGATTAAGAGAAAGAGGAAAGAGAAAGATTCGCTGGCGCGCGTCAAGTTTGGTTGCGGCGACCGCGGTGTGCTACGATCGATCGGAAGCCCACATGTTCGCGACGCGCTTTCATGCGGTGTAGGGCCGCACTTTGGTGCGCGCCGGGAATCGGAAACGTTGATCGATGCGAGTTTCGTGGCATGGACCAAGGTCCAGCCCTACACCCAGACACCATGGGGAGCGGCTCCTGAGCCGCGACGCGAATGATGCGGGCGGGTCCCTTCAACATCGGCATCACCTGCTACCCCTCGGTGGGGGGCAGCGGCATCCTGGCTTCGGCCCTCGGCGAGGAACTGGCCCGGCGGGGGCACGAGGTGCATTTTATCAGCTACGAACGGCCGTTTCGCCTGCCGCAGGGCGCGCCCCGGCTGCACTTCCATCCCGTGGTCATCAATGACTACGAGCTCTTCAAGTATCCCGATTACACGCTGCCGCTGTCGGTGAAGATGGCGGAGGTCGCGCGCGATCACCGGCTCGACGTGCTGCACGTGCATTACGCCGTGCCCCATGCGACGGCGGCGATCCTGGCGCGGGCCATGTCGCCGGCGGGGCGGGAGCCCCGGGTCGTGACCACGCTCCATGGTACGGATACGACGTTGCTGGGTCAGGATCCGGGTTACGGTCCGGCCATCCGCCATGCGTTGATGCGTTCGGATGCCGTCACGACGGTGTCGGCGTGGTTGCGGGAGGAGACCCGGCGCCTGCTGGCGGTGGATTGTCCCATCGATGTCATCCCCAATTTCTTTGCGCCCAAGGCGCCGGCCCGCACCCGGGACCAGGTGCGGCGCGAGCTGGGTCTGGGCGACGAAGTGATGATCGTGCATTTGTCGAACCTGCGTCCGGTCAAGCGCATCGACCTGCTGCTGGAGACGGCCGCGCGCATCCGGCCGCGGGAGGCGTTCAAGCTGGTGATCCTGGCCGGCGGCGACTTTGCGCCCTACGCGGAGCAGGTGCGGCGACTGGGCCTCGTCGATCGGGTGATCGTGCGTCCCAGCGTGTTCGAGATCGAGGACTACCTGCAGGCGGCGGACCTCGGGCTGTTCACCTCGGAGTCGGAGAGTTTTTGCCTCGGGGTGCTGGAGGCCATGTGGTTTGGCTGTCCGAGCGTCGCGACGGCGGTGGGGGGGATTCCGGAGGTCGTGGTCTCCGGGGAAAGCGGGCTGCTCGTGCCTGGCGCAGAGGCGGACGAATTGGCGCGGGCGGTGGAATCGCTGGTGCATCATCCGGAACTCCGGCGCACCATGGGCCAGGCCGCGCGGCAGCGGGCTGGAGAAAAGTTCTCCGCGGCGGCGGTCGTGCCGCGCTACGAGGCGCTTTACGCGCGGGTTGTGGCCGAGCATCCGGCGGCGGTGCTGCATTAACATTTTTCGGACGCGCGGGAGGGCTGGCCCGGCCGATAGGGTCACGGAGATTTCTTGCGGGACGAGTTCACGGCCACGAGAGGATGGTTGACGGCGCCGGCCTGTAGGAGCGGCTTTACGCCGCGATTGTGCCGAGGCATCGCGGGATAAACCCGCTCCTACAGGCTAATCGCGATATGCCGGGATGTCTGGCTCCGTCGCGTTCCGCTCAACGCTGCTCGATCCGGTAGAGATGGGTCTTGGTGCGGAGGTAGAGCGCCTTGCCGGCGACGGCCGGCGAGGCCATGAGCCCGGTCTCGAGCGTGTTGGCGGCGAGGACCTCCCAGGTGCGCCCGGGTTTGATCACGGTGGTCTTGCCTTCCTGATTGCAGAAATAGATCCGGCCATCGGCGTGGATCGGCGAGGCGGCGTATTTGCCCGGGACCCGTTCCCGCCAGACTTGGTGGCCCGTGGCGGTTTCGAGGCAGGTAACGATGCCGTCGTCGGACACCATGTAGAGCAGGTCGTCGACCAGCACGGGGGAGGCGGTCTTGGCCACCATGGAGTCGAAGTGCCACGCGACGTGGGAGTCGGTCACGTCGCCGGAGCCGCCCGTGCGCACGGCCAGCACCTCCGATTTGCCGAAACCGGTCAGGAGAAACATCAGGCCTGCGCGGTACACCGGCACGGGGGCCGCCGACCAGGCGTCGAAACGCACGCGCCAGAGTTCGCGTCCGGTGCGGGGATCATAGGCGTAGGCCGCCTTGGCTCCGGTGCTGAGCAGTTGCGGCTGGCCCGCCTCGGTGATGAGCAGCGGCGTGCCGTGGGCTTTGCGACGGTCGCCGTCCTGGACCATCTTGTTGGTCGAACCGCCGTCGTTCCATTCCACCGATCGATTCGTCTGCCAGACGGTCCGGCCGGTATCCTTGTCCAAGGCGACCAGATACTGCAGGTCGGCGCCGTCCAGCGTGAGGATCACCAGATTTTCGAACAGCACCGGCGACGATGAGGGGCCGCGGTAGTGGCGGCAGGGCAGGTCCTCGCGCGTCCAAAGGGTTTTCCCGGTGGCGGAATCAAGGCAGGCGGTGCCGTAGCTGCCGAAGTGAAGGTAGACGCGCCCGGGCTCAAGGGCGGGGGAAGGGGTGGCGTAGCTGTTGACCTTGTTGCCCAGGGGTTCGGGCGATGCACAGTGAAACAACTTGATCTCCCGCCGCACCTGCCCGGTGGCGGCATCAAGGCACAGCACGGAGAAGTCGTGACCCTCGGGTGTCGCGGTCGTCAGCCAGATCTGCCCGTCCATTACTGCGGGGGTCGACCAACCCCGCTCGGGAATCGCGGTCTTCCAGACCACATGCTCGGTCTCGCTCCACGTCAGCGGCAGGCCCAGCGGACGTCCGCCGGGGGCGGGAGCCACCTGGCCATCGCCGGTGGGACCGCGGAAGCCGGGCCAGTCAGCCGCGCCAAGCGAAAGCGGCGCGAGGCACAGGGCGGCGACCAGGAAGAGGGGAGGCCGGCAGGCAGCGGCGGCGAGGGTGGGGAAGCGGGAGGACGGGGGCATGGTGAAGAATGTCGTGGTGGGGGCGCGGTCGGGGCCGGGGTCAGGGTGCCGGATGGGCCTGGGCCCAGGTCGCGTAACGCTTGAGCGCGGTGGAGGGGTTCGTGCCGTACCACGCGTAGCCATTGCGACGCTCAACGGAAATTTCGCTGACGTCGTCGTGGATGGAACGATCGCGGTCGCCAAAGATCGGGCGATGCGTGCCGATCTCGATGAAACGGGCCCAGAGCGGCTCGGCGCCGGGCACGGCCACAAGGGTCCGTTCGCGGCTGGGCGCACGGCGAAACTCGACGTCGCTCAGCTTGGTGTGTTCGAACCAGGCCGCGACCGCGTGGACGGCCCCCACAACCTCGGGCGAGGGATCTTCGAGCGACATGAGAAAGATCGCGACGCCGGCGCTCTCACCGCTGGAGATTGACGGCATCTCGTAAGCGCGGGCGGAAGTGGGGACGAGGGCAAGGACGTCGTGCTGTTGACCCCAGCCGGTGCGGCGGCCGTCGACGACGATTTGGGTCCGCAAAATGCAGGCGAGTCCGCGGGCGGTACTGATGGCCGCGCGGGTGCGCCATTCCGGAGGGACAAAGGCAAATTCGTTTTCCCCACCCGCCACGGCGCGAAGCAGCGTCACGATATGCGCGAACGCCCCGTCGTTGAAGGTGACCGCGTCGTGGTAGCCGCCGTCGAGCGGATAGACCTGGGGCCAGCCGCCGTTCGGATATTGTGCGGCGCAGATGTATTCCAGGCCGTGCAGGAAGGCGGCGCGCCAGGCGGCCCCGAGAGGGGAGCCGGCTGCGGTGGCCACCTTGGCGAGAAAGTGCAGTGGCGTCGTGGTGGCGTTGTTGTCGAAGGTGCCGACGTAACTCCAGTGGAACTCAGGGGGCGTGTCCTTGGCGTCGGGAGGAGGGAGCTTCACGTTGCTGTCGTGCGAGAAGGTCTCGCCAAGGGCGCGCGCGCGCGCGGCCGGGTTGAAGTTCTTGCTCCAGCCCCCGGCCGGCGTCTGGTAGGAGGTGATGTTGTCGGCGCGATGGCGGGCATCTTCCCCCGCATACCAGGCGAGGGGTTCGCCCAGCGGCATGCCGCGGTCGCCGTTGCCGGCGGCGGGGACCAGCGCTTCCCGCAGTCCGGCTGCCTTCATTTCCGCCACCACGGCGGTCTGGTCGGCGGTGCGCAGGGCCTGGGAGGTCGCAAGATAGCGTTGCCAGGCGGATTGTTCGGCGGCGGGCAGCGACGCAATCCGCTCGCCGGTGAGGGGCAGCGAAGGAGGATTCGTACCGACGACGGCGGCCGAAAGCGCCGAGGCGGAAAGCAAGAGGGCCAGGTGGAGCCGCCGGAGACCCGGCGTTAAGGCGAGACCACGGGGCAGACGCGACGGCATGGACGGAGCGAAACTTCGGGCAGGCGCCCCGTCAATCGGCGAGTGCCGTCTTCCGTTCTTCCGCCGGACCGCGGTGGGTAAGCCAATCCCCGAGGGGCGCATCCCACTCTTCTGCAGTGCGCGAGGCGTGCTGCCGGGCCATCTGGCTGGGAGGTGCCGCCCCGGTCGGAAACCCGAGGAGGTGCTCCCGCCAGGCAGGGGGCAACTCCGAGTTGACGGTGGCGTTGAGCTCGGTCCTTCTCGTAGCGCCAGTCTTCGGCTGGCGCCCGCCGGTCGGAGACGCGGCGTTACTCCCAGAGGCATCACCGGCAACCGGCAGATGCGCTCCCGCCCGGAGGCTGGCGCAATCCGCTCTCGCCATGGCCGGCGGCCGTCCCCATAAGAACGCGGTTTCCCACCCATGCCGACCTACGAGTACGCCTGCCAGAGCTGTGACCACGAATTCGAACAATTTCAGTCGATGTTGGCTGAGCCGCTGACGAAATGCCCGGCATGTGGCAAGAAGCGCCTCAAGCGACTGGTGGGCATGGGGGCCGGCTTGATTTTCAAGGGCACGGGTTTCTACATCACCGACTACAAGAAGAAGAGCGGGGGTGAGCCCAAGGCCGACGGGGGTGAAGCGAAGTCCTCGGAGGTGGCGAAGTCCTCGGTCGCAGCGAAGACCGGCGGCGAATCCAAGTCGGCGGGCGAGTCGAAACCTGCGCCGGCGAAGCCAGCCCCGCCCCCTCCGTCCCCGAAGGCCTCCTCCTCGTCCGCCAAATCATAACGTTTCCGCCATGAGCAAGAAAATCGATCGCGCCACGCACGGGCCCAGTTTGTCCGAGGTGATTTTTGGAGCCCTGCTCAGCATGATACTGGGGGTGATCCTCGGCGCCGGGTTGCTGGTGTTGCGGCCGGTGATCACCGCGAAGGAACTGCCGAAGGCCGAGGACCGGGTGCGTGGGGCGGTGTATTACCTCGAGGGGTCGCGCGACTCGACCAAAGGCCGCCAGTTTGCAGCGAAGCGGACGGCGTTTGTCCGCGGCCAGTCCGTGACGGTGAACGAAGATGAATTGAACGCGTTGGTCGGAGTGGCCGAGGCCCAGAAGGCGGCCGACAAGAACAAGGTGGCGGCGAAAGGGAAGAAGGAGGAGAAGGGCAAAGAGGCACCCAAGGCGGCGGCAGGCGATATCATCGCCCTGGGTACGCCCAACGTCAGAATCCGCGACGGGGCGATGCAGGTGGCCGTACCGATCACCGTCCATGCGTTGGACCTGGGGTTGAAGTTGGTGGCGCAGGCGCGTGGCGGTTTTGAAAAGAACGGCGAAAAATTCGTGTATCGGCCGGAGGAACTCTACCTGGGTTCCTGTCCGATCGGTCGGCTGCCCTTCGTGGCTTCGTACGTGCGGGAGAAGCTGATCGACGCCGATTCGATTCCGGACGACCTCAGGGGGGCGTGGGCCAAGCTGGCCAGCGTCGCGATCGACGGCAGCGCGCTCAAGCTCACGATGCCGTGAGCCTTGGTCGGGCGCGAGCGATGGTCGTGGGGTGCGGGCTCGCGCTCAGCCGCCTCTGCGGGGGCGACGCGCGGCCGGTGCTGGTGCAAAGCGCGCCCGGGCAGTTTGAAATCGCGGCCATTGATGCCTCGGCCGCGCATGCGGTGGCGACCGCGGCGGGGGAATGTTGGCGGCACTTGACCGGACCGCTGGCCCTGCCGGAAGCGTTTTCCTCGGCGATCTTCGTGCGGCTGATCCCGGCGGGGGAGGACAACCCCGGGGCCGAGGCGTTTCGGGTCAACGTGGAACCGGGAGGCGTCGTGTCCGTCTGGTTGTGGGGTGAAACGGTGCCCGAAGCCACCGTGCACCGCGCCCTCGTGCATGCCCTGTTGAGCCGGATCGCGGTGGCGTGGCACGGCACGGCGGTCCGGGCCACGGTGCCCCTCTGGCTGGAGCAGGCGTGCGTCGGATGGTGGTTGACCCACGAGCGGCCCGCGAGCCTCGACGCCCTCAAGCAACGGACCGAGCGGATGACTCCGCCTCCGATCGCCGCCTTGCTGGATTGGCCGCGGGATGGCAGGGAGCGGCCGGGGTACGCCGATGCCGCCATCTGGCTGCTGACTTTCTTGCAGACGGAATCGGGTCGGGCGGACGAGTGGGGCACGATGCTGCGAAGGATGCTGCTGGGCGGGGATCCGCAGGCGGCGCTGGCGGCCGCGTATCCCGGGCGTTTTTTTGGCGTGCCGGCCCGGGAACTTTGGTGGCAGACCGGCTGGCACGACGCCCGGCAGGTGCGCGCGCTGCCGGTGCTCAGTTCCGCCGAGTCGCGGGCGCGGCTCGGGGCCCTGGCCCGTTTTGTCTACGCCGACGAGGCCGGGGTGGCCGATCGAGTGGTGCCCTTGCGCACCGTGCTGGCGCAGGGCGGCGATCCGCTGATCGGCGCGGAGGTGGCGCGGCGGGTGGCGGAATTGGAACGGCTGATCCCGGCGCTGCATCCCTTTTATCGCAACGCCGGGTTGTCGTTGGCGGAGGCGCTGCGAACGAACCAGAGAAGCGCGGCGAAGATCGAGGAGCGGTGCACGGTCTTTGCGGGGGACTGGCGTGATGCGACGGAACTCGAGGTCGCGGCCCGGGCTGCGCTCGACGCCCTCGAGGCGCGGCCGGAACCTCCGGCCGGCGCGTCTCCCACCGGGTAAGCCTTGCCCGTGGGCGCGGGCGCCGCGCACACTGCCGCCGTGTCGAAGAGTTTCAAAAACATCAGCGTGGTCGCGACGGCGACGATGGCGTCGCGCGTGCTCGGGCTCGGGCGCGACATCCTGGTGACCACCGTCTTCGGGGTGGATGCGCTGGCGTCGGCCTTCTACACGGCGTTCACGCTGCCGAATCTTTTTCGCCGGCTCCTGGGGGAAGGGGCGCTGACGGCGGCGCTGGTGCCGACCCTCCACGAGGAGTTGAAGGTGCGGCAGCGGGAGGGGGCGTTTGCCCTCGTGAATCAGGTGGCGAGTTGGCTCTTCGTCGTGAGTGGAAGCATCGTGGTGGTATCGATGGGGCTCCTGTGGTGGCTGCCGCATGGGGCGGGCGCCGCCGCCGGTTGGGGGGTCGACGCGGCGACGGTGCGCCGCTGGATCGACGCGGCCGACCTGGGCGTGATCCTGTTTCCGTACCTGGTGTGTGTGTGCCTGGCGGCGGTGTTCAGTGCCGCGCTGCAAACGTTGAACCGTTTTCTCGAGCCGGCGTTGTCGCCCATTTGGCTCAATCTCGCGATGATCACGCTGCTGGCGGGAGGCGCCTATGGCGGGTGGGCGGCGAGCAACGAGGGCGCCATGCTGTGGCTGTGCGGCGGAGCGCTGCTGGGCGGCTTCCTGCAGATGGCCGTGCCGGCGGTGGCGTTGATCCAGGAAGGCTGGCGGCCGCGCTTCGCGCTCTCCGCGGACGATTCGCTGCGGCAAATCCTGCGGCTGATGGGGCCCACGCTCTTCGGCTCCGCCATCTACCTGATCAACATCTCGGTGTCGCGGTTCATCGGCTTGTCGCTCAACGAATCAGCGGTGGCGATTCTGAACCTGGCCACGCGCCTGATGGAGTTGCCGATCGGGGTGTTTACCGTGGCGATCTCGACCGTCGTCTTCCCGCTGATCGCCCGGCACGCCGCCGCGGGCGATTGGGAGCAACTCGCCATCTCCTATCGCAAGGGGATGCGGCTTATCCTCGTGGTCAACGTGCCGGCGGCGGCAGGCTTGATGATGCTCGCCACCCCCATCATCCGGGTGCTGTTTGAACGCGGCGCGTTTGCGGCTGCGGACACCGTGGCGATGCGCCCGGTGCTGGTCGTGTTTGCCGTGGGGCTGCCCTTCCTTTCCTTCGTGAATATCGTGCTCCGCGCTTTCTACGCGCAGAAGGACACCACGACCCCGGTGCGCGGCGCGGCGTTGAGTTTTGTCGTCAACCTGGGCCTGAGCCTCCTCCTCATGGGACCGTGGGGCACGCTGGGCCTGGCGATTGCCAGCAATGTCGCGATCGTCGTGCAGGCGGTTTATCTGCAGACCAAACTCGGGCAGAAACGGGGCTCGCTCTCGTTTCATCATGTGGGTCGGGATCTGGCCAAGGTGGTGGGGGCGGCCGCGGTGATGGGCGTCGCGGTGGGTGGCGGCTGGCAGGCGTGGGCGCACCTGGTCCCGGCCGGGAAACTGGCCGATGCCGCCGGGTTGCTGGTCCTGATCGTCGCCGGGTTGGGAGTCTACGCGGCGCTGGTGTGGTGGCTGCGGATCGAAGGCCGGGACGACCTCGCGGCCGTTTTGGCGAAACTGCGGGCCAGGTTGGGATGAAGCCATGAAGTTCAAGCCCGACTGGTTCCTGCTCGGCATGGTGGCGGCCACGACGCTGGCCTGGGCCTTTCCCGGGCCGGGTGCGGCGGGAGGCTGGCTGCACCCGGCACTGCTGACCAAGGGAGGCGTGGCCCTGATCTTTTTCTTGCACGGGCTCACGCTTTCCTTCGGAGCGCTGCGGGCCGGCGCGCTGAACTGGCGGCTGCACGTGCTCGTGCAATCCTGCACTTTCCTGGTGTTCCCGCTCATCGGCCTGGGCTTGAACGCCGTGCTGGCGGGACACACCGCCCCGGGACTGATCCTCGGAATCTTCTTCCTCTGTGCGCTGCCTTCGACGGTGTCGACCTCCGTGGCGATGACGGCCACAGCCCGGGGCAATGTGGCCGGGGCGGTCTTCAACGCCACGCTCTCCAGCTTGATTGGCATCATCGCCACCCCGCTTTGGATTGCGCTGGTGATGAAGACGACCGGCGCGGCCCGCCCCATCGGGCCGGTGGTGGTGGACCTGCTGCGCTGGCTTGTGCTGCCGCTGGCGGTGGGCCAGGCAATGCGGCCGTGGCTGGGGGCGTGGGCGATGCGGCACAAGGCGCGGGTGGGGGTCGTGGACCGCCTGACGATTCTCCTGCTGGTCTACACCTCTTTCTGCGACTCGTTTCAGGGCGGGGCCTGGTCGCGCCATGGCCCGGGCGCAGTGTTGCTGGTTTTCGGGATCAGCGCCGCGCTGTTCGCCCTGGTGCTGGGGCTCACCTCCCGGCTCGCGCGGATGTTCGGGTTTTCCCGGGAGGATCGCATCGCGGCGATTTTTTGCGGCTCGAAGAAGACCCTGGCCTCCGGCGTGCCGATGGCGAAATTGATCTTCGGGGCGCATCCGGCGATGGGGCTGATCCTCCTGCCGATCATGATCTACCACCCCATGCAACTCATCATTGGCGGCATGCTCGCGCAGCGCTGGAGCCGACAGGGTTGAGGAGGTAAACGCACGTTTGCCTCCTCGCGGAAGCGTGTAATGATGGCGCCATGGATACACCCGGAACACCCGACGTCGTGCGGCACAATGTGGCCGAGAGCCGGTTCGAAGTGGAGGTCGACGGCCGACTGGCCGTGGCCGACTACGAGCGCCGCGGGGAAGCGATGGTGCTGACCCATACCTTGGTGCCGCCGGAGCTGCGCGGTCGCGGTCTGGCCGAGCGACTCGTACGCGCCGCCCTCGATCATGCCCGGGCGGAGCAGCGGCGGGTCGTGCCGGCCTGCTCGTACGTCGCCGCTTTCATCGCGCGGCACGCGGAGTACCAATCGCTGCTGGCGTAGCGACGCTCCTTCGGGTTGGGGCTTCGCGCGGAGCAGTTCGGGCGGGCGACGAAAGCGAAGGTCGGTCGGTCGGCGGTGGTTGCGAAAAACCGGCGGCTCGCTTTCATCCCCGGCGGCATGGCTCATCTTTTCGACCCGTTTCCGCTCAAATCCGTCGTCCTGCGCAACCGCATCGGCGTTTCGCCCATGTGCATGTATTCGTCCACGGACGGGATGGCCAGCGACTGGCACCTGGTGCATCTGGGGGCGCGGGCAGCGGGGGGCGCGGGGCTGGTCATGGCCGAAGCGACCGCGGTCTCGCCCGAGGGTCGGATCACGCCAGGTGACGCGGGTCTTTGGGCGGACGCGCAGATCGAGCCGCTGGCGCGCATCAACCGGTTGGTGAAAGGCCAGGGCGCGGTGCCGGGTATCCAGTTGGCGCATGCGGGGCGGAAGGCCGGGGCGGCCCGGCCGTGGGACGGGGGCGCTCATCTGCCGGAGAACGCCGGGGGCTGGCCGACGCTGGCGCCGAGCGCGGTGGCCTTCGGTGATACGCTCGATCGGGTGCCGCAGGCGATGACCGGGGAGGATATTGCGCGGCTGCAAGGGAGCTTCGTCGCGGCAGCGAGACGCGCGTTGGCGGCGGGTTACGAGTGGCTTGAGCTGCACGCGGCGCACGGCTACATGGCACACGAATTTCTCTCGCCGCTCTCCAATCAACGCACGGACCAATATGGGGGCAGCCTTGAGAACCGGATGCGTTTTCTCATGGAGACCACCTCGGCGGTCCGGGCGGTCTGGCCGGAACAGCTGCCCCTCACGGTGCGGTTGTCGGGCACGGACTGGGTTGACGGCGGCTGGAGCATCGACGAGTGCGTCGAACTGGCCCGGCGTCTCAAGCAGGCGGGGGTGGACTTGATCGATTGCAGTTCGGGCGGCGCGGTCCCGTGGGCGAAGATCCCGGCCGGGCCGGGGTTTCAGGTGGAGTTTGCCGCGCGGATTCGGCGGGAAGCGGACATTGCCACGGCCGCGGTCGGGCTCATCACCGAACCGGACCAGGCCGACGCCATCGTCCGCAGCGGCCAGGCGGATCTGGTGCTGCTGGCGCGGGAACTCCTGCGCGATCCGTATTGGCCGTTGCGCGCCGCGCGGGCGCTGGGGCTGAAGCCGACGCCTCCCCCGCAGTACGCCCGCGCCTGGTGAGTCTCGTGCAACGAACCAATTTTTTCATGCCTGCCCTCCTTCCGCCGTCCCAACTCCTCGAGGCTCTGAACTGGCGCTACGCGACGAAGAAATTCGATCCGGCGCGCTCGCTTCCACCGGAAACCTGGGACGCCCTCGAACAGGCGCTCGTGCTGGCGCCTTCCTCCATCGGGCTGCAGCCCTGGAAGTTTTTCGTGGTGACGGATCCGGAAGTGAAGACCGCCCTGACCGGAGCGTCCTACCGGCAGGCCCAGCCGATGGAGTGCTCGCATTTCGTGGTGTTTGCCGCGCGGCGGGATCTGGATGAGACCCATGTCGACCGGCACATCACGCGCATGGCGGAGGTGCAGGGGCGGACGGTGGAATCGTTGGCCAAGTTTCGGGCGATGACGCTGGGCAACCTCGACCGGGCGCGGACGGCCGGGACGCTCGACACGTGGCAGGAGCACCAGATCTACATCGCGCTGGGGCAGTTCATGGCGAGTGCCGCGATCCTGGGGATCGACACGTGTCCGATGGAGGGAATTCAGGCCGCGAAGTATGACGAGATTCTTGGGCTGGCGGGCAGCGGCTACGGCACGGTGGTGGCTTGTGCCGCGGGCTATCGTCTGGCCGACGACAAATACGCGGCGGTCCCGAAGGTCCGCTTCAAGGCGGCGGACGTGATCGTACGCGTGTAGGGGAAACGCGCTACGGCCGCTTTACCTAGCGAGGCAAGCCTCAGACCTTTGACCACAGATTTCACGGATAGCACAGATATCAATCCTGCCTTTATCCGTTTTATCTGTGCAATCTGTGGTTGATTGGGTTTGGCAAAACTTGACTTGTTCACATCGACTTTCGGCC
>JBBRWR010000173.1:0-13076 GCA_038249085.1 Opitutales bacterium
AACCGAAAACCGGTGCAACGCCGGCTCTGCGTTTGGAGTTTTCTGCTTTTGCCCTTCGAGTTTGTTTCGAATTTCGGCATTCGTGCTTCGAATTTCAAAATCTTGCGCATTTTGCGCGGGATTTCACGGGAAAGTGACTATGGCAGCCTGTGGGCCCTGCCGCCCGTGGAGCAAGGCGGCCCGGACCTGGCGAAACTTGGGCTCTCGGAAAAGGGTCGCCGGCTCGCCGAGTGCATCCGAGACTACGGTCTCTACGCCGTGGATGGAGGGGGTGCGACCGCGATCCGCGCGGATCAGGATTTCGATCCCGAACTGATCAAGGAATTAAAATCGGAGAGCGCGAAGTTCTACCGCCATATCCGCCTGGTGGAAAACTCCGTGCCCGATTCCGGCAAGGTCGTCTTCAAGGTGGGCGATTCCGCCACCCATCCCACCGGCGGACCCCATCGACAGATCGTCGTCGGCGCGTTTCCCGCCGGCGGCGGCACGCCGCTGGCCCCCAATACCGCCATCATTGCGCGACAGGAGTGAGCATCCGAGGATCCAGGGCGGTGAAGCGATCAAGATAACAGAAGGAATCACATCATGAAGCCAACAATCCTCCCAGGGTTGCTGCTTGAAATCGGTTCCTCCCATCTCGTGACCGAAATCTTCGATCGGGCGCGCAACCAATGGATCTTTATCGACGGGGTGATGGCCACGCTGGGGGCCTATCTCGACCCCTTTGGGGATGAGTACGCTCACGAGGCAGGCGGCGAAGCCAAAGGCTCCCGGCGGATGTGGCGCCGACCGAGGCGCGCGAAGAATTCGTGGCGGACGCTGTCGAGCAGCACGGCGACGAAAATGATGCCGGCGGTGATCAGCGGGTAGAGGTACGGATCGGCGTTGAGAATCACGAGTCCGCTTTCGATCGCGTGGATCAGTACGGCGCCGAACAGCGTACCGGGAAACACCGTGCCGCGACCGCCGAAGAGGCTGGTGCCGCCGAGCACCGCGGCGGCGATTGCCTTGAATTCGTAGGCCTCGCCGAATTTGGGCGAGACCGTGCCGAGCTGCCCGAGGAGCAGGATCGCGCCCAGGGCGGCGCACCCGCCGCTGATCACATACACCGCCACCAGCAGCCGGTCGGTGCGCAGGCCGGCCATGCGGGCGTTTTCCGGGTGGTTGCCGAGGGCGTAGAGCTGCCGGCCGAACGGGGTGTGTGCCAGCGTCACTTGGGCGACGATCACGACGCCGCCGAGGATCAGCAGCGGCAACGGCACACCGGCCAGCCGGCTGGTACCCAGCGTCAGAAAACCATCCGGCAAGTTCATGGCGCGCGTTTCGGTGATCCACAGGGCGAACCCGCGGCCGACAAACAGCAGGGCGAGAGTGACGATGAAGGGAACGATGCGGAGCCGCGTGACGAAAAACGCGTTCACGGCACCGAGCGCGGACCCCAGCACCAGCATCAGGGGCAGGACGACGGACCACGGTTGGCCCAGGAGGAGCAGTTTGCCGCCGATGGCCGCGGCGACGAACATGATCGCGCCAACGGAGAGATCGACCCCGGCGGTGAGCAGCACCAAGGTCATGCCGACGGCCACCACGCCGGTCGGAGCCGACTGCAGCAGGATGTTGACGGCGTTGTCGACGGAGAGAAAACGCGGGGCGAGGAGGCCGAAGACCGCCACCACGAGTGCGAACAGGAGCAGCGGGGCGTGGCGCAACGCGAGGGCCAGCCCGGCCGGGAGCGGGCGGTTCATGGGCGCGCTTCCCGCGGCAGCGCCGCCCGCAGCATCGCCTCCCGCTCAAAACCGCCCCGGGGAAACTCCGCCCGAATCTCTCCCTCGCTCATGACGAGCACCCGATCGCACAGGCCGATGAGTTCCTCGAGGTCGGAGGAAATCAGGAGCACGGCGGAACCGCGGTCGGCGAGATCGAGGACGAGTTGATAGATCTCGAAACGGGCGCCGACGTCGACGCCGCGGGTCGGTTCATCGAGGATGAGCACGGCGGGGTGGGCGAGCAGCCATTTGGCGAGGACCACCTTCTGCTGGTTGCCGCCACTGAGCGTCGCCACGGGCCGGGCGTCGTCGAGGTGCGGATCAAGTCGGACGGCGTCGCGGATGGTGGCGATGGCCTGGCGCCAGGCGGCGCGGTCGAGGAGGCGTAGCGGCGGGCGGGCGTGTTCGGGCAACGTGACAAGCGCGATATTGTCGGCGATGGAGGCTTCCAGGCACAGGCCCTCGTGGCGACGGTCCTCGGTGAGAAACGCCAGTCCGCGCCGGATGCGCCCATGGGGATTCGTGCGGGGCAGCGGCGCGGTGCCGAGCCGGATTGCCCCGGCCGCGTGTGGGTCGAGTCCAAACAGGATCCGCGCGAGTTCGGAGCGCCCGGCGCCCATGAGGCCGGAGAGGCCGAGGATTTCGCCGCGGTGCAACGTGAAGGAGATGTCGTGGACGACACCGGGCTCGCTCACGCCGGCGACCGTGAGCGCGGGCTCGGCGGCGGGCGTACCGCGACGAGCGGGGTAGAGTTGCGTGAGACTGCGCCCGACCATGGCGGAGATCATCCGTGTCACCGGGAAATCGGTGATCGGCCCCTGCGCCACGACGGCCCCATCGCGCAGGACGACGATGCGGTCGCACAACTGCCGGACCTGCTCGAGGACGTGTGAGATGTAGATGAGGGCGACGCCATTCTGCCGGAGTTGCGCCATCAGGCGAAAGAGCGCGGCGGTCTCGCGCGAGCTCAACGACGTGGTGGGCTCGTCGAAGATAATCAGATTCGCTTCGCGGCTCAGCGCCCGCGCAATTTCGACGAGCTGGCGTTCGCCGGCGGAAAGGGTTTCGACCAGCGTGCCGGGGGCGGCGTCGAGGCCGACTTGGGCGAGCAGATCGCGGGTGCGCGCCGCGAGGGCGTGGCGGTCGATCAGCGGTAAGCCGCCGGTGCGGGGAAAGGCCGTGAGGAACAGATTCTCGGCGAGGCTAAGGTTGGGGAAGAGATTCAGTTCCTGATGGATGAAGGCGATGCGCGTGCGCGCGGCGTCGGTGGGATGGGTCGGGGCGTAGGGCGCGCCGTCGCGGAGCATGCGGCCGGCATCGGGACGCAGGTTGCCGCCGAGCAAGTTCATCAACGTCGATTTGCCGGCACCGTTTTCACCGATCAACCCGAGCGTGCACCCGCGCGGCACCGCAAAGGTGACGTCGTGGAGAACGCGGACTCCGCCGAAACCGTGCGTGATGCCCTCGAAGGCGATGGCGGGCGCGGGGGTCATCGGCGGAAGCCCGCCCACCGGGTGCGCAGCGCGTCGAGCACAGCGGCCAGCAAAATGACGCCCCCCTTCACCATCGTGATGGTGAAGAGGGAGAGGTTGAGCAGGTTGAGGCTGTTATCCACGAGCTTGAGGAACAGCACACCGGAGAGCGTCCAGAGCACCTTGCCGCGCCCGCCGAAGAGACTGGTGCCGCCGATGACGGTGGCCCCAATCACGTCGAGGAGGATGCGCTGGCCGAGGACGGGCGAGCCGGTTTCGGCCTGTCCGGTCAGAAGGACGGCGGCGAGGGCGGCGAGCAGGCCGGAGCCAACATAGGCGGAAAACGTGACCCCGGCGACGGGCACGCCGGAGATGTGGGCGGCGCGGGCGTTGTGGCCAACGGCGTAGAGCCAGCGGCCGAAAAGCGAGCGGCTGAGGATCAGGTGAACGAGCCCGCCGGCGGCAGCGGCGATGAGGAGGGCGAAGCCGAGCCGGCCGCCGAGGGCGTTGAACGCGGTTGGGAGTTCGTTGATGGCCTTCGACTTCGTCAGCCACACCGCGAGGCCGCCGTAGCCCATCATGCCGGCGAGGGTGACGATGAACGCGGGCATGCGCAGCCGGGTGACGGCGAGACCGTTGCCCGCGCCCACCGCCGCGCCGATGGCGAGCATGAGCACGACGCCCACCGGGGCGGCCCAGACGCTGCCGGCCAGCCAGCCGGTCTGGGCGTTCATCGCCATGGCCCCGGCGATGCTGGCCAGACCGATAACCGCCGTCACCGAGAGGTCGATACCGCCGGCGATCAGCACGACCGTCTGCCCGAGGGCGACGACGAAAAGGGGGAGTAGCGTGACGAGGAGGTTGACGGCGTTGCCGGCGGTGGCAAAGCCGGGGGTAAACGGGGCGACGGCGGCGGCGTAGAGTCCGCACAGTCCGAGCACGAACCCATCGGCAAGCAGTGCGCGCCGGAGCCGGGCCGGGCGCGGATGTGCCGGCCGCGGCGGGCGGGGATCGAACGCGGCGGCGGGAGCGTTCACGGCGTGGAAGGGGCGCGTTGGGGCCGCCGGTTCACTTCCGGGCGAGACGGGCGCCCCACATTTGCGGGGCCTTGGCGACGAGGTTCCCCTGATGGATGACAAAGCCGGGATCGGGGATGAGATCGGGCACGGGTTTGCTTGCGCGCAGATCGAGGATGGCCTGCACGCTGGCCCGGGCCTCGAAATAGACATCCTGCACGCCGGTGGCGTCGAGATAGCCGTCCTTCAGCATTTGATACGCCGTGGCGTCGCCGTCGAAGCCGCCGAGGATCACGTGGCCGGGCGCGCCGATCTTGTGATACCGGCCGGCGCTCTTGAGGGCGCTGACAATGCTCGGCAGGAGGAAATCGGAGCTGGTGAAGATGAAGCTGAGGTCGGGATGGGCCTGCAGCGCGTTGACGACCCCGGCCTGGGCCTTCTCCTGGTTCCACTCCGTGGGAATCCGCGCCACAACGTCGATGATGGCCTCGTGACCCTTGATGGCGGCGTCGAAGCCGTCGCGCCGGCCGATGGCGTTGGGGTCGCCGAGATCGCCGATGAGGATCATAGCCTGGTGCCGGCGGCCGGACTTCCCCGCCTCGGCGACAAGGTAGGCGACGGTTTCGCGGGTGAGGGCAAAGTTGTCGGCCACGACCGTGACGGCGCGGGCGTCGCTGCGGTCGGCGGGGCGGTTGAAGAGGACGATCGGAATACCGGCGGTGTTGGCGGCCTTGATCATGGGCAGGCAGGTCTTGCTGTCCTTTGGCACGAGAATGATGCCGTCGACGCGGCGGGTGATGAAGTTGCGCACCTGATCGAATTGGCGGTTGGTGTCGCCGTCGGCGACGGCCTCGAGCATCGGGTAGCCGCGCTGTTTCAGATCGGCACGGATCGCCTCGAAACCAGCGACCCAGTATTCGGTTTGCAGAGTTTCGAAGGCGACGCCGATGACGAGCGGCCGCGCGGCGGTCCCGGGGCCGGTCGGTGGGGTGGACTTCGAGCAGCCGGCGAGGAGGGCGAGGGGGAGGAGAAGCAGGACAGGGAGTGATTTCATGCGGTGGGGGCGGGATCGGGGAGAATCAGCAGCGGGCCAGAGCCGCCTGCAGGACGGCGATGCTGGACGCGGCCCAGCGCAGTTCTTTGGCGAGGGTCGCGGCGAGGTCAGATTCGGGCGGCGGCCAGGTTTCAATCACCGCCGTGGTACAGCGACCAGGCGCCGCCACCGCGGCGAGCACCCGATCGATCGGCAGCATGCCTTCGCCGAGCGCCCGACCGGTGACGGTAAAGCCCATCTGGTGCGGCAGGCGCACGATGGCGAAGTCCTTCAGGTGAAGGTTGACGCACACCGGGGCAAGCTGCGCCAAAACCTCGCCGATCCCTTCGCCCGCCCCGAGCGAGTTGGCCGTATCCAGACAGATGCCGACGTGTTCGCTGCCGATGGTGTCCATCATCCGGCGGAGCGTGGCGCAGGGGAACCGGTCGTGGTTCTCGATGCCCAACACGAGGCCGGCGGCCTGCAGTGCGGGCAACGCGTCGCGGATGATGTCGATCGCCGTATCGATGAAGGGTTCGTAGTTCTTTCCGTCGATCACGAAGCGCAGCAGTGGGGAGCCGAGCCGTTGGGAAACGGCGATATAACGCTTCAGGTGTTCGGCGGTGAGACCCCGGGCGCCCGTTTCGATGGTGATGCCGGCGGCGCGAGCCCGGCCGGCAAAGGCGTCGAGTTCCGCGGGCGCGAGTCGGTGCAACTCGACATGGTCGCCGAATTGGATCACAGGCAGCCGATGCGCGACGGCGAAGTCGAGCAGCGTATCCGGCGTGAACGGACGGGCAGCCGGCGGGCTGGGCGTGGCGACCGCCCAGCCGAAGGCGTAGGAACTGATGCCGGGGGAAAGCATGCCGGAGGGGGAGCGGCTCAGCGCGTGGTGATATCCCGCACCTGTTCGCGGATATCTTCGAGTTCGAAGATCTTCTTCCAACCCTCGCGAAAGAGGATGGGCTTGGCGCGCCGGCTGATCTTGTAGGCGGCGTCGGAAAAGGTGCCGTTGACCTCGCCGAAGAGCACGGCGATCTGAATCCGCAGGTGACCGAGCACGAAATCGCGCGCGGCCTCGGCGGGGACCCCTTTGGCGAGGACGGAGTCGTAACCTTCCTTTACGACCTCCATGCAGGTCTGGGCGAGCGTCTCGACCATCGCGGGTTCGAGGATCGCCATCTGTTCGAGCGTGATGCGGTGCAGGCGGCTGACCGGGGCGTACATATCCCGGGCGACGCGCGCGCCGAGTTCATAGTCGGCCTCGCTGCCGTGCATGAGCGCGCATACGACGGCCTGCCGGGCGGAGACGCCGCCGTAGAAATCGCGAAAAGCGGCTTCGGTGGGTTCCCAGTTGAAGATCGATGGATGACACGGGTGGGTGATGACGCAGCCGACATCGGGCCGGGAGGCAATCTGGCCGTCGAGCGGGGCCGCGGGGTCGAGGGTCAAGAGGAGGGCGCCCGGTCGCATCCGCGGTACGAGGTCGCGGGAGACGGCGCCAATGGCGACATCGGGGACGGCGAGGATGACGACGTCGGCTGCCGGCAGCGCGGTCGCGGGATCGGCGATGGCCACGCCGCGCGAGCGGAGTTTCTCAATGCCTTGGGGAGAGATCTCGAGGTAGTGGACCGTATAGTCGGTGCGCTTGAGGAAATTGGCGGTGAGCCGGCAGCCCATTTTGCCGCCGGCGCCGACGAGGGCGATGGTTGTGGAGTGCATGAGGATTCAGTTGGGAAGGGTGATCGCCCGGCCGCTGGCGGCCGAGGCGTAGGCGGCGAACACGAGGCGCACGGTGCGCAGGTTGTCCTCGCCGGTGGTCTCGGCGGGACCGCGTCCGCGCAGCGCCGCGAGGATGTCGGCATGGCAGGGGACAATGCTCGCGTGGACCGCAGCGTAGCGCGGGTCGGCCCAGGGGTGGGCCGGTGGCGGGGCGGGGCGCACGCGCGTGCCGCGGCGTGTCGTAATGCGCAGGATACAACCCGGTGCCAGCTCGGCGCTGCCGCGTTCGCCCTCGACGAAGGCGAGCGTCTCGGGAAACGCCTCGCGCTCCAGGGCGTTGCCGGCGTACGCCAGATTGACGGTCACGTGCACGCCGTTGCGCATTTCGAGCACGACGGTGGCGACATCCTCACCGCGGATCGTCGGGTGCACCCGCTGGGTTCGACAGTAGATGGTCCGGGCCTCGCCGAAGAGGAAGCGGGCGACATCGAGGACGTGGCTGCCGACATCGGTGAGGATGAATTGCTCGAGTTCGGCGAGGAACGGCTGGTTGCGGAAGACGGGAAACCCGGAGATGAAATCGAGGCGGGCGCGGAACGGCCGGCCGATCGCGCCGCGCCGCAGTTCCGCGGCGAGGGCGCGGATTGGGGTTTGCCAGCGGAAATTCTCGTGGACGAAGAACGGTACGCCGTGGGTGCGGCAGGTGCGAACCATCGCCTCGGCCTCGCGCGGGCTCGTGGCCATGGGTTTCTGGCAGATGACGGCGACGCCGCGCGCCGCCGCGAGGCGGGTGAGCGGCGCATGCGTTTCGACGGCCGTGATGATGTCGACGAAATCGAGCTGCTCGCGGTCGAGCAGCGCTGCCGGGTCGTCGTAAATGGCGGAAATGCCGAAGGCGCGGCCCAGCGCCTCGGCCTTGCGGCGGGTGCGGTTGTAGAGGGCGACGCATTCGACGCCGCGCAGCTCGCGCCACGCGGCCAGTTGATAGCGGGCCCAAAAACCGGTGCCGAGGATCGCAAACCGGAGCGATTTCATGCGATAATATCGAGTTGCCAGAGTGCACGCGGAGGCAGGGTCACCGTCCCCGCGGAAAATGGCGCCAGTTGGTCCCCGGTGACCCCGGCTGCACCCGACCATGGTACGGTCAGCGTGACTGGCACGTTCCCGGTGTTTGCCACCAAGAGGCGTGCAGGAACCGTTCCGTGCGACTGGAGCAAAACCGCGTAAACCACGGCGGGGCCCAGCCCCTCCGCGGCCACGGGAGCAACGGGTCCGGCTCCGGCCACGGCAAGAAACAAGTGCTCGAGCGGTGTTACTGCGCCATGCTGCAGCACGCCAGCCGCGCCGTGCGTGGCAAAATAGGTCAGGTGGGCTGCGACGGGTGCAAGTTGAACCAGACTGCCGAGGGTCCAGATCGCACCAAACGGGCCCAGCAGCCGGGGATCGGGGGAATCGTGCTTTGGACCGAGGACGATCGGCCCAATCGCAACCGGCCGGCCGGCGCCCAGGGTCCGGGCGTGGCGGGCGAGGACCCCGTGCTGGGTGAGGGTTTCGAGCAGCGAATCGTCGTCGAACGTATGCACCTGGGCGTTGAGGCCGAAGGCGGTGAATTCGTGCGGAGCCCATATAGGCGGGCGCTGGCGGTTGAGCTCCGTGAAATGGTGCACCGTGCCGGTGCCAGGCGCGAGTTCGGGTCGCCGCCGGTGCCACGCCGCGAGCACTTCAAACGGGGCGGCGTTGCCGTCGGCGTCGAAGAGCAGCGCGCGGCTCTGCGGGGGCAGCGCCGTGCAATCGGGCGCGTCGGTCGTAGCGCCGACGATGGCGACGTGCAAGGGACACCCGCAGGCGGCGGCTGCGGGCGCGGCCCACGCGACGGTGGGGGCGAAATCTCTTGGCGTGGTGGTGATCCGCAGGTGCCCCGGCTGCAAGGCGCGCAGGCGTTCCCGAAGCGCGGGAGGAACGGGACCGGGCAGCGTGAAACCCGGTCGAGGGCACGGGCCGAACGCCGTCGGCGATGGGGCGGCGAGCGTGCCGGGTCCGGTGGCGAGCGGGCGGATCGGCGGCCGGCCCCGCACGCGCAACGACACGCGGTGATTGAGGGTGGCGCCGGCGGGCACAGTGTAAGGCCGCGGCCAGTCGAGAGGCCGGCAATAGAGCTTGAAGGAAGCGTCGCTCCAGTTGCGCTGGTCCTCCATTTCGAAGGTCTCGCCTTCGCAGCGGATCGTGACTTCGCAGCCCGCCGCGACCGGCAGGGTGAGGGCGCGCACCGCGGTGAAGGGCTGGTGCGGCGCGATCGCCTGCGGCAGCCAGCCGGCCACCTGCCGGCCGTCGGTGTGTTCGATCATGCAGGGTGCGCCGGCGGCCTCGGCGGGGACCAGCACGCAAAGCCCGGTGCGATTGGTCAACAGCGGCTGCCGCGCCCGTCCCGTCCAATCGTAGGTGAGTTCTCCGCCGGCCTGGGCGGTGATGATGGCCTCCCAGGTGAAGTCGATGGCAGATCCGACCACCCGGGCCGAGAGGGTGATTCGCACCGCCTCGGTGGACGATTCAACGCTGGTGAGGGTGACCGCCGGTGGCGCGGTGTCCCAGGCGGCGTCGCGCACGGCGGGATAGACGCCGCGCAGCACCTCGTATCCGTCGCAAAATACACGCCGCACCATGCCGGTGGCGGGATCGAGTCGAAACGCCAGGCGGCCGACCGAGAAATCGCGGGCGGCCGGGCTCATCGGTCGTCGAGCAGCACGGCGATGTTGCCGTGCAGCGGGTAGTCCGTGGAAGCCACGACGGCGAGCAGGCGCGACAGGCCGGGGCCGAGCGCCCGACAGACGTGCGGCACGGTGGCGTCGAAGAACACCGCGTCGCCGGTTTCGAGTTCGAGCCGGTCCTTGCCGAAGAGGAAGAGGCACCGGCCTTCGAGGACAAAATTGAACTCCTGCCCCGGGTGCGCCTGGAGCGGAACTTCATCCTGCGCGGAGGTGAGATCGACCAGGAGCGGTTCCATCAGTTTGCCTTTTTTGCCATCGGCGAGAAGTTCCACGCGAAATCCCCGCCGGCCGCGGAAGCGCACCTTGCGGGCGCTGCCGGCGCGCGTGACGACGACGGGCGGGCGCGCGCTGTCGGCGGCAAAGAAGCTCGCGAGCGGCACCCCAAACGCACCCGCGACCTTTTCGAGGTTGGCGATGTTGATGGGCGTCTTCTGCCGCTCGACGCGGTTGAGATACGTGTCGGAGAGGCCGGACCGGTCGGCGAGTTGGCGGAGGGTCAGGCCGCTCTCGCGGCGGAGCGCGGCGATCCGGCGGGCGATGTTAACCTCGGCGACGGCAGGCGGACGGGACCGGGGGTGCGGCGACGGCATGCGAAGACGTATAGACTATATCTTGCATAGCCGTCAAGTCTCACTCTCGGTGCGATAGTCGCCGGGCAAACTGTTCCGGCAACGCCAGCGCCCCCGGATGGCTTTTCTCCATCACGGTCCGGCAGAAGGCGATGTCTTTCACGGGAAAACGGAGCAGTGAACCGGCCGTCCGGCATCTTACTTCGCAGCTTTAGGGCGCGCTCGACGGTTCGACCACGAACCGCGTGCATGTAACCTCGACGTAGTACGCCAGCAGGCCCGCCGTTCCGGTGGCGAGGTTGGTGTCTTCGGCCTCAACCACTGTCCGGCCGTCGATCACCAGGGCCAGGTGCGAGCCGGACACCGTGAACTGAATCTCATGCCACCGTGCGGCCTCCAGTTCGCAGGGGGCCTCCGCGAGGGTCCGCAGCTTGCCGTTGAGCTTCGCCTCGATCGTACACTTTTTCACGCCGGTTTTGTAGAGTACCATGTAGTAGTTCTTCAGGTCCTGATATCGGGCGATGACACCAAAGTCCGCGTGCGTATTGGCGGTTTTATCGAGCTTCACGCGTGCGGTCGCGCGGTAATCCGACCACGCCGGGTCACCCACGACGGTGCGGGTGAGTTTGTTGATCTCCTCCATCGCATTGCCGCGATAGCCACCGTTTTCGACGCGGAAGGAACCGCTCACCAAGGTCCAGGCCTCGGCGCCGGCGCTGAAGTCGGTGGCGAAGCCGCCGGGAGATTCCGGCGCCGCCAGGCCGGTCACGGCGGCGAGCAGGACGGCGGTCGCCAGGGCGATCTGGGCCAGATGCGGGTGATTCGCAAACAGGGAGGTCTTCATGGGGAAAATAGCCAGTAAACGGGCCGTCAGGCGGTCGGCCGTGGGTGCACGGTCAGGTTGCGGTATCGCAGCGGCGCCCGACCTTGCTGAAGGGGAGGCGGTGCCACTGCTCGCTGGCGGGCCGCGGGGCTGCGAAACCCAGGAGGAGGCTGCAGGCGTAGAGACGGCGGTCGTTTTTCATCGGGCGGCGTCGAGCAGTTTGCGTCCCACGTCCGCACCATCGATCTCGAGGAGCACGCGCGGCACGGACGGTTCGAGCCGCGAGGGGGCGGCCCATGGCGCAGACGCGGCAATGGAGAGCGTTCGTCCGGTCGTGACAGTGGGAGATTGTAGGGCCAGATGCCCGGCCTCGACCGACACCACACAACGTTCTGCCGCGAACCGCCGCCGAAACTCGGCGAACGCCGCATCGTTCAATTCGCTGCCGACCCGCACTTGAAAGACCGCAGCGGCGGCGACTTTCGACGGCTCGCGACACTGCCGGTGATCGACGGTCAGCCGAATCGCACCCCACTCGTTGGCGTCCCAGACCAACGCGACGGGCGCGGGCTCGCCCGCCCGCGTGCGGGCGGCGGCCACGCGCACCGCGACGGCGGCGGTTCCCTTGCGGAGGAGAACCATTTCACTTCCGGAAACCGCGATGCTCTGCGGAACATTGGCCGCGAGGTCCACCTTGCGCTCGCCGACGAAGATGGCATCGACCGCGCGCGGCATCACGAAATGCGAGTGCAGCGAAGTGCTTTCCTCGGGCACATCCTTGTCGCGGTACACCACCAGCGCGAGGGCGTCCTGCGTATCCTGCACGCCGGCAAAGAACGGCTGGAGGTGAACGGACTTCGGGTGCCCTCGCCACGGGATCTTCGATTTGCCGTAGGGATCGCCGCGCCCATCGGGCATGAAAATGCAGCGCACGCTGTCGCGCGGACCGGGGAAATCGACCGCGAGGGGAATGTCGATCGGACCGTAGTTTGCGCCGGAGATGCTGAGCGTGACGTCCCGAGCCAGCCAGTGCGTGAATCCGGCCCACACGCCGCCGTCCGGCATCTCCGGCCGCACGGGCGAGCCGGGTGTCTGGGTTTCCGCCACCGCGGTCGTGCTGCCCCACATCTGCCGGACGCGGCGCGGCAGTTTCGTCTTGCTCATCGCGATCAATTCGGGCGGCGGCTGCCATTGCGCGAGGGCGGGGATCAGCCCCGCCGCCGCTTCGTCATCGATCATGCCGAGGGTCGCGAGATGACTGTCGAGCCCACCAAGGCTGCGCAGGTAGTCGTAGTTGCGGCTGTGCGCTCCGCTGAGCCGCTGGACGGGCCACCAGAAATTGGCCGCAACATCGGTCCAGAACAACTCGAGCAACGCCCGGGCCTGCCGCCGTGCGACGGGATGCCGCACAAACGTGTCGAGCAATTGCAGCGCGTTGAGATCGACGCCGTAGTAGTCGGGGCTGACGTATTCGCGAATGCCGTTCCGCGCGGTCAGGCTGAAAAACGCCTGCAACCGTGCGCATCCCTCCGCGATCAAGTCGGCGCGATCCAGGCCTTCGCCGAGCAGAATCAGGTTGCCGGCGCTCATGACGGCGATGTTCGTGTAGCCATCGGCCACACGGTGCGCCAGACTCGCCTTTGTCGCCGGGCCGAAGATCTCCCGCAACTTTGCCTTCGCGGCCGCCGGCAACGCCTCACGATGTTTCAGCCAGATGATGGACGCAGGCTGCATGGCGAACTCGATGGCGTTGCGATCCTTGACGTTGGTGTCCAGCGCCGCGCAGATTCCTGAAACCTGAGGCCTGATTCGTCAGATTGTGGCAGGAGGTGATCCGGTCTGTCTGGGGATTATCCTGATAATCGCGGGGCCGGTCAAACGGGGCGTCCACGTCCGGGTTGCGTTCGAGG
>JBBRWR010000174.1:0-13013 GCA_038249085.1 Opitutales bacterium
CGGCGGCATCCGGGCTGCCGCAAGGCGCTTTGGTTGTGGGACGGCCACCGTCTACCTCTGGGTGGCACGGGCGTTTGGGCGGCGGCTGGACAAAGTGGCCTGGACCGATCGGCCAGCTGGCCCGCAGCGGCAGGCCAAGCGCACGCCTCGGAGATTGGAACGGCGCATCGTACGTTTGCGGCAACAGCTGCGCCGTCGCGACTCGTTGGGCTACATTGGGGCGGTCGCCCTTCGCCGCCGGTTACTCGAAGAAAAGCTGGCCGACGTTCCGTCGGTCCGAACCATCAATCGCATCCTGCGGCGCTGGGGAGTGCTACCCCAAAAACGGCAGCGCCGGCCGGCGCCCCCACCGGGCTGGTATTTGCCCGTACTCGCGCAGGGAAAAGCCGAGCTCGATCAGATCGACTTTGTCGAGGGATTGTGCGTTCGCAACCGCGGTGAAATCGAAGTGATGACCTCGATCTCGTTGTTGGGAAAACTGGCGGGTGCATGGCCCGGGACTGCCTGCTGGCACATTCCTCAGATGCTGCCGGCCTTGCAGGTACATTGGCAGCAATGGGGCGCGCCGGATTTTCTCCAGATGGACAATGATACGCGGTTTATTGGCTCGCCGCGGGCACCTGGTCGCTTGGGCCGTACCGTGCGATTCTGCCTCGCAGCGGGAGTCGTGCCGGTCTTCGCACCGCCCCGGGAAACAGGCTTCCAGGCGTCGATCGAAAGCTTCAACGGTCTGTGGCAGACCAAAGTGTGGCGGCGCTTTCGTCATCCCAATTTGCGCAGTCTGCAAGGCCGCAGCACCGCCTTCATCACCGCCCACCGCATCTATCACCAGCGTGCCGCAGAGGGCGCACCCATGCGCCATGTGATCATGCCCCCGGCTGACACCGTAATCTTCCTGCGTCGCAGTGACGCGCGCGGCCAGGTCTCGGTGCTCGGACGCACTGTGAAAGTCGGTCTCGCCTGGTCGCATCGCCTTGTTCGTTGCGAACTATTCGTCTCAAAAAATATCGTGTGCTGCTATGCTCTTCGCCGCCGCGAACCGAAGTACCAACCCTTGCTGTGTTCTCGTCCGTTTATTCTGTTATAATAACCAGATTCTGTCCAAAAGAGGGCCCCCCCCCTGTCCCTAATCCTTACCCATATTCTCGGTTGCTGGACACCGTCGGTGGAATGAGGGAGGAGAAGATTTCCCAGGCGGCGCTGATGTCGTCCAGTCGCTGGAGGCCGAGCCAGAGGGTTTGCGCGCCGGGTTCGCCATCGCCGTTGCGGCCGAGGAAGCCGCCGAGTTTGGCCACCATGCGCATCGCCGCCCGCAGACTCGGCGGTTCGTTCGGCGCGACGGCACTCTTCGTCATATATCCGACGAGCGCTTTCCATTCGATCTCCTCGAAGTAGACGGTGCACGGCACCTCCGGGGTTTCCCGGCCGAGCTTCGTCAGATGAAAAATGCGCCAGGCCACCACCAGATCGATCCCGAGGCAGCCTTCGAGGCGATCGGCGCGGCCGAGTTGGCGCTGCTCGATCCGGCAGCCGCTTTTGAGCGTGCGATGATACACCTCGATGCCCCAGCGCCGCGCATACCAATCGAGCTTCTCCTCGGCGCCGGCAAAATCCTCCACCGCGACGGTGGTCAACAGCATCCACTCCACCGGTTCCACGTCCGCTGGCGCGCCCACTTCGCGGGCCCACACCGCCCACACTCGCCCGGCGGGCAACTGCGCCCGGCTCTGCGGCGCGCGCAACTGCACTGCGGCGCAGCGCACCTCCAGTTGCGCCGTGCGCGCCGGCCGATTCGACCGGCGGGGCAGGCGCACCGGTTTCACGCCGGCCAGGGGTTGCGCCGCGAGGTGCTCCCACACGTGGCCGTGCTCATCGAGCACGCGCCGGTTGTGCGCCGCGCGCACCAACAGCTGCGGCCGGCCCGGGGCGGCGCTCGCCCACACGAACAATTCGTAAATATCCGCCTCGCGGTCGCCGACACTGACGATCCGCGTGTGGGGGCATTGCGCTTGCACGCGCGCCACCGCCTCCAGGCTGCGCAGCCATTTGACGCTTTCTTTTTCCTCAAACGGTCGCTCGCGTCGCCGGTGTTTTTTCCCGAACTGCGCGGGAGCGCGCGCCCAGCACCGCACGTCCAAGAGCCCCAGCGGCGTGCCGTCGAGGTTGAACGCCAGCGTGTCGTGCACCAGCAAACCGATCACCTTGCCCTCGTTTTCGCTGCCGATGGGGCCGAGATTTTCCGTCGCCGGGTGCGTGCTGTAGTTGAGGCTCGTCGTATCCTGCACCGCGAGGACGACGGCCTCCCGCGCCACGCGCGTGCGCGTGGCCTCGTAGTGGGAGTGGAGCACCGATTGGAGATTCACCTCAGGATGATCGAAAAAGCGATACGCCGCCTTCGTCCGGGCGCGGTCGCCGCCGCAACGCTGGGGCACGTTATTTTGCGGACGAGCATAAAAGTCGCGCGCCAGCACGCCCAGCCGTCGCGTCAGCCGCGCATCGCCCAGGGCGGCCCGGCCAAATTCCTCCTCCGCCCAGTCGGCGGGTGCCGGGCACACGGGCGGCACCGCCGCGGTGGCCAGCCGCGGTCGGGCGGGCGCGGTGCACAACGCCTCCCGGGCGGCGCGGCCCAACGGGTAAACGAAGATGCGCTTCGGGGTTTTGCCCGCCCGGTGCCGACGATCCTGGCGGCCCCGGCCGGCGGTCGGCGCGGCCAGCTCCACCCAGTTCGCCGCTTTGTAAGACGTCCCTCGATACGCCGCCTTTTCCACGAACGTCTCCAGCAGCACCGGCGCGTAGCCGTAGCGTTTCTCCCAGTCGCCGCAGAGCCGCCGCGCGGCCCGCGCCAGGACCTGGCTGGCCAGATGCCGGACCTCGACGCCGGGCCGCAGGAGAAACCGGCTGTTGTTGACGATGAGGTGGAGGTTTTCCCGGCGTGCGGCCTCGCTCCAGCCGATCCACTCGTCGCGGGCGCGCAGCCGCCGGGCCGCAGCGCTGAAGGTCAGCACGCCCAGCACGCCCTGCGGGCAGGAAATGACATAGCGCAGTTGCGCGCCGCAGAGTCGCTCCCCCAGCGGATGATATTGCCGCAACAGCTGCTGGCACTGCTGCGAGAGCGCGCTGTGCCGGCTGCCCACCAACCTCAACTCCACCGGCCCGATCTGCGCGAGCGCGCCGTGGATCGGCGGCAAAGCCAGTGGCGGCGGGGCGGCGCGCGCGGCCCGGCGGCGCCGCGCAAAAGGATTCGGACGCGGCGCCAGCCGCACGTGTCCGGCGCGGGCGAGCCGCTGCAAGGCGAGCCGGGCGTTCGTCGTTTGCCAGGTGCCGGAGGGTCCTTTCCAATCCAGCCATCGGCAAACCTCGAGTGAGAGCGCACGCCGCGATAGCTCGCGGCTCGCGCCGTTCACGCGCGCAATCAGCTCCGGGCTAAACTCTCGGCCGCAAATCACCACCCCGCGAAACTGGCCCAGTGCCTCCGGCGGTGTCCAGCGAAAAAGTTATGGGACACGTTTAGCCTTGGGGAGAGGGGGAAGGGGCGTGAGGGGAAGACCGTCGCCGTGCGGCGAGCGGCCAGCATCGGAATCCGATGCGAAGAAAGGCCGCGAGTCCGCCGGACCGATGCGCGACT
The DNA here is from genome assembly GCA_038249085.1 of Opitutales bacterium. Classification (GTDB taxonomy): domain Bacteria; phylum Verrucomicrobiota; class Verrucomicrobiia; order Opitutales; family Opitutaceae; genus ER46. The sequence goes on from JBBRWR010000174.1 coordinate 3,626, forward strand.
ACACTGAACACTCCCCTTTCTCAGCCCTCAGAACGACGAGCCCAATGCCGAAAACGATCCGCAAACGTGAGCAACATGCCAACCCGCTGTATTCAGCTTTGCTTCGAGCACGTCTTCCTGCGAGGAATATAAAAGCAAATGTCTCATGTCATCGCCCCGACAACCGGCTGGCCGTCATGACCCGACGGTTACACCGCCGGCGGGCCGAGGCTTTGTTGAACTGGACCGGAAATTCGCGCCGCTGCCGAAAACCGGTGATCGCGAAGCAGCCGCCGACGACAGCTACCTCTTCTGGGCGCTGACCGGTCGGAATCAGTTTGGCTGGGACAAGCTGTTGAAGAAGCCGTTGGTCGTGGTGCTCGGTGAACCTGGCAGCGGCAAGACATGGGAATTGGAGCATCGCGCCGCCATGCTTTCTGCGAAAAGGGAATCGGCATTCTTCATCCGCCTGGAAGACCTCATTGGCCAGCCACTCGCGGTGGTGCTTAGTCAACGGGCGGCGGAATTTACGCGGTGGAAAACGGGCACGCGACGGGCGAGCTTCTTCCTCGACTCGGTTGACGAATCGAAACTCAACGGCGCGGAGGATTTCTACACCGCGCTGCGCCACTTCCGCGAAGCCTTGCCCGCGGATTTCGCGGCGCGCACCAACATTTTTCTTAGCTCACGCATCAGCGAATGGCACCCCGACACGGACGGGGCGCGGGTGCGCGAGTATTTCGGCGTCGCGGGTCGGCAGGAGATAAACGAGGAAGATGACGACGGCGCGACGACCAAGCGAAAGGAAGACGACGGGGTGCTCGTTGTGCAAATCCGGCCGCTCGACCGTGATCAAGTGGCCGCCTTTGCGCGCGCCAAGGGATGCAACGACGTGGATGGATTTCTGAGCGCACTCGACCGCGCCCACGCGTGGGAATTCGCCCGCCGGCCCATCGACGTCCTCGCGCTCGCGGACTTTTGGCAGCAGGAACATCGGATCGGGTCGTTGACGGAGTTGCTGGAATTCGACTTAGGCCGGAAGCTCCGCGAACGCCGGGAGCATTCCGGCGATCCGCTGTCCGACGCGGACGCCCGCGCCGGTGCCGAGGCGCTGGCCGCAGCCGCCGTGTTCTGCGGTCAAGCCAACATCAAGGTGACGGACGAAAACCTCACCGGCGACGGATTGGAAGGACGCGTCTGCGTGCCGGAAATTTGGACGAACGATCAATTCGCCGCACTGCTCACGCGCCCGGTCTTCGACGGAGCGAGCTACGGCCGGATTCGTTTCCATCACCGGCGCGTGCGCGAATATCTCGCCGCGTGTTGGGTCGGGGCACGGATGCGCGCCGGCTGCACGACCGACGAATTGGAAGCGCTTTTCTTCGAGCACATCAGCGGCCGGCTGGTGATCCGCGCCTCGCGCGCGCCGGTCGCCGCGTGGCTATGCGCCGGAGGTGAACAGTGGAACGTGCAGATGCGACGCTGGGCCTTGGAGGCCGCGCCCAATCTCAGCCTGCGGTTCGGTGATCCGCACGCGCTGCCGCTCGACTATAAACAGGCCATGCTCGCCAAGCTGGTCGCGCAGGCGCGGGTCCGCCAGCATCTCTGGCTGGATACCGATGAAGACGCGCTCAGCCGCCTCGCCGATCCGGGATTGGCGGCGGATATCGAGTCCATCATCCGCGACGCGTCGCTCGCGTCCGACCTGCGCGCGGCGATGCTTGAACTCGTCCGGCACGGGCGGCTGGCAGCCTGCCTCCCGGCGGTGCTCGATTTGGTCGCGTCGCCGGCCGAGCCCGACGATTTGAAAATCTACGCCGTCGCCGCACTGCGCGAATTGAGCGATCCCGCGAGTTTGGCCCGACTCGCGAGCATCGCCAACGCCCTTCCGCGCGCGGCGACCGGACTGACCGACTTGCTGATCGACGTGCTGTTCCCCTCGCGATGCAGCGTGGACGAGCTGGTCGGTCTCTTGCGCAAGACTTGCGATCGGAATGGCCGCCGGCCGGATTTGGCCTGGCAGATCATCGGGCATCTGAAGGCCGCGTTGCAACCCGATCACGCCGGTCTCCTCCTCGGCCGCCTTCTGCCTCTCGTGCAGGCCGAACCGGTCTTTCCTTCGCAGCGCGGCGAATTGCCTGTGTCGCAGGAATTCGCGTGGCTGCGTCCCGTCGTGCTCGTCGTGCTGACGGGGCTCCTGCGCCAGCGCACGCTGTCACCGGAAGAAACCGCCAACGCGAGCATCGCACTCGCCGCGGTCGGAACACTTCAACGCCGTCACCAACCGACGGGGGAGGAAACGCCGAAGTTGAATGAACTCACCCTCGCGCATCCTGCCGTGCGACGCGACTATTTCTGGGCGGCGGTTAGGCGTCATCGCACCGGAGGTCTTCCAGAGGTGACGCACTGGCATGAAGTCTTTTCGCGGCACGACGATCTGTTGGAACCGGCGCGAGCGGATTTGGATTGGCTGATGCAGGATCTGGAAACGCTGCCGACGGACGCGGACCGCACGGCCGCTCTGCGGCTCGCGATGCAGTTCTGCAATGACCTCGGCCGGCCTTGGAGCATCCGCCGCCGCATCGGTCGGGCGGTCGGCGACCACCCCGGTTTAAACGCTGTTCTCGCCGAGCTGGATCGCCAAGGTCGCCTGCGCCCGTTGCAGCGCCAATACTACCGGCTGCAACACGCGTATTACCGGCACCGGCGGCACGGTGCAGAATTCTACGGGCGATTGCGGGGCACCGTGAACTGGTTCCGAGACCGGTTTTACCTCTGGCGCAACCGCGAACGCATCGTCCGCGGCGAGTTGTTCGGCGTCGTTTGCCAGCTCGTGAACGAAGCCGATCCCGAAAGCCGCAGTCGCTGGACCATCGGCGAGTGGCATCACCTCGCTCGAAAGCGCGGGCGCGCGATGGCGGAAGCGGTGCGTCTCGCGAGCAAACGCTTTTGGCGCACGTTCACGCCGCTCCTACCCTATGAAAATCCCGATTCGAGTCGAGTGGCGAACGGCCTGATCGTTGGCCTGACGGGGCTCCACGCCGCATGGAAGGACGATGAACTCGATTTCGCCACCTTGACCGATGACGAGGTGCGACTGGCCACGCGTTACGCGTTGAATGAGATGAACGGCTTTCCGCCGTGGCTTTCCCCGCTGGCAGAACGCCGGCCGCAGCTCGTGGGCGCGGTCTTCGCGGAGTGTGCGTTACAGGAATATGAATACCCGGCCGACCGGCCGCGGGGCGCGGAGACTTTGCAGCGATGCGCGTGGAGCGGCGCTCCGACGCTGGCGGCGGTGCAGGTCGCGTTGCTGACCAAACTCTCGGTGGCCGACCCGCCAAGTGTCGGCGTGCTCAACCTGGTGCTCACGTTTCTGTTGAACCAAGCCGCGCCGCCACTCGCTGCCCTGGAGGCGACCGCCAGTGCCCGTGTGACGAATGCTGCAACGCCAACCGGACCGGTGGCGCTGTGGTTCACCGTCTGGCTGCAAATCGACCCACCGGCAGCACTCAACGCATGGGAGACGCATCTGCGTGCTCGCGCTGACGCTGACCAAGTGATGGTCGCCGTAGGTGCGAACCTGCAGAATCATGACGGCGGGCGCGGCCCGCGCCTCGCCGAGACCCGTCATCGGAACGTGGCGTCGATTCGCCGGCTCCTCCCGGTGGTGTTTACGCATGTTCGACCCACCGACGATCTCGACCGGGCCAATGGCGGAACCTACACGCCGGGCGCGCGTGACTACGCACAGGAGTTTCGTGGCGGTTTGCTGCGGCACTTGGTGGACAGCCGCGAAGCCACGGCCGCCGATGCGCTCGAACAGTTGGCCAACGAGCCGGCACTCGCCCACCAGCGCGACTATCTATTGCACCTCCGCGATGAGCACTGGACGCAGCAGGCGGACCGAGTGCGGTGGCGGCCTTTCGACGTGCGCGAGTTTGCACTCCAATACGAAGTGCCGCCGCAAACCGACCGAGACCTGTTTCGGATCGTGGTCAAGCGGCTCGGCGACATCAAACGCGATGTGGAGCGCTCCGATCTCGGCCTGCGGACAAATCTTCGGGCCGGCGACCGGGAGGCGCTGCTGCGCATCTGGATCGCACAGCAAATGATTCAGCGGTCGCGCCAGCGTTACACCGTGCCGCAGGAGGCCGTAATCGACCAGAACGAGCGACCCGATATCCGGGTCGAGAATCCGGCGACCGATGCGGTTTCGGTCGAGGTGAAGTGGGCGGGTAGTTGGTCAACCAACGAACTGCTCGACGCCCTGGAAAACCAATTGTTCGGCCAGTATCTTCGCGCCCACAATTCACGCCACGGCGTCCTGCTGGTCGGAATGATCGGCGACAAGCAATGGTGGGAAGCGCCGGATGGCAGCCATCTGGATTTTGGACAGTTGGCCGCTTTCCTACAGGCAAAGGCCAACGAACTCGAACAGCGCCATTTCGAGTTGAAGCGGCTTGTCGTCGTCGGCATCGACTTCCGCGATCCCGCCGCGCCATGAGAGTTGCCCTTTGAAACATCCGGGGCGTAGGCGATCCTGACCGCAGTCTCGCGGTAACTGACCATGAACACCCACCACTTTTCCTACAGTCAGTATAACTTCGCGAAAATCTCGTTTGATCCCTCGCTGGTCACCGGGCGCGGTGGCGCCCTCGCACCGGCGCTGCACCTCCCGGCTACCTTGGAAATTAGCCCGATTGCAATGATGCAGGGACCGGTGCGCGGCGTCCTCGTTCAGGAACTCGGCGGCACCGCCGTCGTTGACCACGCCGGTGGGTTCCAACTCTCCGTGTGTGCCACACCGATCCAGCGCGTGATTTTGTCCGGCACAGCGCCGCACCATGTGGAATTGAGTCTGCCCGTAACGCGGCACCAGCTTGAAGCGATTGAAACGGCGCGAGCCCAAGGCGACGTGAGTCTAAGCCTCCAACTCCGGCTCTCCTTTTTCGTCCTAGCCCCGATTGAGGGGAAAGGACCGACCGGATTTCAGTCCCCGAATGTGATTGTGGACGCCGGCACCTCGCCGGTGTTCGCCAACTTTAAGGTGCCACAATCGGTCTGGGCCGGGCCGGTGCTGTCCGGCATGGGATACGCTCATACCCTGCTCTTTGAGTTGCCGGCGTTCCCCGTTGCGGCGCTCGCGACGCTCGGAGAAGCCTTTGAAGCCGCCAAGCGAGCCCAAGCGATGTTTAACGTGGGCGAATACGATGTCACCGTTGGCCTTTGCCGCACGGCCGTTCAGCCCCTCCGCAATCACCTCAAGAAAATTAAGGATCGAGTAGGCGATGGAACCGCCGGGGATTGGGCCGAAAAAATCGGTCAGGCGACCTTCGACTGGTTGACAACCATCACCGGCAAAACACACGGTGTCGGCAGTGTCGTGTTTCATGAGGGCAGCAGCGGTCGATTTAGCCGCCTCGATGCTCAAATGGTGCTCACGACGACGATTTCGATTTTGGCGTATGCCGCGAGACTGGAAAAGATTCACTCCGCAATTGCGGAGGAATAATTCAAAGTTTTTTCTGAGTAGAAAAAATCGATTCCGGGAGTTCCCAGACTCGTCGTGAGAACAGCTCCACAACGTCGAAGCCGAATAGGAGATCGGTGTTCAATTTTCAGTGGCGGGAAATTCGTCTTCCTGCCGATGCTGGTTCTCAGCGCGTGCAAAAAACCCCGCAATCGCTTTCAGCTCGTTGGTCGAACGCTCATCCGCTTCGGACCATTTGGAGAAATCCAAGTAGATTAGGTCCGATGCGGAACCCATCCCCGGGGTGTGATCGCTGAGCCCGATTCCCACCGCGATCTCGCCGCGCCCAACGCGTTGTCGCGCGACATAGCAGCGGCCGAAAACCGCCGCGCGCCGGTCTTGCGGGCTCGCTTGCGCGTGAAAATAGACCAGAACGTAGATGACCCCGCTTGGCCCGACGAGAATGCGCGATTCCAGCTTGCGCGCCTTGGCCCCCTCCAGAAATTCTCGCACACCGCGGCCAAGTATCCGCCGATGGAAGCGACTTTCCAATGCCATCCGGCGCAACGCGAATTCGAGTTCGTTCAGCGTTGGACCGGGTCCCTCGACCGACTTGGCATTCGGGTCCGAAAGCCCTTCGATCAATCCATCCCAAACGTAGCTGTCCCGATCCGCCTCCCTACGGCGCTGGAACGCCGGATTGCTTTGCAGACCGGCCCAGATCGTGTCGTCAAAGATCATCATTTCGGCTGTGGCGGGAAACGTGCGCTCGTGCGACAGATACCAGCCGAGCATGTTCGATTCGGAGCCGACGCACACGATGCGGCACCGCTTCGCGAACTCCTCCTTCGCCGTCAGGTATTCTACGAAATCCGAAATCGTGTCCAACTCGGCCAAGACATCGCGAAAGCTCGGCTCGCTCATCACATGCACGAAGCCCTTCTCGAAATCTCCCGATTTGATCGCGACCTCGCCCTTGTCCCCGAAAGCGACTGCGAGCCGGTGTATTTTTCTCAAGCCCAACATCGGCAGCGCGAGCCCTAGTGTGCCGTCATGCCGGATGACCTCGGTCATTCCCGTCAGCGCGCGCTCCGCGCCATAGATCTGCTTTACTGACGCATCGACGGCCTTCCGTTCCCAACGCGCCAAGCCGTCGGCCGGTTGAGCAGTCGCCTTCAACTGAATCTCCTTCACACTGACGATTACGATGCGCAGTCCACACACGACCAACAAGTCACACAGTTCCTTTTGGTCCGACGCTCGCGGATTGCCGTGGCACCACAGCGACAGGAACGAGCGCTGGCATACATCCAAGACCAACGCTTCGGTGCGATTGAGAGGTTCACCTGGCATGACGGCAACAATTCAAAATCGAAGCCTGATGTATGCAGTTTCCGACGCAACTCGCGACCGTTCAAGCGGTGCAGTCTTGCCAGCATCACCTTCACGCCAATGTTGGCAATGTCCGCATCAGCGTGTCATAGACCGCCCATGACTGCTCTCAAACAAGCGCTCGCGTTGATGGCTGAATGGAAAGCGCGCCAGCCGACAGCCGAGCAGATTCTTGGGCAGCCGCCGTGGGACCGCGAGCGGCTGGAAAAAGCCTATTTTGCCGATTTTCGGCAGGTGTGGGACCTGCTCGAAAAGCATCCTGCGCACGAACTCTACGATTTCATCGAATGCCTCACCCGCTCGTTCGCACTCTTCGACGTGTGTGTTCGCGATCTCATCGCCGCGATTCACCACTTCCAATGTCTGTTCCGCGAACGCGGTTTGCCCGCCGGCCGGAAGCGAATCGCCATCGACGAAGTAAAACTCGACCTTGAGAAAAACCTGTTCGCAGCCACGCAAGCTGCACTGGCGCTCGTCGAGCACTCCCGCCGAATTTCAGCCAAAGTTACGATCACTGGCTACCCGGAGCGCACCACGGCGTTTGCCAACGATCCCGCCCATCGATTTCTCCAGGGCTTGCGGGTCTGCCTGTTCCACATCTTCTATATCAGCCCAGACTGGGAATTCCGCGCCGATGCCAAGAATGGCGACAAAGCGCGCTTCACGATCGCCAAAAAAGACCTGCTGCGCTTCGGCGAGTGGACTACGCTGGCCAAAGAGTATCTCGATTCCCTCGGCGAATCGCTCGATCTCGAAACCTTCCTCCGGGACTACCGGGAAAAGGTGCGGACCTTGCAAAGCTGGTTTGTCACGCAATTGCGCCACAGCAGTCCCGAGGCGCTGGGAAACTACCTCGAATCGCGGCGCACGCTGCACGCCGTCGGCGCGAAGACGTGGTGGAGTCTCCTGCTTACCCAAGTCGTGATTCAACAGGGCCGCGACGCCTACGACTACCTCGATAGATTTCTTGAACCCACCGAACTAGAGCGCGTTTACGCGCTGTCCTTTCGCTCGAAGGAGCAGGTTGACCTGATTATCGCGCTGATAGACGAACATGGCGCTTGTGACGACGTGCTTCGGGAGACCGCCTATCGTGCGTTCAAGGTGAAACAATACGGTGCGTCCCACACCGCGCCGCCTCCCGCCGCGGCGACGCCCGGGAGCTGATTGAAATCTGAGTGCTATGCCGCCACGTCGCGTTCACCGAGCCAGGCCCAGTGATCTCGCCCGACGCGCGTTGCGAGCGAAATTACCGAGGTTCAAGCCGGAGCAATGGTCGATCAATTACACGGCCAACTCCGGGAAGCTGCCGCAGACCACACGGTTTCGCCCCGGCCCAAGTCAAGGCGCTACGAAACAACCATCGCTTCAGAAGACCCTGCCCGTGGGGTTTCCCGCGATCGCCGGCCGGGCGGTCGTTAGCTTCCGCAGAACTTTCTGTAGATTGTCGGATAGCCTATCCGCGTCTGATTTTCAGTTGTCAGAGCGCGCGACTCATTTTGCCGAGAGATCAATTCAAAGGCGGCTCCTCCGCCAAGTCGGTGAGTTTTTCGCGCGCCAGCGTAAGATCGGCAATGGCGCGATGCACCTCCTCACCATGAACGACCTTCTCGGTCGCGATGCGGTTCAAGGTGAGATGTGATTTCCCGACCAGCGCATCAATCGCCAGCAGACGTTCCCGAAGATTCATGGGGGCACAGTGACAGATTTCCTGATCGCTGGCCAGACGAGTTACCCGAGTCGCCACTCGTGCCCAAGCCGTGTCGCCATCCCTTCAATTCCCCCGGCTTCGGATTCGCCCTTAAAAATCGTTGATTAAGCCCCGCCCGGAAGGAAAGCCATGCGCGGTCATCCAGTGGCGCAGTTCCCGTTCCATGCCTTGGAACCCATAGGAGGAAATTCCGTCGTCGTGCATGATCGCAATGCGCCTGATGCCCGAGGTCTCCCGCGCCTTCGCGCTTTCAGGATCGACGCCGTAATCCTCCCAAAGCTTGAACAACAATTTAGCTAGCCGCACTTCAGCTCCGCTCTGCTGGAGCGTGAAATATTTCTTCTGAAGTTTAGCCGGGACCGCGTTGATCGACAAGTCTTCATCGATCTTGATCGCCGCCCGCCCCTCAGCAAGATCCCGGTGAAAAGCCATAGCCAACTCCTCGTCCTCATACTCCACGATGATGCGTTCGATCGGAAACGTATCCGCTTCACAAATCACGACGCGATCTTTCCGGACGGCACTAATCACTTCAATTTCATGCGCGACCAAGCCCGGTGTTTCGAGACTCTCGATATAGAAATTCATGGACGCTCCTTGGTTAGTCTAAACGGCAGATCCGGCTAACGCGCCCCGGCCGATGAGGTCGTGGGGCGCACCGGCGGGCGATCTCCCGCCCGCCCGGTTGTTTTGGACTCCTTGGTCGCAAGGCGCTCCCGCGCCAAGCGCACCGCCTCGTGCAGTTTCCGCTCCAGTTTTTTTTGCGGCAACAACTGGTCGATGTAGGACGCCACGTGGATGTCCGTTTGTTCCGGCTTCAACAACCGGATCGTCTC
>JBBRWR010000175.1:0-12928 GCA_038249085.1 Opitutales bacterium
CCCTGCTCTTGGGGGGGGGGGCCCCCCCCCCCCTGCCGCCCCGGGGCTTCTGCCGGTGGGGGGGGGGGGGCCCCCCCCCCCCCCACACCAGCATCGTGTCCGGCCGAGTGGACGCAGTCCCGGCGCCGCGCCGCAGGGTCGACGACGAAGAGGCCAATCGTGGTTTGCGCTGGGGCGCGCCGGGTGTTTTGGTCCGTCCACTTTCCTATGAACACCCACCCCGTTCGGCGACTGGTTGTACCCTGCATTCTTATTTTCGCCGCAGCCGCCGTTGCCACGCCCGCCACGGCGGCGGCTCCGCCAGGAAGAGTCTTCAAGGCCGGCGCGGCAACGAGCAACATCACCCCGCCACTCGGCGCGGGCATCGTGGGGAATTTTGACGAGCCGCCGGCCACGCAGGTGCACGACGAACTCAACGCGCGCTGCCTGGCGCTGGACGACGGTTCCACCCGGCTGGTGTTCGTCGTCGTCGACAGCGTGTCGGTCAACCGCGAGGTCTTCGACGAGGCCAAGCGGCGCATCCACGCCGCGACCGGGGTGCCGCCCGATCACGTGATGATGTCAGCCACGCACACGCATTCCGCCACCAGCGCGCGGGGCAAAAGTGCGTTCGATCTGCAGGCCGCCGCGATTGACCCCGGGAAGGGAAGCGACCTCTCATTGGACCATTACCAGACTTTCCTCGCCCGCCGGATCGCCGACGGCGTGCAGCGGGCGCTGAATAACCTGGAGCCGGCGCGCATCGGGTGGGGCACGGGGCGGCTGCCGCAGCACCTCTTCAACCGGCGCTGGCTGTTGCAGGAGGGCAAGACGGTGGTAAACCCTTTCGGCGAGCCGGATCGCGCCGTGATGAATCCCGGTCGCGGCCGCCAGGACCTCGCGGGTCCGGCGGGTCCGACGAATCCAGAGGTGTACTTTCTCTCAATCGAATCGACCCAGGGGCGTCCGATCGCCGTCCTGACGAATTACTGGTTGCACTATGTCGGAGGCGTGCCGCGGGGGGAAATTTCGGCGGACTACTTTGGCGCCTTTTGCGATCGTCTCCAACAATTGCTCGGGGCCGACCGACAGGATCCTCCCTTTGTCGGCCTCCTCGCCAACGGTCCCTGTGGCGACGTCAACAATATCGACATCCTCGGGCCGGTGCAGAAACACGCGCCGTATGAAAAAATCCGCCTGGTCGCCAACGATCTGGCCCGGGAAGTCATGCGGGTGCGGGCGACGATCCGGCACCACGATTGGGTCGAGTTGAAGGCGGCGCAGACGGAACTCGAACTCGAGACCCGCCGGCCCGACCCGGACCTCGTCGCCCGGGCCCGGAAAATTGTGGCGCGGCCGGCGACGATCTCGCCGGTGCATCGCTATGAAAAGGCCTACGCGCAGCGCACGATCTCCGCGGCGGAGTGGCCCAAGTCGCTGAGCGTGATCCTGCAAACCTTCCGCCTCGGCGACCTCGGCATTGCGGCGATCCCTTTCGAGGTCTTCACCGAGACCGGGCTCGAAATCAAGGCGCGGAGCCCCTTCCGGGACACGTTCACCATCGAACTGGCCAATGGCGGGTATGGCTACCTGCCGACGCCGGCGCAGCATTCGGTCGGTGGATACGAGACGTGGCTCGGCACCAACCGCGTCGAACGCGAAGCCTCGGAGAAGATCGTGACGGCGCTGTTGGGGTTGTTTGAGCAGGTGAAGTGAGGGATTCTGCGCGTTCGCGCAGAATCCAGGTGTAAGATTTCGTCCGTGCGCTCTCCGAGGTTGGTGGGTGTAGGCGGGGTGCCCTCACCCCGCGAAAGCTCGCCCCCTCCGGGCCTCGCGCGCTCTAGTTCACATCAGGTTGGCGGTTGTAAGCGGGGTGCCTCCACCCCGCGAAAGGTCGCCAGCTCCGTCCTCGCGTGGTCTGTTTCACATCGGGTTGGCGATTGTAGGCGGGGTGCCCTCACCCCGCGATCTGTCGCCCCCGCCGGGCCGCGCGGTGAGGGCACCGCGCCCACAGGGAAGGCACCGCCAACGCGCAGATACCACCCATATCTCCCGGGCGCCGAATCGCAGGCGAGTTCACTACGGTTCTGGCTACGGTTGGGAAATTCTGTCGGATTGAAACTTGGCTCGGCGTTTTCGCGCCGGAATCGTGACCTGCCGCCCTCATGTCTTCCGAATCAACTTCCAGCGTTTTTCGCCCCGCCCGGCGTGCCCCGGGTGCGGCGGCGGAAAAATGCCGGGGAGCAGCGAGGGTGGGACCGTCGTTGTCCCAGGCCTCCGGTAGAATCATGCACGTGAACCCTCCGCATCGCGCATGATTTATTACGCCCACACGGCCGAGGATGAGAACGGTAACCGGCTTCCGGAAAACTCGGGCCGCTGGCAACTCCTGCGCGAGCACCTCCGCAACGTCGCGGTCCTCGCGGCGAAGTTCGCCACTCCGTTCGGAGCGGAGAAGGAGGCCCACCTCGCGGGCTTGCTGCATGACTTGGGAAAATACCGCGCCGAGTTTCAGGCCTACCTGCGTGGGCAGCGCTCCAGCAGCACCGAGACTCAGCACGCCATCTTCGGCGCAGCGTGGGCCTCCGACGAAAGCCGCCAGCAACTCATCGCCACCAAGCTTGCCATCGCCGGGCATCACGCGGGCCTGCACGACCTTTGTGACCTTGAAGGCATGTTCGCGAAACGCCGCCTGCGGATCCCTGAGTCGGTTCCGGAGCTCGTCGCTTGCCTCGAAAGTGAGCTCGGTCCGCTCCCGCAGCCACCCATGCCGCCATCATGGGTTAGCGATGAACTCACCGCCGAGTTCTACATCCGCCTGATTTTCTCGTGCGTGGTCGATGCCGACCGGCTCGATACCGCGCATTGGCCCGCGTCGCCACCCCCTGAGACGACCCTTGCTACCGACACCTTGCTCGCTGCCGTCCACGCCGAGCGCGCCCGCAAATCTGCGGCCAATCCCGGCAGCCCGCTCGCCGTCCTCCGCAACCGCATCTTTGACACCGCGCTCGACCGCGCCTCGCTGCCAACGGGTTTCTTTTCGCTCACCGTCCCCACCGGCGGGGGCAAGACCCTTGCCTCCGTCGCCTTCGCCCTCGCGCATGCCAAGGCGCACGGGCTGCGTCGCGTCATTGTCGTCATCCCTTACCTTTCGATCATCGAGCAAAACGCCGCCGAATACCGCCGCATCTTCGGCGACGACGTCGTCCTGGAAAATCATTCCGGCGTCCGTCCACCCGACGACGCCAACGAGGAGGAGAAGTCCCGCCTCGAGCTCATCGCCGAAAACTGGGATGCGCCGGTCGTCGTCACGACTTCGGTCCAGTTCCTCGAATCGCTTTTTGCCTCCAGCCCCTCGCGCTGCCGCAAGCTGCACCGCATCCCGCGCTCCGTCGTGATCTTCGACGAAGTGCAGACGCTGCCCGCGCACTTGCTCGCACCGACCTTCAGCGTCCTGCGCGAACTCGCCACGCATTACGGCACCAGCTTCGTTTTCAGCTCGGCTACCCAGCCCGCCTTCCGCCGCTGCACCGCGCTGCCCGACGGATTCCTGCCCGCGGAGCTGCGCGAAATCGCCCCCGAACCCGACGAACTCTTCCGCAAACTCCGTCGCGTGACCTACCAACTCCCGGTCGCGGGTGAAGCGCTCGACTGGCCCGCGGTTGCCGAACGCCTCGCCGTCGCGCCCCAGGTGCTCTGCGTCGTCAACCTCACCCGCCACGCCCGTGAACTCTGGCAGGAGCTGCGCCAACGCTGCGCCGACGATTCCGTGATCCACCTCTCGTCTGCGATGTGCCCAAACCATCGTCTTTTTCTCATCGAGACCATCCGCCTCCGACTTCGCCTTGGTCGCCCCTGCCGCGTCATTTCCACCCAGCTGATCGAGGCCGGCGTGGACGTTGACTTTCCCGAAGTCTGGCGCGCCCTTGGCCCACTCGATTCCATCGTGCAGGTCGCCGGCCGCTGCAACCGCGAAGGTCGCCGCGCCACGGGAGTCGTTCGCGTTTTCCGGCCCGCCGACCACAAGCTCCCGCCCGGTGTTTATCGCGCTGCCTCCGACCGCGCCGCCCTCACCCTTGCCACGCTCGGCGACTCCACCCGCGACGCGGAAACTCTCGCAACTTCAGCGGCCATATTCGGCGACTACTTCCAGTCGCTCTATGAGGTCGTCAACACCGACTACGCCAAGCTCGGCGAGCCCACCATTCAGGATGACCGCCGTTACCTCCGCTACCGTGAAGTCGCACGCAAGGCCCGTGTCATCGACGACTCCGGCACCCCGGTCATCGTCGGTCTCGACTCGCACGGCGGCACTTGGGCCGAGCCCATAGTCGAAGGCCTCCGCAGCCGCGCGCTCGCCCCGGGCCAGCGACGCTTCGAACGCGACGATCTCCGCCAACTCCAGCGCTACATGGTCAACGTGCGGCAGCACAAATTTCAGCTCCTCCAAGCGCGGCAATTTCTTCGCCCCCTCCTGCCCAACCTAGAACTCTTCGTCCTCGACTCAGCCTGTTACCATCCCGACCTCGGCCTTCTCCTGGACAACACCCAACCCGACGAATTTCTCCTATGAACCCTCCCAACCTCGTCACCCTCCGCGTCTGGGGCGACTTCGCCTGCTTCACCCGCCCCGAAATGAAAGTGGAGCGGGTCAGCTACCCCGTCATGACGCCCTCCGCCGCGCGCGGCATCCTCGAAGCGATCTACTGGGAACCGCAAATGTACTATCTCATCGATTCGATCCGCGTCGTGAGACGCGGCCAGTGGATTTCCATCCGCCGCAACGAGGTGACCAAGGTCATCAGTCTCGACAGCGCGAAGACCTGGATGCACCACCCAGAGAAGACCTCTCCCATCCAGGCTGGCGGTGGCGCCGCAGACGGTACGCAGCGCAACATGCTCGCGCTGCAGGACGTCGAATATCTCATCACCGCCGAGGTGCGTCTCACCCCGCTCGCCCATCCGCCGCGCGACAACCTTGGCAAATACCTTCGCGAAATCGAAGGCCGCGCCCGCGCCGGTAAATGCTTCCATCGCCCCGGCCTCGGCATGCGGGAATTCGCCGCCGACTTCGACTGGGAGCCCGATGCCGATGCCGCCCACACCCGCCGCGCCGCCGAACTCGGCCAAGCCATCCCCGCTGGCGCTGAACCGCTCGGCCTCATACTCTACGACCTCTTCGACCACCGCGCCCGTGCCGCCGGTTTCCGTTGGTTGACACCCGACGAAGAGGCCCGCCAAGCCACAAACTTTGAGCAAACCCTGGGCGACCTCAAAAAAGGCGAGCAAACCAAGCGCCGCAAAGCATTCGCCGCCACGCGGTCCCGCTCCACCTCCACCCCAATCAAACCCGCGCCGCAGTTTTTCCAAGCCGTCCTCAAAAACGGCCGACTCGACTGCCACCCCGACCGCGTCCTCGGTCCCGCCCCAGGAGGCAACTGACCATGCTCCTCAAACACCTCTACGATTTCGCCGTCTCGCGAAACCTGATGGATGATCCGGCCTTTCGTCGGAACACCCCTGTCCGTTGGATCATCCACCTGGACAAAGACGGTAAGCTGATTGCCCAAGGACCACAGGAAACCTTGGGGCCACGCAAGAACAAGGGGCACGAATACGACGTTCCCAAAACCAATCGGGCCACGAATTCCGGAACGGTCGCAGACTTTCTGGTCGATGACATTGGCGCGATCTTCGGTCTGTCACCCGATCCGAGTGAGGAACGCAACGAAAGGGCCAGCGCAAAGCTGACTGCAAAGCACGAGGACTACTGGACGCAAATTGAGGCCGCTCGCATCGCTACCGGTGACGAACGCTTTGTTGTTCTGCTCAATTACCGACGCTCGTTAAACAACGCAGCGCCCTCGTTTCTCCGACCCGACGCAAAGGGCACTGGGTGGATTATCACATCTTCCAACGGCCAAGAGATGTCGCTGGGGAGCGACATGTTCACGTTCGCGGTGGGCTCCGTGCTTTTTCTCGAAGACTCAGTTCGTAACCACTGGAGGAACGTGCACGCAAAGGAACTAGCTGAGAGCGAAGGCACAGCTGAGATCGGCATGTGTATTGTCACGGGGCAAACCAACACACCGCTCGCGCGCACTCACACACCGATGGTGACCGGCCTCCCAAAGCCCGCAAAAGGAACAGGAGCAGGCATTGTCGGTATAGAAAGTGATGCGTTCCGTTCTTATGGTTTCGAGAAGGGATACAACGCCTCAACCTCGATCACTGCGGCACGGGGCTACTTGCTCGCGCTGCAATATCTATCTCGAAGCGAAAACCACTGGTTGCCGCTTGGTCCGTCATGGCTCTGCTTTTGGGCGGTGGAGAGTCCAAGCGCGACCGATATATTTGCGCGCCTCCTCCGAAAACCAGATCCGCTTACGGTTCGGAAATTCTTCACCGCTCCTTGGGCCGGCCTTGATCGGCCGCCGCCATCAACCGACAAATTTGTCGCAGCAACACTTGGGGCAGCTGGCCCCAGGGTAGTGATCAAGGCTTGGGTGCAGATGCCGCTTTCTGAGGCCACCGAGCACCTGAAGCAGTGGTTTGAGGATTTGGCCCTCGGCAATGAATCGGATGCTTCGCCGGTGCAAAATGGCGATGACGGTGATTTCGCGCCTCTCGCCATCAAAAGGCTGTCGGGTTGCTCGACTCCCCTGACCAAGAAGGGAGGCAGATTCATCCCTGACTATGAAAAACTGCAGCCGGAGGTTCCGGCCCAGCTCTACCGGGCCGCCCTTGAAGGCACCGCCCCTTCCCTCTCTCTCCTCAAACCCATCCTCAACCAACTCCAATCCCGGCTCGTGCGGGACGACACCTACAACCTCCTCTTCGACGAATCCCGCTTCGCCCTCCTCAAACTCATTCTCAACCGCAACCGCACCGCCACCACCATGGAAATCCAGCCCAGCCTCACCGCCGACACCGAGGATGCCGCCTACAACTGCGGCCGCCTCCTCGCCATCCTCGCCGACACCCAAGCCAAGGCCCTCAACGCCGATTCAACCAAAGGTGACGAATGGAAGACCGCGAACGCCACAATCATGGATCGCTACTTCGGCACCGCCAGCGTCTCCCCCGCCAGCGTGCTCCCTCTTCTACTCCGCCTGAATCGCCACCACCTGAATAAAATCCGCAAGTCCGAGCGCTTCGGCGGCCATGAACGCTTCATCCAGGAGCAAATCGAAGCCGTCCTCGTCCTTTTCAAACCGGCCCGCCCCGGTCTTCCGCCGACCTTCCCCCGCACCCTCGATCTCCAGGCTCAAGGCCGCTTCGCCATAGGGTTCTACCAACAACACGCCTCCGACGCCCTCGCCCGCCAAAAGCACAAGACAGACACACCTGCCCCCGAAACCGCGTCCGCCACCAAGTAATCCTATTCCATCTTTCCAACCCATAAAATCATCCAACCATGAGCACCTCCATCCTCACCAACCGTCACGATTTCCTTCTCCTCTTTGAGGTCACCAATGGCAATCCCAACGGCGACCCCGACGCTGGCAACATGCCGCGCCTCGACCCCAACACCAACCGCGGCCTCGTCACCGACGTCTGCCTCAAGCGCAAGGTCCGCAACTTCCTCGACCTCTTCCCTCCCACCCGCGAAAGCGACACCGTTAACGGCTACAACATCCTCATCAAACAAGGTGCCGTCATCGAAACCGAACAAAAAAAGGGCGAGGTGGCCGCCGCCGAATCCTTGCCCAAAGGAACGAAAGACCAACAAGCGGAGTTCGCCAAAAACTGGCTCTGTCGGGAATTCTTCGACGTCCGCACCTTCGGCGGCGTCATCTCCACCGGCGACGGCGTCCTCAAAGGCTCCGCCTTCGGCCAAGTGCGCGGCCCAGTGCAATTCACGTTCGGCCAATCCTTCCACGCCATCACCCCACTTGAAGTCACGATCACCCGCTGCGCCGTGACCAAGGAGGAAGACGCCAAGAAAGAGCGCACCATGGGCAACAAACACATCGTCCCTTACGGCCTCTATGCCGCCAAGGGCTACATCTCCCCCGCCTTCGCCGAGAAAACCGGCTTCACCGACGCCGACCTCGCACTCCTCTTCCAAGCCCTCCTCGCCATGTTCGAGCACGACCGCTCCGCCGCCCGCGGCGAAATGATCGTGCGGGGTCTCTACGACTTCGAGCACGTGGGCACCCAGCACCCCAACAACGCCGACCAAAACAAACGTGAATCCCGACTCGGCTGCGCGCACGCGCACAAGCTCTTCGAAGGCATCACGGTCGACCTGAAGTCTGAGGTGAAGGCTGCCGGCAAGACTTTCCCCGAATCCTTCGGCGATTACGCCGTCGTCAACACCTGGACGGCCGAGAATCTCCCCATGGGCATCAAACTCCACCTGCGCCACGAGGGCACCAGCCTTGGGCCACGCCAGGGTTAATCGGCTTGCTGACACCCATGCCCTCCGACCGCGATCTCCCGTCCATTCACATCGTGCGGGGCCAGCGCGTGATGCTCGATGGTGACCTCGCGCGGCTTTATGGCGTGCCAACCAAGGTCTTCAATCAAACGATACAGCGAAACGCCGGCCGCTTTCCGAATGACTTCGCTTTTCAACTTACGCGTCAAGAGGCTGCAAACTTGAAGTCACAAATTGTGACTTCAAGTTTGGCCGCCGGAAAAACCGCGTTCAGCGGCCACGGTGGCGCACGCAAACTCCCATGGGCCTTCACCGAGCACGGCGCCATCATGGCTGCGACCATCCTGCGCAGCCCGCGTGCGGTCGTGATGAGCGTCTATGTCGTCCGCGCCTTCATCCGCCTGCGGGAGGAACTACTCACGCATGCCGTCGTCTTCAAACGGCTCGCGCAAATCGACAAGAACCTGCTCGAGCACGATGTCGTCCTGCGAGATGTCGTCGAAAAGCTGCTTCCCTTGCTGAATCCGCCGCCGGCTCCGCCGAAACGCAGGATCGGCTTCCACGAGGGCAATCGCTGATCGCCTCAACCACCCAGCCGATGCCTGCCATGCTTGAGGTTTTCCCACTTTCGGCCCTCAATCACCTGCTGTACTGCCCAAGGCGGGCCTACCTCATCCACGCCGAGGGCGTCTTCGTCGACAACGAGCACACGATCCTCGGCGACCTCGCCCACGAGCACGTCGATACTCCCGGCTACGAACAGCGCGCCGGTTGGGAATTGCTCCGTGCCCTGCCGCTGTTTTCGGATGCACTCGGACTCAGTGGCAAGGCCGACCTCGTCGAGATCCGGTATGCGGCGGTCCCTGCCGCACTCTCAGAGGGGCAATCCCAGCAACAGGGTGAATGGGGAAAGCCGGAAAGGCCGGAAACTTTCGCCTCTGACCTCCCGGCGGCGCCATCCCGGAAGTCGCGTCGCACCGTCGCGCAGGCCCACCCGGTCGAATACAAGAAGGGGCCGAAACGCCGCTGGAGCAACGACGAGGTGCAGCTCTGCGCCCAGGCCCTTTGCCTGGAGGAGATGTTCGGGATCGCCGTCGTATCCGGCGCGATTTTCCACGCCCAGTCGCAGCGTCGCACCGAAGTCGCTTTCGACCCCTCCCTGCGCGTCCGAACGTTGCAGGCCATCGCCGATCTCCGCTCACTGCTGGCCCAACCCTCGGCTCCGCCGGCGGAATTGAAGCCGCAATGCGACGGCTGCTCCCTCCGCGAAGTCTGCCTACCCGAAGCCGCCGGCCACCACGTTCCCGCCCTGTTCGTACCGCGAACCTATTGATCTCAGATTTCAACCTAAATTCCGCAGATGAAATTCACCACAGAGACACAGAGATCACCGAGAAAGGCAGTTGGGGAAACTCCACCTCAAAGGCTGCTTCACCCGGTGGGTGAATCTGATCGGCGACCTGATTTCTCTCTGTGCCCTCTGTGCCTCCGTGGTTCCATCTGCTCCTTTTAGGTTCAAATGACAGATTTCAGATGCCCGATTTCCGATTTCACGATTGCCCGGTCCTGCTGGCTGGGGCCGGTGCGCCGCGTGGGGAAATCTCCGGAGTAGCCTTTCCGCCCCCCCCGTCCCCGCGTGCAAACCCTCCACAACACCCTCTATCTGCTCACCCCCGGGCTGGCGGTGCGCCGCGACGGGCTGGCGTTGCGCATCGAGCAGGAGCGGCAGCTCAAGCTCTCGCTGCCCGTGCACAACCTCGAATCGATTTTCGTCTTCGGCGCCGACATCTACGTTTCCCCCGCCGCCATGCGCCTGTGCTGGGAAAACGGTGCCGCGATCAACTTCTTCACCGACTGGGGCCGGCTGGAGGCGCGCGTCGAAGGCGTGCCGCGGGGCTCCGTGTTGCTCCGGCGGGCCCAGCACCGCGCGGCCGACAACCCGGTCGCGAGTGTCGCCTTCGCCCGGGCCTTCGTCGCAGGGAAAATCCACAACACGCGCTGGCTCCTCTCCCGCAGCGCCCGGGATGCCGCTGCCGAGGCCGACGCCGCCCGTCTGCGCACCACGACCGACCATCTGGCCTTTCTGCTGCGCGAACTCGAACACACCCCCGACGACGCCGATGTGGTGCGCGGGGTCGAGGGTCGCGCCGCCGCTCTTCACTTCGAGGTGTTCGGCCTGCATCTCCGGCCGGCGCTCCGCGAGGTCTTTCCTTTCGAGGGGCGCAACCGCCGCCCGCCCCGCGACGCCCTCAATGGTCTGCTCTCGTTTTTGTATGCGTTGTTGCGCCACGACTGTGTCTCGGCGCTGACGGCCGTCGGGCTCGATCCGTTTGTCGGCTTTCTGCATGCCGACCGCGCCGGCCGCGAATCCCTCGCCCTCGACTTGATGGAGGAATTCCGCCCGTGGGGGGAACGCTTGGTGCTGACGCTCGTCAACCGCGGCGAAATCAAACCCGCCGATTTGCGGACGCGGGAGGGCGGGGCCTGCGAACTCACCGACGCCGGTCGCAAATCCGTCGTCGCGGCGTACCAGCAGCGCAAGCTGGAGGAGATCAAGCATCCCTTGTTTCAGGAAAAGGTGCGGCACGCCCAGCTCCCCTTCATCCAGGCGCGTCTCCTGGCCCGGGCTATTCGCGGTGACGGACCGTACGCCCCGCATTTGTTCACCTGATCCACGCGCGTCATGTTTCTTGTGGTCACCTACGATGTCTGCACGAAGGAGGAGCGGGTGGGGGCGCGCCGGCTGCGGCGCGTGGCGAAGGTGTGCACGTCGTACGGCGTGCGGGTGCAGAAGTCGGTCTTCGAGATGCAGCTCGGGCAGAAGGAGTGGGTCGAGCTCCGGGCGCGGCTGCTCGCGGAGATCAATCCGGCGGAGGATTCCCTGCGGGTGTATTTCCTCGATCAATCCAGCAAGGATCGCATCGAACACTACGGAGTCACGCGCCCGGTGAATGTCGTGGAGGATGCCCTGGTGTTGTGAGGGGAGGCGGGTGCGAACCGGATGTCTCGGCGCGGGACGCACCCCTTCGCAGGCAGGTGCAAGCGGTTGCCCGGCAGTGGCGGACGCGGTAGGGCGTTGTGCGATCCGGGGCGGATCTTTTGTTCTTTGACAGTCTTTCGCGAACTCGTCGCCCTAAGCCTCTGGCGCTGAGCATTTGAAACTTGGCGCCATCGCCCCGCTCGAAAGAGCGGGGCGCGGATTGAAACTTTATCTCGACGCAAACTCGAAGTGGCAACTGATATCGCCCCGCTCGAAAGAGCGGGGCGCGGATTGAAACAAACACCAGCTCTTCTCGGAGCCGTCGGATTGCTATCGCCCCGCTCGAAAGAGCGGGGCGCGGATTGAAACCGCCGTAACGGTCGCGAGGGCGTTGAACGCTGCCGCATCGCCCCGCTCGAAAGAGCGGGGCGCGGATTGAAACAGCACCCACGCCACGGAATCCCCATTCTTGAGAAAATCGCCCCGCTCGAAAGAGCGGGGCGCGGATTGAAACAGCCGGGACGAGCTCTCGCGCATCGACCAACGCCGATCGCCCCGCTCGAAAGAGCGGGGCGCGGATTGAAACGACGTGCAGAAGGACCGGATCGAGGTCGCCGTAATATCGCCCCGCTCGAAAGAGCGGGGCGCGGATTGAAACCCCGGCGACTCCCTCGTTCCTCGTGCGCGGAACCAATCGCCCCGCTCGAAAGAGCGGGGCGCGGATTGAAACCGCGGCCATTTTATGCCGGGGTCTGCGATTGCCGCATCGCCCCGCTCGAAAGAGCGGGGCGCGGATTGAAACCGGACCGATGAAGTTCGTTCCGCCGGCCACCATATCGCCCCGCTCGAAAGAGCGGGGCGCGGATTGAAACCAACTGTTACGGGAAATCATTTATGCGGCCAACGGCATCGCCCCGCTCGAAAGAGCGGGGCGCGGATTGAAACTTTAGGCCTAGCTTGTGCAGCACTTCGGCATATAGATCGCCCCGCTCGAAAGAGCGGGGCGCGGATTGAAACGTTCTCGATGCGATTATGATTCGCGCGGCAGACGATCGCCCCGCTCGAAAGAGCGGGGCGCGGATTGAAACGCCTATCGACTGGCGCAGGAAAAAAGGAAGTCGATCGCCCCGCTCGAAAGAGCGGGGCGCGGATTGAAACCCCGTAGCCGAGGTCGTCGCCATGATCCTTCAGATCGCCCCGCTCGAAAGAGCGGGGCGCGGATTGAAACTTTGCCAAAACCGTTCTACGAGCGCGACAACATCATCGCCCCGCTCGAAAGAGCGGGGCGCGGATTGAAACATCGGACCGCCCGTAACGATGGGCGATTTGAACGATCGCCCCGCTCGAAAGAGCGGGGCGCGGATTGAAACAGGAGAGTGAGAATGTGCCCGAGGTTGACTCGGATCGCCCCGCTCGAAAGAGCGGGGCGCGGATTGAAACAAAGTCCCCGCGACATTCGCCAGCCCGCCGACGTAATCGCCCCGCTCGAAAGAGCGGGGCGCGGATTGAAACTCGAGGTCCCGTGTCACGTCTGCGAAACGATGCAGGCATCGCCCCGCTCGAAAGAGCGGGGCGCGGATTGAAAC
>JBBRWR010000176.1:0-12733 GCA_038249085.1 Opitutales bacterium
CGGCCCCCCGCCGGTCAGAGACGCGGCGCTACTCCCAGAGACATTTCCTTCAAACGACAGCTGCGCCCGGGCGGACCGGCTTGGGCGTCGGCCGGAGTTCGGCTGGGCCGGAGGGGCGCGCCGCTGCAGATGAAATTCGCCGCCCAGTCCCTCTGGGACGCCGCCGCTAACCATCCGAAAATTTTCGCGCCAATTTCTCCACGAGCTCATCCGGCAGCACCATCTTCCAGCCGCCGGCCGCCCGCTGCGTCAGGAAAGTCTCCTCCTTGGTCTTGCCCGCCCCGGTTGCCAGCAGTACGCGCACGCCCACTTCGTCCGCGGCGACTTCCGTTCGGCCCTGTAGCTGCATGCCTTTCAGCTCGGCCGCGTCGCGAGCGAGCGTCGCCGCGATCGCTTTCTCGGGCGTCCCGTGCTCCCGGCGCGTGCTCTCCGGCAACCCGGCAAACCATCCGTCCGCCTTCGCCTTGATTTCCGGTGAAAACATCACCACATCCGCGAGCACCTCGAGGTTGCCCCCGACCGCCGCCCACAGCGCTGTTTCGATCGTCGCCTCCGGCGTACCCTGGCCCACGTTTTTCAGCTCGCCCGCCAGGATCCGTTCTCCCTCCGCGATCTCGTTGCTCGGCCGGGCCGGCGGTGCTGACGGCGCCGCCTCCGCCATGGGGGTTGACTCCGCCGCGCTTGGCGGGAGCGAGGCCATGGCCGCGCGCATCCCGGCGGCTGATGCGGTTTCCCCGGCGTCGATTCGCTCCACCACCGCCGGGAGGGCCGCCAGTTCACGCCCGCTGGCGGTCGGTGAACGCTCGACCGCCGCCAAGGCCCGTCGCACTTCCGCGCGCAGTTCCGCCATTTCCCGCCGCAACGCGCTGTTCGCCCGGTTCTGCGCGTAAAAGGCCGCGCCCATTGCCACCAGCGCTGCCAATCCTGTGCCAACGCTGGTCTTAGTCATATGCCCGACCGTGACGGGCGTCTGCCTGGGAGGTTACAAACCTCGCGCGGGCAAAGCCTCTGCGACGCGGCTTGGCCGGGTTGACCGGTGGGACGGGCGCTGCCGGCACTACAAACGCCGGTACTTCTCGGGTGGAATCTTGATGCGGTGGCCGGAATCCAAGTCCGTAAAAATGTGCCACTTCTGATCGTTGGTGTTGTGGACGGCCACATCCATCTTATGGCCGACCTCGTACGTGTACTCTTCCATGGCGAAGCCGTGATCCTCCTGCAGGATCGCTTCGCCGATTTCGCCGCTGTGCGGTTCGATGACTTCAATTTTCCAGGTGTCCATTGGCGTATTGGGTTGAGAAGACTGTCGGGGGGATTTTGGGGGTTATTTTTCGTCGTCGGCCGCGTTGCGCTTGGCCCGTTCCGCGAGGATTTTCTGCATCATGTCGGGCGGGACCTCGGAATAATGGTCGAATTCCTCGGCGTGCCGGCCACGTCCGCTGGTCAGCGAGCGGACCACCGTGCTGTAGTGGTAGAGTTCCTTTTGCGGCACCCGGGCCCGGATGATCTGGAAATGCCCGTCGGATTCGACGCCCAGGATCTGCCCGCGTCGCGAGGACAAATCGCCGAGGATGGCCCCGACGTAATCGTCGGGCACGGTCACCGTGGCGGTGCAAATGGGCTCGAGCAGGCAGGGTCTGGCCGCCAGGAAGGCCTCTTTGAAGGCGTGGTAACCGGCGACCTGAAAGGCGATGTCCTTGGAATCCACCGGGTGCATCTTTCCGTCGTAGAAATCGGTTTTGACATCGGTGACCCGGAAGCCGGCCACGATGCCTTCGCGGCAGGCGGTGTTCACGCCTTTCTCCACCGAGGGAACGAAGACGCGATCAACGTTGGTGCCGACCAATGACTGGGTGAAGACGACGCCGGTGTCGCGCGGGCTCGGCTCGAGGCGCAGCCAGACTTCGGCAAACTGCCCGGCGCCACCGGTCTGTTTCTTGTGCCGGTACTTCGACTCGGCGCGGGCCCGGATCGTCTCCCGGTAGGGGATGAGGGGTTCCTCGAGGGCGACCTGCACGCCGAAGCGCCGGAGCAGCCGTTCGACGATGACCTGCAGGTGAATCTCACCCTGGCCCGACACGATGGTCTGGTGTACCTCGTCATCGACGCGGTAGTGAAAGGTCGGGTCCTCCTGGTGCAGCGTGGCGAGACCGACGGCGAGTTTGTCCTCGTCGCCCTTTGAACGCAGGCGCAGGGCCCCGTGGATATTGGGCCGCGGATACTCGACCGGATTGAGGGTGACCGGGTAACGCGGGCTGCACAGGGTGTCGCCCGTGTGGGTGCTGCGCAGTTTCACCACGGCGCCAAGGTCGCCCGCCCGGAGCAGGGGCACGGGGGTGCGGTCATGGCCGTTGAGCAGGTAGATCTGCCCCAATCGCTCGGTGACGTCCCGCGTGGTGTTGAGCAACTCATCGCCCGATTTCACGGTGCCGGAATAGACGCGGAAGAGCGACAACTCGCCGACCCCCGGCTCGTTCATCGTCTTGAATACAAACACCACCGGCTCCGGTTGCGAAAGCGACACGGAGCCGGCGAGTCCACTGGTATCCCGCGCGGGCACTTCCGCGCGGTCGAGGGGTGAGGAGCCATATTTTGCAATGAAGTCCATCAACCGGGCCACGCCCACGTTGGTCTCGGCGGAGACGCAGAACAGCGGCACGAAGACCTGGTTTTGGATGGCCTTGTGGAGTCCGGCTCGGAATTCCTCCTCGGCCAGAATGCCCTTCTCGAAGAAGCGCTCCATCAGGGTGTCGTCGGACTCGGCGACGTACTCGATCAGTTCGCGGTGGAGTTGCTGGACCCGCTCGGCGAGCGCCCCGGCCGGGGCCTCGGTGTACTTGCCGGTGCCGCCCGGCGTGTAGGACGTGATCTCGTTGCGCATGACGTCCAGCATGTGGCTGAAGCCCGGGCCGGCGTTGAGGGGAATGGTGAGCGGGAAGACGTTCTTGCCGAAATGCGCCCGGGCGTCGGCGACGATGTCGTCGAAGTTGACGTTGGCCTTGTCGAGCGCATTCACCACGAGCATCTTTGGCAGACCGAAATGGGTGGCGTATTCCCAGACGGCGTCGGTGCCGACGCCGAGTCCATGGGCGGCATTGATCACAATCAGGGCGAAATCTCCGACCCGGAGGGCGCCCAGACCCTCGCTGATGAAGTCAGTGTAGCCAGGGGTATCGAGGATGTTGAATTTCTTGTCCATCCACTCGGTGTGCAGGAGCGAGCAGTGCACCGAAATCTGGTGCTGCTTCTCGCTCGCGTGGTAATCCGAGACAGTTGATCCGGCGGCGATACTGCCCATCCGGCCGATGTGGCCGGAACAGGCCAGCATGGCTTCGGTGAGCATCGTCTTTCCGGCAGACGCGTGGCCCAGCACGGCGAAACTTCTCAGGTCTGAAGATGCGTATTCTTTCATTGACCGTTTGGTTGGGGGGGGTGTGGCCACGCGGTGCGCGTGGATTTGTCTGGGCCGAGCGTAACCGAGGGGAGGCGAAGCGGGCTCCGCGTGGCTTGCGAGAGAGTGCGCGGAGTTTGCCCAACAACGTTCGGAAATGCCAAGCACAACCTTGGAAATTGGCCGGCGGCTGGCCTGGGACATTTCCGCCGCGAGCTCGGTGCAGGTCACGCCACCAGGCGGCGGCCCACTGGGTTGGCGCGCTCCCGCTCAGGGATCCAGATCGTAGACTTCGACGAGGGCCGCTCCCGTGCCGTTGTTGGGATCGTTGACCTGAACGGTGTAACCGTCGGGCGGCAGTCGCACCACCAGCGCGGCGTCTTTGCTTCCGAGGGGCAGAGCGAAGGCGCCGGCGGCGGCGAACGCCGCTTGCAACGCACCGGATTGTCCCCCGTCGCCCCAATCGTTGTTGGACGCGACGGTGAAGGACCGGTTGAGCGGTCGGACGGTTACCTGGGGGTCGGGCAGCACGCCGGGCACGCCGAACGGGCCCAACCCCGGGCCGACCGCCCGGATGAGCAGGAGCTTGGGCGAGCTGCCGCCGATCACAAATCCTGGCGTCAGTCCCGCCTCTCCCTGCCCGGCATAGCCCAGGGTGGAAACATTGATCAGCCGCACCGGAGAAGTCAGCGGTTCGGGATCGTACACTTCGGCCAGTGCAATACCCGAAGCTGCGCTGCTGCCGGCGGTAATCCTCACGGTGTAACCATTGTTGCTGGCGCCCGTGACCGTCACGGCTGCGAGCAGGGCGGCGTCCTTCGATCCGGTTTCCGGCAAGGGAAACGCCCCGACGGCGCCAAAGGCGTTTTTCAGCTCGTTGCTGACGGTCCAGTCGTCGTTGCTCAGCACCGGCGTGGAACTTTCCTGCGGGATGACGTCCATCCTCGGATCCGCCAGGGCGCCGGCGACGCCAAACACGCCGAGCGTCGGCCCAATCGCGCGGATCAGGAGAGACTTGGATCCCGTCCCGCGCATGACGAAACCGGGGGTCAGGGCTTCGCCCGCCCGAATCTGTCCCCGGGTCGATACGTTTATCAGCCGGCTCGTTCCGCCGTCGTTCACGGTGAGGATGGCGAGGGCTGAATCGATCGCGCCCGCGCCCGAAGACACGGTCACGGTATAGAAATCCATGTCGGCGGCCTGCACCTGCGCGAGCGTAAGCACGTTGGCCGTGGCACCCGGGATCGGTACGTCGCTCTTCTTCCATTGATATCCGAGGGCTGCGCCCGCGGCGTCGGCGACGACGCTGAAAGTAACCGTGGTTCCGGCGTTCACATACCGGCTCGCAGGCTGCGTCGCGATCGCCGGTCGCAGCGCCGCGGCCACGCCGGGCAGGGTCACGCGATAGGCCAGGATCATGGTGTCGATATTCTGGTCGGCCTTGAAGTTGGTGGAATCCTGCCGCCCATCGGTGGTCGAGTAGTCATTGTCGTTGCCGATCAGGAGAAAGAAGTCATCCGGGGCCGCGGGATCGAGTGCCGGGGCCAGGGCGAGGCTTTCCCACTTGTCCGACAGGGTGTTGGCGTTGTCGGCCGGTCCGTTGTTCAGGGAAAACTTGGACAATTGCGCGGCCTCGTTGAGGTCGATGAACACGGCGGAAGTGGCCGGAACGATGGAGGCAGGCAGCACGCCCTTCGGGGCGGCGGGGGTGCCGGCGTTGTCGTAGATGGTGCCGGCGAGGTTGGAGGCGCTGGCGACCTCATAGATCAACACGCGGTGGTAGAGCGATTGGGCGGTGCTGGTGCCGCGACCGTTGCCGTCGCGCACCAAGACAAGGAATTGGTGATTATTGAGCGCCAGGCAGTCGCCCACCGACGCCACCTGCTGCACGCCGTCCTGCGTGAAGAGGGGCAGAGGCAGGATCCACTCGCTGCGCAGGACCGGGGCGGACGGGTTCTTCACGTCGTAGGCGAGCAGGCGCGCGTGGCGACGCTGCGAATTGCCATCCGCGCCTCCGTCCTGCCGCAGCGCCGACTGCATGAGGGCGTACAAGGTCAGGCCATCGGCCGAAAGCGCCAGGCCCTCGAGACCCTGGTTGTTCTCGCGACCGGTCACGGGCTCGTTGGGGTTCGCCGCGGGCTGGCCCGCCGCCGGATTGTTGGAGGAAAAGGAGTCGTGGGCGTTGCGCTTGGGGATGAAGGCCTCGGGCGGGCGGATGGAATCCAGCAGCACGCCGGTGGCCGAGAGGTGGTGGAGGTAGGGTCCGTATTCTTCGCTCACGAAAAACGTGCCGTTGGGCAGGCGGACCACCCCCTCAGCATCGATTGAAATGCGGTCGTTGATGAACGCCTGGGGCAGCGGTGGGAAGCCGGGGCGGACTCCGGACGTCGTGGCTGACGGGTCCAGGGAAGTGAGCGGGGTGCCGTTGGCCTCGGTGAACAGGGTGGTGTTGCTCAGCGTCAGCCGGATCTGATTCTGGCTGCTCGCGCCGTTGGGGGACGGCACGAAGGTGAGGCTGAGCTGGTTCATCCGCGGTTGGTAGTTCGTGGAGACCCCGGCCTTGATGTAACCCCGGTCCGGTTGGGAGTAGAGGGTGCCGGTGTACGAACCGTCGGCATGGCGGCTCCAGGCCCGGAGGTCGAGGGCGAGGCCGGAAAGCGAGCCGAAGGTCTCGCCGTACCGGTCGCGTTGCGCCGCGGGCACGCGCCCGACCCCCACCAGACCTTGGTGGCTAAAGGTGATGCCGCCAATGGTCACCGACTGGGCCTGGGCCGCGGCGAGGGCGGCACCGAGGGCGAACCAGGCGCCGGGCAGGACCGGAAAGCGGAGCAGGCGGGGCATGGGCGGTGGTTTATTGCGGTGTTGGGGCGCGAGTCGACCCCCTTTTCGGTTGGGGAAACGTCCGCCGCGATCCGCGCGTCTTGAGGTAGGTCTTGATGTGGCTTGAAAAACGGACCGGCAGAAGGGAGCTTTACCTTACATGCAAGTAGACCGTGCACAACGGCAGCGACGGGAAATCAAGTACATTCTCGATGAGGCGACCGCCCTCGCCGTGCGGGCCTTTGTCCGGTCGTACCTGGAACCCGATGAGTTTGCCGCGAAAAAGCCGAACATGTCCTATGACGTGCAAAGCCTGTATTTGGACTCCAATGACCTGCTAACCTATCACGCGGCCAACAACGGGGAACGCAACCGGTTTAAATTGCGCATCCGTTATTACGACGACGACCCGGAATCCCCGGTGTTTTTCGAGATCAAGCATCGGATGAACGAGGGCATCCTCAAGCAGCGCGCCCGCGTCCGGCGCGAGGCGGTGCAGGCTTTGTTGTTGGGCGAAAGTCCGCGGCACGAGTATGTCATGTCCGACAATCCGCAGCGCTGGATCGATCTGCTGGATTTCTGGCACCTGGTCGAAATCATGGAAGCGGCGCCCCGCGCCCACAACGCCTACCTGCGGGAGGCCTACATGGGTCCGAAAGGGGCGGTTCGGGTGACCATCGATCGCGACGTGCGGATCGAACCGGAGTTCAGCGGGGTGCTGGGTTCCAAGCTCACCAACCCGGTCGAGGTGTTCAGTGGCGTGGTCATTCTCGAACTGAAATTCACCGAACGCATGCCGGCGTGGATGATCGAGATGGTGCGGGGCTTCGAGTTGAAGAGCAGCGGCGCGGCCAAGTATGTGCAGGGGGTCGAACTCCTGGGACCCCAGCGGGTGGCCCGCCGTCTCACGGGCTTTCAATGGGGCCATTCCATCACTAATACGCTGACCAGTGCGCCTTGGCTCGACAATTACGCCGCCTTGCGCGGTGCTCTTGGACCAGACCGTCAATGAATGCTTTCCTCCAAGGTGATTACGGCTCGGCTCCGACGAGCTTCCATGTGCTGCTCCTGGCACTGCTGCTCGCCTACCTGTGCGGTCAATTGATTGCCTGGGTGTACGTTTTCACCCACTCGGGGGTTTCCTATTCGCGGTCGTACGTGGTGTCGCTGGTCGTGCTGCCGGTCCTCGTGGCGCTCGTGCTGGTGGTGATGTCGAACAACATCATCACCGCGTTCGGGCTCATCGCGGTGTTTGCCGTCGTGCGCTTCCGCAACGTGCTCCGCGACACCCTCGACACCTGCTACGTGCTGGCCGCCATCATTCTTGGCACCGCCTGCGGGACGCAGAAATTTTCCTCGGCCGTCATCGGCTGTCTCGCGCTGGCGGGGTTGTTCATCTTCCTCTGGATGACCGCCTCCGGCACGCGCCACCGGTTCGATCTCATCCTGAACGTAAAATGGAAGCGCGGGCCGTCGGAGCTGGGCTTGCTCTCGCGTTTGCTGCAGCGGCATTGCCTGCGGGTGCACATCGCCAACCAGCACTTCGGTCAGGGGGTCGAGGGCATTGATCTTTCGTACCGGTTGCTGCTCCGCAATCCCGCGCGGGCGGCGGAAATGCTGAGCGAACTGGCTGAACTGCCGGGCGTCGAGCGCGTCTCGAGCGTGCAGGCGGCCGACGAATCGGAGATTTGATTCATGGACGACCAGCGGCCGCTTCCCACCATCCCCATCCCGCCGGCTCAGCGCTGGCGCGAGGTTCGGCTGCTTTACCTGCCGCGCCTGACGTTCCTGCTCGGCTGTATCGGGGCGGCGTTCCTCTGGACCCACTGGATTGCGCCGGCCACGCTGGTGGCCGAGGCGGAGGTGAGACATGCCGAGGTGCGGTCGCCCCACGCCGGCATGCTGGCGGGGGTGCAGGTGGCCCTGTTTCAGATCGTGCAGGCCAACGAGGTGGTGGGGCAGGTGGTGGTCGCCGACCCCAAACTCATCGATGCCACGCTCGCGGTGATTCGGGCGGAGGTCGGGATGCTGTCCGCCACGTTGGCCGGCGCGACGGATCGCCAGCGCGTCGTCCTGGAACTCGAGCGACTGCAGCTCGACTGGATGAGCGCCCGGGTCGAGCTCGCCTCGTTGCGGGGCCGGTTGCTCATCGCTGAAGCGGACGTGACCCGGATGAACCCGCTGCACGTTTCCGGGGTCCTGACGGACGGAACTTTCGCCCAACTGAAGATGCAGCGCGACACCCTGGCGGAACAGGTGACCGAACAGACCCGGCTGGTGTCCCGCCTTGATCCCTTCCTGCGCTCCCTGTCGCCAACGGGTGAACCCGACCCGAACCTGTCGATTGAATCGGCGTTGGCGGCAACGATCAAGGTGCAGGAGGCCAAGCTCAAGCTGGCCGAGCAGCAATTGTTGCCGGTGCCCCTGTTGGCGCCGATCAGCGGAGTCGTATCGATGATCATCCGACGGGCGGGCGAAACCGTGGTGGCGGGCGAGCCCATCCTGCGGATCGCTGCGCCGCGCTCGGAGGTCCTGACCGGATTCCTGCGGCAACCGCTGTCGTTCGAACCGAAGCCGGGCATGCCGGTGGAAATTCGTTCGCGCACCCAGTCGCGCCAGTTGGCGAAGACGGCGATTGTCAACGTCAGCCCGGCCCTGGAGGCGATCCCTGCCACCCTGATGGCGGCGCTGCACCTGCCGTCCAGCCCGCTGCCGGAACCGGCCTTGAAGATTCAGATCGCGATTCCCGACGGCTTCTCCCTGCGTCCGGGCGAGTTTGTCGACGTGATCGTACCCTGAGCGGTGGAGGGTCAGGGGGGATGTCCCGTCCCGGCGGATTTTTGCACGGCGAACAGGCCCGAAAATGGCTCGTCGGATCCCTCTTGTAGGAGCGGCTTTATGCCGCGATTCAGCGCGGGCGGATTTCCATCGCGGCATAAAGCCGCTCCTACAGCGGGACCGATCCTGCATAAATCCGCCGTGGATGCGCGTCCCGGCGCGAGCTTCCCGCTTGCGTCGACGCGGGTGGGGGGCAAACACGTGGTCGTGCGTGTTTCCCTCGCTGGCTGTCGCCCACTCGCCGGGCTCGTGTTGCTGATCGCGCTGGCGTCGCCAGCGCGTGCCCAATCGGCCGCGCCGTTGCAGAGCGGCGCCTGGTGCGGCAACGTCACCGCCACGAGTGCGACGGTGTGCGTCCGCCTGGCCGCTTCGGGCGAGCGGGTGCGCCTGGTGGTGAGCGCGAACGAGGATCTTTCCGCGCCGGGGTACTCGGCCGTGAAAGATTCCACGGCGGCGACGGGCAACGCCGTCGCGCTGGATATCGCGGGGTTGCAGCCCGGCACCCGCTACTATTACGGCCTCGAGGTGTCCGGGGTGCTGCTGTCCGGTTCGCTGGCGCGTGGCCGTTTCCGCACCTTTCCGCAGGGCGCGGCCTCCTTCAAACTGGCTCTCGTGGGCGACTGCGATTATCGCACGCCGGACCAGCGCGCCTTGCTGGCCGTCGCGGCGGAGGATCCACTGCTGCTGCTCTTCAACGGCGACCTCCATTACGAGGACATTCAGTCGGCGGACCCCGAAGCCTTCCGCCACGCCTACGACAATGTGTTGGACCATCCCGAGGAGGGCGCGCTGCTCCGCCAGGCGGCCCTGGCCTACGTGTGGGACGATCACGATTCCGCCGGAGGCGACAATAGCAACGGCACGGCGCCCGGAGTCGCGGCCGCGCGCAGCGTTTACCGCGACTATGTGCCGCACTACCCGCTCGGGGTGGGCGATGGCACGATTGGCCAGGCTTTCACGGTGGGCCGCGTCCGGGTGATCATGACCGATTTGCGCAGCGCCTCCATGCCCTCGAGCGGGGCGGAATCGCCGAACAAGACGCGCCTGGGGGTCGCGCAGAAGGCCTGGTTCAAGCAGGAACTGATTAACGCCCGCGACGCCGGCTTTCCACTGGTGATTTGGCTTTGCTCCACGCCCTGGGTGGCCGCGCCGGAGATCGGGGCGGACACCTGGGGGGGCTATGCGACCGAGCGGAGGGAGATCGCCGATTTCCTGAAGGCGAATCGCATTCGCAACCTCGTGATCTATTCCGGGGACATGCACGCGCTGGCCTACGACGACGGCACGCACTCGGATTATGCCACCGGCGGAGGGGTGCCGCTCATCGTCCTGCATGCGGCACCACTCACCCAGGAATTCAACCTCAAAGGCGGCCCCTATACCGTCGGCCCCTTCCTCGCCAGCCAGCAGTACGGGATGCTGGAAATCACCGACAACGGCGGGCCGACCGTGCAAGCCAGCTTCACGGGTTGGCGGGTGGGTGAGGGGATGAAATTTGCCTATCAGTTTGTGTCCTCGGCGAGCGCGATTGAGTCGCGGGGGTTGCCGCCGATCGACCCGAACCCGGATCGTGCGCTCGTCAATATATCCGCCCGCGGGTTGATTGCGTCGCCGACGGCCCCGCTCTTTGCCGGCTTTGTGGTGGGAGGGCAGCGTTCCAGAACTATTCTCCTGCGGGCCGCCGGTCCCTCGCTGGCGGCCTTGGGCGTGACCGATGCGGTCGCGCTGCCGGTGCTCCAGCTCTTCCGGGGGGCCAACTTAATCGCGAGCAACGACCACTGGAGCCTGCTGGACGCTTCCCTGATGACCGCGGCGTTTGATCGCGTCGGTGCGTTTCGGTTTGCGAGTGTGGCAAGTCGTGATGCCGCGCTTCTCCTCCCGCTCGAGCCGGGTGCGTACACGGTCCAGGCCAGCGGGGCCGGCGGCGGCGTGGGTTCGGTGCTGCTTGAAGTGTACGAAGTGCCCTGATCGAGTCGGGCGCCCTCCCGGGTCGCTCATGCCGTCCGCCGCACCGGGTCGGGCAGGGCTCGGACCCAGGGCGGCGTCAAAGTCGATTGGCCAGTCTTTCTCGTTCCTCTTTGTCTTTCTCTTTCGTCGGGGTTTGTCCGATGGGGAGAAAGTTGCCCTTTGAACGCTCCATCGTCGCCCCGTGGGTAGGGCGGCGAGTCCCTTCGCCGCCGCATGATCGTAAGAAACCCAGCCGACAACTTCGGCCCGAAACGGAGTCCGCGTCCGACCAAGAGCCCAAGCAAGCAGGGCGCTTGGCGGGTAAATTGGTGCCAGAGGCCGGGGTTGAACCGGCGACCAAAGGCTTATGAGTCCTCTGCTCTACCACTGAGCTACTCTGGCAAACCAATATTTGTAAGCTACTTACAAGCACCACTGAATTGACTTTCTACAGTCGTTTTCTACAGTGGAGGCATGAAAATGAGCACCCCCAAGGGAAAACGCAATGTATGGGAAAGAACCTCTGTGCAGTGCCTGCTTCGCAACAAACAGAGCGGCGGTTACTACGGGCGGTTCACTTTGCACGGCAAGTAAAAATGGTTTCCGCTCGACACCGATGTGCTCTCGGTCGCCAAGCTCCGCCTCGCGGACAAGGCGGCGGAAGTGGTCAAGCGTCGTGGCAGTCTCGTCAACGTGGAGGCCGGCAACCTTGCGGCCGTTTCCCTTGCCTCGGTTGCGGCGGGGATCCCCCAGCCGAATGCGCTTGGTCTTTCGGAAGGCACGGTGGAGAGACTGGCCGGGTGAGGTCGCGCGCAGACGGTACTTTTCACTTAATTGAGCAGCTTGCCTCTTTCGGGTGAGCATTCTCATTCTCGCATTGACCACGCCATGACTGTCGCCTGCGAATCGCCCACGAAAGCCGCGCCATCTGCAACCAGGACTCTGGCGCATCGCCTGGGAGAAACAGCGACCTACTCGCCGCTTTGGCATCGGGCCCGTGCATGCGAGCTGCATCACAGTCAGAATCTTCTGGCCCTGGCCGCGCAGCGCGGAGCGCGTCACTACATGGGGCTCGCTTCTCCCGCCATCGCCCCGTCAACCGATGCCTTTTCGGACGAGGAGTTAATTGTGCTGTTGCTACACGGCCGGAATAATTTCGAGCCCTTTCTGATTCGGGCGGCGGCCGAGTTGCTGCGTCATCGACCGCTCGATGTCAGCCGGCTGGTTTGCCACGCAAAGCGTGAGCGCGGCCAGCGGGTGCTGGCCTACATTGCGCAGGCGGGCGCCGACCACGACGCCCCGGGATCAATCTGGTGGAACTTCCTACTGGCGGCTCTGGGGCCACAGCGCCGGGTGCCGCCCGGCCTCCTTCCCCATTGGTCGCGTTTTGTCGCCCTGCTTGGCGTGGATCGGCGGGGCCACGATCGGGGAGGCCGTTGGATCGGAGCAGCCGCGTGAATAATCCGCAGAAAATTCCACCGCCCTCGACCGTCATCTGGAACGGCCTACGCGCGTTATACTCTACGGCCGGGCCGCGCTAGTGCTCGGTTTTCCCGACGTCTCACCCGAGCTGGGAGCAACCATGGACGTCGATGCCTGCGAGCGGCGGCGCGAACGTAGGCTGATTCTGGCGGTTTGAAAACCGGCACGGCTCCGAGCGTGTAGCAGCGAGCGGCAGCGCGTGCGTCGGCGACCGGTGGGGCCGCGGCGTCGGAGGTCCGTCAGAGGCGTTGCCCG
>JBBRWR010000177.1:0-12534 GCA_038249085.1 Opitutales bacterium
GTGGCGGTTCACCATGAAAATCGTCCTCGCTTACTCGGGCGGACTCGACACGTCCGTGATCGTCAAGTGGCTCCGCGAAACCTACGACGCGGAAATCGTCACGTTCGCCGCCGACATCGGCCAGGAGGAGGAGCTGAAGGGCCTGCCGCAGAAGGCGCGGGCGACGGGCGCCGCGAAACACTACACCCTCAATCTCGTCGAGGAGTTCGCCCGCGACTTCATTTACCCGATGATCCGCGCGAACGCGGTCTACGAAGGCCAATATTACCTCGGCACCTCGATCGCCCGTCCGCTGATTGCCAAGGCTCAGGTCGACATTGCGCGGAAGGAAAAGGCGGACACCGTCGCCCACGGCGCCACGGGCAAGGGCAACGACCAGTGCCGTTTTGAGATGACGTACATGGCGCTGAACCCCCGCCTGACCATCCTCGCTCCCTGGAAGATCGAGAAGTTCCGGGAGGAGTTTCCGGGCCGCGCCGAGATGATCGCGTATTGCCAGCAGCACCGGATTCCGGTCGAGGCCTCCGTCAAGAAGCCCTATTCGATGGATCGTAACCTCCTGCACATTTCCTACGAGGCGGGCATTCTGGAGGATCCGTGGTTTGATCCGACGACGAAGGAAAACAAGGGCATGTTCAAGCTGTCGGTGTCGCCGGAGGACGCTCCCGACAAGGCGGAGTATGTTGAGCTCGATTTCGAGCAGGGAAACTGCGTCGCGGTGAACAAGAGAAAGCTCTCGCCCGCCGGCGTGTTGAAGGCGCTGAACCAACTTGGCGGCAAGCACGGCATCGGTCGCGTGGATCTGGTCGAGAACCGCTTTGTCGGGATGAAGTCGCGCGGGGTGTACGAGACGCCCGGCGGCACGATCCTGATGCAGGCGCACCGCCAGGTGGAATCGCTGACGATGGACCGCGAGGTGATGCACCTGCGCGACTCGCTCATCCCGAAATACGCCGAGTTGGTCTATTACGGCTTCTGGTTCGCTCCCGAGCGCGAGGCGCTGCAGGCGCTGGTGGACGAAAGCCAGAAATTCGTCACCGGCACGGTCCGGCTGAAGCTCTACAAGGGCAACATCATCACCTGCGGCCGCAAGTCGAAGTATTCGCTCTACGACCTGAACATCGCCTCGATGGAAGGGGTCAAGAGTTGGTACAACCAGAGCGACGCGACCGGCTTCATCCGCCTCAACGGCCTGCGGCTCCGCGCGCGCCACCTCGCGCAGGGCGGACCGAAGGTCTAGGTGCGGGCGGGGCGCGGAAAGCTCAGAACAGGCCGCGGCTCAGCACGCCCACGGCAGTGATCGGGCCGCTGTCGTCGAACCCGTCGAGGGCGCGATCGGCCTTCTTCATCATCGACTTCACATCGCGCAGCAGCGAGTCGTCGTTGATCAATTTGCCGAGCGTGCCCTCCCCCCGGGCAATCTTGTCCGACATGGAACGGAGGCTCGCGATCGAGGCCTTCAGGTCG
Organism: Opitutales bacterium; assembly: GCA_038249085.1. Taxonomy (GTDB): domain Bacteria; phylum Verrucomicrobiota; class Verrucomicrobiia; order Opitutales; family Opitutaceae; genus ER46. The sequence continues at coordinate 1,468 of JBBRWR010000177.1, forward strand.
TCGCCGGCTTTTTGGTCGAACACCAGGGCGCCCAACGCGCCCTGGCCGGACTTGACCTGGTCGATGAGGGTTTGCGCGTTGGCGATGAAGGTCCTGGCCTGGGCGGCCCCGCTCTTGATCTCCGTGATGCCAGCGACGAGATCGTCGTGCAGCGTCGAGTCGTTGATGAGCTTGCCCAGGGTGCCGTCGCCCTTGTTCACCTTGTCGGTGATCTGCTGCAGATTGGCCGTGGAGCGGGTGATGCTGTCTCGATTGTCGGTGACCAGGCGATCGATCTTCTGGATGATGCCCGGGCTCTTGTCGTCGCCACTCAGGGCTGAGCCGAGTTGCCCGAGCGCGCCCTCGAGTTTTTTGCCGAGCTCGCCCATTTGCGACATGACGGCGTTCAGATCCGGGGTGTTCTTGGTCCGAATCTCGGCCCCCTCGCGCAGGTAGGGCGCGGCGTCGGTGCCGAGGTCGATGCTGATGTAGCCGGTGCCAATCAGTCCGGTCGTGACGATCATCGCGTACGCGTCCTCCTTGATCTTCTGCTTCGAGTTGATGCGGAGCACGGCTTCCGCGCGCCGACCGGCGAGACGCGTCTTGGCGACCGCGCCGATCTTCACCCCCGCCATGCGCACATCGTCGCCTTCCTTGAGCTCCTTGAGGCTTTCGAAGCCGGCGATCAGGGGATAGCCTTCGTCCTTGAATATCTTGCCGCCGCTGAGGGTCTCGAAGGTGACCCAGATCAGCGCCATGCCGAGGAGGAAGAAGAGTCCGACGCGGATGGTTTGTTGTGTGTTTTGCATGGTAGGTTATTCCAGTTGCCGGAAACGGGGATTTTTCAAATCGATTTTCGGATTGAGAAAGTCGGCGACCCGCGGGTCCCGGGGATGGTGTAATTCCGCGGGCGGCCCGAGCGAGATGAGTTCTCCGCCCATCAGGATGCCGACCCGGTCGGCGATCCCGAGCGCGAGGTCGCGGTCGTGGGTCACGACGATGCTCGTGACATGGTACTGTTCCTTCAACGTCGCGATGATCTCGATGATCGTCGCGGACATCACCGGGTCGAGTTCGCTGGTGGGCTCGTCGTAGAGCATGAGTTGCGGTTCCATGACGAGGGCACGCGCGATGGCGACGCGTTTCTTCATGCCGCCGGAAAGCTCGGCGGGAAATTTTTTGACGGCGTTCTCCAGGGACAGGATCTGCAGGGCCCGCATGACCTTGTCGCGGATCCCCGCGGCGTCGCCCAGCCGGTGCTCTCGCGGGTACAAGGCCAGGTTGTCGTAAACCGACATCGAATTGAAAAGAGCGCCCGCCTGGAAAACCAAGGCCATCCTGACTTCCTCGCGGGTGGTCGGCAAAGTCGCGTCGCGGCCATCGACCGTCGCGCGTCCGGCGGTGGGGAACTCGAGCCCGACGAGGTGCTTCAAGAGCACGCTCTTGCCGGAACCGCTCGGTCCCATCAGCACGAAAATCTCTCCGGGTTCGACCGTGAAGGAGATGTCCTTCAGGACCTCGAAGGCGCCGAAGTTCTTCGACAAATGCTCGATGGTTACGCCGACCGCGGCGCTTGCGGAGTCGGAAAGAGGATGGCGCGTCGCGCTGGTGGAGGCAGTCGGCATGGGTTACATCAGGGCTTTCGTGACGAAATAATCGAGCACGAGGATGAGGATGAGCGACGTGACGACGGCGCGGGTGACCGCGGCGCCGATTTCACGGGGGCCGCCGCGCGTGTTGAGGCCAATGTTGCAGCACACGAGCACCACGGCGAAGCCGAAGACCTCGGCCTTGATCAGGCCGTTGAGCACATCGCCGAAGTCCATATACTGGCGCATGGTCGCAAAGTAGGACGAGGGTTCGATGGAAATGAAATGGGTGTATTTCGCCACAATGGCGCCGCCGAACCACCCGACGAGGTCGGCCATGATCGTAAGGACGGGCATCATGGCGAGGACGGCGACCAGACGGGGCAGGACGAGCATGCGGGCGGGCGGGATGTTCATCGTCTCCAGCGCATCGACCTCCTGATAGACCTTCATCGAGGCAAGTTCCGCGGCGATGGCGGATCCGACCCGGCCGGCGAGGAGCACGGCCGCCATCACGGGCCCCAGTTCGCGGGCCATCGTGAGCCCGACGAGCAGTCCAATGAACTGCTTGGGGCCGAGGTTTTCCGCCGCGTAACCGGATTGGAGGGCCAGCACGCTGCCGATGAAGAAGCTGAGGATGGCAACGATCGGCATCGTCGTGTATCCGATCAGGTAGCACTGCTCGACAAAGCGGCCAAACTGTCGCGGGAACGTCGGCAGGTAGGACGCGGCGCGAAAGAGCAGGAGCAGGGCGCTGCCGATGCCTTCGATGACGCGGAGAAGTGGTCTCATGGAAAAAATGCCGGGAGCGGCGATACGGGAGAAACGTTGGGATCGGGGGTCATGGTCTATGGCCTGGCCGAGGCGCGGTGGCGGCTGGGAAAATCCCACCAGAACATGCGCCAGTCGCCGGTGGCCGACCGATGGAAGCCGAACAGGCCGTTGCCGATGGCGACGCGCTTTTCGGCCCCGGCCCGCGTGACGCCGAGCAGGGGGCCGAGGTGAAATTCCTGCCGATCTTCCTCCCGGTGGGACTCCCAGGTCACCGCGTTCCACAACAGGGAGGTGCGAGTGTCACCCGGGGCGAGCTGGTCGTGCCGCGCCACCGCAAAAAACGGCGACCAGGCCTGCCGGACCGCGGTGTTGCCGGGGAAGAAAACCTCGAGCGGGCTGAAGAGCTGCCATTGCCGGCGGCCGGCCCCGTTGTTCCAGCCGCTGTAGAGCGGCCAGACATGAGTCAGCCTGGCGGCGGGGGTGTTGGGGCGGCCGGCGGCCCGTTGCTGCTCATCCCAGTAGAGGAAGAAGAGCAACTGGCGGCGCGAGCGCTCGACGCCCTCTTCGGTCCAGTCGGCGAACCGGAGCAGCGGCCACGCGAACCAGCGCTTGTCGTAGCCCTTCACGTTCGAGTGCGTATAAAGGGGAGCCCAGCGGTTCACATACCGTACGTCGCCCCGGCCCTGCACCAGGAAGGGCCAGAGATAACGGCGCTCGTCGTAACGCTGGGGCAGGGTTTGCTCGGTGTATCCGAAGAAGGGCCACACGTAGTTCTCGCTCACGAGGCCGGGTCCGGTGCTGCGACTGTAGAATGGCAGCACGGCGGTTTCACGCCGCGGCGGGGTGCCAGGCGGGTCGTCCGGGTTCGGCAGGACCGAGCGATCGTAGGCGAACGGCCACAGGTAATAGGATTCCCGCGAGACGCCGGGGCGCTCGAACGTGGTGTAGAGGGGCCAGACGCCCCAGCCCCGGGCGGTGCCGCGGGTGCTCCGAATGAAGGGCCAGGGCGTGTACCTCGTGATCGCTCCCCGCCGCTCGTTTTCCACCCACAACGGGAAGAGCGTCCACGACAGGCGCTCAAACCAGAGCTTCTGCCGGATCGTCCCGTGGATCGGAAACAGGGCGCGGTAATCAAGCTCGGGTTCGGCAAATTCGCGATCGAACCAGAATGGAAATACCTCAAATTCGTGGCGTTGGTCGAAGTCGGTGGAGGGCGGCGGCGCGCCGGCCCGCCGCCCCTGCCGGCGGATCATCTCGAAGACACTCCAACGGTACGTGGTCTCGTCCTGGGCATAGCTGAATAACGGGTAAAGCAGATGACCGGTGCGCAAATCCCCGGCGGTGTTGTTGAACTGCACCCAAAGCGGGCGGAGTCCCGTGGCGGTATTGCCGGCTGGGTCCGCCCGCGGCTCCGAAAAGAGGAAGGGACCTGCCCCGGTCCAGGGTTGGAGGGGGTGCGGGGTGTCCGCCGACCGTCCAACCGAGAAGGGCCACCGGTTGAACTCGCTCTCCGCGGCGCCCATGAAGGAGGCGGCGGGAGCGGCGGGAGCAACCCCTTGGGCCAGACCGAAGACGGCCAGGGCGGTCGATCGTGCCATCACCCTGCCGGCCCTCCCGCATAGCCGTTTCACGGTTAGAGATGTCGCGGAGGCATGGCGCCTCTCGTGTCGACGGAGGGAGAAGCTGCCGGGGTGGTCCTCGGTGACGGCGGTCCACCGCGCGCGTCCCCGGCCGCCTTGCCTTCGAATGTCGACCCACGACGTCACGACACCGCGAAGGGTGTGCAGAAGGCGGGCGGGCGGGAGCGGGCTCATGACGTTGCAGTTCGGAAACAGGCGCAGACCATCAGCCCGCGGATCTGGAAGAAGTCGGCAATCTCCAGCTGGCGCGAGCGTGAGGTTCAGACATGGGCAAAAGTCGCTGCTGGTGCAATTTCTATGTTGCCGGCTATTGTCCGCGGGAACCGGCGGGGGTTCCACCCGGGTTCAAGGCGGCGCGAGTCTGACCAATCGTCCGTCGTTCTCCCGCCGAGGCGGAGGCGGCCGCCGAGCGCGTGGTTCTCCTTTCGCGGGAGAAACGCTCTCGATTGCGGGCGGGGAAGTATTTCCCATTGAACTGCATGGAATGCGATGGTGACATGCCGTCCAGACCTATGAATCCCGTTTTCCCCGGTGCGCAAGTGGTGATGGCGTGGGTTGGCCCTGGCGATGGGGTCGTTGCCGCTCAGATCGAGTTGGATGGGTTGTTTCCAGGAGTGGGGTCATGCGGATAAGTGGCGGCGTGGCGCGGGGTATTCCCCTGGAGGTGCCGAAAGGCGACCGGGTGCGCCCGGCGACCGACGGGATGCGACAGGCGGTGTTTTCCAGCCTGGCGTCCGTCGTGCCCGGGGCGCGGTTCCTGGATTTGTTTGCGGGGAGTGGGGCTTACGGCCTCGAAGCGCTGAGTCGCGGGGCGGCCGGGGGCGTATTTGTCGAGCAGAACGCCAAGGCCGTCGCCTGCATCCGGCGGAACATCGCGGCCGTGGGTCGAAGCCTGGGGCGCGAGGCCGACCTCGCGCGCCACCTTCTGGTGGTCCAGTCAGACGCTCGTGGCGTTCCGCTTGGCGGGACGGGGGAGCCGCCCGATCTCGTGTTTGTGGATCCGCCCTACGAAAACATCGCGGAATTGGCGCCCGAATTGTTCCTTCGGCTCGGCACCGTGCTGGAGCCGAAACCGGATGCGATCATCGCCTTCGAACTGCCCGGTGAACTGGATCTGACCCCGGAAGGCTGGGTCTTGCTGAAGCGGCTCGGCAAAGGGATGCGACAGCCGACGGTGGCGTTCTTCCGCCGCCAGTCGTAGCCTCCGTCCACTCGACGCAGCGCGCAGGGAGGGCTTTCGCGGAGCCCCGGGCTCGCTAGACGAGCCCGAGTCTCGCCCGCACGATGGCGAGGGCCGCGACACAGGCGGTCTCCGTTCGCAACACCCGCGGCCCGAGATGATGGAATTCGAAGCCCTGGCCGCGGAGCGTGGCGCGCTCTGCTGCCGTCCACCCGCGTTCGCCACCGATGGCCACCATGGTGTGCGGATCATCGTGCCGGACCCGGCACTGGCTCAGTGGGGCGGGCGATTCATAGTTGTCCAAGGCAAGCCGGGTGGCGGCGGCGCCGCCCGCGAAGACCTCCGCCAACGTCTGATTCCACGTGACCACCGGAAGGCGGGGGTTGAACGCCTGCTCCGCCCCGGCGATGACGTGCCGCCGCCATTCGCCCGAGGTCCAGAGCGTGCTGCGGCCATAGCCCGGCTCCCCCCGGTCGGTGCGAATAAAGTGCAGGGCGGCGACGCCCATGGTCGTCGCGTCGCGCAGGATGTCGCGCGCGGTCTGCGGCCGCGGCAATCCAATGGCGAGGGTGATCGGCTCCGGCGCGGTGGGCGAGGGCAGGGGGGCAAACGCGAAGGTGATGGCTTCGTCGGACACGGCGCGGAGCGTCGCCTTCCCGCGGGGGCCGTCGATGATGCCGGCCTCGAAGGATTCGCCGACCGCCCGCCCCAGGACCTTCAACACATGGGCGGCGCGCCGATCGCTGCGCGGCAGCGGGCGTTCGAGTTCGGCCATTTCAAAAAGGATCAAGTTCACCGGGTGGCACCGTCATGGCGGGCCAAGGCGGGAGGTGCAACGTTTCTGGCGGTGGGCACGGCTCGAACTCATCGCCGGGTCGGGCCAGCGGGGTAAAGGGGGCAGCGGGATTTGACCGCGAACGGGCGCTTTCCGGCCCCAAGGAGGAGGCCCCATCCCGGCAAATCCGCCGGTTTGCCGGGGTTCGCGCTGTGAGCTTGACCGGCAGGCGGCGGCGGCGAAGCTTTCTGGCGCGCGCCCTGCGGGCGTAGTTTAGTGGTAAAACTCCTGCCTTCCAAGCAGGTCTCGTCGGTTCGATTCCGTCCGCCCGCACCATAGCTAAAAAAGACGAGTGCAGCAGGAATGCAGCAGATTGTCGCCGTTTCTGCGGGATTCCGATATTCATCCGGAAGCAGCGTTGAATTGCAGTAGCCCGCACGTACGTTCCGCCAACAGACCTGGGGGGCACCCTGAAAAAGTCCCAGATGTCATCGCGGCACATCGGCACACCACGCCGGATACCTCATGCCGACGCGCGGCGACTTGGACGGCGCCTACCCGTTCGCCTACCTGCACGTAGAGCGCGAACTGAAGTCGGCGCTGGCTGACGCCGGCGAATGGCACGGTTGGCGACTTGTACAATTCCGATGATCGCTGGCCGCGATTTCGTCGCCTCTTGCCCTCGCCAGGCCCGAAAAGGAGAGGATAATGCCAACCGGAGCTCGAAAACGCCGCAAATCGGCGGGAATCGGTCGCGGTGAGCCGGTGAGCGTGAGGGTCGCGGCAGGGGTGACTTTCCCATCCCGTCTGTCCCTTATCCGTCCCCTGAAACTACCTCTCCTCTTAAAATGGTGCCCAATGGGGGCATCGTTTTGAGAGGAGAGGGTAAAACTGTCCAGCGCCAATTAGAATCCGTCGTCGTCGAAGGTGAACTGGCGTTCTACACCTCACTGCCGAGCTGGATGCGGAATAGGCCGCGGTGATCGCCTTGGCGCGGGAACTCAACCCTCCTTCGGCCAACGTGACCCGCAACCAACGCGGCCTCGACTTTTGATGCCAAGTGCCTACTAGGTCTAAGCGATGAAAGTGACACTGGAAATCCCGGACCAGGCGTTTGCCATTCTGCGGCGTTCGCCCGATGAGTTTGGCGCCGAATTGCGGCTGACGGCCGCGGTGAAATGGTATGAAATGGGGCGGATTTCCCAAGGGAAGGCGGCGGAGGTGGCCGGTCTTTCCCGGGCGGAGTTTATCGGCAACTTGCAGCGATTTGGCGTTTCTCCCGTGCAACTTCGCCCCGGTGAACTCAAAGCCGAGTTTGAGCACAAATGATCGTTCATGTGGATCGTAAACTCCTCGCCACTCATACTGCTCGGAAAGATCAACCACCTACCGCTGCTGCCAAATCTGGCGCCTCAGCTCGGTCTGCCAGGTGAAGTCGCGGAGGAGATCACCGCCGGTCCGGCGGACGACCCGGCCCGTCGATGGTTGGCCGCGGAGGGTCGGCACCATATCATGGAAGTCGTCCCTCACGATCCCAGAATAGTTGCTTGGGACCTGGGTGCCGGTGAGACCGCCGTGATAAGCTGGGCGCTGCGACTTCAAACTTCGGTCTGCGTCATGGATGATAGGGCAGCGCGGGATTGTGCTCTGGTTTTCGGCGTCGCGGTAATCGGCAGTGTCGGAATCTTGGTCCGCGCCAAACGAGCCGGCCTTATTCCTGTGGTTCGACCGCAAATTGAAGCTTTGCTCCGCGCTGGTGCGCTCTTGCATGAACGGGTGATAAGCGAGGCCCTGGATCTTGCGGAGGAGATCTGACGCCCATGGCTGAGAAGTCCAAGATTTTTCTCTCCTCCCTGCACCTGGGGGCGGCCGAATTTGAATTCGTCCGCGAAGCCTTCGCGACCAACTGGATCGCGCCGCTCGGGCCGCATGTGGATGCGTTTGAACGGGAGTTCGTGGGTTCGCTGGCGCGTGGAGCCGATGCCGAAGCAAGAGGTCAGCGTACAGAGGTCGGAGGACAGAGGACAGAGGACGGAGGACGGAGATCAGAGGAAGTCTGACGCTGTTGTATTATCCTCCGGCCCCGCCCTTTGACCGCGCCACGCTTCGCTGGATCGGAGATGCCAGATCTTGAGATCTGAGAATCAAACCCCAAACCGGGCTCGCGCGAACGCGCGAAGAGCGGACAACATGCGTGAGATCTGGGATTCAGCCAAAACCGATGGGCAGGGGAATCTCCGGCTTCTTTGAGCCCGCGGTCACCCCTACGCTTGCCGATCAGCAGGGGTCTGATCCCCAAGGCGGCTATAGCCGCTATTGAAGGTCGCGGCGCCACGCTGAGCCAGCTTTGCGGCAAGACGGCCTTGGCGGGACTGGAACGGCGTCCAAGATCCGGATTGCGAAAAGCGTACCGCGGCGCACCCTGCACTCATGCCAACCGAAGTCAGTTCCCGGCTGCAGATTGAAGAGATCGTGCGGAAGGTCGCGGAGGCGAGTCACGCGCAAAGCGTGGTCTTGTTTGGATCGCGAGCCAAAGGGGTCGACGACACCCAAAGCGACGTGGACTTGGCCTTGGTGTTCGAGGGTGCTGAAGCTATGATACCCGGAGTCCGGCGGGCGCACCGGGTCTTGTGGCCGAGGACGTGTCCGGTTGACTTGGTGCCAATTACAGTCGCGGCACTTCGGGAGGGGAAAACGCTGCTGGCTCGGGAAATCGCCCGCACCGGGAAGGTTTTGTATGGCCCACGAGCGATCTGAACCCCGCGAGGCGGATGAAGGAAAGATCCACCCTCAAGGCGACGAGAACTGCGTCGTCTGAAGGGAACGAAGGTGCAGAAACTCGTAATCGTCGGCGCGGGCGGCTTTGGCCGGGAGATGCTGGCGTGGGCGCGCCAGAGTGTGCAGTTCGAGCGCGAATGGACGATCAAGGGCTTCATCGACGATAACCTTGACGCCCTCGTAGGGAAGAACACGCCGGGACGGTTGCTTGGGACAATCAAGGATCATGAACCGGCGGCAGACGAAGTCTTCATCTGCGCCATCGGCATTCCGGCGATCAAGAGGAAGTGTCTGGAACTTCTGATGGCCCGATCCGTCCAATCTTGCGCGCTCCTTGCGCAACGCGCTGGTCCATGCGCCCGACGCCCCGCACTTTGCCTTCACGCAATGGACCGCGGCCTGGCTGCGGCAGCCCTACACGGAGCCGCCGGTCGTTTCACTTTATGTTTCCCGTCTCCCCGGCGCAGACGTGATCGAGAAACTCGGGTTGCGCCCCGTGAGCGAGGCCGGCCGCGTGTGGTTTCACATCCCCGCCGACGAAGGCGTCTTTCTCGAACGGCAAACAGTTGAAACGCTGCCGCTCGCGACCGACGCGCAGATTTACCTCGATCTACTCCACACCGGCTTGCGCGGCCCGGAGCAAGCCCAAGCCCTCCGCGAATGGGAAGGGTTCTGCCGCCCATGAAGTTCCTGATGACGTTACTGCCACGGCAATACGGGTGCTCCAGCAACCAAACGCCGGTCGATATCCAGCACCACCGGTCGCGACCAACGGACGAGCCTTCGAAACTGTGGATGCAGCGGATTCAGGATGTAGTTCCATTCGCCAGGAATGACTGCTGAGGGCACGCGCAACCCAACGGATTTCCTGCCGCGCAACCATGAGTCTCCAAGCGCGACGGTCTCTGGGTGAATCACTGGGTCATTCCACCCTTTCGGCAGCCCAGTTGGTCGCACGGTCCGGATATCTCCCCTCGACGTCAGTCGGAACCACACGCGCGGGTCTGAACGTTCCTCGGACGTTACGGCGTGGACGAGGATTTCCAGCACGGACAGCGCGAGCGACTGCCCGCAATAAATGGCGGGCAGTCCCGGTGAATTCCATCGCCCGCCGGACAAGCGCGCGCCCTCGCCGGTGCGCGCCGTCGCCGAAAAGATCTCCTTTTCGACGCGCCAGAACCGCACCCGCTTTTCCATCAAGCGAGCGCTCCGTAGTGAATGCGCTGCAACAACGCTTCGACGCTGCGCGCGCCGACCTCAAGCCGGGCGACTTCCAGCGGCACGCGGCCGTTTAGCCCGTATTGCGCCCGCTTGAGCCAGGATCGCGCTCCCGCCGCGCCACCCACTGCCTGGCAGGCGATGAACCACAACCGCGCAAACCGCACGATCTTCTCGGACTCCTCAACGGTGAAGCGACCCTGCGTCTTGCGTCGCGCCATCGTAGCTGGCGGAATCTGCAAGAGTTCCGCCAACCGACTAATCGGCACGACGAGCAAACCGGCAAGGTGTTCCGCCTCGGCCCATTCGAGGCCCGCGACAATTTGCTGTTCCGCCTGCGTCGCGTCAGTCGCGACATTCTCCAAGGTAGTCATACCTCAAACGATAAAGTCGTGTTTATCACGTGAGCAAGGATAATCTTCGGTCTCCGCTCCCCCGTCTTTCCAGCCTCACGTTCTTCCGCATCCGCCCTCCGTCCTCTGTCCGGCGTCAACCGACTTGTCCCCCCAACTCCCAAAACGAAACGGCGCTCAAAAAAACCTGATTGCCTTGGTCACGAACGGCGGAGGCAACGGTTGCGGGCAATCTGGATTCGCCGGACACGAGCAAGAGGAATTCGCAGGTATCCAGCAGAATTCTCACGCGCCTTCAAATGCCTGCGGTACCTCGTTTGGCAGGGGAGTGTTAAATCATTGCACCGCCGGGATTCCCCGCCCCGTCGGTCCGGCCGCGCGGCACCGATAGCCCGACTTGGGAATAACCTCAACCCAGTCGCGCACGGACAGTCCTATCTTGCCGGCGGAGGTGGCCACGTAGTTGCAATCGGTCAGCAGTCAAATAGGCTGGCACCATGAGTGTTGCGGAAATCAAAGACGCGGTGAAATCGCTCTCCCCGGAAGAATTGGCGGAGGTTTCCAGCTTTATTGCCGAATGCGAGGCGGCGGCATGGGGTCGCCAAATTGACGCCGACTACCGGTCGAACCAGCGTGAAGGGCATCCGCCGCGTCGGCCACACCTATCGCTACTATCTCACCAGCCTCGGCCGCCGTGCGCTCATCGTCGCACGCAAATTGACCGAAAATCTAATCATTCCCGCACTCCAGCCGGTCGCCCAGTGACCCTGAGCCTATATCA
>JBBRWR010000178.1:0-12497 GCA_038249085.1 Opitutales bacterium
AGAATGTCTCATTCCGGTATCCGTCGCACCCAACCCTGCCCCGGCCACCCACCCTACCGCACCATCAGCGAGGGCACGGCGAACAGCGCCGCCGGAAAGACCTCGTTGACGGTCACTTTTTCGAAAGTGATCGTCACCGTCACCTCCTGCCCTTTCGGGTTCTTGGTCGACGTGACGATCGTACGGGGAAATCGGATGCCCTCGATGGTCATCTCGCCCTGCTCGCGTATAGTACCGCCCGCCTCGGTCTCGGTGAAGACCAACCGCCCGGTGCCCACATCGAAATACCGGTAAAACACGATGTTCGGGGCGTGAATGAAGGCGATTTTCTGGCAGGTGATCCCTTCAATGGTGGTCGTCCCCTGGTCTTCCAGCCGCCCCCCCACCTGCTCGATGCCGCGAAAATAGCTGAGGTTTTCCCAGGTATTGGCCTTCAGCCGCTTGATTTGCTCGGTGCCAAGCAGCACCTGCCGCCACTTCTTCGAATCCGCCGGATCCTGCACCCGCTGCCAACCTTCGTAGCTGTCGAGCGCCGTGACTTCGATCATCTTGTCCGACGTCGCCATGATGCGCTGCTGCTCGGGCTTCTGGAAGATGATCTCAATGGCGGCGCGCGTCTGCTTGGCCGGATCCGCCGGATCGGCGGTCACCAGCGTGCCGACGTAATGCACCGACTTGAGTTCCGCCAGGGCTTGCTCGGAGCCGATGAAGGCGCGGGCGCGGGCGATGATGGCCGGCTCCGCCGCTCCGGCGGAACCGACCGAGAGCAGGACAGCGGAGGCAATCGCCCGAAGGCGGGAGGGAAGGTCAGTCATCATGGGAACGAACCCTGAGAGGGTTGGCGCACGGGTTCGTTCCACGCAATGCCAAGGTTCGGGGAATTACTCCCACTCGATCGTCGCCGGCGGCTTGGAACTGATGTCGTACACCACCCGGCCCACCCCCCGCACCTCGTTGGTGATCCGGCCCGACACCTTCTGCAGCAGCTCGTAGGGCAGCTTGGCCCAGTCGGCGGTCATGGCATCGGTGCTCTCCACGATCCGAATCGCGATCACGTAATCATAGGTGCGCTCATCCCCGAAGACGCCGACGGTTTTCACCGGCAGGAAGACGCAGAATGACTGCCAGACCTTGTAGTAATACCCGCTCTTCATCATCTCCTCGTACAGCACGGCATCGGCATTGCGGAGGATTTCGAGCTTCTCCGCGGTGATGGCGCCCATCACGCGGACGCCGAGGCCGGGGCCGGGAAACGGCTGCCGCCAGACCACCTCGCGCGGCAGACCCAGCGCGGCCCCGACCCGCCGCACCTCGTCCTTGAAGAGTTCGCGCAACGGCTCGACCAGCTTCAATTTCATCCGGGCCGGCAGTCCGCCGACATTGTGGTGCGTCTTGATCAGCGCCGCCGGGTTGCCGCCGATCGAGACGCTCTCGATCACATCGGGGTAGAGCGTGCCCTGGGCCAGGAAATCCGCGTGCCCGGTCGACTTGATGGATTTCTCGAATACCTCGACGAAGGTGCGGCCGATGATCTTTCGCTTCTGCTCGGGTTCACTCACGCCCTTGAGCCGGCGCAGGAAAAGCTTCCCCGCCTCCGCCACGCGCAGGTCGATGTGAAAATGATCCCCGTAGAGTTTCTCGACCAGCTCGCGCTCGCCTTTGCGCAGGAGGCCGTTGTCGACAAACACACACGTGAGTTGCTTGCCGATCGCCTTGTGCAACAGGGCCGCGGCCACCGAGGAGTCCACGCCGCCCGAGAGCCCGAGAAGCACCCGCCCCTGGCCCACCTGCGCCCGCATCTTCTCGATCGCCTGCGTGATGAAATCGCGCGTCGTCCATTCGGCCTTCACCCCGCAGATGCCGAGGAGGAAATTGCGGATCATGTCCGCGCCCCGCTCGGTGTGGAACACCTCCGGATGAAACTGGATGCCGTAGAATCCCCGCTTCAGATCCTCGATCGCCGCAAAGGGCGAATTCTCCGTCGTGCCGATGGCGCGAAACCCGGGCGGCAGCTTCGTGAGCTTGTCGCCGTGCGAGTTCCAGACGCGCACCGTCTTCGGCAGGCCGGCAAAGAGGCGGCCCGGCCGGCGAATGGTGAGGACCCCATGACCGTATTCGCGGGCCTTGCTGTGCTCGACCTCGCCCCCGAGGAAACGGCCCATGAGTTGCACGCCGTAGCAGATGCCCAGCACCGGAACCCCGAGCGTGAAGATGGCGGGATCAGGGTGCGGCGCCTGGCGGGCATACACGCTCTGCGGTCCGCCCGAGAGGATGACCCCCGCCACGTTGTCCTCGCGCAGTTTCGCCGCCGGGGTCGAGTAATGGTAGATCTTCGAGTAGACCTCACACTCCCGGATGCGGCGCGCGATGACCTGCGTGAGCTGCGATCCGAAGTCGAGGACGGCAATGGTTTGTGGCATGGAGACAGGCGGTGGGCTGAGGCTTCGAAAAAAAGAAGCGGGGAGCGTGCGCACCCCCCGCCCGCCCTGTCAATGCTCCCGCCGGAGCCCGGGTCGACGCAGGTGCATCTGTCAGGTTGGCGGTGATGCCTCGGGGAGTAGCGCCGCGTCTCAGACCGGCGGGCGCCCGTCGAAGACTGGCGCTACGGCAAGGACCGGGCTCAACGCCATCGTCAACCTGGGATGTCCCGGGACAGCGCCCACCGCACGGGGCGAGACGGGAAGCGCCCCCACCCGGTCGTTGGGCCGGAATCGCGCTAGACGTCACAAATTCGCACCGCCTCGCCGAGCGAGGCCGCCTTGTCGCGCAACGGGACGAACTCCTGGCCGACAAATCCCCGGTAACCCGTCGCCACAATCGCCCGCATGATGGGTCCGTAATTGAGTTCCTGGGTGTCATCGATCTCGTTGCGCCCGGGCACGCCGGCCGTGTGGTAGTGGCCAATCCAGTCGTGGTGCTGCCGGATCCGCGCGATCACATCGCCATGCATGATCTGCACATGATAGAGGTCGAACAGCACCTTGACCCGTTCGGAGCCCACCCGCCGACAGACCTCGACCGTACGATCGACGTCGTCGCAGAAGTAGTCCGGATGCCCCTTCATCTCCACCGCAACCCGCGAATTCAACATCTCGAGGCAGAGGGTGACTTTCTTCCTCTCCGCGTGGCCCGCGATTTTCTTCAGGCCCTCCACCATGTTCTTCATTCCGACCTCGTCGGTGAGGCCGCGCCGGAAGCCGGAAAAGGTGATCACCGAGGCAAAGTCCGCCGCCGCCGTGGCGTCGATGCGCTCCGTCAATATTTTCAGGCACTCGGCGTGTTCCTCGGCGTGCGCAAAACCCTTCGCGAAGCCGTGGCCGCTCGTCAGCGCGCAAACCAGCCCGTGCTGCCGGAGCAGCGGAAACTTGTCGGGCGTCACCAATTCGACCGAACCGAGCCCCAACCGCGACGCGTGGCCGCACAGTTCCTCGAGTGCCATCGGCTTGAAGCACCACGGCACGACGGACTGGTTGATCCGTCCATTCTTCGCGCGGTAGGGTGCGGCCGCGGCGCCGCGGACAATCGCGGGAAACCCGAGGACCGCCGCCGCCCCGGTTGCGGCGGCGCCGTGCAGGAGGCCACGGCGGGTCAGACGCGGCTGGAATCGGGGCGAGGCGGTCGGGGGCAGGTGGGGGGAATCCATGGTTCCAAGAGGCAACACAACCAACCCCCTGAGCCAAGACTGGAAGTGAGATTGGCGGGGCGCACCCGGGATCGCCTCTTCCCGGCAGCCGACCGCCGCGCCTCAGGGCCAGGCTTGCAGGATCTTGCCGGCCGCATCCTTCAATTGCAGCCGCTCAATCCGCACCGCCCCGGGGCCGCCGCAGGGATCCAGGCGTAGGGCGAAAAGACGGCGGGTCTCGGGTATCCGCAGAGTCACCACCTGCCACTCGCCGTCGTGCCGGACCGCGAACTCCAGATGCCCTCCCCGCGGCAGGGTGGTCTGGTCATCGGTGGTCCAATACACCTCGCCCGCCCCGCTGGCCCGGCTCTGCAGCTTGAACTCCAGCGTGTAGGGACCGGCATCGGGCATCGGCGGCAACACGTTGATCGCAATCCCCGGATCAGCACCGGTGCACTGCAGGACCCACGCACCGCCCGCCACGGCCAGGGTCGTGCCAACCCGGGCGCGTACGCCTTCGCCCCCTCCTGCGCGCTTGCCCGCCGCCTTCTTGCGGGAGGCCGCGGGCCCGTCGCCGCCGGCGCTCGCTCCCGCAAAAACGGTCCATTCCCGATGCCGGCGCGGGGCCTCGGCGGTGGTCGCGACCGGCTCGCGGTCCCGGGCCGGCGCCTGCAGCACGTCGGCCGCCATCGTGTGCCATTGCTTCACCATGCGATTGAGAATGTCCGGCTGCTGCGCGGCGAGATCGTGCAATTCCGTGCGATCGCTCGCCACGTTGTAGAGCTCCCACGGATCACTCTGAAAACTGACCAGCTTCCAGTCCCCGTCGCGCAGGCCGCGATCGCTGCCGAAGAGCAGATGAATGGGCGGCCGCGCCGGGATCGCCCCACCGGCGAGGATGGGCGCGAGCGAGATACCGGCGAGCGGGGTGGGTTCGCGGCCCGGCCAAGTCGACGGCACAGGGGCGCCGGTGACTTCGGCCAGGGTCGGCAGGACATCGACCAGGTGGGCCGGAGTGTGCACCAGCGCGCCGGGGCGGGTCTTCAAACCGGCCGGCCAGTGCAGAATGGCCGGGGTCGCAATGCCGCCCTCAAATTGGTTCTGCTTGTAATAGCGGAAGGGGGTGTTGCGCGCCCAGGCCCAACCGGTGCTGTCTCCCCAGGTCGTGGCCCCGTCGTACGGCTCGCGATCGCGGCCCGTACTGCGTCGATCATAGGGACACGCGCCGTTGTCGGAGCAGAAGAGAATGAGGGTGTTGTCCAATTCCCCGGCGCGCTCCAAATCCCCGACGAGCCGGCCCAGTTCCTGGTCGACGCGATCGATCAAGCCCGCGTACGCCGCCATGCGGCGCCCTTCCCAGGCCCGCGTCTCCGGCGGGAGCGTCGCCCATGCCGGGATATGGTCCGGCCGCGGACTCGGTGTGAGTTCGCCGCCAAAGAGCCCGGTCCGGCTCTGCTTCGCCACCCGCTCCGCCCTCATCTCGTCCCAGCCGCGATCGTAGCGCCCGAGGTATTTTTTGTAGTCCGCCTCCAAGGGCTGGAGGGGAGCGTGCGGGGCGTTGAACGCCACGTAGAGAAACCACGGTTGCTTCGCCGCCCGCGCCTCACCGAGAAAACGCAGCGCGTAGTCGACGTTGGCCACCGTCGTGTAGAACCCCTGGGCGGGCACCTTCCACGGCTCCCCGTTCAAACGAAACGAGTCGTTGCCGCGGTAATAATTGGTGGCCCCGGAGAGATGGCCGAAGTAGCGCTGGAAGCCAAAGTCGGTCGGTTGACGGTCCAAATGCCACTTGCCGGTCATCGCGGTAAAATAGCCGGCCGGCGCCAGCATCTCCGGGATCGTCACGGCGCGTTGCAGGCTCACGTCGCCCGCCTGCCGGCACCACCGGCCGGTGAGCAGACTCACCCGCGACGAGTGGCACTTGGCGGTGTTGTAAAACTGGCTGAAGCGCAGCCCGCCGGCGGCGAGCCGGTCCAGGGTCGGGGTCTCGATCTCGCTGCCGTAGCAACCCAAGTCCGAAAACCCCAGATCATCGGCGAGGACCAGGAGGACGTTGGGCCGCACCGGCGAGGGCGCCGCCGCGGACAACGATCCGGCAGACAAGCCGATCAGCCCGAGGGCGCCCAGCCAGACGCGGAAACCGTAACGCGACCGCCCCAACCCGGCCGTGATGCGAAGCAAGGAATAGCTCACCCCGGCACTCTTCGCCGCGCGCCCGCGGGTGACAAGCTCCCAACCGGCGAGCTCCGCGGCGGCGGGCTACTCCAGCGCGTTCAGCGCGAACGGGGCAAAAAACGTCATCTGGGCCAGGCTCTTCCCAAAGCCGTCCCCGCCGCCCTTCGCGACCGCCGACCTGAAACCCTCCCGCAGAACGCGCCGGTGCTCCGGGTTGCCCGTGAGCTGCGCCTCGTAGGCCATCGCTTCCGCCGCGAGCATGCACAGCCCGTAGGGAGTCTTCATGGACAAGGGACAGGCCGTGTAGCGAAACGTCTTCACGTCTTCCTGCCAGCACTCCCGGATCATCTGGTCGACGCCCACCGTGATGGCCGCGAGCACGGCGGGATCGCCCGTGTGCCGGTGATAGCGCGCCAGCGCACAAAGCGTGAGCCCTTCCATGAAGGGCACGTTGCCCTCGCAGCGTTGATCACGGTACTTGGTGTTGCGTTCCGGCTGGGTGCTGCCGGCCGGGTGCAGGCAATGATCGCTGGCCAGTTTCACAACCCAACCGCGCCGGGGATCCAGGCTCTGCCGGAGCGCCTCCCAATTCCTCTTGGCGGCCTCCAGATAGCGCGGGTCGCCGGTGGCTTCGTAGGCGGACAGCACGAGGATGGTCGGCCAGCCGAGCGTCCGGATGTGCGTGCCCACCTTGGCCGTCATGGCCGCGGTCATCATGTCGGCCACCGCCAGCGCCACCTCGCGGGCGCGGCGATCACCCGTGAGGTGATAGTACTCAAGATCGCCGGAAATCCACACGTGCCCGTAATTGGCGCTGTGGCCCATCTGGTAGGTGAGCTCAACGGGCAGCGGCGCGTTGGCATAATAACCGCCCGTGTGATTGAGGCTGTGCAGCCAGATTTCGCCGACCTTGGGCGGCAGGCCGAAGGGGTTTTTCAGCAGCGGATTCACTGCGTGCACGACATCCACGTCGAGATGATGCCGCGCCGCCTGCGCCCCGCGCAGGAAGAACCGCCGGTCCCCGGTGCGGAGGTACTGGACGAACATCCCCTCCTGCAGGTCGTACTCAAGGTTGCCCCAATTGGCCACCCGCTCCCCGAACCAATCGCCATAATTCAGCAGGCCATACTCGCGCACGGCCTCGCGCCGCTGCCGGTGGCCGGCCAGCGCGCGATCGAACCAGGCGTCGTATCCAAAGTACTTGTTCGGGTCGGCGGCGGGAAACGCCCCCGCGGCCCCGGTGGCGCTCGCGTAGGCCGGCGCGCACGTCGCCAGCAGGGGCTCCTCCACCGCCGCGAAGAAATCCGCGGAGGCCGCGGGCGCCACCGACCCGGCGAAGAAGTTCGCCCAGATCTCGTGGGTCTTGGCCACCCCCACCTTGAAGGTGTGCCCGCCCCGGCGCAGCGCGTAGTACAGCTTGTTCTCCTCCTCGAGCGGCTTGCCATCGTACCGGCCCGCCGGGAATTCGGGACAAAGCCCGAGCGTCACCACTCCCGCCCGGGCCTCAATCGTCTTCGGCCATTGCTGCCAGAATTCGCGCACTCCGATGGCATATCCGGCCTGGGCCCCCGCCGCGAACGCCCACCCGCGCGCCTGCGCCCCGGCCGCGCGGCCGTCGCGTTCAAAGTGGCTTTCGTCGACCTGGAAGAGCTTTCCGCCCCCCGCGGCTTCTCCTCCCACCCCCGCCGCCCTTTCCACCCCCGCCGCGGCGGCGAGCCGCACGGTCAGGCCGAGTTCCTTGATCGTCGCCATCACCACGTCCTGCCGGTCGTTGATGAAGGTGTAGCAGCAGCGCACGAAGGGTTGGCCGCGAAACGCATGCAGACGGACGACATAACCAAACATCGTGCCGTCTGCATCCGCGTGGCGTCCCGTCACCCGCACGCAGGCGCGCAGCGGTCCCGCCTCCTCCACCACGATCTCGGCCGGAGCCCGGGCAGCCTCGAAGCGGCGCCCCTGCGGATCGCGGAGAAAGAATCCGCCGCCGGCACCGGTGACGCGTTCCTCCGCGCTGAAGCGACCGTCGCCGTCGCGATCGAGCCACACGGCCCCCAACGGATCAAATCCCTCGCGATCCAGTTCAAGCCGCAACGGCCCCGTCTCGATCACGGTGCGTCCCTCCTCGCTCATCACGCGCAGGGGCGTGGCCAGGGGCGCCGCGACTCCGCCTGGCCCTGGCCGCAGGGTGAAGGTCCGCTGCTCTCCGCTGGCGAGGTCCGTTTGAAAATCGACCAGCAACCAGCGCACCGATCCGTCCGGCCAGCGACCCAGCGTGTCGGTTTGCAGTGGCACCGGCCGGCCGTGATCGTCCCACAGCGTGACCGCAGCGGCGGCGGGCAACGCCCCGGGGGCGAACGGCACTCCGCTCGTCACCGGCCAGCCGGCACGCGCGACTCCGGCCGGTTCGGCGACCGACAGCACGATGTCTCCGGCGGAAAACCCCGCGGACGCCAAACTCCAGGCGCCGAGGAGCCAAACAAAGGATCGGAAAATCTTCATGGGCGGACGCGCCGGGAGGCGCACCCATTCAAGAACCACGAACGTTCGATCAAGGCGAGTCTCGGAACGGTGCGGATCACCAAGGGACCCGCCAGCCCTCCATCGCCAACCGCGCTGCAATCCCCGGGGACCTGCCCCCACCCTCCCGCCGTGACCGCGCGGTCCGCCGCTGAATTGTCACTTATTACGTGACAATGTTGGCGCAGGAAACTCAGGCGTTGTCACGTAATACGTGACAAATCCTCGCGAGGAAGCAGGCTCTTCGGGGGCAGAAGGGAGCGGGCCGCGGGCTGGACGGCCACCTCCGCGCTCACGCATTTGACAACGGAATCCTTACCGGTGAAATGCCGCATGCCCATTTCCTCCCCACTCGAGGCGCCTCGCCGCCTGCCCTCCGGATCTCACGCCGGACTCGTCCTCCTGGCCTGCGTCGCGGCCTTTTCCCCGGCAGGCGCCGCCGACTGGGCGCAATGGCGCGGACCGACCCGCGACGGCATCTCCACCGAAACCGGCTGGAGCCACGCGTGGGGTGCCAGTGGCCCAAAGGTCCTCTGGAAGGCGGCGGTGGGCATCGGTTGTTCGTCGTTCACCGCGGCCGGCGAACGAGTCTACACCATCGGCAACACGAAGAACAAGGACACGGTGTTCTGCTTTGATGCCGCGACCGGAAAAGTCCAATGGGAGTACACGTACGACCAGCCGCTGGATCCGAACATGTTTGAAGGCGGCCCCGGCTGCTCCCCGGCCCTCGACGGTTCCCGGGTTTACACCGTCGCCCGCCATGGACTGCTCCTCTGCCTGGAAGAGGGCCGCGTGGTCTGGAGCAAGCATCTCGTGAAAGACCTGGGCGGCAAACAGCCGACCTGGGGGTACGCCTCCTCGCCGCTCGTCCTGGGCGAGAAGTTGCTCCTCGACGTCGGCGGCAAGGGGATCGCGACCGTCGCGCTCAACAAGGTCACCGGGGCGGTGATCTGGCAGGCGGGCGACGATCCCGTCGCCTATTCCTCCCCCATCGTGATCGGGTCCGGCGACAACCCCGCCGTGGCCTTTTTCAATGCCCGCGCCCTCGTGGTGCGGACCGCAAACGATGGCCGGGAGTTGTGGCGGTTCCCCTGGAAAACCCAATACGACGTGAACGCGGCCACGCCGATTCCGGTGGGCGACGCGGTCTTCATCTCGTCCGGCTACGGCCACGGCGGCGCGCTGGTTCGCCCCTCCGGAGCGACGGCCGATGCCGTCTGGGAGTCAAAGTCGATGCGCAATCAAATCAACAGTTCCGTGCTGTGGCAGGGGCATCTCTACGGCTTCGATGAATCGTCGCTCAATTGCCTGGAGGCGGCGACCGGCGCGGTGAAATGGAAACGCGGCGGTCTCGGCAAGGGATCCCTCATCCTCGCCGACGGCAAGCTCGTCATCATGAGCGAAAAGGGCCAACTCGTGATCGCCCGGCCCACGCCCGAGAAGTACGACTCCCTCGCCGAGGCGCAGGTGCTGAGCAAGAACCGCTGCTGGGTCGTCCCCACCCTCGCTCACGGCCGGATCTTTGTCCGCAACAACGAAGGTGATGCCGTGGCCCTCGACGTCCGCGGCTGACGATCGGACCCGGACGGGTCGTGCGGCGGCTTGCGCCCCGCGCCTTACAACGGACAGAGCCGCCCGATTTCGTCCATGATCTTCGCGAGCGGCGTGGTCTTGGCCAGATAGACATCAACTGTCTTGCTCAACGAACCGCGCACCACGTCGTCATCGAACAGCACCCCGGTCAGCAGCATCACCGGCAGCCCGGGACAAGCGGACTTGAGCTGCGCGATCATCGCCAGGCCATCGGAATCCTCGAGTTGAAGATCGGAAATCACCAGCCCCGGCGGATCGCGCTGTACTACGTTTTGGGCCTCAACCGCAGAGGAGGCCTCGGTGACCCGATAACCTCTCTGCCCGAGCATCTGTGCCAGGATTTCGCGAATGGGGGCCTCGTCATCGACGATGAGAATGTGTGGCTTCATGAGAATCAGTCCGGAGCGTGAGTGCCGGCTTCAGGTGGCGGGAGCATCGACCCGGAGAATGACGACGCCGCCGACCACGTTGTTGCCATCCCGGAGCGGATACAGCGTCAAATGCGCGGCTATTTGCCGGTGGGTCCCATCGGAGATGGTGGCGGGCAGGTCGCGCAAATCGCGGCCCTCCTTCAGCGCCTGTCCGAGAGGATCGGTGCCGCCTGGAGCCAGCCGCGCCGCCCCGTCCTGCAGGCGCACCAGTTCGGACAACGGCCGGTTGACCAATTGCGCCGGCTCCCAGCCGGTCACATGCTGCACCGCCGGATTGAGGCGCGAGATGTTCCGAGCCTTGGTCACCACCAGCACCAGATCGCTGATCGAGTTGATGATGATCTCATTGTAGCGCAACTGGTGCTCCAGGGCCTGCGCCCCCCAGCGTCGCTCCAGATTCTCGGCCGTGAGACTTTCATTGGCCGCGGCCAGCTCGGCGGTGCGTTCCCGCACCTTTGCGTCCAATTGCTCGTTGGCCAATTGGAGCGCGGCCGCGGCCCGTCGTCGCGCCGCAACGTCGTCCACCATCAGCCAGATGGTGAAGCCGAGCAGGACAAAATTCAACGCCACCCCGGTCCAGACCGTCCAGCGCGTGGTCTGCGCCTGCCGGTAGGCGACGCCGTCGCGCTCCGCCAGCAACGCCATTTGCTCCAGCCTCAACTTTTCCACCAGCCGCCGCACCTCCGCCACCACTCCGGCTCCGGTGTCAGCCGCCAGGAGCGAGCGCACCGATCCCGCCTGTCCAGCCTTGTGCGCGGCCAGCACGTCGCGGGTGAGCGTGGTGCGCGCCGCGGCCAGACCCTCAAGCCGGGCGACTTGCGCCGCCGGCCCCGCTTCACTGCGGGTCAGGGCCTTGGCCACCTCCAGGTGCTCGGAGAGCCGCGACAGGGCGTCCCGGCAGGCCGCCTCATCCTGCTCGTTCCCCGTCATCGCCAGGGTGCGCAGGGCGGCATCGCTCGCCTGAAAGGCCGACCGCAGATCGCTGAGTTCCGTGATCACGGCATGCGTGTGGTTGACCCAGTCGCTGGCGGCCACCGCGCGGTTGATGTTTTGGATCGCAACGATTGCCACGGTCGCCAGCACGGCGGCCATGACCACAAAAAGGGCGGCGAGACGTCGGATGATTTTGTCGTTCACGGTCGGACGGGAGCGGGCGGCGTGGTGGTTTAGGGGCGAGGGCGCACGGACGGGGAGGGATTGACGTCGGGGTCGTTGGCCAACGGATCGGTCTTCACCACGGTGACGCTAAAGTGCTTCTTGTCCTCCCCATAGTCATACGTGAACTCCGACACGGATGTCCAGTTGGCTTTGAGGGAGTCGGCGACCTCGGTCGCGATTTCCCGAAGCGTCGCGCCGCAGCGCTGCACATTGAAGAAAAATTTGCGGTTGTTGTAATCGAGATAGGCCTTGGCTCCCGAGACGTAGCAAATGGCATGCGCCACGCGGCCGACCATCCGCACATGGATCAGCCGGGTCTGCTGCTGGTGTCCGCTCAGGACGTAGTCGGCCAGAATCGCGTAATCATCACAATCGCCCCGCTCCTGCCGCAGGAAGGTCTCCGCCGGCAGCACCTCGGGGCTGAACTCGTAGTCGAAGTCCTCGAAGTAGGCGGCAAACTTCTTCGGGGTCAGATTTGCATTGGTGACGAGCTCGATCAGGGTGACCGCATCCAGCCGCGGCGGCACCAGCGCGCCGACCGCCAGCGCGGCCAGCCCGATCCGCCACCGGTGCCATCCGCCGCAAGATCGCCCGGCACCGCGCCGTCGGAACATTCGCACCGCCGTCCCCGCCGTCTCCGCAGAACCCGGGTCAAAAGCCGACGCCCCGGCCCCGGTGGGAAGCCGACGGTCAACTGTCATGACGGTTCGCATCTGTTCCCTCGTATCGTCCCGCCAAAACCATGGCCACTCGATTCTTGATCGGCACCGGTCGGTCCGGCGCGCCCGCCGGACAAATCCCGGATCGATGCTGCCGCCCGCTCCGCGGCCGGAATCACCCCGTCGTCCTGACCTACGGTAGAGCTTGTCCCAAAAACCGGCTTTTTGGAAAACGCTCCAAATTCGGCGTTCCGCATCAGCGACTGACCGGCATGATTGGTCGGTTTTGAGCCGAGGGTGACCGCCGGGCCCGAGTCTGGCCAGGCGCCGGTGCTTTCC
>JBBRWR010000179.1:0-12493 GCA_038249085.1 Opitutales bacterium
AACGTCATCGTGGAAGTATACGAGGTGCCGTAGGCGACGGGGCGTTGAGCCGAACGTTTGGCTCTGCCACGCCCCCCGTGGGAACGAGTTCACGGGAGCTCAACTTGGAGCTGCTCTACGCGCCGACGCGCCGCCGTGACCGGTTCGAACCCCCCCCCGGTTGTCGATGTCCGTGGTGGAGTTGTCGGTTCCGGTCCGGCGCGAGCGGTGACGGCGCCGGCTCGTCCGAACATTTCGCAACGCTGCCGGAGACCGCAACCAAATGCCCCAGCGTACTCCTGCTCCTGCTCTTAATCTTAATCGTAATCGTAATCGCAAGGGTCGAGCACGATTACGATTACGATTACGAGCACGAGCACGATTACGAGCACGAGCACGAGCACGAACCAGCCGAGCGACGATGCGATGATGGCGGTTTCGATATCGTCGCAAGCAGGCACGATCGGGAGCGACATTGGTGGGATCCGAAGAGGTTCGCCCGCCGGTCGGAGACGCGGCGCTACTCCCCGAGGCATCACCGCCAACCGCCAGATGCGCCCGCGCTCTCCCTGGGACCGATTCCGGGCTCGACTTGGCGACCGGCCCAACCATCACCACCCCCAAGGGCAGAGCCTTTCGGATCAAAATTCACCATGTCGCAAAGTTTTCGCCAGGTCCGTTGTCGGGCCGACCGCCGATCCCGTCTTTGCGGTTGCGCCTGGGGACTGTTGTTCTTGTGGGCCAGCGGGGTCGGGCAGGCCGGTCGGGCCGCGACCGATTTGCCCCCGCCGCCATCCGCCGTCGTGAGCGAAGAGATCCCGGGCGAAGTGGGTCTCTTCGAATGGCTGGCGCGGACGATCAGTCCACGGGTGCGGGCGTGGGACGAAGAACTCGCCCGATTGCATCACGAGATCAGCGGGTTGCCCTCTCCGGTCGGAGTCGTGAACGGTGTCCGCATCGGCTGGCACACGAACCTGATTTATGCCCCTGACCGGCCGATCTGGGTGCAGGTGGATTTGGGGAAGACCTGGCCCGTCGGGCCCATTGCCCTGGTTCCGGCCCGCACCGTGACCGAGGTCGGGTACGGTTTTCCGCTGCGGTTCCGGGTCGAGCTTTCCGCGACGGTGGACTTTCCCGACCCCGTGACGGTGGCGGATCGGACGGGTGAGGATTTTCCCAACCCCGGTTTGTTGCCCGTGGTCGTCGATGCCGGGGGCCGCGCGGCGCGATTCGTGCGCGTGACGGTGGTCAAGACCCAGTCGGGCCATGGCGAAGGCATGGCGGCGCTGGGCGAACTCATCGTGCTTTCCGGCCTGCGCAACGTGGCGGCCGGCCGGCCGGTGCGGGCCTCCTCCTCGTACCGGTCCGTGCCAGCGTGGCATGCGCAAAATCTCACGGATGGGTCGAGTGTGCTCGGTCCGCCGGTCGGCCCTGCCACCAGCCCCTCCAACGGCTACCTCGCACAGAAGGCGGATGAGGCCGACCTGGAGAAATGGGTGCAGGTGGACTTGGGTCGAACGGCGCCCATCGATGAGGTGCGGATGTTTCCCGCCCGGCCGCCGGAGCTGGCGGATCGGCCCGGTCACGGGTTTCCGCTGCGATTTATCGTCGAGGCGGCAAATGACGCGGAGTTTCACTCGCCCCACACGCTGTTCGACGCCCGCGCCATCGATTTCGAAAATCCCGCCGACTTTCCCGTCGCGTTGCCGGGGAACGGGACCGCCGCGCGCTACGTTCGGGTCACCGCCACCAAACTTTACGATCGGGTGCAGCGCCCATCGTTCGCTCTCGCCGAGCTGCAAGTCTGGTCCGGATCCGTCAACCTGGCGCGCGGGGCCGCGGTAACCGCCCTCGACCAGTGGGATAACGGGCAGCCGCGCTGGTTTCCGGCGGCGCTGGTGGATGGCTTCAACAGCCGCAACCGTATCCTCGATTATCCCACCTGGCTGGGGGGACTCTCCCGCGAGCGCGAGATTGGCCTGCAGATCGCCGGGATTGGCGCGGAGCGTCGGGCGGTGGTTCGCTCCGTGGGCGTCTGGTTTCGCCGCGGGAGTGTGGCGGGTGGGAGCCTGCTCCTCGGCGCGGGCATCGTGATGGGGATTCGCGTCCGCCGTTTGCGGCGCCGCGCGTTGGAGGAATTGCGCCGCCGCATCGCGAGCGACCTGCACGATGAGATTGGCAGTAATCTCGGCAGCATCGCGCTGCTGAGCGAGGCCGCCGGTCGTCAATCGGGCGACCCGGCCGCCCGGGCGGATTTCCATGAGATCAGCCGGGTCGCGGGGCAGACCAACGAGGCGCTGCGCGAGATCGTTTGGTTGCTCAATTCCCGCGCCGTGACCCGCGCCGAGTTGATCGCCCGGATGCGCGAGAACGCCCACGTCCTGCTCGGCGAAATCCCGGTCGTGTTCGAGGTGCCGGAGCACCTTCGCGAGGGTGCCTGTCCCTTGGAATTTACGCGCAATGTCTGGCTCATCTTCAAAGAGGCC
Organism: Opitutales bacterium; assembly: GCA_038249085.1. GTDB lineage: Bacteria > Verrucomicrobiota > Verrucomicrobiia > Opitutales > Opitutaceae > ER46. Next base: position 2,466 of record JBBRWR010000179.1, read on the forward strand.
TTGCACAACATTGCCAAACATGCGGGCGCCACCGGCGTGCGGATCCGCGTCGCGGAACCTGCGGGTGGCTTCCAATTGGAGATTGTCGATGACGGTGGTGGTTTTTCCGTGGCGGACGGCGAATTTGGCCACGGGCTGGCCAATGGACGCCGCCGGGCCGAGCAGCTCGGCGCCACGCTGCAGGTGACCAGTCAGCCTGGCCAGGGCACGGCGGTGACCCTGACCATACCCAAGCCATGATCGCTCCGCCCGACCCCGTCCCGCCGTCCCTCGTGGTCTGGCTGATCGAGGATAATGATGCCTATCGGATCGCCGCCTCCCGCGTCATCGAGGGAATGCGCGATGTACGGGCCGTGCGCGGGTTCCGCTCCTGCGAGGCGGCCCTGCGGGCCCTCGAGGCTCCCGGAGGAGAGCCACCGAAGGTGATTTTGCTCGATGTGGGCCTGCCGGGCATGAGCGGGATCGAAGGCATCCCCCTGCTCCGCGCGCGCGCGGCGGGTGCGCAAATCATCGTCCTGACGGTCTTCGAGGACAGCGAAAAGGTCTTTCGCGCGATCTGTGCGGGGGCCGACGGTTACCTGCTCAAGGGTTCGTCCTTCGACGCCGTCCGCGACGCGTTTGACGAGTTGCGGCGGGGTGGGGCACCGATGAACGGGCGCATCGCGAAACTCGTCCTGCAGGCCTTTGCCAAGCCGGCGCCCGCCCAAACCGACTACGGACTGACCGGACGCGAACGGGAGGTGCTGGAGCGCATGGTCAAGGGTCTCACGAAGAAAGTCATTGCCGCGGAAATTTCCTTGAGCATCCACACGGTGGATTTCCACTTGCGGAGCATTTACCAGAAGCTCCACGTCCACACCCGCACCGGCGCGGTGTCCAAGGCCGTCCGAGAGGGTCTGTTTTGAGCGTTGCCGGCGGCGCACCGAAAGGACCGCCTGGCCGCGCTCAGCGCTTTCGCGCCCGGCGCAACGGACTACGCGATTGCGTGGCTTACTTTGGGGCGCGTTGGAAGGTTATGCTGGGGTCGATGAAGAAGCTCTTCCTGGCTCTGGCCGCGCCCTTCGCCCTCGCCGCCGCGGCGGCCGGTGCGGCAAAACCCAACATCATCTATGTTCTGGCCGACGACCTTGGGTGGACGGACACCGCGGTCTACGGCAGCCAGTATTACCAGACGCCCAACATCGATCGGCTCGCCGCCGAGGGGGTCCGGCTGCAGCGCTACTACAACGCGCAGAATTGCGCGCCTTCGCGGGCCGCGCTGATGAGCGGCCAGTATGCGCCCCGCACGGGGGTTTACACCGTGAGCACGCTGGAGCGGGGCGAGGCGGTCGATCGGGCGATGAACGTGCCGGCCAACGTCAGCGACCTGTCGCTCGACAAGTTCATCCTGCCGCAGGCGCTGAAGGCCGCGGGCTATGCGACCGGGATGTTCGGCAAATGGCATCTGGGTAACAACGGCGATCACCACCCCGCCCGGCGCGGCTTCGACGAGGCGATCGTTTCGATGGGAAAGCATTTCAAGTTCAACACCAACCCCAGGGTGGACTATCCCGCGGAGCAATATTTCGCCGACTTTCTGACCGACCGCGCGGTGGATTTCGTCACCCGCCATCGCGCGCATCCGTTCTTTCTCTACCTGCCGCACTATGCGGTGCATGTCCCGATCCAGGCACGCGCCGACTACGAGGCGGAGTGGAAAAAACGCGCGCCCAAGGGCACGCATTGGAATCCAACCTACGCGGCCATGATTCAAAGTGTCGATGAGAGCCTGGGCCGGATCATGACCCGGTTGGCCGAACTCGATCTCACGTCGAACACCGTCCTGATTTTCTCCTCCGACAACGGCGGCGTCGGTGGCTACGGCCGCACCGAACCGCCTTCGGCGGAACGAGGCGTCACCGACAACGCCCCGTTGCGGGGGGGCAAGGGAACTTTGTATGAAGGGGGCATCCGCGTGCCTTTCGTGGTGCGCTGGCCGGGCGTCGTGCCCCCCGGTACCGTTTCCAACTCGTGCGCCGCTCACGTGGATCTCTATCCCACCCTGGTCGAAATTGCCGGGGGGCGGAAGCCGGACGGTTATCAGCTCGACGGCGTGAGCTTCCTCGCGGCCCTCAAGCATCCGGGCGTGGAACAGCCGCGGGGGCCCATCTACTGGCATTTTCCCGGCTACCTTGAATCCTACGTCAACGAGCGCGGCTTTCGCATGACCCCCACCGGCGCCATGCACGACGGCGACTTCAAACTCCTCGAGTTCTTTGAGACCGGCCGCACCGAACTCTATAACCTGCGGGCCGATCCCGGCGAATACACGAACCTCGCCGCCCAATTGCCGGAGAAGAAGGCTGACCTGCGCCGCCAACTCGCCGCCTGGCGCATCGAAGTGGGGGCGCTCATGCCGTCACCGAAGACCGCCGCCGAACGGGCCGCCGACGCCAACGCGCCAAAGACTCCGGCCCGCAAGAAGAACGTCGATTGACCCCTCGTGGCGCGGAGATTCAAAGGCCCGGTTTCGCCATGATAAATCCCCTTGCCCCATGCCGGGCGATCGCCGCGGCGGTGGCCTTGCTGCCCGCGATGGTGCTGGCGGCCACCCCGCCGCCCGCCGGGTCGCTCGAACTTCTCACGGGCGGCTATCCGCGGGCGTTTTTCTTCCGGCAGGCCGAGGAGGCCGCCGCCGGCCGGATGGAGTTCGCCGCGTGGGATCGGAAATTCAGCGGGCTCATGGGCATCATGGGAAAAGCGCTCGACGAGGAAATCGTGGGCCGGTCCATCACGACGGACTTCTTCACTCGTTTCAAACGCGCCCACCCCGCGCAAGCGGTGTTCCTGCACATGAACGGAAACTGCCGCGACCCACGCTATGATAGCGCGAAGTTTTTCGCGGGCCACTGGCTGTATTACAACGGGGCGATCATCAAGTCCGACGTCCCGGGGCGGCCGGGCGAAATCGTCATCGCCGTCTCCGACCCCTCGCGGTTCGAGGCCGGCGGCGGACGGAAGGGGCGCGGCGCCAATGACGACGTCGCCCTTTGCCGGCTCGACTCCGCCGGCCGGCCCGACTGGTCGCAGGTCGAACACGCGGAGCTCCTCTCCGTTGATCAGGGCGCGAAAACCATCCGGGTTCGCCGGGGTCTGCTCGGAGCCGAGCCCCGGTCGTTTTCCGCCGGCCGGGCCTACGTTGCCGCCCACGGTGTGGAAGAGCCCGGCGGCAGCGTCGATTCGCGCAATCGCTGGCTGTATAACTTTTCGACGACTTGTCCGCGCGACGCCGCGGGCCGCAATTGCGCCGACATCCTGACGCACGAACTCGGCACGCTGTTCGGCCCCGGGGGCCGGCTCGCCGCCTTCGACGGGATCGAATTCGACACCACCTATAATGTGCCCCACACCTTCGGCAAACGCGGCCGGGGCGCGGACTGCGATGCGGATGGTCGCCGCGACGACGGCGTGGTCGGCGGGGTGAATGTGTATGGCAGCGGCGTGATCGAGTTTTATCGCCAGCTCCGCGCCGTGCTCGGCGAGCACCGGCTGATCATGGCCGACGGCGCCTTTCGCAACGAAGAGCAGCAGCGCGCCACCGGCCTCCTCAATGGCATCGAAAGCGAAGGCTGGCCCAATTTGCAGGACAAGGGAGTGACCGACTGGTCGGGAGGGCTTAATCGCCAGTTGTTCTGGCGCGAAAACGGGCGCGCGCCGGTGCTGAGTTACATCAACCATAAATTCAACGATCCCGGGGCCGGTACGGCGAAGGAAAAGCGCACGACCGTTCCCTTCAACATCACCCGGCTGGTTTTCGCCGCCGCCGTGTGCACCGATTCGGCGATTACCTACCTGCTCGCGGCGGACGGGACCGGCATGCGGCACTCCGGCGTGTGGGACGAACTCGTGGCCGGCACCAGGAACCGGCCCGGTTGGCTGGGCCAGCCCTTGGGGCCAGCCCGGCGCCTCGCGCAACGAACGCCAAATCTCCTCGGCAATCACGCCGTCGCGGATCTGCGGGAACGCCTCGGCAGCGACGATGCGATCCTCGCCATCGATGGCGACGCCATCCGGGTCATCGCAAAAAAAACCGAGGCGAAACAGTTCTCGGTTGTGCTGCGCGGACTCGCGATCACGGGACCGGATTTGTTTGTCACGCTTACCGCCCGCGGCGCTCCGCTGAAAAACCACCCGCCGGAGATGGCGCGACTCATCCACGCGGAGTTGCGTCCGGCTGGGAACAAAGCTGCGTCACCGGTTGGTTTCATGTCGTGGCTCAATGCCCGGGACTTCACTTCCGGTTTCTATTTCGACGGCGTTCGGGACAAGAGCGTGGACGTGGAGTTCGTTTTCGAGTCCGCCGAGCCAGTCTGGATTTCCCAGCTCGCGGCGCATGCGGCCCCCGATGCGATCGTGCGCGAGTTCGAGCACGGCCTCGTCCTCGCGAATCCCTCGCTCCGGCCGTATGAGTTCGACCTCGCCGCGCTGTTCCCCGGCCGGCGCTTCCGCCGCCTCTCTGCCACCGCCGGCCAGGACCGCGTGGCCAACTCCGGCGCCGACGTGGGCGCGCGATTGACGCTCGCGCCGAAAGACGCCCTCTTCCTGCTCGCACCCTAAAAACCTGCTCCCGGCCTGAAGACATTCCGACCGCGTCGCCCCGGAGACTTCACCCATGAAACGCCTGCCACTTTTCCTTTTGTTGCTCGGTCTGATCGGTTCTTTGGGTCTCGCCGCCGAGCCGCTCCGCAGGCCCGCGAACATCCTGTTCCTGCTGACCGACGAATTCCGGCACGACTGCCTGGGCGTGGCCGGCCATCCCATCGTCAAAACGCCAAACCTGGATCACCTGGCCGCCCAGGGCGTGCGCTTTACCCGCGCCTATGCGGCGTCGCCCGTGTGCTCGCCGTCGCGGGCCACCTTGTTCACCGGCCGCTATCCCCAGGTCCACGGCGTGAAGCAAAACAACCTGCCGTTCAACGCGGGTGAAATCGCGCTGCCGCGGCTCCTCCGCGCGGAGGGTTACCGGACGGGCATCGTCGGCAAGCTCCACCTCCAGGCCACGGACGACTGGTTTGACTACGCCCAGATCACCGATGGTGGACGCGGGGACGGCTACGAGGCATTTCTGCGGGCGTCGGGGCAGTTCATCACCGGCATTGCCAACAGCGCCGCGGTGCCGGGTTCTCTCATCGGCAAGGGCAAGACACCGCTGAAGATCGGCACGTCGGTATTGCCGGAGGACAAATATGAGGAGTCGTGGGTCGCCGATCGGGCCATCGATTTTCTCCGGGCGCAAAAGGCCAAGGGCCAGCCGTGGTTCCTGTTCGTGAGCCTGTTCAAGCCGCACAGCGAATATGTCATCCCGGCACCGTTCGACAAAATGTATGCGGCGAAGGACATGCCGTTGCCGAAGACCTTCCGTGTCGGTGGCGAGGCGGTCCTGAATGCCAGCGCGCCCGCGCCCGGAAAAAGCAAACGCCAGCGCAAGGCCGACGACGGCCCCGGTTCCCGCGCCCGCCTCGAGATCGCCGATGCCGACATCCTGCGCGAAGTCATCGCGCATTACTACGGCGCGGTGACCATGGTCGACAAACACCTGGGCCGGGTGCTCACCGCGCTCGGCGAACTCGGTCTGACCGAGGATACGATCATCGTCTTCACTTCGGACCACGGCAACATGCTCGGGGAGCGAAACCGGATGTTCAAAAGCGTCATGTATGAAAGTTCCGCGCTGGTGCCGTTGATGTTTTCCGCTCCCGGCCGCCTGCCCGCCGGCCGCGTGAACGACACCACGCTCGACAATACCGCCATCATGCCGACGCTGCTCGATCTCGCCGGCCTTCCGGTGCCGGCCGGCGTGCAGGGCCACTCGTTGGCGCCGCTGATGCGGGGCGGGGGTCCCGGTCCCGCCGCCGCCTTCGCCTACCTCAATGACAAAATGGTGCGGCAGGGGGAGTGGAAACTCATTGTTCCGCTGGGCCGCTCCAAAAGCGGCGTGCGCGAACTCTACCACGTTACCGCCGACCCCGACGAACAGACGAATCTCTATGACCGACCGGACGCCGCCGGCGTGCAGCAGAAACTCGTCGCGCTGTTGGCGGCCTGGGACCGGCAACAGTCGCCGCCGCCGGTGCGCCTGCCGCCCGGGAACTGAGCGGATACACGAGTTCTTCGTCCCTCATCGTACTCTACCGAGGCCAACGGGCCGCATAATAAACCGTCGGCGCCGTTTGTCACGGCGACGGTGGACTCACGCCGATACGCTCACGAATCATTGCAACGCGCACCTCGGGGTCGTCAGCCATGGGATGCAGGATCTCCGCCGTCACCTTGGTCTCGACTCCTGGCCGCTCGAACAGGGCAAGACACTTTTTGCCCGGGTTCAGCCGACTTTCGTAGATGAGACCGGCCGGCGACGAAGGGTGGCGCATCAGCGCATTAGCCCACACCTGAGTGGTGGCATAAGGCGAGCCAAAGACTGCTCCGTCCGCCCCGAGTTCCCGCAACACCGAGGGAACCGTCAGGTCGATGTACTCCAGATCGGCGGCGAGGGTGAATCCCACGATCACACGCGAATTATAGGCCGCTTCAGAAATCGTTCGGTACTCTGGATCCCGGTCCATCAACTCATCGCCATAAGACTCCCAAAAGCCTGTCGCTGAGTCTTCACCGCAGTACAGGCTTCGAAAGGGCAAAGACGGAGAACTGAACCGGGACGTCGCACGTCCATCCCAGTCAAGCAGGGAACGAGAAGGGTGAGCGCACCGAAACCACCGCTGCGGCATGCGAACGAGCGTGAGCTTGCGAGCCGCCAGCCATGCCGGAGGGGGCCTTGGATCACCGCGTTTTCGCTTAGGGCCAGCACTCACGCCGACTCTCCGCTGCGACTCGCCAATGCCAACATCTTGGCAATGGTGCGCTCGTCGCCTGTTAGCGCAAGGTCAAGGTAACGCTTCCCGCCCTGTGAGACGCGCGGCGCAAGAATGTAGGCCAACGCGTCGAGGCCCGTGGCAAAATGGATGAGGAGTTTCGGCACCCAAGGACGCACCAATTTCCCTTCCAACTGCCACAGAGGGAATAGGTAGCCGCGGCGACCGGGCACCGCCACCGCCCACAGGGTCCTTCTGCCTTTACGCTCGTGCACTGCCTGCCGCGAAATCGACAGCTTTTCGGCCATCTCTTCAGAGGAAAGAAGCATGCCGGCCTCACGAAGCAGCCGATCTGCGAGCTGGTGACCGCGGGTACGGAAGAGGGCTTCGGCCTCCTGGCGCCCAATCTCAGCAGTACCGAGCCGGTTCTTGAAAAGGAGCTCCGCAGCCAACGCAACAGACTCCGGCGCGATGTTGAACTCTCGCACAATTACACGGAGTCTTTCGGCATCGGTGTGGACTGATGGTGGGAGCACTTCTGATTCGAAGATCATGACGCCACCTTGACGTATTTTCACGTTTTGTCAAGTTCGTCAAGTCACCCTTTGCAGCCGCGCATGCGATGGAAACCACCCGTTGCGAGGCCAACGGAGTCAGCCCGTGAGTTGCGTTGATGTCTGGTCTGCGGACGCCGCTCACCCCACCAAGGTCGTGGGCGCATACCCCGCCGCGTCAACGCCACCCGTCGATTCGCGGACCGGCTCGACCTCGCACCAGCATTCCGCCCTGACCCCGTTGGTATCCGCCGCCGCCAGGGTCATGGCTCACCGACCGTCGGCAGGGGCCGCGGGGGCGGTCGTTGACATTTCAACCAGTCCAACCAGTTTTCCAACATGAGCAACCCCATCGCTGAAATTGGCGCCTTCGAGGCCAAAACCAAACTTTCGTCCATCCTCGCCCAAGTGGAGAAGGGCAAGCGCTTCTACATCACCAAGCACGGCCGCCGTGTGGCCGAAGTGAAGCCCGTTGAGGCGCAAAGGCCGAAACGCCGCTTCGGCAGCGGCAAGGGGACCGTGCTCTACATGGCCCCCGACTTCGACGCCACGCCCGACTGCTTCAAGGACTACATGAAATGAGGCTACTACTCGACACGCATACGGTGCTGTGGTTTGCGACGGGCCATCATTCACTTTCCGTCAGGGCCAAAACTCAGGTGTCTGATTCCGACAACGAAGTTCTGGTCAGCCATGTGACCGCGTGGGAACTCGCGATCAAGACCGGTTTGGGAAAACTGCAATTGGATCGCGAACTTTCGCTTTGGCTGGAGCGCTACGTCGTGGGCAATGGCTTCGGCTCGCTGCCCATCGGACTCGAGCATGTTGTGGGCGTCGCCCCTCTGCCGCATCACCACGGCGATCCGTTCGACCGCCTGCTGGTGGCGCAATGCCAGACCGAGCGCCTCGCCCTCGTCAGCCGCGACCCGGTGTTCGACGCCTACGGCATCAAGCGGGTGTGGTGATACGCAGATCGAACTGATCGGGGATGCAGTCCCACGGGGTCAACCCGCTGGTCGCTGGACCGATCGGGGAATATTGCCGCGGACCGATTGCGTCGGTCGCCGGAGCGCCGGAGTTTACAGCAACGAGCGGGTTGACCCCGTGGGCCCCTCCCCTCACGGGTGCGAGGCCAACAGTGCGAGGTCAACAGGGTCAGCCCCGTGGGTTGCTAGTCGCAACCCGGCGATGGGGCGCTCGATCAGCGGTGGGCCTGCCCCGGTTGGGGGGCTGAGCAGTTCAGCGCGATGGCCAGCATCTCAGTCCACCCAGATTTAGGATATCCCGGCGCTCGCGGCCCGGCGGAACCGGGGAGTCACTGCGGGCATGGCCCGCCGTCTGCGCCTTCGGTTTTCCGACGCGAAATACCAAGTCATCAATCGCGGCAATCTTCCGGACCTTATTTCGGACGCCGCTCACCCAACCCAGGTCGCTGGCGCATACCCCGCCGCGTCAACGCCACGCGTCGATTGGCGGACCGGCTCGACCTCGCACTAGCATTTCACGGGCTTCTGACCCCGTGGATCGGCGCCGTAAAATGCTTCAAACTCTTCGCGCATGCCGGCGAGGTGATCATGAGGTTGCGAGTCTTCGTCCACGCTCGCATAAGAGCGCATCAACTCGTGCGATTCGATCCGCGCTCGATCACTCTCACACCAAAGATCTCTTTGACCTTCGCTGCGCGGGGTGGAATCTGGACTAGCCCGCGCTCTGTATTGCGATGGAACAACTTGGCGCCATGGCGACAGCTTCTCCGTACTCCCGCCCTTTCAACCGCATCTATTCATGGCCCGCCAAGCATCCAGCAAACCCGCCGACTCCTCCGCCCACCTCGGCTTCGAGGCCAAGCTCTGGCTCGCCGCCGACAAGCTCCGCAACAACATGGACGCGGCGGAATACAAGCACGTCGTCCTCGGCCTCATCTTCCTCAAATACATCTCTGACAGCTTCGACGAACACCACGCGAAGCTGGTCGAGGGCAAAGGTGACTTCAAAGGCGCCAACCCCGAGGACAAAGACGAATACCTCGCCGCCAATGTCTTCTGGGTGCCGGTGGACGCCCGCTGGCCCGCCGGCCTCGACCCCGCCACCGCCGCCCTCTTCCCCGAGCATTTCGAGCATGGCGAAGACGGAATGCTTCCCGTCGGCTGGCGACACGCCGCCATCGAAGAAGTCTGCGCCATCAACGCATGGACGCTCGGCAAGAACGATGACTTGGAGACGCTGGAATACGTCGAGATTTCCGAAGTGAGTCGCGGCAACATCGCAAACATCGCCACCTACACTCGAGGCGAAGAACCCAGCCGAGCCCGCCGCCGCTTGCGCCACGGCGACACCGTTCTCTCCACCGTCCGTCCCGACCGAGGCTCCTACTTCCTCGCGCTGAATCCGCCCGAGAATCGTGTCGCCTCCGCCGGCTTCGCCGTTCTCACGCCGACGAAAGCGCCGTGGTCCTTCATCCACGCCGCGATGACGCAGCCCGAAATCTCCGAACACCTCGGCCAGATGGCCGACGGCGGAGCCTACCCCGCCGTGCGCCCGGAAATCATCGGAGCCATGAAAGTCGCCGTGCCCAAAGAGCCAAAGATTCTCGAAGCCTTCCACCGCACCTGTGCGCCGCTCTTTG
>JBBRWR010000180.1:0-12333 GCA_038249085.1 Opitutales bacterium
AACGCCGACTCCGCAGCTGCGGACAGTTTTGGAGCCGTCCAGGCCTCACTCACCTGCTTCGCTTGACCGTTCTGGTAAAAAACAACGATGACCGTCACTTATGGAACTGACGCTGGCGTCAACTTGTGAATGCACCGCGCGGTGGGCCGGCATCGATTCCCGGCTCGACTTCCCGCATCCGGGCGTGGTGTCCCGTTGGGTGGCGCGGCGGGTTTTCCCTCGCCCGGTCAGGCGCGCGGGTGTACGCCAGGGGTCCGAGGAGACATGCGATGAAACGAAGAACCGTAATCGGCGGACTACTGGGCGCGACGATAATCAAAGCCACCGGTGGCCGCCTGCTCGCCGCCGCGCCGGGCAAGCCCGGCGACATCCCCAGGCGCACCTTCGGCCAGACGGGTGAGAAGCTGACGGTCATCGGGTTGGCGAGCGGCCGGTTCCAGCAATGCGGATCCGACGAGGCGGCAATCGCGCTGGCGCGCCGCGCCTATGAACTCGGCATCAATTATTTCGATACCGCGCGGTTGTATTGGAAGGGAAACTCCGAGCGGGTGTACGGCCGGGCGATGAAGGATTTTCGGAAGAAGATCTTCCTCACGAGCAAGAGCGACCAGCGGTCGCGCCAGGGCGCGGAAGCGGATCTCGCCGCCTCCCTCCAGGCCCTGCAGACCGATTATCTCGACCTCTGGCAGGTGCATCAGGTCGGCACCCTGGACGAGGTCGAACAGATCTTCGCCCCCGGCGGGGCGATCGAGGCCTTCACCGCCGCCAAGCAGGCCGGCAAATGCCGTTTCATCGGCTTCACGGGCCACCGGGATCCCGCGGTTCACCTCGAGCTGCTCAAGCGCTTCCGCCAGTGGGACACCATCCTGATGCCCCTGCATATCGCCGATCCGCTGTATCTCAGCTTCGAAAAACAGGTGCTGCCGATCGCCGTGGAACGCGGGATGGGCATCCAGGGCATGAAGAACTTCGGCAATGCCGGCCTGCTGGCGGAATTCAGCGTGCACGAATGCCTGAGCTACGTGCTGAGCCTGCCGATTCACTGCGCCGCGCTTGGGTGCACGGCGATCAGCCAGATTGAGGAAGATGTCCGCGTGGCCCGGAGTTTTCAGCCCATCACAGACGCGCAGAGGATCGCCTTTCATCAGCGCGCCGAACGCCTCAAAGGTCCCAAGCTCGAATCCTGGAAAAAGAACACGGAAACCCGCGTCGGCCTGGCGTATCAGCCGCGGTACCGGGATGCCTGACGCGAGGCGGGCAACCGCGGGGCGCTGAGGCGCTGGCCACAACAGGATTGGTTTCCGGCCCTTTCCGGTCCATTCCCTTGCCCATGCGTTTGCCGCTCCTGCCCCGACCTCTCCGGCTCTGCCTGGCCTCGCTGGGCCTCGCCCTCGTCGGACTGCCCCCCGCGTCCGCCGCCGGCGCCGCGGCACCCAAGCCCCTCCTCGATCTGCAGGATGGCGACACGATGGTCTTCCTCGGCGATTCCATCACCCACCAATGCCTCTACACGCAGTACGTGGAGGATTTCTTCTACACGCGCTACCCGGAGCGGCGGCTCCACTTTCACAACGCCGGTGTCGGCGGTGACCGGGCGGGGGACGGGCTGGCGCGCTTCGACGAGGAAGTCGCGGTCTTCCACCCGAAGTACGTGACCGTGCTGATGGGCATGAACGACGGGAAGTACGAGGATTTCACCGCCGAGGTGTTTGCGACCTACGCCGCCGACATGACGCGGACGCTGGAGCGGATCAAAACCACGGGCGCCACCGCGATCGTGATGTCACCCACGATGTTCGACTATCCCGTGGTCGAGTGGCGCAAGGACGATCCCAACTTTCGTTTCCGCGGTCAGCCTCGGTCGCCCCACTATAATGCGGTCATGGCCTACTACGGGGCCTGGGGCCGCGATCAGGCGTTTGCCCGCAACCTGCCGTACGTGAACCTCTGGGGACCGTTGAACGACTTCACCGCCCAGGAGCGCGCGACCAATCCGAAATTCACGCTGCTGCCCGACGCGATCCATCCGGGTCCGGGCGGCCATGTCATCATGGCGAGCGCGATGCTCGACGCGTTGCATCCGGAACGGCGTACCGTCAGCGCCATCAATCTGACGCGCGTGGGCGAGCAGTGGCGTGCCGCCCCCAAAATCAAACTGGAAAATCTCGAGGGCGACGCCACCCATGTGAGCTTCACTTTCACGGCGACTGCCCTGCCCTGGGTGCTGCCCGCGGAAGCCAGCGGATCCCCGCAGAAGTGGGGTTGGCAGGAAGACGTGCAGCTGGGTTTCGATCTCACCAAGTCCGGCCATCGGCTCAGCAACGAAATGGTGCGGCTCGCGGGACTGGCTCCCGGCAACTACGAAATCAAGATCGATGGGCGTTCGATCGGGAAACCCGTGAGTCACGTCGCGCTGGGGGCGAAGATCGAGTTGCAAGCCAACGCCAGCACGCCGCAATACCAGCAGGCCCTGCAGGTCGCGCTGCTCAATCGCGAGCGCAACGATTTGGCGGTGCGCCCGCTGCGCGACGTGTGGTCCAAGGTGAAGGGCGCGCGCCGGAAGTTCGCCACCGAGCCGGCCAAGTTTGCCGAGTTCATGCAGACCACCCGACCGGAGATCGACCGCCTGGTGCAGCTCGCGCGCGATTACGAGGGTCGCATCCACGCGGCCGCCCAGCCGGTCCCGCGGCGCTATGAGATCGCCCGCGTCGCCACGCCCCCACCCCCGGCCCGCGGAAAGAAGAAGGCGTAGACTGGTGCCGCCGGACCGGAGAACGGCGCCCACCCCAGATCCGGTTTTTCCCGGCGCGGTCATCGGCCTTGAGCTTGGGATCGCGCCGCAGTGCGAAAATGTCATTGCGCCCGTTGCCTATCCGTATTCCGCGCCAATACCCCTTGACCTCGCCGGCGAATGGCGGGACGGGACAGGCGTGCAGCCCGTGTCCCGTCGGCCCTGGAACCTCGCCCTTTGCCTCGGCCTGCTGAGCCCGGCCGTGGCGGTGCGCGCCGCCGAACCCGCCCCGGCCGGGAATGCGATCGTGGAGCTGCCGCCGTTTGTGATCACCGAGAATCGCGCGGGAAAACCGTGGCGCTTCGGCGAGGCCGAAGGGTTTGAGATCATCTCGCAGGTCGACGACGCCACCACCCAGCAGGTCTTTGCCGCGCTCTGGCGCGGCCCGCGCCTGACCCTCCCGCCCGAGTTGCACCCGCGGCTCTCCACCCCCACCGCGGTGATCATCTTCAATCAGGATCCGGATCGCGGTGTCGGCTCGCTCGACTCGCTCCGCCAGACGCATGAACAGGGCTCGCACTGGACCAACGTCATCAAGCGCACCCTGCCCGATCGGGAAATCTTCAGCGTCAACCTCCGCGGCCGGAGCTTTTTCTACTCGTCGACGTTTCGCTTCGACCTGCGCACGCTGCTGGCCTTGCCCACGCCACCGGCGCCGCCGTGGCTCCACGAGGCACTCTATGGCGCCTATGGAATCTACCGCGAGGGCATCGAGTATCCGGATCGCGGCAAGGCCACCGGGATTGTCCGCGGGCTCTGGTGCCGGGAGTCGGAGTATGCCCGGGCGGCGGCGCTGGCCCAGGCGGCCGAGGCTCACTTCCTCACCGCACCCGCCAAGCGCCGGGCCGCGCCGGCACCGCTGCAACCGTATGTCGCCGATCTGGCCACATTGTGGGAGGGAGGCTGGGCCGGTGATCCGCGCCCGCCGGAGGAAAGCGCCCGCTGGGCCGCCACCTGTGCGCTCTTTGCCCGCTGGGCCTTGTACGCCGAGGAGGGGCGTTATCACGACGCGTTCTGGAAATTCGCCGTCAAGACCTGCCGCCAACCGGTCGACGAGACGCTCTTCCGCGAATGCTTTGGCCTGGGCTTCGCCGAAGCCCGCGCCGAGGCGAGTTGGTTCCTGCCCCTCGCCATCAGCGAGACGGCCTCGCGCCCCATCAAGCCGCTGCTCGTGCCCAAGGTCGCATTCCGCCCCGCCACCGTGACCGAAGTGGCGCGCGTGCGGGGTGACTTCGAGCGCCACGAGGCCACGCTGCTCGCCGCACGCTTTCCCGAGATCGCGGCCAAATACAGCGCCAAGGCCGGGCACACTCTCCGCACCGCCCACGCCGCCGACCCGAACGATCCCCGCCTCGCGGAAACGCTGGGACTCTACGAGTTCGAGACCGGCAACACACCCCGCGCGCTCGAGTTGCTCACGGCCGCCACTGCGACCGGTCACGCCCGGCCCCGGGCCTGGTTCACGCTCGCGCACCTGCGTCTGCTCGATTTCGGCCGGACCACGGCTGGCGCCAAGCCCCCACTCTCGCATGCGCAGGCCCTCGAGGTGCTGCTGCCCCTCGAGCGGGCCTTCGCCGCCGAACCCGCGATGGCGGTAAGCTACGAATTGCTCGCCGAACTCTGGCGGCGTTGCCCCGATCTCACCGCCGACGAGGTCGTACCCCAACTGCTGCAGGGCCAGGAGCGGTTTCCCCGGCTGACCCGCCTGACGCTGGCCGCGCTGCGCGCCTGCCTCGAACGCGGCCAGCGCGACCCCGCCCTCGTGCTCCTCGAGCGCGCGCTCCCCTTCACCACCGAACCCGCGCTGCGCGCTCGGCTCGAACAGACCCGCGCCGCCCTGCTCCAGGCCCGCCGCCAGGAATAATTCCCGCCCGCCCGCCCTCGCGGCGCGAACGGCCCGAGCCAAAGCGGGAGGGCTTCACTCTTGCTTCTCATCTGCCTTCTTCGTCGCGCGTCAGCCGCCTTTTTTCTTGCCCGCCTTCTTCGCCTCGCGCTTCGCCTGTTTCGCCGCGGGGTTGGCGGCTTCGTTCGGCGCCCCGTCGTGATCGATCAGCGGCGCCGGCATGTTTCGCAGCAACTGGTCGAAATACGCCTTCGCGGCCACGACCTCGGGCGCCGGGGAATTCGTCACATCCCGATAGCCCGTGCCGTCGCGGCTCGTGCCGCAATCGAACAATTTTCCGTAGTGCCGCGGCGAGTTGTCCTCCAGCAGCCAGCGCTCGGTGCGCAGGATGCGGCGATCCGCCTGGAAGGCGAAAATCCATTCCCGCGTGGTGTCGCGCTCGCCGCGCAGGAAGGGCGCCAGACTGCGCCCATCGACCGTATGCCCCGCCGGCAAGGTCGCGCCGGCCAGTTCCACCAGCGTCGGAAAGACGTCCGCGGTGTCGGCGAGGGCGAGCGTGGTGCCGCGCGGCTTGACCAGCCCCGGCCCGCTGGCGATCAGCGGCACCCGGGCGCCCTTCTCGGTCGCCTGCGATTTCCCGTCGCCCCCGGTGCCATTGTCCCCGGTGAACAGGATGAGCGTATTCTCGCGCTGCCCGGTCTCTTCCAGGGCACGCACGAGACGGCCGATCAGTTTGTCCATGTACTCCACGTTGGCCTGGAAGTTGGCCCGGTTGGTGCGCGCGCGATTCATGCCGGGGCGGTACGAATCGGGCGTGGGCAGCCACGGGCCGTGGGTGAGCGCCATCGGGTAATAAAGGAAGAACGGCTGGGTGCGCGGGCGCTTGATGAAGTCGACGACGAATTGGGAAAAGAGGTCCGGCCCGTAGTCGTCCGGCCCGGTCGGCACCCAGCGACCGTCGCGACAGATGCTGGGGTGCCAGTAGCGGGAACGGAAATCGATCCCCGCCGCCTGCGCCTTCCTGAGATCTTCCTCCGAATAATGTTCGCGGTAGCCCCAGATGCAGAAGGTGTCGAAACCCGCCTCCCGCACGACGGTGGGATAAGAGCCCGAGAGCTGCCACTTGCCCGCGAGCGCCGTGACGTAGCCCGCCTGCTGCAAGACCTGGCCGAAGGTCAGATGCGTGGTGATGTCGTCGGCGCCCTCGTGTTTCACCGCCGGCCCGCCGCGTTTGCCGGAAAAGTTATAGACCCCGGTGTGAAATCCGTATTGGCCGGTCATCAGCGTGAAGCGCGTCGGGTGGCACACCGGCGGCGTGTAGGCGGTCTCGAATTTCACGCCGGTGCGCGCCAATTGATCGAGATTCGGCGTGCGGTGCTGGGGATGGCCATAAATCCCGAGTTCACCCGCCCCGAGGTCGTCGGCCATGATGACGATCAGGTTGGGCTTGCCGGCGGCCGCGAGGACCGAGGCGGCCAGGGTGCCGGCGGTGAGGAGCGGGAGGGCGAACGTGCGACGTTTCATCGGGAGGGGAGTTCGGTGGCGGCGGCGGGGCGCGACCGGTTACTTCTTCTTTCCCTTGCGGCCCGCCTTGGTCTTCCGGCCGGTCTCGGGATTGACGAGGTGCTTGCTGCCGAAGTCGGTGGTGAACACGCGGGCGTCCACCGGCAACGCCTGGCCGGCAAACGTCACGGCGGGCTCCTCAGACCCGCCCGGGGTCGCCAGGGCCACGTCGTCGAACCAGCCGGCGCTCCGCGAACCGCGCGCCTCCCCGCACCACACGCCGACGCCCACGAGCAGGCGATCGACGCCCAGCCGGGCGAAGGCCCCCGGCTGGCCCATCGCCTGATCATACGCCGGCGCCAATTGCACCTGCACCTCGTGCCAGCGATCGGGCGTGACCGCCAGCCGCCAGAAGAGCGCCTCGCGGCGCCGGCCCAGGTTGATCAGATCGGTGGCCATGGCGCGTTGGCCGTTCGCCATGAACTGCGCGTGCAGGGCCATGCGCATGTTGGCGCCGCGATCGCCACTCCCCCAGTCGAAGAGGTACGTGAGCCTGGGTTGGTTTTTCGCGAAGGCGGTGAAGCGCAGATAACCACCCCCGCGCACATCCGCTTCGTCGATCAGGCAGCTCGCGCGCAGGGCCGGGTTCGCGCCGGCGGGCACTTGCAGCCATTGGTACAGCTCCGTCATCTCGTCCTTCGCCCACGGCTGCCCCTTTTCCCGCACGGAAAGTCGCGCCGCCGATCGCCCCGCCTTGGCCCGCTTCGTATCCGCGGTCCAGGTATACCCGGGGTCCCGGTCCGCGATGTAGCGATAGGGCGCCGTCCAGCCCGCGAGACTCATTTCGAAGGATCCGTTCTCCAGTGCCGGCCGGGCCGGCAGGTCCGCGATGTTCTGGAACCACAGCGGCTCCTGGTTCTCGTAGGGTCGAAACGTATCCGCGAAAACGTACTCCTCCCGGACGCCGCCCAGCCGCCCGCGCACGCGCGCCCGGTCGCCCTCGACGTCCACCAGCAGGTAATAGCCGCCGCCATCGTCGCGCTCGTTGGGCTGGCCGGCGGCAAACGCCGGGTACTCCTCGCCGAAATTGCGCGGGGGCACCACGGTCGGCGCGGTGAGAAAGTTGATGCCGCGCCACGTCCAGGCGGTCTTCACCGCCGCCTGGATGCCGTTGTGCACATGGCCGCAGAACACCCAGCGCACGTTGCCGGCCGCGGCGAGCGTATCAAGGATTCGGTTGCGCAGCGGCTTTTCGTAGGTGTAGGTCTCGAGCTGCGTGAGCCCCTGCGGCAGCAGGTGGTGGTGCTCGAAGATCATGGTCGGCCGCTCGCGATGCGCCCGCAGGTCGGCCTCCAGCCAGGCGATCAGCTTCGCCGAAAATTCCGTCTCCGGCTGCCGGCCGAAGGGCAGGACCACAAAGTGCCAGCGGCCGCAATTGAAGCTGAACAAGGTCGCGTCGGTGCCGTTGGCGAAGCGCTGCAGTTGCTTGAACTCGGTCCACGGTTCCTGCCCGTCGTGGTTGCCGTGCACGAGCACGGTGAGCGGTTGCAGGAGCGGCAGCAGCGCCCGGGCGGCGGCAAGCTGGCCCTCCCCGGGACTGCCCACGACGTCGCCGAGGTGGGTGACAAACGCCGGCGGCGGCTGGCGGGCGTTGATCTCGGCGGCGATGCGGCGGAATTTTTCCGCGTTGTCCTGCCGGGCGGCCTCCAGTGGTCCAAAATGCGAGTCGGCCAGCAGCGCGATCGTGAAGCGATCGCCCACGCGCGCGAGCTGCGGAAACAGCGGGGGCGACGACGGCGCCGCGGCCGCGGCGGGGCGGGACAAGGCGAGGCCGGCGGCGGCCCCGGCGCCGAGACCGAGAAAACGCCGGCGGGTCAGGGGAGCAGAAGGCTGGGGCACGGGGAGGGAGTTCACGGCAGGTAAGGGTCCCCTCATTGCCAGCCAAGCCGGGAAGGCGCAAGCCCACGGGAACCGCCGCGCCGACGGGGCGGCTCCCCACGCGGTCAGGGAGCTGCAGTTACCTTGCCGTCAATCCCGCCGAAGAAATCACAGGTTCGCCTTCACCTTGGCCAGAGTCCTTGAAGGCCGAAAGTCGATGGGAACCCGTCAAGTTTTGCCAAACCCAATCAACCAGATTGCACAGATAAAACGGATAAAGGCAGGATTGATATCTGTGCGATCCGTGAAATCTGTGGTCAAAGGTCTGAGGCGGCGCCTCGTTAGATGATCGTCAACTGGACCCCGCCCTCGATGACTCCCGCGGCAATCGCGTAGCGCGTGAGGCCGGCGGTGTCATGGATGTTGAGCTTGTCCATCAGGTGTTGCCGGTGCTTCTCGACCGTCTTGATGCTGATACCCAGTTCCGCGGCAACGCCCTTGTTGGGGGAACCCTCCGCCACGAGCTGCAGCACTTCGGATTCGCGCAGGGTCAGACGCCGGCCGTTGGCCCGGATCAGTCCATCCCGGTCAAGCGGCTTGGCGCGGGCCTGCTGGAGACGCTTCACGATTGACGGACTGAGGAAGATCTTGCCCGCGGCTACTTCGCGAATCGCCCTGGTCAGAATCTCCGCGGAACTCTGTTTTTCCAGAAAACCGGACACCCCCGCCGTCATCATGCGCTCAAGGTACTCGTCCTCACTGTGGGCCGAGAGGATGACCACCTTGGCCGCGGGGTTGGCGGCGAGAATCCGCCGGGTCGCCTCCATGCCGTTGAGCACCGGCATCGCGATATCCATCAGGATGATGTCGGGTTGCAGGGCCCGCGCCTGCTCCACCGCCTCGCGTCCGGTCTGCGCCTCGCCCACAATGGAGAACAGAGGGTCGGCCTGGAGGAGGGCGCAGAGACCCTGGCGCACGACGACATGATCGTCGGCCAGCAGGATGGTGATTTTCTTTGCAGGGATCATTTCTTCGTCTTCTCCGGGTAAAAGGGAATTTCGGCGCGCACCGTCGTGCCCCGGCCGGGAGCGGATTCGATGTGCAGCCCGCCCCCAATCATCTCAATCCTCTCCTTCATGCCCACCAGGCCGAGGCGCTTGTGATTCTTGTCCCGGAGGATTTTTTCGAGCTGGAACGATTTGCCGTTGTCCCCGATCTCCATCCGGATTGCGCCGGGGAGCTGGCTGATGATCACGCTCACCTCGGTGGCGCGCGAATGACGGGCGACCTTGGTGAGGGCTTCCTGCGCCACCCGGTAAAGCACGGTGCGCTTGGCATTGGCGAGGGCTTCGACGCCGCCAAAGGCGGTCAGTTCGATCTTGATCTTCTTTCGGATCGCGAGGCTCTTGCAGTAGGCGTGAAGCGCGGGGATGAGCCCGAGGTCGTCGAGGACCGCCGGGCGCAGCTCGCGGGCGAAACGGTGCACGGCGTTCACGGAGGTTTCGACCAGCCGCTGCGTGCGGCCGATCTTCACTTTCAGGCTGTGCAGGGTCACCGAGGCACCACGCAGCAACGCCGACAGTTCGACGTTGATGCCCACCAGCGTTTGCCCGACCTCGTCGTGCAGTTCGCGGCTGATCTCCTTGCGCTCCTCCTCCTGCGCCGAAAGGACCTGCCGCGCCAACTGGCGAAGCCGGCGTTGCATGGCCTGCGATTCGATCAGCAGATCGTGATACTGTTGCTTTTCCTTCTGAATGACGGTCTCGGCGGCTTCGCGCCGCGCGACCTCGCGTTCGAGCCGGCGATGACCCTTCGCCAGGGCCGCGTTGTGCAGGCGCAGGGTCGCGTGGCGCTGCTGCAGGAGACGATTCGTCTTCCGCACGGCCCGCTGGTCCGCCTCCAGCGGCATGAGGGCCTGCGTGAGAAAGAACCCCGTGCGGGGGTTCTTCATGCAGATGGCGTCCGGCGGTTTCCCAGCCTGGGGCACCCCGGCTCGACTGGGTTCCCCTTGATGGCACGATCGGGGTGTCGTCGGTGGGGCGAAACCTTCGTGAGCAGGGATTAAACGCCCGTTCCCCTCCAATCGCGATAGGGTAATACCCTACCCCGGGGGTCGGCCGGGCGGATTTTTGCACGGCGAACCGGCCCGAAAATGACTTGTCTTAGCCCTCTTGTAGGAGCGGCTTCAGGCCGCGATTCAGCGCGTGCGAAATTCCATCGCGGCATAAAGCCGCTCCTACAGCGCGACCGACCGTGCAAAAATCCGCCGTGGGGGGCGCGCCCGCCCGGCGCTCCACCCACCCGAGACCCGCCGTGGCCGACTTGACCCGGAAACCGCCTGCCCGACGGCCGCGCCATCCGGCGTGTACGGGGCAACGACCAAGTCGTGTAGCGATGTGCTTAGTTCACCCCATAGCGACCGCGGCGGCGATCAATTATTCTGATCCCATGATCGCAGCCATTCTCTGCCCATCCGCCCGCCTAGCGGACGCCTCCCGCCACCTCAGCTCACCCACTTCAAGAGAAGAAGAATTCAATGAATATGATATCCCGAAGTTTAGTCTCCTCGGCCGCCGTGGCCCTCACGCTGCTCGCCAGCCTCCCCGTTCGCGCCGACAACATGGCATCGATCGCCATCGCCCCCGCCACCGGTGCCGTCACTCTGGTTCCGCGCTGGGGCATCGGGGGCAGCCTGGGGGGCTTCCATCACATGGCGCAGGATCTGTCGCTGGGCGGCGGCGCCAACCAGTTCTACTCGCTCAAGGACACCGCCATCCCGGCCGGCGGCGACATTGCCGCGTTTACGCTCTACCTCGCGGGGTCCGGCGCCGCGACCAACCATGCGGACATCGGCAGCAAGCTCACCCCGAATTCCTACTCCGCCCTGACCTCGGCCGATCCCGACCTCGGGTTTGGTTCGGTGCAGATGTACTTCATTCATCACAAGAGTGACGGCGACTATTTCACGCATCTCGTGCCCAGTTCCGGCACGGCGTCGGCCGTCACGGATCTAAAGCCGATGTCCCAGCCGGGCGGGCCCGCCACGGGTGGCCTCAGTGGCTACTTTGGCCTGACCTTCGCGGCCTCCAATCTGGGTTATGGCGGCAACCTCTTTTATTACCTGCGCACTGATTCTATCACCAGCACCGTCAAGTTCGGCACCATGGTGCCCGCGCTGGCCGGAGCGTCGTCCGACAAATTTGATCTGGGCGCCAACGGCCACAAGGCGCTGGCCTTCACCGGCACCGATGTCGGCTACGGCACGGACAAGATGTATTTCCTGCGCCTGGACTCCATCACGGGCAACACGATCCTCGGCACGCTCAATCCCGTCTCCGGGAAAGCGGCGGACATCGCCAACCTCGGCAGTGTCTACTCGACGTTGACCTTCGTGCCCGGCGACGTGGGCTTTGGGGTCAACAAATTCTACACGGCCGGCTCGGTCAACGCGCAATGGCAGTCGGTCAGCTTTGCCGCCATCGCCGACCGCGCGATCAGCACGGGTTCCTTCACGGTGGCGCCTTCGGCCAGTTCCGCGCTACCGATTACGCTCACCGTGGTCTCCGGCTCGACCGGCGCGGCCTCGATCAGCGGTCCGGTGGGCGGCGTCTTCACCGTCACGCCGACTGCACCGGGTGTGATTACGCTGCAGGCGGCGCAGGCCGGCCAGGCCGGCTCGTTCGCGTACAATATGCTGCGGCAGAGTTTCACGGCCACGGGTGTCGCCACGCTGGTCATCACCACGCAGCCGACCTCGCAAAGCGCGGTCGCCGGCACCACCGCCACTTTCTCCGTGTCCGCCAGCGGCACCACCGCGCCGACGTTTCAATGGCGCAAGGCCGGGCTTAACATCGTGGGCAACGCCTCGGCGACGACCTCGATCCTCTCGCTCTCCGCCGTGGCCGCCGGTGACGCCGCGAGTTATGATGTCGTCGTGACGAACGCATCGGGCGCGATTGTGAGCAACGCCGTCACCCTGACGGTGACCACGCCCGCCCCGATCATCACCAATACGCCGCTGACCGCGGGTGGCACCGTCGGCACGGCCTTCGGTTTCACCATCACCGCCTCGGGCACGCCCACCAGCTATAGCGCGAGCCCGCTGCCGGCAGGTCTGAGCGTTGTCGCCGCCACCGGCGCCATCACCGGTTCACCCACCACCGTCGGCACGACCAACGTGCTGCTCGGCGCCACCAACGCGACCGGCACCGGCAACGCCACCCTCGTCGTCACCGTCGCCGCCGCCGGCGTCGCCCCGATCATCACCAATACGCCGCTGACCGCGGGTGGCACCGTCGGCACGGCCTTCGGTTTCACC
>JBBRWR010000181.1:0-11528 GCA_038249085.1 Opitutales bacterium
CCAGGTTGACGGTGGCGTCAAGTTCGGTCCTTCCCGTAGCGCCAGTCTTCGACTGGCGCCCGCCGGTCAGAGACACGGCGCTACTCCCAGAGGCATCACCGCCAAACGACAGCTGCGCCCCAGTGACCAGATCGGCGGGGGATTGTCGGGCTCAGCATGGGTGGCGGCCAGTCGCTCACCGTCGGCCTGGGCAACCTCGACCGCTTTGCTTGGGTCGGCTCCTTCAGCGGGGTGCCGGCGGACGCCGCCGTGACCGACGCGGTCGTCGCCGACGCAACCGGCACCAATGCCAGGCTGCGCCTGTTGTGGATTGGGTGTGGTCAGGACGATTTCCTGCGGGCGCGCAATGAGGAGTTCGTGGCCCGCCTCAAGGCTGGCGGCATCAACCACGAGTGGCACCTCACTCCGGGGGCCCACAGTTGGCCGGTCTGGCGCGGCTACCTGGCCGAGTTCCTGCCGCTGCTGTTTCAACCGGTGCGCCCGTAGACCCAGAACACCTGACCCGCTGGCTGGAATCGCGGGTGCGCGTGGTAGCGCGTTGAACCCGTGGCACCGGTTTCCGACTGGCGCGTCCTTGCCACTTCTTCCCTGCGTGGCAGAGGCGTCCCGCCTCGTGAAGGACAGAAAAGTGATAAGCGCCCGCCCTAACGCTCGTTGCCCTTCCGGTCCTGCACGGCGTCACCGCCGTCCGCGGCGGGCTTTTGGGCGGCGACCCAGTCATCGTGGAGTTTTTGGAGGTGGGCGACAACCGCGGGGTTCTGCGCCGCGACATTGCGGGTCTCCCCGACGTCGGTCGCGAGGTGGGAGAGGAAGAGCTTTTTGTCCGCGGCGGTCAGGGTGGGGTCAGGCGCGGCGGTCAGGTTGCCGATGAGTTTCCACTCGCCCTCGCGGACGGCCCACTGGGCGCGGGCGTTGTCGCCGACCTGCCAGTGCAGCACCGCATGCGGACTTGGCGCGGAGGCGGATTGCAGCACCGGCACGATGCTGAGGCCGTCGATGGCGGGATCGAGGAGATCGACCCCGGCCAGGGTGGCAACAGTGGGCATCCAATCGCAGGCGTGAACCATCTGGTCACGCACTTCGCCGGCGGGGAGGTGGCCGGGCCAGGAGATGACGGCGGGCAGGCGGATGCCGCCTTCGAACAGACTGAACTTTTGTCCGCGGTACGGCCCGGCGCTGCCGCCGCCGAAATGGGCCCGCTCCTCCATCGAGTGGCCGTTGTCCGACTGGTAGACAATGATGGTCTGTTCGCGCAGGCCGAGGTCATCCACCTGGCGGAGCAGGGTGCCGATGCGCTCGTCGCAGGTGGAGAGGAAGGCGGCGTAGAGGTTGCGCGGGTAGGGGAGGTGCGCGTAGCGGGCGAGCCACTTCGGGTCGCCCTGATAGGGGTAGTGCGGCATGTTGAGCGCAAAGTAGATGAAGAAGGGCTTCGCGCGGTTCTGCTGCATGAACGCCGCCGCCTCCTCCACCATCAGGTCGGCGAAGAAACGCCCCGGTTCCTGCACCTCGCGGCCGTTGCGGTAAAGGTCGTGGCGGTTGGGGCCCTGCCAGTAGAAAAAGTGGGAGAAGTTGTCGATGCATCCGCCCATGTGCCCGAAGGAATGGTCGAAGCCCTGGGCATTGGGCATGGTCGCCGGCGTGTAGCCGAGGTGCCATTTGCCGATGTGCGCGGTCGTGTAGCCGGCGGCCTTGAACATCTCGGCGAGTGTGACCTGCGCGGCCGGCAGGCCCCGGCCGCCCGGCTGCGAGCTGGCGTTGCCGGTGAGACCGGCGTGCAGCGGGTATTTGCCGGTGAGCAGGCCGGCGCGCGAGGGTGAGCACACCGGCGCCGCCGCGTAGAATTGCGTGAAGCGTACGCCGCGGGTCGCGAGCGCGTCGATCGCCGGTGTATCCAAGTCCCTGGCACCGTAGCAGCCGGCGTCGCCGGCCCCCTGGTCGTCGGTGAGGATGACGATGACGTTGGGCCGGGCGGGCGCGGCGGTGGCGGCGGCGGCGCCGCCGGCAAGGGTCGCGAGGGCGGCGAGCAACAGGACGGAGGATTTCATGAGGGCGGGGAGAGGGGGACGTGACGGAGCGGTGATCGCAACCGGGGTCGGGGGGCAAACCGGGAGGCTACTTTGCCTCGGGATACATCACGAAAGCGAAGTGCCGGCTGTCCGGCGACCAGCTGTGCACGTTGATCGTGCCCTGGCCGCCATTGAAGGCGAGGAGGTCGGCCCGGGCGCTGCCATCGGTCTTCATGCGGCGCAGGATCACGTCGCGGTTGGCCGGGTGGCCGATCGTGCCGGGCGGGAAACTGATATAGACGATCCACTGGCCGTCGGGCGAAACATGGGGGAACCAGTTCACCCGCTCGTCGTCGGTGAGTTGGGTGATGCCGCTGCCGTCCGGCCGCATGCGGAAGACCTGCGCATGGCCTGGGACCTTGGCCCGCAGCTCGGAGTTGAAGTAGATCCATTTCCCATCGGGGGAATATTCCGGGCCATCATCCGGGTTGGGCGTTTGGGTCAGGCGGGTATCGGCGCCGCCCGCGGCCGGGATGGTGTAGAGATCACTCTGGACCTTGGCGGGGCCGGCCACCGCTTCCACACCGGTGTAGGCAAGCGTCTTCTCGTCGGGCGAGACGCCGTGGAGGTAGTATTTGAATTTCCGCTCGGGTGCCTGGTCGTTGGAGATTCGGCGCGGGGTGCCGCCCCCGAAGGGCACGGCATAGAGGTGGCCCTGGGCGCTGAAGTAGATCGTCTTACCGTCGGGCGAGAGCATATGATCGTTGTTCACGCCCTTGACGTCGCCCGTTGCGATCGGTTCGGGCTGCCCGCCGCCGGCCGCGGCGATGCGAAAGAACGCGCCTTGGCGGTTGCAGACCAGCCAGCGTCCATCGGGCGACCAATTGGGGGCTTCGAACCGCTCCGGGCTCTCGTAGACGATCCGCTGGTCCGTGCCATCGATGGCCATCGTCATGAGGCGGGAGAGCCGGTTGTCCGGCGCCTTGCCCCCGCCGCCGCCGGTCCCCGTGGTGAGTTTCACCTGGTCAAAGGTAGCGTGCATGAGGATGTCCGGTTTGTGCGAGGAAGCGGAGAGGCCGATCACAGCTTCGGCGGCGAGGCCAAGATTGGTTTTGCCGGTGAGATACCAGGTGACGCCATCGGTCGATTCGTAGCCGGTGAACTCGTTGCCGCGCCGGACGAGTTTCAGCCAGCAGGGAAACTGCTTTTTGGGCACACCTACGCCCGGGTCGCGTTTGACGGGGTCGACGCGGACGGTCGGGCCGTTCAGTTCGGCGCGGCACAGGAGCTGGGTGCCGTCGGTGGCGGTGACGCACATCGTCACCTGACGGGCGCCGGGGGCGAGGTTACCGCGCAGGCTGAGGCTGGCCTTGGCGTGGGCCACCCCGCCGGGGTTGTCCATCGCGGTCACCCGCGCCACCAATTCGGTGTCGCCGTGCGCCGGCTGCCACGCGAAGTGACCCCCATCCGCCGGCCCCCAAATATCCATGGTGCCCCCCAGGGTGAAGAAGCCGGCGGCGTGTTGGGCGGAGCCGGGGATCTTGGCGGGACCGATGTCCTGATGCTGCCATGGAGCCGGCAGGGGTTCGGCGGCGGCAAGGGCAAAGGTCGTAGCCAGGAACGCGCCGATGCGACGAACGTTTTTCATGATGGGGGATGGAGCAGAGCTGGATGGAAAGGAGCGCAGAAGGAAGTGACCCGATGTCGCTGGCCGGCTGGTGGGCGCAGACGTTCGCCGCGCCAATTGATTGATGGAGATCCGCGATGACGGGGATGGCAAGGGCATCCGTGCGCCCTACTTCACCCGGCCGGCTTCACGGGCCAGCGCGGTGACGGTGGCGACGATCACGTCCTGGGCATCCGGCGTGAACTGGCCCACGGCGTCGCCGCGATCGATGCCGCGGGTTTCGTAGCCGCCTTCGCGCAGGATGCGGGCCGTGGGCACGTATCCGAAAACATCATGACAGTAGCCGGCGACCCAGAGGCGCGTGGGGCCGAGGGCGTTTTCGATCAGGTGCACGTAGTCGTTGACGGGCTCGCCGCTGAGGCCCACGAGCGCGAGGTCCGTGCCAAAATGCCAGAGGGCGATCGGCATGGGGTAGGACGACGCCGGCCGCTGACCCTGGTCGAGCAGGGCCAGCTGGCGCGAGCCGATGTACCGCAGCCAGCTCGGGGACGACTGGACCATCGCGGTGAGCTTTTCCCGCGACGCGGGTGGCGCGATCGGCAGGGCGGCCCGCTGCCAGGCGGTGCGCAGCGGCGGACGGAGCGGAGCGAGTTTGGTCGCGAGCACGCGCGTGACCTCGGCGGCGAGGGTCGCGCCGTGTTCCTGGGCGTTGATCAGTTCACCGCGCGGCCACGGGTTGGCGTCGCCGCCGCAGCCGGTGAGAAACATCGCCTGGGCGCCGGGAAAGCGTTCCTGGAGATCGCGCTGGGCGCGTCCGGCGTAGTCACCGTCGATGAGGAAATTTTTTGGACCGGTGCACGTGCAGTGACACGCCACGCCCAGGAGCACCGCGCGCAGGCGGCCCTGCGCGTCGTCGGCCCGCAGCACCAGCACGCTGCGATCGACTGGCCCCTTGGGATTGAATCCGAGGATGATGCCGCGATCGGTGAACTCGCGGCGGTTCATGACGAACGGCGCCATGCCCAGGCCCCACGACAACGTCGCGGGCTCGAGCTTCGCCATCGCATCGTCCGCCACCTGCTCCAGCATCCGTTCCAGTTGCGCGACGTAGGCGCGCGTGGTGGCCACGGCGGCCGGTGCCACGCCCGCCATTTCGTCCTGCGCGACCCAGGCCAGGGGCCCGGCGTGGGTGTGCGAGGCGTTGTAGAGGATGGAGGCGCGGGGCAGGCCATGCTGCCGCTGCAGGCGCGCGGCGATGCGCTCGACCATGTCGCCGTGCAGGCCGCCGAGGTCGCAGGTGACGAGCACCGCGCGGGCACCGGCGTGGTCTTCGAGGGCGAGGGCCTTGGCAAACAGATCGCTGGCCACACCTTGGTGGGGCTGATTGCGACCGGCGTAGCCGTACATCAGCACGGGTTCCTCCGGCGTGATCTTCACGGTGGCGAGGCCGAGTCTCCACGGGGGTTCGGCGGCGCCGAGGTGGGTGAACGCGGTGAAGAGCGACGCGACGAGGAGCAGATGTTTCATGGCGGGGAGCGGGGTTCGGGGCGTGAGCGCAGACTGGACCACCGCCCGGCGCCCGTCGAGCGCAGCGCGCCAGGCCCGAACTTCGCGGAGCAACCCAACCCGCGGCGCGAGGACCCCGCGTGGCACCGCCGCATGAGAGCGCGCCGGGACAAGCTTAACTTTCGCCTTGTCTCTGCGGGTGACGAAACTGTCATATCAGGCTTCCTACTCGCGTCGCGGCCCCGGCGCCGCGCGGCCCTCGCCCAGCAGTCACCGAACCCCTGAACTACCATGAAAACGTCCCGCGGCCGTCATCCGGCCATTTCCCTGTGCGCCGGTCTGACGGTCGCCGCCTTGTTTCCCGCCCTGGCCGCTGAACCGGCCCAGTCCGCCCCCAAGGTGCCGTCTGCCCAGGAGGTCGTCGAATTGAGCCCCTTCACCGTCACCACCGACCGCGATGTCGGGTATCTGGCCGAAAACACGCTGGCGGGCAGCCGGCTCAACACTTCGCTGCGCGACACGGCCGGCTCGGTCACGGTCTTCACCAAGGAGTTCCTCGACGATCTGGCGATCACCGACGTGAAGGAATTGTTGGAGTATTCGGTGAACGGCGAGGTGAACACGAACGCCAACCAGACCGGGAGCAACCTGAACCCCGTGATCAACGCGCAGAGCCTGACGCCGACGATTCTCGTCCGGGGGCTCGATGCCGGCCTGGGCATGGACTACTTTACCAGCATCACGCCGATCGATCCGTATCGGGCCGGCCGCTTCGAGGATACGCGGGGCCCCAACAGCATCCTGTTTGGCATCGGTGCGCCCGGCGGCATGCTCAACCAGTCGTCGAAGGTGGCCTCGACCCGCGGCGACAGCACCAATCTGCGCTTTAGTTTTGGCTCCTGGGATCGCGGCCGGCGGGAGATGGATACCAACCGGGTGCTGCAGCGGGATCGTCTCGCCGTCTCCCTCGCGGCGGTGCAGCAGGAAAACGGCGGATGGCGGGCGTTCGATTATCAGGACAAGAAACGCATCTTCGGGTCCGTGACCTTTCGCCCGATCCGCACCGTGACGATCAGCGCCATGGGCGAAACCGGCCGGGACAAGGGCGCGGTCGTCCGCGCGACGGTGGAGACGGACGAAGCCCTGGCCTGGCTCGACAATCGTGATGCCTTTGGCGTGAGCGCCGTAACGTTTACGCCCAACAACACCCTGCCCACCGCCGCCATGACGGCGTTGGGCGTCGTGGGGCGGGATGGCCAGCGCACCGGCAACAACCGCCGCGCGACCTTCATCGAGAACAATGGCAGTATCTTCGACAACATCGGGGCCTTCATCAGCGGCAGTTACAACAACTCGGGGGTGCGGGCGCCCGACGGCACGCCGGGGGTGACGAGTTCCCAGCTCCGGGTCAACGACCCGCGGATCTATCCGCGGGACATCAATGCCGCCGGTCCGGGCATGTACCGGGAGCAGAGCCTGAAGAACTACACCATCACGGTTGACTGGCAGGCGACGTCCAACCTGGCCTTCAACCTGGCGCACAATTACCAGGACACCGCGGCGCAGGTGAACCTGATGACCGGCAATGACCCCACCCTTCGCGGCGATGCCAACCGCACGCTCGGGGTCAATGGGGTCGCGAATCCGTATGCCGGCCGGTTGTACTACGACGGGAACTGGCGGCGCGATGTCCACGTGGGCGACGTACGGGAGACGCGACTCTCCGCCTCCTACCTGCTCGACACGAAGTCGAAGTGGTTCGGCCGGCACCGGATCGCGGGGATGTATTCCGAGTCCTCCCAATTCGACCAGCGCGCGAACTCGTGGCTGGCGCTGGCCGGGCGGCCCTTCAACAACACCCCCAACAACGCCAACAACCGCATCACGGTGCGCAATTACATCGACGAGGGCAGTTGGTCGACGTACCGCGTGGGCGACTGGCGGTCGCTGCCTTCCACGGTCAATTTTGGCAGCAAAGACTACGAGCTGGCGTGGGCCAACGAAGTGTGGGGGCCCAACAACAGCGGCGGGGAACAGGAGCTGAAGTCGATGCTCGGGGTCGTGCAGAGCTATTTCCTGGCCGGCAAGGTCGTCACGACTTTCGGGTACCGGCAGGACGACGTCACCGAGTACGAATTGGGATTCCTCGACGATCCGATCGTCGGCAACGTGCTCGATCGCGATCGCAGCAAGGCCAACGTGACCAGCGCGACCGGCTACACGGGCACGGCCGGGGTGGTTTACCATGCGACCAAGTGGTTGTCGCTGATCGCCAACCGCTCGACCAACCAAGGCGTGCCCTCCTTCGTGCGGAAGGTTTTCCCCGATGGCAACCTGGGGGCCTCAGCGAAGGGCCACGGCGAGGACTATGGCATCGGGTTGGATCTGTTGGACGGCCGCGTCGCAGCCAAGATCGTTTACTTCACGTCCAACGAACAAGGGAAGATCACGACGAACGGCTTCGGGGGCGCGTCCGGACGCAACACCCGCGTGATGGACGCGTTTGCCAGCGCGCTGGTGGGCCCCGGGCTGCCCTACACCCAGGCCCAATTCGATCCCATCTATGCGGCGCTCACCCCGGGGGCCAACGCCTCCTCCTCCGAATACGACTCCAAGGGGTGGGAAGCCCGGGTGACCACCAACCTGACGCGCAATTGGCGCTTGGTCGCCAATTATTCCTACACCGACTCCGGGCGCAAGAACTCGGCCGCGGAGATTCACGCGTGGTACGGGCTCACGGAGGTCGGCGGCAAGCTGGCCCAGGGAGTGACGCAGAATGCAAGCGGCCTCTATACCGTCAATCCGAGCGCCTACACGCCCGATGGCACCGTGGCGAAGTGGATCGAGTTGGCCGCCAAGGCCCCCGGGGCGAACCTCGGGGTGCTCACCACCTCCAACGGGAGTTCGGTGGCGCAGGAAATCTTCAACCTCGTCGACACCTATCAAGGCTTGCGGGAGGATCAGGACAAGCGGTGGGGCCTGCGCCCGCACAAGATCAGCCTCTTCACGGCGTATGACTTCAAGGAAGGGACGTGGAAGGGCTTCACGATTGGCGGCGGCTGGCGCTGGCGCAGCACCAACGTGATCGGCTCGGACTCCCAGGGCAATGAGATCACGGGCAAGCCGATCACCGCCACCGACATGATGATGGCGTACTCGCGGAAGTTCGAACACGTGCCGGGCCGGTTCCGCTTCCAGATCAACATTTCCAACGTGCTCGACAAGACGGACATCATCCCGGTGCGACTCGCCACGAGTGCGACCGCGCCCGACGGCTGGATCGTGCCGGGCGGCCGCGGGGTGGCGTACAGCCGCTACGATCTGGTGGCCCCGCGCGAGATTCGCTGCACGACCACTTGGTCGTTCTGAGGGCGGGAGCGCGCCGGGTCCGGTGCACGGGCCTGGCGCGACCGGCTGTAGAAGCGGCTTTACGCCGCGACCGGCCGGGCAAGGTCGCGGGGTAAACCCGCTCCTACAGTGAGCCGGTGATGATCCGGCGAGCCTCAGGCCTTCGCTGAGGCCAGCGCGGCGCTGTGCGCCTGGATCTTGGCCACGGCCTCGACGATGTGGTCGAGGCCGGTGCGGTCGGCCAGCAGGATATTTTGGGTGAAGGCGAACGAGGTGGCGCAGACCTCCCGGTTGCCCTTCAGCTCTTGGAAACTGTCGCGATAGGCCTTGAGACGCTGTCCGCTGAACAGACGCTGGAAGCCGCGCGAAGCGATGGCCTCGTCCAGCAGGCCGTCGAAGTACTGCTCCTTGTAGACGGCATGCCCGGGCACGCCCTCGGCGTTGAGCGCCTTGAGGAAGGCGTCGCGGCTGAGGCCGTGGAAGTGCCGTGCGTCATAACGCAATGGATACAGATGCCAGACCCCGCGGCTGTTGGCCGGCAGGCGGGCCGGGGTGATGCCGGGGATCAGCCCGAGCCGGGCCGAGAGGTAGTCGGCGCTGTCCCGGCGGCGGGCGGTCTCCTGGACGAGTTTGTCGAATTGCTGCAGGAGGAGGGCGGCCTGGAACTGGGTCATGCGGAAATTGCCGCCGCGGGTGAAACACCCGCTGCCCTTGAAGCCGCCGGTGGAGCGGCCGCAATTGTGGAACGCGGTGCAGCGATCAAGCAATTCGTCGCTGTTGCCCGTGATGGCGCCGCCTTCGCCGGCGGGCAGGTGTTTCGACTCCTGGAAGCTGAAGCAGCCCAGGTCGCCCAGGCTGCCGCATTTGCG
This sequence comes from Opitutales bacterium, assembly GCA_038249085.1. Classification (GTDB taxonomy): domain Bacteria; phylum Verrucomicrobiota; class Verrucomicrobiia; order Opitutales; family Opitutaceae; genus ER46. The sequence goes on from JBBRWR010000181.1 coordinate 9,357, forward strand.
GCCCTGGTACTCGGCGAGCCAGGCCTGGCAGGCGTCCTCGACGACGCGCAGGCCACGGGCGCGGGCGAGGGCGTTGATGGGATCCATGTCGCAGGGCAGGCCGTAAATGTGCACGGGCATGATGGCGCGGGTGCGATCAGTGACGCGGCTTGCGAGCGACGCCGGGTCGAGGGTGAACGTGGCGGGATCGGTGTCGGCGAAGACGGGCAGGGCCTTGTGGGCGAGGATCGCGTTGTAGGAGGCGATGAAGGTGAAGGGCGAAACGATGACCTCGTCGCCGGCGTCGACGTCGAGCACGTGCAGGCTGACGATGAGGGCGGCGGTGCCGCTGGCGGTGGCGAGACAGCGCCGGGCGCCGAGGAGTTTGGCGTAGTCGGCCTCGAAGCGGGCGACGTGCGTGCCGGAGTTGCGGTACCATTGGCGGCTGCGCAGCACCTCGAGCATCGCCGGCTCCCAGGCGGTGCGCCAGACCGGCCAGGACTGCCAGCCGCCGGCATGGACCGGGGTGCCGCCGAGCAGGGCGGGCTTGGCCGCGGCGGCGGCGGAAACGATCGTGGGGGCGGCGCCGGCGGCCAACACCGGGGTGAGGCGGGCCAGGCCGGAAGAAAGGCCGGCGCCGGCGAGGGTCGAGGTGGCGAGGAACTGGCGGCGGGATGTATTCATGGTGCGGATGCCGGGGAAAATCCACCTGGCTCGCTGAACTTGTGGGCGGGGTGCCCTCACCCCGCGCCTCGTGCATTGCGGAACCTGCAACCAGCGGGGTGAGGGCACCCCGCCCACAGCTGACGTGACCCGGCGAGGTTAATCCCCCGGAAGGAACGCCGTCAACGCCGGGGTGGCGCCGGGCGCCGGGCGAGCCGCGAGCACGGCGGATTTTTGCACGGCGAACCGGCCCGAAAATGACTCGTCGGATCCCTCTTGTAGGAGCGGCTTTATGCCGCGATTCAGCGCGGGCGGATTTCCATCGCGACATTACGCCGCTCCGACAACGCGACCGACCGTGCAAAAATCCGCCCCGGGGCCGCGAGGCACCGCCGCCCTAATCGTCCTTGCCGGGCCGCGCCGCCGGCATCGGCGCCCGCTGCGTGGGAATCAGGGCGGCGAGCCGGGCCTTGGTGGCGGTCTGTCCGGGCTGCGCGGCGAGATTGCGCCACTCGTTCGGGTCGGCGGCGTGGTCGTAGAGCTCCTCGGAACCATCGGCGTAGCGCAGGTAGCGCCAGCGTTCGTCGCGGACGCTGAAGTGTTCGCCGTAAAACGTCGTGAGGACGGCGCGGCCGGTCGCGTGGTCCGGCTCGCGGAGCAGCGGGGTGAGGGATTGTCCGTCCAGGCCGCCGGCGGGCGGGGCGAGGTCGCAGAGTTCGAGCAGGGTCGGGTAGAGATCGATCAAGGTCACGGGTTGGCGGCTCGTCCGGCCGGCGGCGAAGTGCGCGCGGTCGCGGGCGGGACCCGGGCGGCGCGCTCCCAGCCGGTCCATTTGCCCCAGTGTTGCTTTTCCCCGAGGTGCCAGCCGTGATCGCCCCAGAGGACGATGATGGTGTTGTCGCGATGGGGTCCGGCATCCAGCGCATCGAGGATCCGCCCAATCTGGGCGTCGACGAAGTGCACGCAGGCGAGGTAGGCGGCGACCGCGGGTTTCCACTGGTGATATTTCAACACCGTGGCATGCGAACCGGCGGTCACGGGATCGACCGCAATGTTGCGGGCGGTCGCACCCAGATCATCGAGGTCATCGTCCCGCGTGACCGGCAGCCGGATCGAGGCGGCGGGGAACGGCTCGAAGTACTTGGCGGGAGCGAAGAGCGGGATGTGCGGCCGGTAGAAACCCACCCCGTCGTTGAGGTCGTCGACCGCGATGAAGAGCACATTGGGGCGGTCCGCGGCAAAGGCGGAGGGCGCGGGGATCAACCCGATCCACGCGAGGGCGAGAACGAGCCAGGGGGTACGGTGGCGGCGCATGGCCCATTGAGGAAGCGCGGTTGTCCCCGCGGCAAGCGGACAGATGGAGAAAGGGGCGCAGTTGTCGGTTGGCGGTGATGGTAGCGCCGCGTCTCTGACCGGCGGGGGGCCGGCGAAAAAAGGGGCGACGGGGAAGAAACGGCGCCACACCCCCCGCCACAATGGGTTGGGCCCAGGGGAAAGGCGGGGTGGCGTATGGGGTTTGGAGGGCCCCAA